>NZ_JBEZWO010000008.1:349413-555433 GCF_040637515.1 Streptomyces sp. NPDC029041 | reverse complement strand
GCTTTCCAGGTTCTCGCTTTCGCGTTTCCCTTTCCGGCGGTTCCGACTCTATCAGATCCTTTCGGGCCTGATCCCCGGTCAGCGGGGTTTGTCTTTGCGGCCGTTGGGCCGTTCCGACGAGTGAGACTTTAGCGGATTCCCCGGCTCCCGAGCCAATCGGGGGCCGCGTCCTTTCGAACGGGGATTCCTCAATCCGTAAATACACACGCCAATGAAGCGACGACAGAAGTACTGCGCGTCGAATACGTGGTGAGTACCTGCGGATTGGCCGCCCGGGGACCGACCGGAGTCGGCGCTCACGTCGGGCAACTCGGAGAACACTACGGATGGGGGTAGGGCGTGTCAACTCAGGGGCGGGCGGCGCTCTCGGGGCGTAGCCTGAGGTGCATGACGACGCGTACGTGCACCCAGCTGTGGTGGGCCGCCTGACGGCGGCCGCGCTCACGTACGCACTCAACGGCCGCCGCTTCGGCGGCCGTTTTCGTTTCTCCCTCCCGGAACCACGGAGGGGCGGCCGCCCGGGGCGGCGGTCCCGACCGGAAGGTGGAGGAGAGATGACGCGGGTCTTCAGCGGGGTCAAGCCGACGGGGCATCTGACGCTGGGGAACTATCTGGGGGCCATGCGGCGGTGGGCTGCCGTGGACCAGCACGAGGCGGAGGCGTTGTTCTGTGTCGTCGATCTGCACGCACTGACCGTGGACCACGATCCAGCTCGGGTACGCAGGCTGAGCCGGCAGTCGGCGACGCTGCTGCTGGCGGCCGGGCTGGATCCGGAGCTGTGCACGGTGTTCGTGCAGAGCCATGTGGACGAGCACGCCCGGCTGTCGTACGTGCTGGAGTGCGTGGCCACCGACGGTGAGATGCGGCGGATGATCCAGTACAAGGAGAAGGCCGCGCGGGAACGGCGTCGGGGCGGGAGTGTGCGGCTGTCGCTGCTGACGTATCCCGTGCTGATGGCGGCGGACATCCTGGCCTACGGGGCCGACGCGGTGCCGGTCGGGGACGATCAGCGGCAGCATGTGGAGCTGGCGCGGGACATCGCCGTGCGGTTCAACCAGCGGTACGGGCACACGTTCGTGGTGCCGCGGGCCACGCGGCCGGAGGTGGCGGCGCGGGTGATGAACCTGCAGGACCCGGAGTCGAAGATGGGCAAGAGCGACGACGTCGGGCCGGGGATCGTCTATCTGCTCGACGAGCCGGACGTGGTGCGGAAGAAGGTCATGCGGGCGGTGACCGACAGCGCGCGGGAGGTCGTCTACGACCGGGAGGGCCGGCCGGGGCTCGCGAACCTGCTGGAGATCCTCGCCGCGTGCACCGGTGGGGGTCCCGAGGAGCTGGCCGGGGCGTACACGTCGTACGGGGATCTGAAGAAGGACACCGCCGAGGCCGTGGTCGAGGTGCTCCGGCCGCTTC
Source organism: Streptomyces sp. NPDC029041 (assembly GCF_040637515.1). NCBI lineage: Bacteria > Bacillati > Actinomycetota > Actinomycetes > Kitasatosporales > Streptomycetaceae > Streptomyces > Streptomyces sp. NPDC029041. Next base: position 554,020 of record NZ_JBEZWO010000008.1, on the reverse strand, counting down.
GGGAGAGGCACAAGGGGTTGTGCGCGGATCCCGCGTATGTGGAAGCGGTGCTGCGGGAGGGGGCGGAGCGAGCCCGGGGGATGGCCCGGCCGACGGTGGATGCCGCGTACCGCGCGATCGGGCTGCTGCCGGCCGTGCCGGAGGCGGCCGGGGCCGTGGTGGCCGTGTGAGGTGACGTCGGTGCGGGGGCGGGGTGTGGGCCCGCCCCCGGTGTCAGCTGTTGTTGCCGGAGGCCAGGGCGCGGCTGCGGTCGCGGGCGGCTTCGAGGGCGGCGATGAGGGCGGCCCGTACGCCGTGGTTCTCCAGTTCGCGGATGGCGTTGATCGTCGTGCCGGCGGGGGACGTGACGTTCTCGCGCAGCTTGACCGGGTGTTCGCCGCTGTCGCGGAGCATCGTCGCGGCGCCGATGGCGGACTGGACGATGAGGTCGTGGGCCTTGTCGCGGGGCAGGCCGAGGAGGATGCCGGCGTCGGTCATGGCTTCGACCAGGTAGAAGAAGTACGCCGGGCCGGAGCCGGAGAGGGCGGTGCAGGCGTCCTGCTGGGACTCGGGGACGCGGAGCGTCTTGCCGACGGCGCCGAAGATCTCCTCGGTGTGGGCGAGGTGGTCGGCGGTGGCGTGCGTGCCGGCGGAGATGACGGACATGGCCTCGTCGACGAGGGCGGGGGTGTTCGTCATGACGCGGACGACGGGGGTGTCGGGGGCCAGGCGCTCCTCGAAGTAGGCCGTGGGGATGCCGGCGGCGCCGCTGATGACCAGGCGGTCGGCGGGGACGTGCGGGGCGAGCTCGTCGAGGAGGGTGCCCATGTCCTGCGGTTTGACCGTGAGGATCAGGGTGTCGGCGGTCTTGGCGGCTTCGGCGTTGGTGACCGGGGTGACGCCGTAGCGGGTGCGGAGTTCTTCCGCTCGTTCCTGGCGGCGGGCGGTGACCAGGAGGTCGGACGGGGACCAGCCGGCGCGGATCATTCCGCTGAGCAGGGCTTCGCCGATCTTGCCGGTGCCGAGGACTGCGACTTTCTGGGTCATGGCGCGGGATGCCTCCGAAGGGTGCGTCGTCCGGGGTCCATCCTCGCACCGGGGAGTGGGGGACGGCTCGGGTGTCCGCTGGGCGGGATGTCGCGCCGGGCCGGCTACGCCGTCCGGCGCCTCAGGGTCGCGGCGCCCAGGGTGAGGACCAGGAGGGCGCAGCCCGCGACGATCAGGGCGTCCCGGACGAAGGTGGCGGTCATGTCGGTGTGGCGCAGGACCTCGTTCATGCCGTCGACGGCGTAGGACATGGGCAGGACGTCGGAGATGGCCTCCAGGACCGGGTGCATGTTGTCGCGCGGGGTGAACAGCCCGCACAGCAGGAGCTGCGGGAAGATCACCGCCGGCATGAACTGGACCGCCTGGAACTCCGAGGCCGCGAAGGCCGAGACGAAGAGGCCGAGGGCCGTGCCGAGGAGGGCGTCGAGGAGGGCCACCAGGAGGAGGAGCCAGGGGCTGCCGGTGACGTCGAGGCCGAGGAACCAGACGGCGAGGCCGGTGGCCAGGGCGGACTGGATGATCGCGAGGGTGCCGAAGGCGAGGGCGTAGCCGGCGATGAGGTCGCCCTTGCCGAGGGGCATGGCGAGGAGGCGTTCCAGGGTGCCGGAGGTGCGTTCGCGCAGGGTGGCGATGGACGTCACCAGGAACATCGTGATGAGCGGGAAGATCCCGAGGAGGGACGCGCCGATGCCGTCGAAGGTGCGGGGGCTGCCGTCGAAGACATAACGCAGCAGGAGCAGCATCACGCAGGGGATGAGGACCAGCAGCGCGATGGTGCGGGGGTCGTGGGTGAGCTGGCGCAGGACCCTGGCCGCGGTGGCGGTGGTGCGGGAGGCGTTCAGAGCCCTGGGCGGGGTGGTGGTCATCGGGTCGTCTCCTTCGTGCGGGTTGCTGCCTTTGCCTCGTCGACCAGGTGGAGGAAGGCGTCCTCGACCGTGTCGGTGCCGGTGCGGGCGCGCAGGGCGTCGGGGGTGTCGTCGGCCAGGAGTTCGCCGTCGCGCATGAGGAGGAGGCGGTGGCAGCGTTCGGCCTCGTCCATGACGTGGGAGGAGACCAGGAGGGTGGCGCCGCGGCGGGTCGCGATGTCGTCGAAGAGGTTCCACAGGTCGCGGCGCAGGACCGGGTCGAGGCCGACGGTCGGTTCGTCGAGGACGAGCAGGTCGGGGGCGCCGAGGAGGGCGACGGCGAGGGAGACGCGGTTGCGCTGGCCGCCGGAGAGGTTGCCGGCGAGGGAGTCGGCGTGGGTGGTGAGGTCGACGTCGGCTGTCGCCCGGGTGACGTCTTCGGCGCGGCGGTCGGCGGCGGCCCGGCCGGGGTTCAGGATCGCGGCGAAGTAGTCCAGGTTCTGGCGGACGGTCAGGTCGTCGTAGACCGAGGGGGCCTGGGTGACGTAGCCGATGCGGGTGCGCAGGGTGGGGTGGCCGGCGGGGTGGCCGAGGACGTCGAGGGTGCCGGTGACCTTGGCCTGGGTGCCGACGACGGCGCGCATGAGGGTCGATTTGCCGCAGCCGGAGGGGCCGAGGAGGCCGGTGATCTGGCCGCGGGGGACGGTGAAGCCGAGATGGCGCAGGACCGTGCGGGGGCCGCGGACGACGGTGAGGTTCTCGGCGTGGACGGCTGGGGTGTCCGGGGTCGGCGGACGGTCGGGGGTGGGGGCGGGGCCCGGGCGTGGTGAGCCTCCGGGAGCATTATTCATCATGCGATGAATAATGCTCCCGGGTGTCGGTCGCGTCAAGCGGCCGGGGGGTCTGAAGGCGGGTGCGTGGCCGCCTTGGGGCGGGTGTGCGTCAGGCCGGGGTCTCGGCGAGGAGGAGGACGACCTCGTAGACCTCCTCCACGGCTCCGTCCGGGAAGGCGCGGAGGAGGTGCTCGCGTTCCGCGGCCAGGAAGGATGCGGTGCGTTCCGGGTCGTGCGTGAGGAAGACCGAGTGGCTGCCGATGTTGGCGAGGTGCGTGTCGACCGGGACCCGGCGGCTCCAGCGGACCGTCCGGCGGGTGAAGTCGAGGAGGCCGGTGGGATCGGCGGCGCGGGCGTTGACGTTGCGCTTCTCGGCGGAGACGTCGATGCGGAAGTGGCGCTCGGTGCGGGCGGCGGCCTCGGCGATCCAGGGGACGTCCAGGGCATCGGTGTTCCACCACAGGGCGAGGGCGCCGCCGGGGCGCAGGACCCGCAGGGCTTCCGGGACGGCTCGGGCGGGGTCGGTCCAGTGCCAGGCCTGCGCGTAGGTGAGGAGGTCGACGGAGTCGTCGGTGAGGGGGAGGTCGTCGCCGGTGCCGCGGATGATCGGGATGCCCGGGAGGGTGCGGCGGAACTGGGCCGCCATGCCGTCACCGGGTTCCACGGCGATGACGTGCGCGCCCCTCGCGTGCAGGAGGGCGGTGGCGATGCCGGTCCCGGCGCCGACGTCCGCGACGCGGGTGCCGGTGAGGGGGCGGCCGGTCAGGTCTTCTATCGCGTCGAAGAGGGCCGGGGGGTAGGAGGGGCGGTTGGCCGCGTACTGGGCTGCGGCGGCGTTGAAGGAGTGGGCCCGGGCGGATCGGGCGGGCTCGGCGGTGCCGGCAGGGGGGTCGGGGGTCGGGTCGGTCCCGGTGGGGTGGTGGGCGGAGGGCGATGTGGTCATACGGCCATGGTGGCCGGGGGCGGGGTGGAGTGCGGTGAGATTTCGGTGAGATCGGCGGGGGGCCGGGGTGGACCCCTTTCCGCGAGGCTCAGTTGCCCGAGCAGATGCCGAAGTGGGGTGGGCGGTCGGGCTGTTCGGGAGTCGAGGGCTCGGGGAATGCCCTAGCGGCGGGTGAGGCGGGTGAGGGTGACGCCGCCGGGGAAGGCGGTGCGCTCGGCGACATCGAAGACAGTGGGGTCGAAGGCGCCGTCGAACGCCGGTACTCCTGCGCCGGCGACCACCGGGTAGTGCTTGACGATCAGTTCGTCGATCTCGGGCAGGAGGGCGCCGGCGAGCTTGCCGCCGCCGCAGAGCCATACGTTCAGGCCGGTGTCCTCATCCTTCTTCAGGGCGCGGACCAGACCGAGGGGGTCGCCCGGGACGACGGTGACGGCGGGGTCGGCGTCGGGCCGGAGCGTGCTGGACACCACGTACTGGCGCAGGTGCGCGTAAGGACTGGTGATCCCCTGTTCGAAGGGGGCGCGGTAGGTGCCGAGGCCCATGACGACGGTGTCGAAGTACCGGTTGGGGGTGTCGGCGAGGCCGGCGGCGGCGCGGTAGGCGGTCGGGACCGTCTCGGGGTACAGGGTGTTGACCCAGGCGCCGTAGGCGGCGCTCTGCCGTTCGTCGCCGGAGGGGAAGAAGCCGTACTCGCCGTGGGGGCCGGCGATTCGGCCGTCGAGCGTGACGGCGATGTAGTACACGAGCTTTCGCATCTCTTGTAACTCCATACGTAGTACTCTCCTTGAAGTGGTGTGAAAGTAGTACTACAACTGGAGTGGTGTCAATGGTGCGACGGAACGACCAGCGGCGTGCCGCTCTCGTCGACGCGGCGATCGAAGTACTGGCCAGGGAGGGTGCGCGGGGTCTGACGTTCCGGGCGGTGGACGCCGAGGCCGCCGTACCGGCGGGGACCGCGTCCAACTACTTCGCCAACCGGGACGACCTCCTCACCCAGGCCGGCGCCCGGGTCTACGAGCGGCTCCAGCCCGACGACGCGACGATCGCCCGGCAGCGGGACGCCGACCGCGACCGGGAGACCTACGTGGTGCTGATGCGGGAGCTCGTCGGCCGCGTCGCCGCGTTCCGCACCGGCTACCTCGCCCTGCTCGAGCTGCGCCTCGAGGCCACACGCCGTCCCGAGCTGCGCAAGGTCCTCACCGAGCGGGTTCGCGCGGACGTCGACGCCAACGTCGCGTACCACGAGGCCTCCGGCCTGCCCGGCGACGCCCTGGCCGTCAAGCTGCTCATGCTGACGCTGAACTGGCTGATCGTCGAGCAGCTCACCCTGCCGGACGTCTTCACCGAGGCGGAGCGCGAAGAACTGGTGGCGGCGGCGGTCGAGCGCATCGTGGCGGAGCGGTAGGCGGCAGGGCCCCCGCTGTTGGCGGCAGGGCCCCGCTGGTGGCGGCTACGCGCGGCGGCGGTTCTTCGGGTTGCCCGAGCGGCGCGACGTGCGCCTCTCGTACTGCTTGCGGGCCTCCTCGTACTCCTCGCGGTGGAGCTTCTCGCCGGGTGCCTCGGTGAGGGAGCGCAGGAAGTAGGCGAGGAGGGAGCCGACGAAGCCGACGGCCAGGAGGCCACGCAGGGACGCCTGGCGTTCGGGGTCGGGGCGGCTGATGAAGCCGGCCCAGGTCTGGCGGAAGGCCATCGCGCTGCAGAGGGCGAACATCGCGACCATGAGCACCGTGACGAAGCCGCCGATCGCGGCGATCTGGAGGCCCTGGTAGGCGAGGCGGAGGACGAGGCACGAGACGGCCGCGGCAGCGAGGGAGCCCACGGCGACGGCGATCCGGCGGGGCGCGTAGCCGTGGTCGTGGTTCAGCCAGGTCGTGCCGAAGAAGCGCAGGGGCTCGGGCCGGGGGCCGGGGGCCCCGGCCGTGGAGCCCGCGGCGGCGGCAGGGGTGCTGTCTTCTGCACTCACGGGTCGATTATGACCCTTGCCGGGCCGCGGGCTGGGGGCGGGCTAGCCGCAGCGGGAGGCGACGTAACCGTCGCTGCCCGTCTTCACGTACGCGTCCGCGACGAACTCACCGTTGCTGATGTTGTCCCAGATGTTCGACGTGCCGTACGTGCCGGTGACGGTGGTCCCGGGGGTCTGGCAGTAGATCGGCACCTGGGCGCCGACGGGGAGGTAGCGGATGATCCCGTACGAGGTGCCGGGCCCGCTGCGGACGGCGAGGCTGACGCCGGGTGCGACCGGGTATTAACGCACAGCCGCCTCCGCGGTGGCCGCGCCGACCATGAGGAGCGCTCCGGTGAGCCCGGCGAGCATCATGGATCTGCGTTTCAAGGAGGGCATGGGTGGTCCTGGCGTAGTGGTGGTGGGTTCAGGCGCAGCGCGGGCGGACATAGCCGTCGCTGCCGGTGTTCACGTAGGCGTCCGCGACGTACTCGCCGTCGTCGATGTTGTCCCAGAGGTTCGAGGTGCCGTAGGGGCCCGACACCGTGGAGCCGGGCCGCTGGCAGAAGATGGTGACCCTGGCTCCCTCGGGCAGGACGCGGACGATGCCGTAGCCGGTGCCGGGGCCGCTGCGGACGTTCAGGCGGACGCCGGGTGCGACGGCGTACGAGCGCAGGGCCGACGCCGCCGTGGTGACGGTCTCGCCCTCGCCTGCGCCCTCGAGTGCCTCGACATGGTCGACAGACATGGTTTTTGCTCCCCCGTTGAACCCCATGGCCGCCATGGCCGCCATAAGGTGCCGTTGATTCCCTCGAGTCACACGATGAAACACATGTGCGCAACTCGTGCGTGGAGGCTAGCAAGCCGCCTCTGTCCCGTACGAGTCTTCGACTAGGCTCCGTGCGTCGCGCGCGCGGACGAACAGCACGGGGGTGGTTCCATGGCGCCGCAGCGGAATGCCGGAGCGGGCGCGGAAGCGGAACTTCCCGAACACGCCGGTCACTACCGTCTGGAGTCCCGTCTGGGATCGGGCGGGATGGGTGTCGTGCATCTGGCTTGGAGCACGTCCGGGATGAAGCTCGCAGTGAAGGTCGTGCACGCCCAGTTCGCCAAAGACCCTGATTTCAGAGGGCGTTTCCGGCAAGAGGTGGCGGCCGCGCGCAGGGTGAGCGGCGCCTTCACCGCGCCCGTCGTCGACGCCGACCCGGACGGTGCACGGCCTTGGATGGCCACGCAGTACATCGCCGGCCCGACCTTGTCCGACCATGTGAAGCGGAACGGCCCCATGGAGCCGGCTCAACTGCGGCGCCTGATGGCGGGGCTGGCCGAGGCGCTGCGTGACATCCATCGTGCCGGGGTCGTCCACCGGGATCTGAAACCGAGCAATGTCCTGCTCGCCGACGACGGACCGAAAGTCATCGACTTCGGCATCTCCCGGCCGGTGGACAGCGAACTGCGCACCGAGACCGGCAGGTTGATCGGCACGCCGCCCTTCATGGCGCCCGAGCAGTTCCGGCGCCCGCGCGAGGTCGGTCCGGCCGCCGACATCTTCGCGCTCGGGTCGGTGATGGTGCACGCGGCCACAGGGCAGGGGCCGTTCGACTCCGACAGCCCGTACATCGTCGCCTACCAGGTGGTGCACGACGAGCCCGATCTGACCGGTGTACCGGACGAGGTGGCGCCGCTGGTACGGCGGTGTCTCGCCAAGGAGCCGGAGGAGCGGCCGACCCCGGACGAGTTGATGCGGGAACTGCGGTCGGTGGCCGCCTCGTACGACACACAGACGTTCATACCGGCTGAGCGGACCTGGGACACCGAAGGATCGGGGCCGCCCGCCGGAAGACCTGCCGCTGCGGTGGAAGCCCGTCCTGCAGCGGAAGCCGGTCGTGGCAGGAAGCGGTGGCTCGGCAGGCGGGCGGCCCTGGGAGCCGGGGTGTTCGGCCTGGCCGTCGTCGGTGCCCTGGTCTCGCTCCCGTTGCTCGACGGCGACAGCGGTTCACCCCGGCACGCCTCCCCGCGGACCACGTCCGCAGCGTTCAGCGGGTGGCGGACGACACCGGCGGCCGGGGACGGCGCCCCCCTGTGCTCCCACGGGGCGGGAAGGCTGCTCTGCGCCAGGTCCGGACTGGTCTTCGCCCTCGATCCGTCCGACGGGCATCTGCTGTGGCGGTACCCCGTCGGCGGCGGGCCCCGGAAGGAGCCGCCGGTGCTGGCGGGAGGACTCGTGCAGCCCTCGATGGATCCTGGGGGTCGCCTGGAGGCGCTCGATCCGGTCTCGGGCGAGGTGCGCTGGCAGCGGGACGCACCGGGGACCGGTAGTGCGGTGTACGCCGGCGGCATGCTCCTGGTCACGGGCTCCGACGGGAAGGTCACCTGTGTGGACGGCGCCTCCGGTGATCAGCGGTGGAGCCACCGGATGCCGGGTCATGAGATGCCGTACGTCGCCGCCTTCACCGGCGACCCGCTGGCGTACCTCTCCACCGTGTCGGAGGACGGGAGGAGCACCCGGGTCACCGCCGTCGATCCGGAGACGGGCGACGTGCGGTCGGATGCCCGACTCGACGGGACGTTGAAGCCCTTCGGCGCGACGAACGGATCGGTGTTCCTGCTGTCCCTCGACGCGGTGCACGGCGATGTGCGGGCCGTGGTCCGCTACACCCCGGGGACGGGTGAGACCCGGCGGGTGCCCCTCACGGTCCCCCTCCAGCAGGCCCATGGCACCGTGCGCGGGAATGCGGCCTACCTCCTGGGGACCGGGGGTTCCATGGTGGCCGTAGACCTCGATGCGCGTGAGCGTCTGTGGGGTCTGGAGACGGGCACGATGCGGGGGTCCGCGCCGGTCGCCGGTGACCGGTACGTGTACGTGACGGCATCGGACGGACGGCTGCTCGCCGTCGACGCGAGGCGCGGGAAGCTGGTCGGGCAGACGTCCGCCCGGCTGGGCGACCGGTCGGACCGGTTCGTGGCCGAGCTGCCCGAGCCCGTGGTCGTGGGCGACCGGGTCTACGGCAGTGCGCCGGACGGGAGCGTGTTCGCCGTCAACGGGCGGGATCCGGCGGCCTGGTGAGCGCGTACGGCGAGGGCCGCCCCCCGGGTCGGGGAGGCGGCCCTCGGCGTGTGTGTGGTGCGGGCTCAGCCCAGCTTGGACACGTCCCGCACGGCGCCCTTGTCGGCGCTGGTCGCCATCGCCGCGTAGGCGCGCAGCGCCGCCGAGACCTTGCGCTCGCGGTTCTTCGGGGCGTACACGCCGTTCAGCGCCTGCTCGCGGCGGGCCAGTTCGGCGTCGTCCACCAGCAGCTCGATGGAGCGGTTCGGGATGTCGATGCGGATCCGGTCGCCGTCCTCGACCAGGGCGATGGTGCCGCCCGCGGCCGCCTCGGGCGAGGCGTGGCCGATGGACAGGCCGGAGGTGCCGCCGGAGAAGCGGCCGTCCGTGACCAGCGCGCAGGACTTCCCGAGGCCGCGGCCCTTGAGGTACGAGGTCGGGTAGAGCATCTCCTGCATGCCGGGGCCGCCCTTGGGGCCCTCGTAGCGGATGACGACGACGTCGCCGTCCTTGACCTGCTGGGTGAGGATCTTCTGGACGGCCTCCTCCTGCGACTCGCAGACGACCGCCGGGCCCTCGAAGGTCCAGATGGACTCGTCGACGCCGGCCGTCTTCACCACACAGCCGTCCACGGCCAGGTTGCCCTTGAGGACCGCGAGGCCGCCGTCCTTGGAGTAGGCGTGTTCGGCGGAGCGGATGCAGCCGCCCTCGGCGTCCTCGTCCAGCGCCTCCCAGCGCTCGGACTGGGAGAAGGCCTCGGCGGAGCGGACGCAGCCGGGGGCCGCGTGCCACAGCTCGACCGCCTTCGCGGAGGGGGAGCCGCCGCGCACGTCCCAGGTCTTCAGCCAGTCGGCGAGGGAGGGGCTGTGCACGGAGTGGACGTCCTCGTTGAGCAGGCCCGCGCGGTGCAGCTCGCCGAGCAGGGCGGGGATGCCGCCGGCGCGGTGCACGTCCTCCATGTAGTACGTGCGGTCCTTGGCCACGTTCGGGGCGACCTTGGCCAGGCACGGCACGCGGCGGGAGACCTCGTTGATCTCGTCGAGGCCGAAGGGGACACCGGCCTCCTGGGCGGCGGCCAGCAGGTGCAGGATCGTGTTGGTGGAGCCGCCCATGGCGATGTCGAGGGCCATGGCGTTCTCGAAGGCCGCGAAGGACGCCACGCTGCGGGGCAGGACCGTCGCGTCGTCCTGCTCGTAGTAGCGGCGGGTGATGTCCATGACCGTGTTGGCCGCGTCGACGTACAGCTGCTTGCGGGCCGTGTGGGTGGCGAGGACCGAGCCGTTGCCCGGCAGGGACAGGCCGATGGCCTCGGTCAGGCAGTTCATCGAGTTGGCGGTGAACATGCCGGAACAGGAACCGCAGGTCGGACAGGCGTTCTCCTCGATGCGGAGGATGTCCTCGTCCGAGATCTTGTCGTTCACGGCGTCGGAGATCGCGTCGACCAGGTCCAGGGTGCGGACCGTGCCGTCGACCAGTGTGGCGCGGCCGGACTCCATGGGGCCGCCGGAGACGAAGACCGTCGGGATGTTCAGCCGCAGGGCGGCGTTGAGCATGCCCGGGGTGATCTTGTCGCAGTTGGAGATGCAGATCAGGGCGTCGGCGCAGTGCGCCTCGACCATGTACTCCACGCTGTCCGCGATGAGGTCGCGGGAGGGCAGGGAGTAGAGCATGCCGCCGTGGCCCATGGCGATGCCGTCGTCGACGGCGATGGTGTTGAACTCGCGCGGGATGCCGCCGGCGGCGACGACCGCCTCACTGACGATCCGGCCGACCGGCGCGAGGTGCGTGTGCCCCGGCACGAACTCGGTGAAGCTGTTGGCGACCGCGATGATCGGCTTGCGGCCGATGTCCCCGCCCGGTACACCGGAGGCGCGCATAAGGGCGCGGGCGCCCGCCATGTTGCGGCCGTGGGTGACTGTGCGGGACCTCAGCTCGGGCATCGTCGCTCGCTCCTTCAGAGACGGCGTCAGAGAGTTCGGAGATTTCTGACTGCTACCGAGCGTACGCCCGTCATCCAGTGGGCGGGACGGAGCGTCCGAAATGCGGGACGCCCGTCTCGGACGACGGCACCCGTGACGGTCCCGCAGGCCTCACGGATCGGTCAGATGTCCCTGCACGACGGGGGCCAGTCGCGCGATGACCTGCTCCGGGTCCGCCGAGGCCAAGGGCTCGATCCTGAGCACGTACCGCAGGATCGCGGTGCCCACGAGCTGGGCGGCGGCCAGCTCGGCCCGCAGCTCGGCGTCCGGCAGCTCCAGCCGCACGGCGATGCGGCGCAGCACCTGGGTGGCGATGATCCGCCGGAAGACGGCGGCCGCGGTGTCGTTGGTGAGGGCGGAACGGACGACGGCGAGCAGCGGCGCGCGGGTCGCCGGGTTCTCCCAGACGCCGAAGAAGAAGCGGGCCAGGCGCTCCCCCACGCCGTCGAGCGGGCCCTCCTCGATGGCCTTGGGCGCTTGCAGGGCCGGTCCGAAGGACTGGGTGATCGCCGCCTCGAAGACCTGCTCCTTGGTCCCGAAGTAGTGGTGCACGAGCGCCGAGTCGACCCCGGCGGACTTGGCGATGCCGCGCACGGACGTCTTTTCGTAGCCGCGCTCGGAGAACTCGTCGCGGGCGGCGGTCAGGATGCGGTCGCGGGTGTCCGCCGACTCCGTGCGCGGGGGGCGGCCGCGGCGGCGGGCGGTGGTGCCGGACGCGCCGTCGGCCGGGGACGCACCGGACACGCCGTCGGCCGGGGACGCACCGGACACGCCGTCGGCCGGGGACGCACCCGACGCGCGGCCGGCCCGGGGCGTGCCGGTCATCGCCGTGGCACCTTCACCAACGAGGCCAGGTGCAGGCGGGTGAAGGCCAGGGCCTCCGCCAGGTCGGCCTCGCGCTCGGCGCTCGACATCGCGCGGCGGGTGTTGACCTCGATGACGACGTGCCCGTCGAAGCCGGTCAGGGCGAGGCGCTCCAGCACCTCGGCGCAGGGCTGGGTGCCGCGGCCGGGCACCAGGTGCTCGTCCTTGGCCGAGCCCCGCCCGTCGGCGAGGTGCACGTGGCCGAGGCGGTCCCCCATGCGGTCGACCATGTCGAGGGCGTCGGAGCGGGCCGTCGCGGTGTGGCTGAGGTCGATCGTGAAGTGCCGGTAGTCGTCCTTGGTGACGTCCCAGTCGGGGGCGTACGCGAGCATCTCGCGGTCGCGGTAGCGCCAGGGGTACATGTTCTCGACGGCGAACCGTACGTCCGTCTCGTTCGCCATGCGCCAGATGCCGGCGACGAAGTCCCGGGCGTACTGGCGCTGCCAGCGGAACGGGGGATGGACGACGACCGTGCTCGCGTCGAGCTTCTCGGCCGCCGCGCGGGCCCGCTGCAGCTTGGTCCACGGGTCGGTGGACCAGACCCGCTGCGTGATGAGCAGGCAGGGGGCGTGCACGGCCAGGATGGGGATCTGGTGGTAGTCGCTGAGCCGGCGCAGGGCCTCGATGTCCTGGCTGACCGGGTCGGTCCAGACCATGACCTCGACCCCGTCGTAGCCGAGGCGCGCGGCGATCTCGAAGGCCGTGGCCGTCGACTCCGGGTAGACCGAGGCCGTCGACAGGGCGACCTTCGCGTCCGGGATCTTCACGGCTGGGTCTGCCATGCAGGACAGATTACGGGGTGTGGTCGGGGTGGGGTGGGGGTCCTCCTGGCCGTTGTGGTGTTTGCCATAGCGTTCGGCCCCCTGACACCTGTCCTACTCGGACTCCATGTGATCCAGGCGACGCAGGATCACGCCTTCGCGCAGCGCCCAGGGGCATATCTCCACGCGCTCCACGCCGAAGAGGTCCAGCGTGGCCTCGGCGACCAGGGCGCCCGCCAGGAGCTGGCCGGCCCTGCCCTCCGAGACGCCCGGCAGCTCCGCGCGCTCCCGCTCGGTCATGGCGGCCAGTCGCGGAACCCAGCCCTCCAGGGACTCCCGCTTGAGCTCGCGCTGGACGTACAGGCCCTCCGCGGAGCGGGCCGCGCCGGCGATGCGGGCCAGCTGCTTGAAGGTCTTGGACGTGGCGACGACGTGGTCGGGCGTGCCGAAGCGGCTGAACTCGCCGACCGTGCGGGCGATCTCGGTGCGGACGTGGCGGCGCAGGGCGCGCACGTCCTCCGGGTCCGGCGGGTCACCGGGCAGCCAGCCGGCGGTGAGGCGGCCGGCGCCCAGCGGCAGCGAGGCGGCCGCGTCGGGCTCCTCGTCGATGCCGTAGGCCACCTCCAGGGAACCGCCGCCGATGTCCAGGACCAGCAGCTTCCCGGCCGACCAGCCGAACCAGCGGCGGGCGGCGAGGAACGTCAGCCGGGCCTCCTCGGATCCGGTGAGGACCTGGAGCTCGACGCCGGTCTCGGTGCGCACGCGCTCGAGGACGTCGTCGGCGTTGCGGGCCTCCCGCACGGCGGAGGTCGCGAACGGGAGGACCTCCTCGACACCCTTGTCCTCGGCGGCCTGGAGCGCCTCCTTGATGACCGAGACCAGCCGGTCGACACCGTGCGGGCCGATCGCGCCGTCGTCGTCGAGGAGCTGGGCGAGGCGCAGTTCCGCCTTGTGCGAGTGCGCGGGCAACGGGCACGCGCCGGGGTGCGCGTCCACCACGAGCAGATGCACCGTGTTCGATCCCACGTCGAGGACACCGAGTCTCATGTACGGAACGCTAGCGCCCTGTGGGCCCTCCGCCGTCCTCGGCGGGGGTACAAGGCCGGTGGCGGGGCCCGTACCCTGGACTCGTGCCAAAGACGAAAAAGGCGAAGCGCGACAAATCACCGGCTGTCGTGGACTCCGACGAGAAGGGCCTCGACTTCGCTCGCGCATGGGTGGAGTTTCCTGATCCGGCGGACGACGAGCAGGTGTTCCGCTGCGATCTGACATGGCTGACCTCTCGCTGGAACTGCATCTTCGGCAGCGGCTGCCAGGGCATCCAGGCGGGCCGCGCGGATGACGGGTGCTGCACGTTGGGTGCCCACTTCTCCGACGAGGACGACGAGAAGCGCGTCGCCGAGCATGTGGCCAGGCTCACGCCGGACATCTGGCAGCACCATGCCGAGGGCACACGGGGCGGCTGGGTCTCCGAGGACGAGGACGGTGAGCGGCAGACGCGGCCCTTCCAGGGCTCGTGCATCTTCCAGAACCGGCCCGGCTTCAAGGGCGGTATGGGCTGCTCGCTGCACATCCTCGCCGTGAAGGAGGGCCGCGAGCCGCTGGAGACCAAGCCGGACGTCTGCTGGCAGCTGCCGGTGCGCCGGACGTACGAGTGGATCGACCGGCCCGACGACACGCGTGTGCTGCAGGTGTCGATCGGTGAGTACGACCGGCGCGGCTGGGGCCCCGGCGGCCACGACCTGCACTGGTGGTGCACGTCGGCGACCTCGGCGCACGGCGCGGGCGACCCCGTCTACGTCTCCTACCGGCCCGAACTGATCGAGCTGATGGGCAAGGCCGGCTACGACCGGCTGGTCGAGCTGTGCGAGGAGCGGCTGGCCTCGCAGCTGCCGCTGCTGGCTCCGCATCCCGCGGATCCCGCGCATCCGGCGGGTCCTGCGGCCTGAGGGGCCGGCTATGACGTGACCGGGTCCGGGTCGCCGCTGTCCGAGGGCGGTGGCGTCGAGCCCTCGGGATCGGTCGGGTCCGGGTCCGTCGGCGTGGGTGTGGGGTCCGGGTCGGTCGACGGGGGCGGGGTGGTCGGCGTCGGGTCGGGGTCCGGGGCGGAGGTCGTGGGTGTCGGGTCGGGGTGGGTCGGCACCGGCTCGCCCGGGTCGCTGGGGCGGGGGTCCGGGCCGGAGGGGGTGGGCGCGGTGCCATAGCCCTCGATGCGGACGACGGCGCCCCCCGGTGCCACCGCCACCTGCGCCTGCCAGGCGCCGGCGGGCTCGCGCAGGTGGTCGACGTACACCTTGATCGTCAACGACTCGCCGGGCCGGAGCGTTCCCGAGGACTGGCTGAGGTAGAGCCAGGGGGCTCCGGTGGAGGCGGACCAGCGGACCGGGGCCGGGCCGCTCGCGGTCAGGGTGATCAGGGTGGTGTCGCCGCTGTTGTCGGCCGTGATCTCCAGGGCGCTCTCCCGTCCCGCGCCGGCCACGCCGAGGACCTCCACGGAGACGTCGGCCTTGCCGTCCTTGCCGAAGCGGGGACCGGGGCGCGTGCTCGCGTTGCCCGTGTTCTCGTAGCCGCCGCCCGCCATCTCCCCTTCCAGGCCGAACGGGTCGTCCACCTCGAGCGCGGAGGCCGAGCGGCCGTCCTGGCCCTCGCCGACGGGGGTGCCCCGGTAGGCGGCCCACAGGGCCAGCACGGGGGCGGCCACGACGGTGGCGACGACGGTCGTGGTGACGGCACGCGCGCGAAGGCGGTCCCTGCGGGCGGCGTGGTCCTTGGGATCCATCGGGAAGCCCCGCCGGTCGAAGCGGGGAGCGGCGCTCCGCGCGCGCGGGTGGTGGGCCATGGCGATGTGCACGGCCGCGCGGGGCGCCGGCAGGACGGGCAGTTCGGCGGGCGTGACGCTGGTACCGGGCCAGCGGCCGGGGATGGCGCGTTCGGCGGTGCGGCGGCAGCGCGGGCAGTCGTCGACATGCCGGACGAGTTCGCGGCGCAGGGCCGTGCCGAGGACGAGCCGGTCGTCGCCGACGAGGTGCGCGACGCTCGGGCACGCCCCGGTCTCGACCACGGCGAGGGCCGCACGCGTGCGTTCCACCTCGCAGGCGGCGGAGGCGAGCAGATCGCGCGCGGCGGCCAGGTCCTTGCCGAGGACGGCGGCGACCTCGTGGGCGGCGAGGTGGTGGCGCACGGCCAGTTCGAGCGCCTCGCGCTGCTCCGGGGTGGTGCCGGCGGCCTCCGGCCAGGCCAGCAGGGCCAGTTCGCGACGGCGCTGCTCCTGGACCTCCTCGGAGGGGGCGGGGGCGGCGGGACGGTCGGCGCGCTGCCGGTCGGTGCGGCCCGCCGCGTGGCTGCTCAGACGTTTCTGCTTGGCCTCGGCCAGCTTGCGCAGGCACGCCCAGCGGGCCAGCGCGTACAGCCAGGCCCTGCGGTCCCCGGGTGCCCCGGGTGCCTGCCGGCCGCGGCGTTCGGCGAGTGCGAGGACGTCGCCCAGGGCGGTGGTCGCCGCCTCGTGGTCGCACAGCACCGACAGGCAGTAGGTGAACAGGCCGTCCAGGTACGGCTCGTAGCGCGCGGGCGGCCGCTGCGCCAGCGTGCGCGCCGCCCCGCGGTCGCGCGCTTCCCGGTGCGCCCGGTGCGCGCCGGTCGAGCGGGTCGAAATCTCCGGAGTACTGCTCATCATTCGGCGACCGTAGGGGGCCGGGAGTGGCACCTTCCGGCGGCTTGGGCACTTTTAATCCGTACGGGTGAAACGATCCCTCAATCGGGGACATGAACCGGTTGTTCCGCCGCCGGCGGGGGGTGGCGAACCCCTGGCGCGCAGGAGGCCGCCGTCGGCCGGTCCCCGCGATGTCAGTGCCTGCGGCTACGGTTCCGTCCATGGCTGCCCGTACGAAGACCACCAAGGACCGCCCGTCCTACCGCTGCACGGAGTGCGGCTGGCAGACGGCGAAGTGGCTCGGCCGCTGCCCCGAGTGCCAGGCCTGGGGGACGGTCGAGGAGTACGGCGCGCCCGCGGTGCGTACGACGACACCGGGCCGGGTCACCACCTCCGCCCTGCCCATCGGTCAGGTGGACGGACGGCAGGCCACCGCCCGCCCCACCGGCGTGCCCGAGCTGGACCGCGTGCTCGGCGGCGGGCTGGTGCCCGGCGCGGTGGTGCTGGTCGCGGGCGAGCCGGGGGTCGGCAAGTCCACGCTGCTGCTCGACGTCGCGGCCAAGTCCGCGAGCGACGAGCACCGCACGCTGTACGTCACGGGCGAGGAGTCGGCGAGCCAGGTCCGGCTGCGGGCCGACCGCATCGGCGCCATCGACGACCACCTGTACCTGGCGGCCGAGACGGATCTGGCCGCGGTGCTGGGCCACTTGGACGCGGTGAAGCCGTCGCTGCTGATCATGGACTCGGTGCAGACGGTGGCCTCTCCCGAGATCGACGGCGCGCCCGGTGGCATGGCCCAGGTGCGGGAGGTCGCGGGCGCCCTCATCCGGGCCTCCAAGGAACGCGGCATGTCCACGCTGCTGGTGGGCCATGTCACCAAGGACGGCGCGATCGCGGGCCCGCGCCTGCTGGAGCACCTCGTGGACGTCGTCCTGCACTTCGAGGGCGACCGGCACGCGCGCCTGCGTCTGGTGCGCGGCGTGAAGAACCGCTACGGCACCACCGACGAGGTCGGCTGCTTCGAGCTGCACGACGAGGGCATCACGGGCCTCGCCGACCCGAGCGGCCTCTTCCTGACCCGCCGGGCCGAACCGGTCCCCGGCACCTGCCTGACCGTGACCCTGGAGGGCCGCCGACCGCTGGTCGCCGAGGTCCAGGCGCTCACGGTCGACTCGCAGATCCCCTCCCCGCGCCGCACCACCTCGGGCCTGGAGACCTCCCGCGTCTCGATGATGCTCGCGGTACTGGAACAGCGCGGGCGCATCAGCGCCTTGGGCAAAAGGGACATCTACTCCGCGACGGTCGGCGGGGTGAGGCTCTCGGAGCCGGCCGCCGACCTGGCCGTCGCCCTCGCCCTGGCGAGCGCCGCGAGTGACACACCTCTCCCGAAGAACCTCGTCGCGATCGGGGAAGTGGGCCTCGCGGGTGAGGTGAGACGCGTCACTGGTGTGCAGCGCAGACTGGCCGAAGCGCACCGTCTGGGCTTCACACATGCCCTGGTACCGGCCGATCCGGGCAAGGTCCCGCCGGGCATGAAGGTCCTGGAAGTCGCGGACATAGGGGACGCCCTGCGGGTCCTTCCCCGCTCCCGTCGCCGAGAGGCCCCACAGGACGAGGAGGGTCGCCGGTAGACTTTGCCCTGGTCTCGCCCGTCCGTGCGAACCGAGCGCGCGACACGGGGGCGCCCAGAACCTGCGACCGGAGGAGTGCAGTGGCAGCCAACGACCGGGCATCGGCTCCCGGAAAGTCCGGCGGGAGTGCCGGTACCGATGGCCTGATGCGCGCCTCCCTGAGCGCCGTGGCACCCGGCACCGCCCTGCGTGACGGCTTGGAGCGGGTGCTTCGCGGCAACACCGGCGGGCTCATCGTGCTCGGCTCCGACAAGACGGTCGAGGCGCTGTGCAGCGGCGGTTTCGTCCTGGACGTCGAGTTCACCGCGACCCGTCTGCGCGAGCTGTGCAAGCTGGACGGCGGCATCGTGCTGTCCTCGGATCTGTCGAAGATCCTGCGCGCGGGCGTGCAGCTGGTCCCGGACCCGACGATCCCCACGGAGGAGACGGGCACCCGGCACCGCACCGCGGACCGCGTCAGCAAGCAGGTCGGCTTCCCGGTGGTCTCCGTCTCCCAGTCGATGCGGCTGATCGCCCTGTACGTCGACGGCCAGCGCCGCGTCCTGGAGGACTCGGCGGCGATCCTGTCCCGCGCCAACCAGGCCCTAGCGACCCTGGAGCGCTACAAGCTCCGCCTCGACGAGGTCGCGGGCACACTGTCGGCGCTGGAGATCGAGGACCTGGTGACCGTCCGGGACGTCTCGGCGGTCGCCCAGCGCCTGGAGATGGTCCGCCGCATCGCCACGGAGATCGCCGAGTACGTGGTGGAGCTGGGCACGGACGGCCGGCTGCTGGCCCTCCAGCTCGACGAGTTGATCGCGGGCGTGGAGCCCGAGCGTGAGCTGGTCGTGCGGGACTACGTCCCCGAGCCCACGGCCAAGCGCTCCCGCACGGTCGACGAGGCCCTCGCCGAACTCGACGCCCTCAGCCACGCCGAGCTTCTCGAAATGTCGACGGTGGCCCGGGCGTTGGGCTACACCGGCGCGCCCGAGACGCTGGACTCGGCGGTCTCCCCGCGCGGGTTCCGCCTGCTGGCCAAGGTGCCCCGGCTGCCCGGCGCGATCATCGACCGCCTGGTCGAGCACTTCGGCGGGCTGCAGAAGCTGCTCGCCGCGAGCGTCGACGACCTGCAGACGGTGGACGGCGTGGGCGAGGCCCGGGCACGCAGCGTCCGCGAGGGCCTGTCGCGGCTGGCGGAGTCGTCGATCCTGGAGCGGTACGTCTAGGGCCTGTCGCACAGGCCTGACGCGCACGGTGCCTTGTGGCAACGGCTGAGGGCGGTACCCGGCAAGGGGTACCGCCCTCGGACGTTTCCGCGACCGTCTCTTCTGCTGACCCTCTGTGCCGGGCTCTGTCCCGGTTACTGGGCCGGCTTCTGTCCCGGCCTGTGCCCCGGCCTGCGCCCCGGCTTCTGCCCGGCCTCGGCGCCGGGACCTAGTCGGCCGAGAGCACGAACGACGTCTGCACCTTCCCGAAGCCCGGGGTCTTTGCTTCCACGAGGTACGTGCCCGACCCGGCCGAGCCGGCGGGAGGCGTGGCGCACTTGGGAGCGCTCGGCTTGCGGTCCCACTTCACGGTGTAGGTGATGTCGCTGCCGGCGGCGACCCGGTACAGCTGGTGCGCGGCGGCCTTGGGGCAGTCCCCGGAGGACCAGTAGTCGTCGTCGCTGCTCGCCGGGGCGATGGTGAACACCGTGTTCTTCGGCCCGAGATCGATCTTGCAGTCGCTGCCGGAGACGTTCCGCGCGGTCAGCAGGAACGTGGGCGTCTGCTCGGGATCGTAGGAGTTGTGCCGGCTGCGCAGGCTGAACTTGACTGCGGCCGCGGTGCAGTTGGGGAGGGTGGAGCCGGACGGCAGGGTGTCGCCCGCTCCGGCGCCGCCGGCGGAGGCGCCGCTGCCCGAGCCGCCCTCACCGCCCGCTCCCTCGGAGCCGCCGGTGCCGGAACCGTCACCGGAGCCGGAACCGTCGCCGGAGCCGTCTCCCGACCCGTTCCCCGAGCCGTCACCGGAGCCGTCGCCCGAGCCTGACGACGAACCGCCGGAACCGCCGCCGCCCGACTCGTCGCGTCCGCCGGGTGCTTGGCTGATGGCAGGACCCGAACCCGACGGCCCGGGTGTGATCGAGGGCGCGGGATTCTTGCCGTTGGCGCCGTTGCCGCCGTCCTTGCCGCCCCCGCCGCCCATCATCACGATCCAGGTGGTGAGCAGCGCCAACACGGCGACCACACACACCAGTACGACCCTCCGACGCCAGTAGATGGAGGAGGGGAGCGGACCGACCGGATTGCGCAGAGATCCCACGGCGCAAACCTTACGAGAGATCGGCGCGCCAACCCGTCCCACCCGCCGCGCGAAGTGACAACTTTTCCTGATCATCATTCCGGAAGTCGGGTTCTCACCCCCGTCTTTCGTCAGGTGCACAGCCTGACGATCGCTGGGTGTGACGGAACAGGCCATTCACCTACCGTCCGTGACCATGACCTTCCAGGACACGACGCTCTACCGCGACATCACCGACTTCGCCCGGACCACCCCCTCGTGGCTGCAACACGGAGCCACGACATGGACGGAGGCAGGACTGCTCGTCTTCGTCGCACTGTTCGCCGCCGGCTGGTGGCGGGCCCGCCGCGACAGCCCCCACGCGTTCGCGACAGCGGTCCTTGCACCTCTGGCCGCTGCTGCGGCGTACCTGTGCAGCGAGGTCCTCAAATCCGTGGTCACGGAGGAACGTCCGTGCCGGGCGGTGGCCGGTGCGGCCATGTCGCTGGCCGAATGCCCACCGCACGGCGACTGGTCCTTCCCGTCGAACCACGCCACGATCGCGGGCGCGTCGGCGGCAGCCCTGGCCCTGGTCCGGCGTGCGCTGCTGTGGCTGACCGCGCCGCTCGCCCTTCTCATGGCCCTCTCCAGGGTCTTCGTCGGCGTGCACTACCCGCACGACGTCCTGGCGGGCCTCGGGCTCGGCACACTCGTCGCTCTCGTCGCCGTACCGCTGGGCGCCAAACCGATGGCACGGCTGACCGGGGCACTGCGCACCTCGTCGGCACCGGCGGTGCGGTGGGTGCTGGGGCCGGGCCCGGCGCTCACCCCGGCGTACGAGACGGCCGCGCACCGGTGAGCCGGGACGCACGGCGCACAGCCGGGCCGAGACGCCCGCGCGCTGCTCAGCCGCTCCGCACGCGCGGGGCTGTGCCGCGGAGTGGCGCGCGTGTCCTGGAGCGGTTCGCGCCCGCACCGCCGACCGGTCGTCCGTCCTTCGCCGAACCACCGTGAGCCCCGGAGTCGTTCACGGCTCCACCAGCCCCGCCTCGTACGCCACGATCGCCGCCTGCACCCGGTTGCGCACGTCCAGCCGGTCCAGGACCGCACTGACGTAGGCCTTGACCGTGCCCTCGACCAGGTGCAGCCGGGCGGCGATCTCCGGGTTGGACAGGCCTGCGCCGACCAGGCCGAGCACCTCGCGCTCGCGGGGGCTCAGGACCGCCACCCGCGCGCGTGCCCGGGCCTCGCGGGTGAGGCGCCCGCCGCTCATGCCCTCGTCGATGACGAACCGGGCCACCTTGGGCGAGAGGAACGCGGCGCCTGCGGCCACCGCCCGCACACCCGCCACGAGTTCGTACGGATCCCCGGACTTCAGCAGGAAGCCGGTGGCGCCACCACCCAGGGCGCGCGTCACGTAGGCGCCCTCGGAGAAGGTGGTGAGCATCGCTACGGCCGTGCGGGGAACGGACCGCACGATCTCCTCCGCCGCCCGGAGGCCGTCCAGACGGGGCATGCGGATGTCCAGCAGGGCAACGTCAGGGCGGTGCACGCGGGCCAGCTCGACCGCCTCGCGCCCGTCGCCCGCCTCGGCGACGACCTCCGTCCCTCCACCACTGCCCAGGATGGCGCGTACCCCGGCCCGTACCATCGCCTCGTCGTCGGCCAGCAGCACCCGGATCGGTGCCCTGCTCGGGTCTCCTGTGCTCACCGTGCGAACTCCTCGTACTCTTCCCGGCCTTCGCCGGACATCCCGACCCCGGGGACCACGTCCTTGGCGACCAGCCGCCCGGCCTCGAAGCACAGTCTGAAGTGGTCCACGGAGACGAACAGTTCGCCGCTCGCGCGGTAGTAGCGGCACTCCGCCCCCGCGGGCGGAGCGGGAGCCCGGTCGGCGGGCGGGTCGTTCACATCGCGCTCGGGCAGCACGCGTTCGACCTCGGCCTTCGGGGCACCCTGGCGCAGTTTCGCGTACACGGCCGGTTCGAGCACCGAGTGTGTCTCGGCGTACGCGTACCAGCCGAAGGCGGCGCCGAGGAGCACGATGCCCGCGCCGGACGCGGTGCCGAGGCCGATGGCGACCCGGCGGCGGACCTGGGTGAACGGCGACCGGGCGGGGCGCGGAGGGGTGACGGCGGTCCGCTGCCGGGGGACGTACGCCCGCACCCGGAAGCCCTCTGCGTGACGGCCGGCCTCGAACTCCCCGCCGACCGAGGTCACCGCGGCCCGCAGCCCGAGCAGGCCCGTACCGCCTCCGGAAGGCGGGGAACCGTCCTGTGTCGCCCGGCCGCTGGTGATCGTGACGGCGGTGCCCGCGGCGTGTCCGGTGACCGCCACGACCACGGGGGCGCCCGGCGCGTGCCGTGCCGCGTTGGTCAGTGCCTCCCGGGTCACGCGGTGCAACAGCCGCTCGGCGACGTCGCCGAGGTCCGCGGGCGGGTCGTGTCCGGCGGGCTCCCAGCGCACGGGAAGGCCCGACTCGGCGGCACGGGTCACGAGTTGCTCCAGCGTCTCGCCCGCCGGGGTCAGCGGCACCGGCTCGTCGTCGTCCTCGCGCAGGACGCCGATGATGCGGTGCAGCCGGTCGGTGGCGTCGGCGGCGGCCACGCGCAGGTCGGCCGCCGCGGCCCGGTGTTCGTCGCCCAGGCCATGGGTGACCTGGAGGGCACCCGCGCGCAGGGCGATGAGGCTCAGCTCGTGGCCGAGGGAATCGTGCATGTCCTGGGCGATCCGGGCCCGTTCACGCAGCCGGGCGCGCTCCTCGGCGAAGCGGGCCTCGTCCTCCAGCCGGGCGGCACGCAGCCATCCCGCCTCGGCCAGCTCACGGCTCTGCCGCCAGTAGCGCCCGCCGAGCCAGGGAAAGACACAGCCGAAGAGCAGCGTGGCGGCCATGACGAGGCACTCGGGAGCCGGGTCGGCCCCGACGAGCGCGCTTCGCGCGGCGCCCGCGAAGCCGACGGCCGCGAAGCACACCAGGGCCGGGCCCGCCCGGCCCGCCCGCAGCCCGAGCAGCAGTGCGCACACGGCGAGGGCGGGACCGTAGGAGACGGTGAAGAGGGCCGGGGCGGCGGCGAGACTCAGGGCCGCCACCAGCCCGTAGGCGACCAGAGGCAGCCGCCGGGACGTGGCGGCGGCCCCGGCCAGCACGACCACACCGAGCAACTGCTGCCAGCCCGGCCGCGGCTCGTTCAGCCCGACCCGGTCCGCCGTGAGCGCCGGGACGGCGAAGGCGGCCCAGAGGAGGGCGCCACGGGCGAGAGAGGCCACGCCAGGACGTTCCATGCGCCTGACGCTACAAGCGCCCGACCCGCCCGCACTGCTGTCGATCGTCAGGTAGCTGTCTCCTTCAGGGGTGGCGGTTCAACCGAACAGGGGCCTCTGCGTGGCACCATCGAGAGGCCATGACTGCTCCCACGAAACCCCCGTGCCCCACCACCGCCTCCCCCTCCGCCCCCTCAGGCACCTCCTCCGGCGACACCCCTCCGGGCCCGGCCCTCGGAGAGAACCTGCACTCCCCCGTCATCGACTGGTTCGGCGAGCACGCCCGTGACCTGCCGTGGCGGCGTCCCGAGGCCGGGGCGTGGGGGGTGATGGTCAGCGAGTTCATGCTGCAGCAGACGCCGGTGAGCCGTGTGCTGCCCGTCTACGAGCAGTGGCTGGAGCGCTGGCCGCGGCCGGCCGATCTGGCCAAGGAGGCGCCCGGTGAGGCCGTTCGCGCCTGGGGGCGGCTCGGCTACCCCCGCCGCGCGCTGCGGCTGCACGGCGCCGCCGTCGCCATAACCGAACGGCACGGCGGTGACGTACCGGCCGACCACGCCCAGCTGCTGGCGCTGCCCGGCATCGGCGAGTACACGGCCGCCGCCGTCGCCTCCTTCGCCTACGGGCAGCGGCACCCGGTGCTGGACACCAACGTGCGCCGGGTCTTCGCCCGCGCGGTCACCGGTGTGCAGTACCCGCCGAACGCCACCACCGCCGCCGAGCGCCGGCTGGCCCGCGCGCTGCTGCCCGAGGACGAGCCGACCGCCGCCCGCTGGGCCGCCGCCTCCATGGAGCTGGGCGCGCTGGTGTGCACGGCGAAGAGCGAGTCGTGTCACCGCTGCCCGATCGCCGCGCAGTGCGCGTGGCGGCTGGCGGGCAAGCCGGAGCACGAGGGGCCGCCGCGCCGGGGCCAGACGTACGCGGGCACCGACCGTCAGGTGCGCGGACGGTTGCTCGCCGTGCTGCGGGAGGCCCCCGGGCCCGTTCCGCAGGCGGCTCTGGACCGGGTGTGGCACGAGCCGGTGCAGCGGGCCCGCGCCCTCGACGGTCTCGTCGCCGACGGCCTGGTGGAGCCGCTGGCGGGCGGTTCGTACCGGCTGCCGCTGACCTGATGTACAGACGGGTCACAGCCGCGGACCGGCGCCCGTAACAGAGAACGGGTGGACAAATCACCCCCAATCCGCCTCAACGCCCCCACCGCCCTACCCCGTTCGGATTTCCGTTACACAACCGACGGACAGCCGAGCGCTGGCCGCAGGCTGCTTCGGACAGTGCCGTGACAACGCCTCCGTACCTTCAGATGCGTTCCCGCAGGACAGGGGACGACTGAAGACCACAGCAGTGCACGGGCGGCGGGGAGCCGGCCCGAAACGGGGAAACGGGAGGCGGTTCACCATGGCGCAGGGCGAGGTGCTCGAGTTCGAGGAGTACGTCCGCACCCGGCAGGACGCGCTGCTGCGCAGTGCCCGCCGCCTGGTCCCGGACCCGACCGACGCGCAGGACCTGCTGCAGACGGCGCTGGTCCGGACGTACGGCCGGTGGGAGACCATCGAGGACAAGCGGCTGGCCGACGCCTACCTGCGCCGGGTGATGATCAACACGCGCACCGAGTGGTGGCGGGCGCGGAAGCTGGAGGAGGTCCCGACCGAGCAGCTCCCGGACGCCTCGGTCGACGACGCCACCGAGCAGCACGCGGACCGCGCCCTGCTCATGGACGTCCTGAAGGTCCTCGCCCCGAAGCAGCGCAGTGTCGTCGTGCTGCGACACTGGGAGCAGATGTCCACGGAGGAGACGGCCGCCGCCCTCGGCATGTCGGCCGGAACGGTCAAGAGCACGCTGCACCGGGCGCTCGCCCGGCTCCGCGAGGAGCTGGAGTCCCGCGATCTGGACGCACGCGCGCTGGAGCGTGAGGAGCGGGAGCGGTGCGCGGCCTGACCGGCGAGGGTTCTGCACGGACCCGGGGCAGTATCCAGGCGGTGAGCGCGGCCCTGGCCGTGCCCACCGCCCTCGCCCTTTTGGTGTCCGGCTGCGGTGCGGGCGGCACCGGCGCCCGTGACGAGGGCCCGGCGCACGCCGACGCGGTGGCCGGCGCCGCCGCCACCCCGTCCGCCGCGCCGTCGAAGTCGAAGTCCCCCGACAACGTGAACCCGGTCGCGCTCATCAAGGACGACCCGAAGGTCGCACCCGAGGTGAAGCGCGAGCTGAAGCCGTGCGTGGCGAACGAGTACCCGGTGGACGTCTCCTACGGCAATTTGACCTCAGGATCCGCCGACGACGTCGTCGTCAACGTGCTGACCTGCGGTGACGCGGTGGGCGTCGGCAGTTACGTGTACCGCGAGCAGGGCGGCTCGTACAAGAACGTGTTCACGTCCGAGGAGCCGCCGGTCTACGCGGAGATCGACCGCGGCGACCTGGTGGTGACCAAGCAGGTGTACGACAAGGGTGACCCGGTGTCGAGTCCGTCCGGGGAGAACGTGATCACGTACAGATGGACCTCCGGCCATTTCGCCGAGAAGTACCGCACGCACAATGACTACGGGAAGGTCGCCGTCGACAGCCCGACGCCGGCGCCCGCGAGCTGACGCGGGCGGAAGGTCGCGTGAACCGATCGGGACACTCGGACCGATCCCTCCGTGAACGCGTCGGGCGGACCGTGCGTCCCAGCAGGAGAACGCATCTCCATCAACCGCACATGCGTCCACAGCCGTAGAACGCACCCCCCATGGACCACAGAGGACAGAGAGCACCGGGATGGCAGACCAGACCCACGTCCTGTTCGTCGAGGACGACGACGTCATCCGCGAGGCCACGCAGCTCGCCCTGGAACGCGACGGCTTCGTGGTCACCGCCATGCCCGACGGGCTGTCGGGTCTGGAGGCCTTCCGGGCGGACCGCCCCGACATCGCACTGCTGGACGTCATGGTGCCCGGCCTCGACGGGGTCAGCCTGTGCCGCCGGATCCGGGACGAGTCGACCGTGCCGGTGATCATGCTGTCGGCGCGGGCCGACTCCATCGACGTGGTGCTGGGCCTGGAGGCGGGCGCCGACGACTACGTGACCAAGCCGTTCGACGGTGCCGTCCTGGTCGCCCGGATCCGCGCGGTGCTGCGTCGCTTCGGGCACGCGGGCGGCGGCCGGGGCGAGGAGCCGGCGGCCCCGGCGAGCGGCGGTGTCCTGGCCTTCGGGGACCTGCAGGTCGACACCGAGGGCATGGAGGTCCGCCGCGCGGGGCAGCCGGTGGCGCTGACGCCGACCGAGATGCGGCTGCTGCTGGAGTTCTCCTCCGCGCCCGGCACGGTGCTCTCCCGCGACAAGCTGCTGGAGCGGGTGTGGGACTACGGCTGGGGCGGGGACACCCGCGTCGTCGACGTGCATGTGCAGCGGCTGCGGCAGAAGATCGGCCAGGACCGGATCGAGACGGTCCGCGGCTTCGGCTACAAGTTGAAGGCCTGAGCAGGGGCAGGGGTATGAGGGGGCACTTCCGGCGCCTGGTCGCCGCGGGCTTGGAGCGTGCGGGCATCCGTACGGGCCTCAGATGGAAGCTGAGCGCTGCCATCGCCCTGGTGGGCGCACTGGTGGCGATCGCGCTGAGCCTCGTGGTGCACAACGCCGCACGAGTCTCGATGCTGGACAACGCGCGCGATCTCGCCGACGAGCGGATCATGATCGCCCAGCGCAACTTCGAGCTGTCCGGGCGGATGAACTTCCCCAACACCAAGATCAACGACCCGGATCTGCCGCAGGCGCTGCGGGAGCGGGTCGAGGCGGGCCGGCGGGCGACGTACGTGGCGGACCGGCCGGGCGACGTGCCCGACATATGGGCCGCCGTGCCGCTGAAGAACGGGCAGGTGATGTCGCTGCACTCGGGCTTCACCGACCGCAGCTCGGACATCCTCCAGGATCTCGACCAGGCCCTGCTCATCGGGTCCATCGCGGTCGTGCTCGGCGGCAGCGCGCTCGGGGTGCTCATCGGCGGGCACCTCTCGCGGCGGCTGCGCAAGGCGGCCGTCGCGGCGGGCCAGCTCGCCGGCGGCGAGACCGACGTGCGCGTGCGGGACGCCATGGGCGGGGTCGTACGGGACGAGACGGACGACCTGGCGAGCGCGGTGGACGCCATGGCGGACGCGCTGCGCCAGCGCATCGAGGCCGAGCGGCGGGTCACCGCCGACATCGCGCACGAGCTGCGCACCCCGGTGACCGGGCTGCTGACCGCCGCGGAACTGCTGCCGCCCGGGCGCCCCACCGAGCTGGTGCTGGACCGGGCGAAGGCCATGCGCACGCTGGTCGAGGACGTGCTGGAGGTGGCCCGGCTCGACGGGGCCTCCGAGCGGGCGGAGCTGCAGGACCTCATGCTGGGGGAGTTCGTCGCCCGGCGGGTGGCGGCCAAGGACCCCGCCATCGAGGTGCGCGTCGTGCACGAGTCGGAGGTGACCACCGACCCGCGCCGTCTGGAGCGCGTCCTGTTCAACCTGCTGGCCAACGCGGCCCGGCACGGCAAGCCGCCCATCGAGGTCAGCGTGGAGGGCCGGGTCATCCGGGTGCGCGACCACGGCCCGGGCTTTCCGGAAGAACTGCTCGCCGAGGGGCCGAGCCGCTTCCGCACGGGCAGCAAGGACCGGGCCGGGCAGGGTCACGGGCTCGGTCTGACCATCGCGGCCGGGCAGGCCCGGGTGATGGGCGCCCGGCTGACCTTCCGCAACGTCCGCACCCCCGGGACACCGGAGCATCTGCCGGCCGAGGGCGCGGTCGCCGTGCTGTGGCTGCCGGAGCACGCGCCGACGAACACCGGCAGCTATCCGGTGCTGCCGGGCTCGTGAGCCTCCCGGGCCTTCGGGACCGGCCGTGTCGACGTGGTCAGCAGGACCAGTCCTGGTCCATGTCGAGGCCGCCCTCGCGGGGCTGGGTGAACGAGAACCAGTTGCCGGAGTCGTCGCGGAAGAGCGCCTCCGTGCCGTACGGGCGCTCCTGCGGCTCCTGGAGGAACTCCACGCCCTTGTCCTTGAGCTTCTTGTAGTCGCCGTGGATGTCGTCGGTGGTCAGCACGCCCGCGCCGAGCGCGCCCTTCGTCACCAGCTTGCGGAGCATCTCGGCGGACTCGGGGTCCATCGCGGGCCCGCCGGGCACCATGAGCGTCAGCTCGACGTCGGGCTGGTTCGGCGAGCCGACCGTGAGCCAGCGCATCCCGCCCTCGCCCATGGTCATGTCCGTACGGACCTCCAGGCCCAGTTTCTCGGTGTAGAACTCCTTGGCCCGGTCCTGGTCGAGGACCCAGACGGTCGAGATGGCGAGACCCTTGATCATGGCGAACTCCTGCTCTGACGCTGCGGCCGGTGGTGCCTGCCCTGCCACGGTAGGCAGCGGGGGTGTCAGCGCGCTTCTCCGGAATTGCGCTTCTCGCCGGCGCCGGGCGCCGGACGGAAACCGCCCGCCCAGAGCATGGCGTAGCAGCCGGGTATGAGGGCGGCTCCCCGGCCCACGTGCTTGGTCCGGTACTCGCTCGGGGTGAGACCCGTCCAGGTCTTGAAGCGCGCCGAGAACGTGCCCACGCTGCTGAAGCCGACCAGGTGGCAGATCTCCGTCACCGACAGGTTCGCCGTGCGCAGCAGGTCCTCGGCGCGTTCTATCCGGCGGTGCGTGAGGTACTGGCCGGGGGTCTCGCCGTAGGCCTCCTTGAAGGCGCGGATGAAGTGGTAGCGCGAGTACCCGGCGTGGGCGGCGACGGTGTCCAGGTCGAGTCCGGGATCGGCCCAGTCCCGGTCCATCGCGTCCTTGGCCAGCCGGATCTGGCGCGTCTTGTCCATGCGACCGATGGTGGCACGGGGGTCCGACAACGGCCCCCGGCTCGCGGCCGGGCATGACGACAGGCCCCCGGGCGGACACTCCCGGGGGCCTCGTGCGGCGTGGTCAGACGGCCTCGACCATGGGCGGCTGCGCCGCCGGCGTGTCGGGCTTGCCGTCCTCCTTCGGTCCCGCCCCCTTCAGCGGCACCTCCTTGACGAACACGGCCGCCACGAGGGCGACCACCGCCACCACGGCCCCGAGCAGGAACGCCGCGTGCGTGCCGGCGGACACCGCGTGCTGGTACGCCTCCCGGACCAGCACCGGCAGCTTCTCCAGGCTCTTCGCGTCGAGCTGCGCCGACTGCTCGGTCACCTTGGAGCCCAGCGCACCGGCCCGCTCGCTCATGACGTCCTGGACGCGGTTGTTGAACAGCGCACCCATGATCGCGACGCCGAAGGAGGAGCCGAGGGTGCGGAAGAGCGTGGTGGAGGAGGACGCGACGCCCATGTCCTTCATCTCCACGCTGTTCTGCGCGACCAGCATGGTGATCTGCATCAGGCAGCCCATGCCGAGGCCGACCACGGCCATGAAGACGCCGGACGTCAGACGGGAGGTGCCGGTGTCCATCGTGGACAGCAGGTACAGCCCGACGATCATCAGCGCGCTGCCGAGGACCGGGAAGACCTTGTACTTGCCGGTGTTCGTGGTCACCCGCCCGGCGACCATCGAGGTCACCAGCATCGCGCCGAGCATCGGCAGGAGCAGCAGCCCGGAGTTGGTCGCGGAAGCGCCCTGCACGGACTGCTGGTACAGCGGCAGGAACAGCGTGGCACCGAACATCACGAAGCCGGTGATGAAACCGATGACCGACATCAGCGTGAAGTTCAGGCTGCGGAAGATGTGCAGCGGAACCACGGGCTCCGCGGCCCGGGTCTGCCAGAACACGAACCCGACCAGCGCGGCGACGCCGATGCCGATCAGCTCCATGATCCGCGCGGAGCTCCACGCGTACTCCGTGCCGCCCCACGTCGTCACCAGCACGATCGCGGTGATGCCGACGGTCAGCAACGCGGCGCCCAGGTAGTCGATCCGCGCCTTGGAACGCTTCCTCGGCAGGTGCAGCACGGCACTGACGGCGACCAGCGCGACCACGCCGAGCGGCAGGTTGATGTAGAACGCCCAGCGCCAGCCCCAGTTGTCGGTGATCGTGCCGCCGACCAGCGGGCCGCCGATCATGGCCAGCGCCATGACGCCGGCCATCATGCCCTGGTACTTGCCGCGCTCCCGGGGCGGGATCAGGTCGCCGATGATCGCCATGACGCCGACCATCAGACCGCCGGCGCCGAGGCCCTGCACCGCGCGGAAGCCGATCAGCTCGCCCATGTTCTGCGCCATGCCGCTCAGCGCGGAGCCGATCAGGAAGATCACGATGGACGACAGGAACGTGCCCTTGCGGCCGTACATGTCGCCGAGCTTGCCCCACAGCGGGGTGGAGGCCGCGGTCGCGAGGGTGTAGGCGGTGACGACCCAGGAGAGGTGTTCGAGCCCGCCCAGCTCACCGACGATCGTCGGCATCGCGGTGCCGATGATCATGTTGTCGAGCATCGCGAGCATCATCGCGATCATCAGCGCGAGCAGCACGACCCGTACGCTCTTGGGCTGTTTCTCCTCCGCGGCGCCTGCCGCCGGTGTGTCCGTCTTGTCCGCCATCGCTTCCCACTCCCCCAGCTACCGCTACTTACTTGCCGACCGGCTAGTGACTACACTCGGAAGCTAGCCGCGTAACTAGCCGGGCGTCAAGTAAGTTTTATGGAAAGCGGGGGGCGTAGGAGGATGGGCGGCACCATGGACGGCACCAAGCAGCGGCGCCGCGGGGACACCCGCCGGCGCATCCAGGACGTGGCCCTCGAACTCTTCGCCGAGCACGGCTACGAGAAGACCTCCCTGCGCGAGATCGCGGAGCGCCTGGAGGTCACCAAGGCGGCGCTCTACTACCACTTCAAGACGAAGGAAGAGATCCTCGTCAGCATCTTCGAGGACCTCACCCAGCCGATCGAGGACCTGATCGAGTGGGGCCGGCGGCAGCCGCACACCCTCGCGACCAAGCAGGAGATCATCCGCCGCTACGCCGACACGCTCGCCGAGGCCGCGCCGCTGTTCCGCTTTATGCACGAGAACCAGGCGACGGTACGGGACCTGCGGATCGGCGAGTCCTTCAAGGCGCGCATCCAGCGTCTGCGCGACATCATCGTCGACCCGGACGCGGACCTCGTCGACCAGGTCCGCTGCGCCAGCGCGATCTTCACGCTGCACGCCGGCATGTTCCTGCTCCAGGACATGGGAGACGACCCCGAGGAGAAGAACAAGGCAGTCCTCGAGGTCGCCACCGACCTGGTGACCCAGGCCCACCGGGGAGCCGGGGGCTCCTAGGCCTGCGCGGTCAGGCCGGTCAGACCGTCACGCCCTTGGCGCGCAGGAACTTCACCGGGTCGACCGCCGAGCCGTAGTTCGGGGTCGTACGGATCTCGAAGTGCAGGTGCGGGCCGCTGGAGTTGCCGGTGTTGCCGGACTTGGCTATCTCCTGGCCGGTCTTCACGATCTGGCCGACGCGCACCTCGACCTTCGACAGGTGGGCGTACTGGGAGTACGTGCCGTTGCCGTGCTTGATGACGACGGCGTTGCCGTACGCCGGACCGTCACCGGCGCCGTTGCCGCCGGCCTTGACCACGGTGCCGCCGTGGGTGGCGACGACCTGGGTGCCGCTCGGCACGGCGAAGTCCTGGCCGCTGTGCTTGTGCGCCCACATGCCGCCGTTCTGGGCGAAGCTCGCGGAGAGCGTGTACTTCTTCACCGGGTCGACCCAGGACGGCTTGGCCTTCTTGGCAGCCGCCTTCTTGGCGGCGGCCTTCTTCTCGGCCGTCTTCTTGGCGGCGGCGGCCTTGGCGGCCTTCTCGGCCTTCACGGCCTCGGCCTTGGCGACCTTGGCCTGGGCGGCGGCCTGCGCCTGGACGGCACTGGCGGCCCCGGACGCGGCCGTGGTGTCGGCGGCGGACGCGACCCCGGCTCCCAGTGCGACCGAGACACCAAGGCCGGCGGCCAGCACGGTCGCACGGGTGCGGAGCTGGGACGTACGGGAAGAACGGGACGTGACGCGCTGGGACATCGAAACCTCGTGGGGAAGGGGACGGAGAAAACCACCCGGCGCACAACCGCTCGCCGTGTGGCCATCCCTTGGTAACCCGAAGCCCGACAAAGCCCCAAAAGCGTGATCTACGGCTTTCTTTAGTAATTTGGTTCAGTGTTCTACGTCTCTTGACACAGCAGCCATTCGGGACAAATCAGGGCACTAGCCCCTACTTCCGCCCGTATCGCGGGCGGAGAATCCCTTTTCTTCCGGCCGTTCATCCACTATTCCGGCTAGTAACGGACATATCGCCTGTGCGCCATGTCACCGGGGGCCCTCTTCGGCCATTCAGAAAATGTGGCGCAGGCCTCTAGGCGCCTACCGTCCGGTAACCCTACGGTTCCCCTCACGCCACCCTCGAGCACAAGCATGCACACGACATGTTGGCAGCGTCACGGACGTGAGAGGACCCCCACGACATGCAGATCCGACGCCCCTGGTTGCGCCGCGCCTCAGTCACCGCCGTCTCGGCGGCAGCCCTCGTGACGATGGCCGCACCGGCCGACGCCGCGACCGCCGCACCGGCCTCCGCGACCACCACCGCCGCGGCCACGTCCGCGGCCGCAGACGTCGACTACGGCACCTGGCAGAAGGACTGCCAGGCCGTGATGGACCAGGCGCTGCCCTATCTGAAGCAGCGGATCGCGGCCACGAAGCCGGGCGAGAAGCAGGCGATCGTCTTCGACATCGACAACACGGCGCTGGAGACGGACTTCGGTTTCGCCTACCCGCAACCGGCCAACAAGCCGGTTCTGGAGGCCGCCAGATACGCACAGGAGCGCGGCGTCGCCCTGTTCTTCGTGACCGCCCGGCCGGACATCATCGCCTCGTTCACCCAGTACAACCTGAAGCAGACCGGCTACCAGGTCTCCGGACTCTACGTCCGCAACTTCATCGACCTCTTCAAGAACGTCGCCGACTACAAGACGGCCCAGCGCATCGACGTCGAGAAGAAGGGCTACACGATCATCGCGAACATCGGCAACAGCGCCACCGACCTGTCGGGCGGCCACGCCGAGAGGACGTTCAAGCTGCCGGACTACGACGGGCAGCTGTCCTGACCGCGACGGCTCAACTCCGGGTACGCTCGGCCCCGTTCACGCGATCACGGGGGTGCGGCGGTTGGATCCGACGGTACTCGGCGGCAAGCTGGCGTCCGGACTGGTCGCCCCGCTGCTGAAGAAGCTCGTGCGCCCGGACGGACCGGGAGCGGGCCTGGTCGACAAGCCCGTACGCCTGTCCGCTCTCGTGTCCTTCCGGGGTGAGAAGCGCACCCTCGACGAGCGGGACGTCCGGAAACTCGCCGCGCAGCTCGTGGCGCAGGCGGTGGACTCCCCCGGCGAGCCGCCCTTCCCGCCCGACGAACGGATCGCGGTCACCGACACGCTCGCCCGCAGACTGCTCGCCCTCGGCGACCTCGACATGGACGACGTACAGGCCGTCCGCCTGGGACACCGCGCACTGGCCGGGAAGCTGCACCGCGCGGCCCCGGCGCCCGACGGGTTGACCGCGGACTCCTGCCACTTCCTGGATCAGGCGACCGAGTGGGCGTGCCTGAACATCCTGGAGTTCTTCACCCGCCGCTCCACCTTTGTCGCCCGCACCCTCGTCGAGCAGACCCGCGGTCAGGCGGAACTGATCGCCAAGGTCGACGACCTGCTCACCCGCGCACCCCGTCCGTCCGCACAGGACGCCGCCTTCGAACGCCGTTACCGGTCGTACGTCACCGAGCGCCACAACCACCTCACGATCTACGGCATCGACCTGCGCGACTCCCCCGACAGCTGGCCGCTGGAGGTGGCGTACCTGACGCTGGAGGCGACCGCCGACCGGGAGGACGACCGGGCGGTCCCGCCCGGCGGGGAACAGCCGGCCCGCACCGGACGGATGCCCGCCGACGAGACGCTGAACCGGGACTCCAGGGTGCTGCTGCGGGGCGACGCGGGCTCCGGGAAGACGACACTGGTGCAGTGGCTGGCGGTGACCGCGGCCCGCGCCGGAACGCACATCCCGTACGTCCTCCCGCTGCGCACCCTGATCCGCACCGGCCCGCTGCCCGCACCGGCCGCCTTCCTGAGCGCCGTCGGCTGCCCGTTGTCGCCGCCCGGCGGCTGGGCGGAACGCGTGCTGGCCGCGGGCCGCGCGCTGGTCCTGGTCGACGGTCTGGACGAGGTCCCGGCAGCCGACCGCCACGGCACCCGGGACTGGCTGCGCGCCCTCATCCACGCCTACCCCGGCAACCGCTGGCTGGTCACCACCCGGCCCACCGCCGTACGCGCCGAGTGGCTGTCGCGGGAAGGCTTCCGGGAACTGTCCCTGGCGCCGATGGGCCGAGCCGAGGTGGCCACCTTCGTCCACCGCTGGCACCGGGCGGCACGCGCCCCGGAGTACGAGCAGCGGCTGCTGGACTCCCTGCGCACCAAGCGCGACCTGGCCCGCCTCACCTCCAACCCGCTGATGTGCGGGCTGATCTGCGCTCTGCACCGCGAGCGCCGCGGCTACCTGCCCACCGGCCGCAAGGAGCTCTACGACGCCGCCCTCGCCATGCTGCTCTCGCGCCGCGACCGGGAGCGGGGCATGGGCCCGGTCCACGGGGTCGAGCTGGGCGAGGAGGTTCAGCTGGAGTTGCTCCAGCGCCTCGCCTACGCCCTCGTGCTGAGCGGACGGACCGAGATGGACCTCGAGACGGCCGAGGGCATCGTGGGGCGCTGCCTGCCGACGATCGCACGGGTTCCGGATCAGCGGGACGCGGCCGAGGTGCTGCATGCCCTCATGCTCCGCAGCGGCCTGCTCCGCCAGCCGACCGAGGGCGTCGTCCACTTCGTCCACCGCACCTTCCAGGACTACCTGGGCGCCCGGTACGCCGTCGAGGAGGGCCACCTGGACGTCCTGGCCGGCCACGCGGGCGACAGCCTGTGGGAGGACGTGATCCGCATGGCGGTCGCGCACGCCCGGCCCCGGGAGCGGGCGATGCTGCTGCGCCGCCTGCTGGCCGAGGACACCCCACGGCTGACCCTCCTCGCCCTGGCCTGCCTGGAGCACGCCGCGGCCCTGGACCCCGGGGTACGGACCGAGGTGGAGGAACGGGCCGGAGCGCTCATCCCGCCACGCACGACGGAGGAGGCGAAGGCCCTGGCGGAAGCGGGTCCACTGGTGCTGGAGCTGCTGCCGGGCCCGGAGGGACTGACCGACGAGGAGGCCCACGGAGTCACCGTCACCGCGTCACTCCTCGGTGCCGAGGAGGACGAGGGCGCGCTGGCGGTGCTGCGCCGCTTCCGCGAGCACCCGGACCTCGACGTACGGCGCCAGCTGGCGGGCACGTGGAGCCGGTTCGACGCGCGGGAGTACGCGGTGGAGGTGCTCGACCATCTGAAGCGGGACGGACTCTCCGTGGTCTGCGAATCCGCCGAGCAGAGGGCGACGCTCCGGCTGATGCGCCCCTGGGGGAGGCTGCGGTTCGACGGCCCGCTGACCGCGGCGGAACTCCTCGCGTGCGTCTCGGAGCCCGCCGAGGTCCACCTGCTGCACCTGTGGAACAACCCGGTCCTCGGGCATCTGCGGGACCTGCGGGCGTTCCGCTCGCTGACCGGTCTGTGGCTCAGCCGCTGCACCGGCACGGAAGGCCTGTCGAGCCTGGCGGAACTGCCGCTGACGGACCTCGTGCTCTTCGACCGCGGAGCGGACCTCACCGGGCTGGGGACGCTGCGCCGGCTCACCCAGCTCTCGCTCGACCAGAACCTCCCGGGAGAATTCCTCACCGAGAGCCTGCCCACCGACGCGCCCCTGCGGCATCTCTTCCTGGGGATGGAGTCCATCCACTCGACCGGGCTGCGTGGTCTGAGCGGGTGGCCCACGCTCAGGTCGCTCGCCGTGGGTGTGTCGAGCCGGAGGCACCTGAGCGCCGAGGACTGGCACGAGGTGGCCGCCCTCCCGGCGCTCACCAACCTCCGTCTCTACGGGCGCTCGGAACACTACGGTTTCGACGCCATGCCGGAGCTGCCGGGCATCGAGGACTTCGAGTTTCCCGGGGACGGCGACCTGGGAGTTCTCCACGTCATCGCATCCCGGCTGCCCCGCCTGCGCAGGCTGACCGTCTCCGAGGCGCTCACCGGTACGCACTCCCCCGACGCGTGGGCCGGCATCTTCCCCACCGTCGAGATCGTCCGCGTCTGACCCCGGACACGGCGAAGGGGCCGGCGCCCCGGAAGGCGCCGGCCCCTCTCACTCTGCTGTGACGCTTACGCGTCCTTGCTCAGGTTCGGACCCGAGCCGCCGGCCGCCTGCTCGATCGGCGGGACGTCCGGCAGGGCCGCCTTCTCCTCGCCGCGGAAGGTGAAGGTCTTGGTCTCGCCCTCGCCCTCCGTGTCGACGACCACGATGTGACCGGGGCGCAGCTCGCCGAAGAGGATCTTCTCCGACAGCGAGTCCTCGATCTCGCGCTGGATGGTGCGACGCAGCGGACGCGCACCCAGCACCGGGTCGTAGCCCTTCTTGGACAGCAGCTCCTTGGCGGACTGGGAGAGCTCGATGCCCATGTCCCGGTCCTTCAGGCGCTCGTCCACCTTGCCGATCATCAGGTCGACGATCTTGAGGATGTCGTCCTGGCTGAGCTGCGGGAAGACGACCACGTCGTCGACACGGTTGAGGAACTCGGGCCGGAAGTGCTGCTTGAGCTCGTCCTGGACCTTGTTCTTCATGCGCTCGTAGTTGGTCTTCGTGTCACCCGAGGCCGCGAAGCCCAGGTTGAAGCCCTTGGAGATGTCCCGCGTGCCGAGGTTGGTCGTCATGATGATGACCGTGTTCTTGAAGTCCACGACCCGGCCCTGGGAGTCGGTCAGGCGACCGTCCTCCAGGATCTGCAGCAGCGAGTTGAAGATGTCCGGGTGCGCCTTCTCGACCTCGTCGAAGAGGACGACCGAGAACGGCTTGCGGCGGACCTTCTCCGTCAGCTGGCCGCCCTCCTCGTAGCCCACGTAGCCGGGGGGCGAACCGAAGAGACGCGAGACCGTGTGCTTCTCGCTGAACTCCGACATGTCGAGGGAGATCAGCGCGTCCTCGTCACCGAAGAGGAACTCGGCGAGCGCCTTGGACAGCTCGGTCTTACCGACACCGGACGGGCCGGCGAAGATGAACGAGCCACCGGGGCGCTTGGGGTCCTTCAGACCGGCACGCGTACGGCGGATCGCCTTCGACAGCGCCTTGACGGCGTCGTTCTGGCCGATGACCCGCTTGTGGAGCTCCTCCTCCATGCGCAGCAGGCGGGAGGACTCCTCCTCGGTGAGCTTGAAGACCGGGATGCCGGTGGCGGTCGCGAGGACCTCGGCGATCAGCTCGCCGTCGACCTCGGCGACGACGTCCATGTCGCCGGCCTTCCACTCCTTCTCGCGCTTGGCCTTGGCGGCGAGGAGCTGCTTCTCCTTGTCGCGCAGGGACGCGGCCTTCTCGAAGTCCTGCGAGTCGATCGCGGACTCCTTGTCGCGGCGGACGCCGGCGATCTTCTCGTCGAACTCGCGCAGGTCCGGCGGCGCGGTCATCCGCCGGATGCGCATCCGGGAACCGGCCTCGTCGATCAGGTCGATCGCCTTGTCCGGCAGGAAGCGGTCCGAGATGTACCGGTCGGCCAGGGTGGCGGCCTGGACCAGCGCCTCGTCGGTGATGGAGACGCGGTGGTGGGCCTCGTACCGGTCGCGCAGTCCCTTGAGGATCTCGATCGTGTGCGGCAGGGACGGCTCCGCGACCTGGATGGGCTGGAAGCGGCGCTCCAGGGCCGCGTCCTTCTCCAGGTGCTTGCGGTACTCGTCCAGCGTGGTCGCACCGATGGTCTGCAGCTCACCGCGGGCCAGCATCGGCTTCAGGATGGAAGCGGCGTCGATGGCGCCCTCGGCGGCACCCGCACCGACCAGCGTGTGCAGCTCGTCGATGAACAGGATGATGTCGCCGCGGGTGCGGATCTCCTTGAGCACCTTCTTCAGGCGCTCCTCGAAGTCACCGCGGTAGCGGGAGCCGGCGACCAGGGCACCGAGGTCCAGGGTGTAGAGGTGCTTGTCCTTGAGGGTCTCGGGCACCTCGCCCTTGACGATGGCCTGGGCGAGGCCCTCGACGACGGCGGTCTTGCCGACGCCGGGCTCACCGATCAGCACCGGGTTGTTCTTCGTACGGCGGGACAGCACCTGCATGACCCGCTCGATCTCCTTCTCGCGCCCGATGACCGGGTCGAGCTTGGACTCACGAGCGGCCTGGGTGAGGTTCCGGCCGAACTGGTCGAGGACCAGGGACGTGGAGGGGGTGCCCTCGGCAGGACCGCCGGCGGTGGCGGTCTCCTTGCCCTGGTAACCGGAGAGCAGCTGGATCACCTGCTGCCGCACGCGGTTCAGATCTGCGCCCAGCTTCACGAGGACCTGGGCGGCGACGCCCTCGCCCTCGCGGATCAGGCCGAGCAGGATGTGCTCCGTGCCGATGTAGTTGTGGCCCAGCTGAAGGGCCTCGCGGAGCGACAGCTCCAGGACCTTCTTGGCACGGGGGGTGAAGGGGATGTGGCCGGACGGGGCCTGCTGGCCCTGGCCGATGATCTCCTCCACCTGCTGGCGGACCGCCTCGAGCGAAATCCCGAGGCTCTCAAGGGCCTTGGCGGCGACACCTTCACCCTCGTGGATCAGGCCCAGGAGGATGTGCTCAGTGCCGATGTAGTTGTGGTTGAGCATCCGGGCTTCTTCCTGAGCCAGGACGACAACCCGCCGCGCGCGGTCGGTGAACCTCTCGAACATCGTTAATCGCTCCTCAGAGCGGTCAGGCAGTGGGGGGAACTTCCCCTCCCTGTCCTTCCGCAGCTTAGTCCCGCAAGCGGGGACCGCTCATTCCAACTGCCGACACCGTCGATGGCCTCCTGACCCGTGACGCCGACATCTGCTCCAACCCGATGGTGCGAGACGATGTTCCCGCAGGCCAGGCAGATACCCCACTCGCCAGTACGCCGATGGCGAACGCGAGACGCCCTTTCCTGCGTGTCGCCCCCTCCCACTAGGGATGTCTTACCCGCGGGGACCGGAAGTCCATGCCGAGCGGCCCCGTTCCCTCCGCTACGGGCGAACAACCTTGCGCCTCCCCGCACCCCCTTCACGCCCCCGATTCGCCACCCTGTGCGTCCGTGGAGCCACCCAGCGTAACCCGCACGGTCTTCCGGCTGTTGCACTTGGCATGTTCGGTGCCCCTCGTCCGGTGACCGCTTCCGCCTCCCCGGTCCTCCCGCTCCCCCGCCGGCCGCCCGAGTCGGCCGTCCACGCCGCGAGCGGCCCGGGCACGAGCCGTTCCACGAGCGGTCAGGTCCGGCGGTGGTACGAGGACGGGCTGGGCTGGCCCACGGCGCCCGGCGATCCCCTGCGGCTGGTGGTGGGGGTGCGCTACGACGTCCTGGACGTGCCGGGCGAGGTGGGGCACGCCGCTCTGCGGCACTCGGCGCCGGGCTCTCCCGTCGCCCTGCGCGGCGACCGGATGCTGCTCTGGGTGGCCGCGGGCAGCGCGGAGGAGCTTCCGGGGCTGCTGGAGTGGCTGGACTGGGGGGACCTGCCGCTGGATCTGGTGGCGATCGGTGCGGGTGGCCTCATGGAGGCGCCGTCACCCCCGGGGCCTCACGGGGAGAGGGCGGTGCCGTCGTCGTGCGCGTCGCACGCAGCGGCGCCCTGCGGGGCGGGTGTTCCGCCTGCTCCGCCGGGCCGGGTCGGTTCCCAGGGGGCCGCCGTGTGGCTGCGGCCCCCCGAGCCGGGATGCGAGGTCGAGGCCTCGCTGCCGACGCTGTCGGCGCCGGGGGGCGCT
Source organism: Streptomyces sp. NPDC029041 (assembly GCF_040637515.1). NCBI lineage: Bacteria > Bacillati > Actinomycetota > Actinomycetes > Kitasatosporales > Streptomycetaceae > Streptomyces > Streptomyces sp. NPDC029041. Next base: position 514,231 of record NZ_JBEZWO010000008.1, on the reverse strand, counting down.
GGGGACGCCCCCGATCTCGCGCGGCTGGTGAACGCGGTGGCGACACAGTGCCACCGGGTCCGGCTGCGGCGCGCGTGCGCCCAGCCGCCGGCCATGCCCGCGCAGGGTCGGTAGTGCCGCTGTTCAGCCGTTGGCCTTCTCGTACGCCTCGCGGATGGTCGCGGGAACACGGCCGCGGTCGTTGACCTCGTAACCGTTCTCCTTCGCCCAGGCGCGGATCGCCGCGGTGTCCTGGCTGCCGCTCGAAGCCGCGCGCGCCTTTCCGCGACCGCCCGAAGCACGGCCTCCGGTACGACGACCGCCCTTCACGTAAGGCTCGAGAAGGCCACGGAGCTTGTCCGCATTGGACGTGGTGAGATCGATCTCGTACGTCTTGCCGTCCAGCGCGAACGTCACGGTCTCGTCCGCCTCGCCACCGTCGAGGTCGTCGACAAGAAGGACCTGAACCTTCTGTGCCACCGGATTTCCTTTCATCGATATCTTCAGGGCCGGGGGTGTGCCGGCGTCCGCCGTATCGCCGTCCCCTGTTATATGCAGTACTGCAGTACCTCGGAAAGCAAACCGCTTTTCCCGGGAAAACACAAACCCCCGGGAGAGACCGGCAGCCCGGGCTCGGCCCGGAAACGTGCGCGTTTCGGACATAGGGCACCGGGGCAGGGCGGGCCCGCGGAATATGCCTTGACGAACCCGACCGGCCCTCTTGCGACCGGCTAGTGGCCGACGATCACAGATGCAGAAGCATCCGACTGTTGCCCAAGGTGTTCGGTTTCACTCGTTCGAGTCCCAGGAACTCCGCGACACCCTCGTCATAGGAACGCAGCAGCTCCGCGTAGACATCCGTGTCGACGGGTGTCTCGCCGATCTCCACGAAGCCGTGCTTGGTGAAGAAGTCGACTTCGAAGGTCAGACAGAAAACGCGGCGAACACCGAGCCAACGGGCGGTCTGCAGCAACTTCTCCAGCACCCGGTGCCCGACGCCCGCGCCCTTCAGGCCGGGCTTCACCGCGAGAGTGCGGACTTCCGCGAGGTCTTCCCACATCACGTGCAGCGCACCGCAGCCGACGACCTCGGCGTTGTCGTCCCGTTCCGCGACCCAGAACTCCTGGATGTCCTCGTAAAGCGTCACCGTCGCTTTGTCGAGCAGGATGCGGTCGCGCACGTAGGCGTCAAGGAGGCCGCGCACGGCCGGGACATCGCTGGTGCGGGCCCGCCGGACGGTGATGGCTTTTGCGGTGACTTCGGGGCTGTTCGCGGACATGGCGGGACGCTATCGCCCGCCGAGGTCCTGAGGGGAGGCGGGGTTCTCCCCGGGACCTTCCCCGCGTTCCGGCCGTTCCGCCCGTTCCGAGGATTCCGACGGTTCGGTCGGTTCCTGGGTTTCCGGGCCCTGCACGATGCGCACGGCATCACTGAGAGACCGCCGTTGTTCCTCGCTCATCATGCCGAAGAACGCGACGAGAGCGGCGGCGGGGTTGTCGCTCTGCGACCAGGCGTCGTTCATCAGGGCGGCTGCGTAGGCGGCGCGGGTGGAGACCGCCTCATATCGATAGGCACGGCCTTCCGCCTCGCGGCGCACCCAGCCCTTCTGATGGAGATTGTCCAAAACGGTCATCACGGTGGTGTACGCGATGGACCGCTCCTTCTGAAGATCTTCCAGGACTTCTCGAACGGTCACCGGGCGGTTCCACTTCCACACCCGCGACATGACCGCGTCTTCGAGTTCTCCCAATGGGCGAGGCACAGCTCAGAACAATAGTGGGAGATCCCGGTAATGGCGTGGCGGACGTGCGCTTCACCGGCGAACGGGAACAAAAAGGGCGTACGGCTCGGAAGTGGCGGGCGCCCGCGGGGCGGGTCCGCCGAGTCGTACGCCCTCGGAGGGGGGTGGGTCAGGCGTCGGTCTTCGAAGGCGCCGTGCCGGACTGGCGGGCGCCCTCCGCGCGCGCGAGGGCGGCGTCCACGGCCGCGTCCTCCTTGGCCTTGTTGGCGCCGCCCTGGGTCTTCACGATCACCCGGATCACGCCGATGAAGAAGACGGCCATGACGACCGGAGGCAGCAGCGCGGAGACGTAGTCCATGGAGTCCAGGGTAGCCACGTCAGCCCGCGGCGAGCTGCTGGGGGTTCCCGGGTGGCGGCGGGGTCGGCTTGCGACGCGGGAAGACCTCGCCCGGGGTGGGGATCGGGCGGGAGGGCTTGGGCGTGCCGGGGGCGGGGGCCGGGGCGGGTTTGGGGGGTGCCGGCTTGCGTGTGGGCTTCTTCTCGGGCTGCTTCTCCGGACCGTCGGCGGCGGCGTCAACGGGGGCGCGGCGGCCGCCGGGGATCGACAGGAGGCGGGCGCGGGTGCGGATTTGGGCGTGGGGGGCGATGCCTGAGCCTGAGCCGGAGTGCGTGCGGGAGCCGGGAACGGCGGCCGCCGGGGCGGGTGCGGCGGGCGTGGGGGCGGGCGTGCAGCGGGCCAGGAGGGCTGCCGCGGCGGGATTGCCGCGCAGGGCGCGCAGGGCCGCGAGGTCGTCGGGGAGGGGGCGGTGACCGGCACCCAGGGCCTCGTCCAGGAGGGCGAGGTAGCCGGCGGCGGTGCCGGGGAGGGCGGCGCGGTAACGGCCCAGATCGGCCACGAGGAAGGCACGCAGCCTGGCCCCTTCCCGCAGCGCCTCGTCGAGCGACTCTGCGAGACGGAGACAGTCCTGGACGTCGTCGGCCGAGGCGGGGGCGGGGTGGAGGGCAAGGGCGAGGGCGCGGCGGAGCACACGCAGCTCCTCCACACCGAACGCCATGCCGCCGCGGGATCCGTGTGGCGTGGGCATGCGGCGACGATACGCGCTAATCAGACAAATCTCACATAGGGGGCACGGGTGTGGCGTGCGGGACCACTCGGGTGGGCGGGGTGCGCGGCTTCTGGGTGGGGTGCGTGTCTTCGCGTGTCGCTGGGTGGTGGGTCGGGGCCGCGCCGGGGGGTGTCCGTCCTCGGAACGTCGCGATGGGGTTGCGTGCCGACTGACTGTGCGTTGACGCGACAACCGCTGCGGGCGGACACCCCCCGACACGACCCCTTCCCGCCGTACGCGGGTGCGGGAGCGTCTCCGCTCAGCCTGCGGGCAGTCGTGCCGCCTGGGGCGGCACGGGTGGGCGCAGGCGGCACCACGCTCCGCCGGGTTGCGGACCCACCCGGCCCCGGCAAAGACGCCGAGCGGCGGCTCACATGCGTGACACGTTGCGCTCGTACACCAGGCGCAGCCCGATCAGCGTCAGCCACGGTTCGTGCTCGTCGATCACCGACGACTCGCCCAGCACCATCGGGGCCAGCCCGCCCGTCGCGATGACCGTGACGTCGTCGGGGTCGTCCGCCAGCTCGCGGGCCATGCGGTTGACCACGCCGTCGACCTGGCCGGCGAAACCGTAGATGACGCCCGACTGCATCGCCTCGACCGTGTTCTTGCCGATGACGCTGCGGGGCCGTGCCACCTCGATCTTGCGGAGCTGGGCGCCTCGGACGCCGAGGGCCTCGACGGAGATCTCGATGCCGGGTGAGATGACCCCGCCGACGTACTCACCGCGCGCGCTGACGGCGTCGAACGTCGTCGCCGTGCCGAAGTCGACGACGATCGCGGGACCGCCGTAGAGCTCGACCGCCGCGACCGCGTTGATGATGCGGTCCGCGCCGACCTCCTTGGGGTTGTCCATGAGGATCGGCACGCCCGTCTTGACGCCCGGCTCGACGAGGATGGCGGGCACGTCGCCGTAGTAGCGGCGGGTCACCTCGCGGAGCTCGTGCAGGACCGAGGGGACGGTGGCGCAGATGGCGATGCCGTCGATGCCGTCGCCCAGCTCGTCGCCGAGGAGCGGGTGCATGCCCATCAGGCCCTGGAGGAGGACCGCCAGTTCGTCGGCCGTGCGGCGCGCGTCCGTGGAGATGCGCCAGTGTTCGACGATCTCGTCGCCGTCGAACAGGCCGAGCACGGTGTGGGTGTTTCCCACGTCGATCGTCAGCAGCATGGCCCGTACCGCCCCTACTCCGCCGGCCGCAGGTCCAGGCCGATGTCCAGGATCGGCGAGGAGTGGGTGAGGGCTCCGACGGCGAGGTAGTCGACGCCGGTGTCCGCGTACGCCTTGGCGTTGTCGAGGGTGAGGCGGCCCGACGCCTCCAGGGCGGCGCGGCCCTGGACGATGGCCACCGCCTCCTCGCACTCGCCCGGCGTGAAGTTGTCCAGGAGGATCAGGTCGGCGCCCGCGTCCAGGACCTCGCGAAGCTGGTCCAGGGTGTCGACCTCGACCTCGATGGGCACGTCCGGGAAGCGTTCGCGGACCGCCTGGAAGGCCTGGGCGACGCCGCCCGCGGCGACCACGTGGTTGTCCTTGACCAGGGCCGCGTCCGAGAGGGACATGCGGTGGTTGACGCCGCCGCCGCAGCGGACCGCGTACTTCTCGAGGCTGCGCAGGCCGGGTGTCGTCTTGCGGGTGTCGCGGACCTTCGCCTTGGTCCCGTCGAGGGCGTCCGCCCACGCGCGCGTGGCCGTCGCGACGCCCGACAGGCGGCACAGGATGTTCAGCGCGCTGCGCTCGGCCGTGAGGAGGTCGCGGGTGCGGGTGGTGACCGAGAGGAGCTTCTGGCCCGCTTCGACGCGGTCGCCGTCCTCGGCGTGGCGCTCGATCTCGAGCTCCTCCTCGCAGACGACCGAGATGACCGCCTCGGCGACGCGCAGGCCGGACACGGTGCCCGCCTCGCGTGCGGTGAAGTCGGCCGTGGCCACCGCGTCCTCGGGAATGGTCGCCACCGTCGTCACGTCCACGCCGTGGGCCAGGTCCTCCTGGAGGGCCACGTTGGCGATGTCCTCGACCTCGACGGGGTCGAGACCGGCGTCGGCCAGGAGCTGGGCGAGTGCGGGGTCCAGGCCGCACTCCAGGTAGGCCTCGTCGTCCGCGCCGCAGGCGCAGCCGTCTCCGCAGCCTCCGGAGGAGGCGAGGGGAAGGTCGGGGGTGCTCACGTCGGTCACTGCTCCTGGGGGGCCTGGGTGGGGAGGGTCGGGGGAAAGTCTGTGGTGTCCGTGGTGTGCACGGCCAGCGTGCGGTCCGGATTCAGGGTCACGACGATGTGGCGCCGCCAGGCGTCGTCGTCGCGCTCGGGGCGGTCCTCGCGCCAGTGGCACCCCCGGGTCTCCTCGCGCAGCAGGGCGGCGGCGACCAGGACGCGGGCCACGCACAGCAGGTTGGTGGCCTCCCAGGTGTCGACGCCGGCCTCGGCCGTCCTGCCGTTCTCGGCGAGGGCCTCCCTGGCGTCGGTGTGCAGCCGCTGGAGCTGGTCGGCGGCCTTGGCGAGGGAGCCGGCCGAGCGCAGCACGCCCGCCCCGCCCGTCATGATCCGCTGGATCGCGAAACGGGCCTGAGCGGTTTGCAGGGGGTGCTCGGGGCTCTCCGGGTGCGGGACCGGCTGGGGCACGCGCGCGTGCAGGCCGTTCGCCGCGATGTCGGCCGCGATGCGCTCGGCGTAGACGAGGCCCTCGAGCAGGGAGTTGGACGCCAGACGGTTGGCTCCGTGCACGCCGGTGCAGGCGACCTCGCCGCACGCGTAGAGGCCCGGGACGGTCGTGCGGCCGTGGGAGTCCGTGCGGACGCCGCCGGAGGCGTAGTGGGCGGCCGGGGCGACCGGGATGGGGTCGGTGACCGGGTCGATGCCGTGGGCGCGGCATGCGGCCAGGATCGTCGGGAAACGGTGCTCCCACATGTCCGCGCCGAAGTGCCGGCCGTCGAGGTACATGTGTTCGGCGTCCTGCTCCAGCATGCGGCGCAGGATGCCCTTGGCGACGATGTCCCGGGGGGCGAGTTCGGCGAGTTCGTGCTGTCCGGCCATGAAGCGCACGCCGTCGGCGTCGATCAGGTGGGCGCCCTCGCCGCGCACGGCCTCGGAGACCAGGGGCTGCTGGCCCTCCGCGTCCGGGCCCAGGAACAGCACGGTCGGGTGGAACTGGACGAACTCCAGGTCGCTGACCTCCGCGCCGGCCCGCAGCGCGAGCGCCACGCCGTCGCCCGTCGACACCGACGGGTTGGTCGTCGCGGAGAAAACCTGGCCCATGCCGCCGGTCGCGAGGACCACGGCGGGGGCGTGGACGGCCCCGACGCCGTCGTGCGCGCCCTCTCCCATGACGTGCAGGGTCACGCCGGCGGTGCGGCCCTCGGCATCCGTGAGGAGGTCGAGGACGAGCGCGTTCTCGATGGTGCGCATGCCCCGCGCGCGTACGGCCTCGACGAGGGCGCGGGAGATCTCGGCGCCGGTGGCGTCACCGCCGGCGTGGGCGATGCGGCGGCGGTGGTGGCCGCCCTCGCGGGTCAGTTCGAGGTCGCCCTCGGAGGACTCGTCGAACCGCGCGCCGGTCTCGATGAGACGGCGCACGGCGTCGGGGCCCTCGGTGACCAGGAGCCGGACCGCGTCCTCGTCGCAGAGGCCGGCTCCCGCCACCAGGGTGTCGTCGAGGTGCTGTTCGGGGGTGTCGCCCTCGCCGAGCGCCGCGGCGATGCCGCCCTGGGCCCAGCGGGTGGAACCGTCGTCGAGGCGGGCCTTGGTGACGACGACCGTCCGCAGGCCGGCGGCCTCGCAGCGCAGGGCGGCGGTCAGTCCGGCGACCCCGGAGCCGACGACGACCACGTCCGCGGTGATGGACCACCCGGGGGCGGGGGCGTGCAGTCGTATGCCTGTGGTGCTCACGAGGCGGCTCCGAAACTGGTGAAGGTGAGCGGGACGTTGTCGATCAGCCGGGTCGCCCCGACCCGGGCGGCGACGGCGAGGATCGCGTCGCCGGTGAAGTCGTCCCCGATCTCGGTGAAGTCGGCCGGGTCCACCAGGGCGAGGTAGTCCAGCGCGAGCGGTGGTTCGAGGCGGGCGGCCTCGTCCAGGACCTGGCGGGCGGCGGCGCGGACGGCCGCCGGGCCGCCGGGGACGGCCGTCGCCACGGCGTGCGCGTCCGCCGCCGCGCGGGACTCGCCTATGGCGCTGAGCGCCTCGGCACGCGCACGCGTGGCGGGCACCTCACGCGCCCGGGCCCGCAGTGCCTCCTGTGCGGCGTGCCGGTCCTGGCCCGCGAACAGGGCACCGGACAGGGCGAGGGCGGTGCGCCGCTCGGCGGCCGACAGGTAGCGGTTGCGGCTGGACAGGGCCAGGCCGTCCTCCTCGCGGACGGTGGGCACCCCGACGATCTCCACGCCGAAGTTCAGGTCCCGCACCATGCGGCGGATCAGCGCGAGCTGCTGGGCGTCCTTCTGCCCGTACAGGGCCACGTCGGGGCGCGTGAGGTGCAGCAGCTTGGCGACGACGGTGAGCATGCCGTCGAAGTGGCCGGGGCGGGAGGAACCCTCCAGGCGCTCGCCCATGGGGCCCGCGGTGATGCGGACCTGGGGCTCGCCGCCCGGGTAGACCTCGTCCACGGCGGGCGCGAACACGACGTCCGCGCCCGACCGGCCGGCGAGTTCGACGTCGGCGTCCAGGGTGCGCGGGTAGCGGTCGAGGTCCTCGCCCCGGCCGAACTGCAGCGGGTTGACGAAGACGGTGACGACGACCTCGCCGTCCGGCCCGGCGAGGGTGCGCGCGGTACGGATCAGCGTGGCGTGGCCCTCGTGCAGCGCGCCCATGGTCATCACCACGGCGCGGCGGCCCGCACGCGCGCGTGCGTGCAGGTCGGCGGCGGTGCTGAGCACGGTGGTGGTCATCGGGCGTCCCCTTCGGTGCCGTCGGTGCCGTCGGTCCCGTCGGCGAGTACCCCGAGGAGATCCTCGGCCAGTTCCGGCTTCAGCAGGCCGTGCGCCAGGGCCCGGTCGGCGGTCGCGCGGGCCATCGCCAGGTACCCGGCGACGGCCTGCGGGGCGTGCCGGCGCAGCTCGGTGACGTGGGCGGCGACCGTGCCGGCGTCGCCGCGCGCGACCGGGCCGGTGAGGGCCGCGTCGCCGGAGCGCAGGGCGTTGTCCAGGGCCGCGCCGAGCAGCGGGCCGAGCATCCGGTCGGGAGCCGTGACGCCGGCCGCGCTCAGCAGCTCCATGGACTGGGCGACCAGCGTGACCAGGTGATTGGCGCCCAGGGCGAGCGCCGCGTGGTAGAGCGGACGGTTCTCCTCGGCGATCCACTCCGGCTCGCCGCCCATCTCGATGACCAGGGCCTCGGCGGCCAGGCGCAGTTCGTCGGGGGCGGTGACGCCGAAGGAGCAGCCGGCCAGCCGCTGGACGTCCACCGGCGTGCCCGTGAACGTCATCGCGGGGTGCAGGGCGAGCGGCAGGGCGCCCGCGCGCAGGGCCGGGTCGAGGACCCGTGCGCCGTACCGGCCGGAGGTGTGCACGAGGAGCTGCCCCGGCCGGACGGATCCGGTGTCGGCGAGGCCGGTGACGAGGTCGGGCAGGGCGTCGTCGGGGACGGTCAGCAGCACCAGGTCGGCCCGCTTCAGCACCTCGGCGGGCGGCATCACCGGCACGTCGGGCAGCAGGTGCGCGGCGCGGCGCCGGGAGGCGTCCGAGACGGCGGAGACGGCGACCGGGCGGTGCCCGGCGAGCTGCAGGGACGCCGCGAGCGCGGGCCCCACACGGCCGGCGCCGACGACGCCGACGGTGAGCCGCGCGGGGCGGTCCTTGGGGTCTGGCTGTGGGGTTGTGTTCACTCGACGGCGGCCTTCCCGTTCCAGTCCGCTCCGGGTACCGGACGATTTCTCGTCATGTTAACGCGATCGGTTCGAGGGGCGTTCGGTCGTCCACAGGCTGTGCATGCCGGTGCGGCATACCCGTCGCCGCATCCGGACATGGCGCCGCTTGCGGAAATGCGGATGCCCGGCCGCCCGCGCGCGGGGCAGGATCGCGGGCATGACGGATACGGCGGAGCACGACGCCCGGGTGACGGGCGAGAACCGGGTGACGGACGAGGGCTCGGTGACAGATGAGGGCTCGGTGGCGGACGAGGGCTCGGTGACCGGCGAGAGCGCGGTGACCGACGAGGACCGAGGGGCCCACGGGGACCGAGGGACCGACGAGGACCGGGTCGGGCGGCTGCGCGAGCGGCGGCTGGCCGCCCATCGCGGGGCCCGGCGCGTGTTCGCGCGCTTCGGCTTCCACCAGAGTCTCCGGGAGCGCCTGGCGCTGCTGGAGGAGGCGGCGGCCGTCCACGACCTCGACGAGCTGTCGGACGTGTACGGCGACGGTGTCGTCGAGGCGCTGGAGACGAAGGTCGCCGGGCTGCTCGGCACCGAGGCCGCCGCGTTCTTCCCGACGGGCACGATGGCCCAGCAGGTGGCCCTGCGCTGCTGGGCGGGCCGCACCGGGAACCCGACCGTCGCCCTGCACGCGCTCAGCCATCCCGAGGTGCACGAGCGGAACGCGTTCAGCGAGGTCGGCCGGCTGCGCCCGGTGCGGCTGACGAGCGAACCGCGGCTTCCGACCGCCGCCGAGGTGCGCGACTTCGAGGAGCCCTTCGGGGCGCTGATGATCGAACTGCCCCTCAGGGACGCCGGTTTCGTCCTCCCGGCCTGGGAGGAACTCACCGCGGTCGTCGAGGCAGCGCGGGAACGGGACGCGGTGGTGCACTTCGACGGGGCGCGCCTGTGGGAGTCCACCGTCCACTTCGGCCGCCCGCTGGAGGAGATCGCGGCCCTGGCCGACAGCGTCTACGTGTCGTTCTACAAGTCCCTCGAGGCCTTCGGCGGCGCGGCACTCGCGGGCCCGAAGGAGCTCGTCGAGGAGGCGAAGACCTGGCGGCACCGGTACGGCGGGATGGTCTTCCAGCAGTTCCCCACCGTGCTGTCGGCGCTGGTCGGGCTGGAGCGGCAACTGCCCCGGATGCCGGAGTACGTGGCCCACGCGCGCGTGGTGGCCGCCGCGATGCGCGAGGCGTTCGCGGCGGCCGGGGTGCCGTGGGCGCGAGTGCACCCCGAGGTGCCGCACACCCATGACTTCCAGGTGTGGCTGCCGTACGAGCCGGAGGTCCTCGGGGAGGCGGCGGTCCGCGTGGCCGAGGAGACGGGGGTCGTCCTGTTCGGAAACGGCTGGGACCGGGGCGGTCCCGGGCTGGCGCACACGGAGGTGCACGTGCGGGCCGACGGGCTGCAGTGGAGTGCCGAGGACGTGAAGGCGGCGGTGGCGGAATTCGTGGCCCGGCTGCCGGAGCAGGTCAGGTAAGGCGCCGCCACCGCCTCAGGGCGTCCCGGAGCGGGCTGCGGACCGGGCGGCCCGCAAGCGCGGCACGGAAGTTCCGTTCGTCGCGCCACTCCCTCACGACCTGCCAGTCGTGGGTGCCCGGCGCGGGCGGGGCGGGCTCGCCGAGGGAGCGGGCGCGGTAGGTGTCGAAGAGGTGCTGCTGTGTGATGCTCATGGTGAATGGCCTCTGCTGGACGGGGTGATGGAGGTCCGAAGGCTCCGCGGCTGCCCCGGTGGTCCCACCGTGCGTCCCAACGGGCAGCGGCGTCGCGTCGATTGACGGGGGACGTCAATCGACGGGGGCGTTGTCGGTGGCCGGGTGCACCATGAGGTCATGAGCGTGCACATCGACATCGAGGGGCTGCGGCCCGAGGCGGTCGCCGTCGTGCCGTCGCCCCTGGCCGAGCTCGGCATGGCCCTGCACGCGCTGTCCGAACCGGCGCACCACCCGGGCCTGCAGGGCTGGGTGACCGGGGTGACGGCCCGGCTCGACCCGCATCTGGCCGACCGGATGTGCGAGGCGGACTTCCTGTGGCGGACGACGTTCTCGGACCTGTTCCTGCCCTGGGCGGGCCTGCCGGACCGGCGCACGCTCCCGGCCGCGACCCTTGCCGAGGAGCTGGACCAGCTCGACAAGCTGTCCGACGAGCAGTTCGTGGACGCGGCGATGGAGTTCACGTGTGGCACCTGCTACGGCGACCAGGGACGGACGACGCTGTCCGACCCTGAGACCCGCCGCCGGGCACTGGAGCTGGCCGCCGCGCGCGGCCCGCGGCAACTGCGCTTCGGTGAGCGGCTGCTGGCGGACCCGCCCACGATCCGGGCCTGGCTGCGGCAGTTCCTGCGGGACTGCGAGGAGGCGTTCTTCGCGGAGGCCTGGTCCCGGCTGCGTCACCAGCTCGCGGCGGACGCCCGGCACAAGACGGATTTGCTGCGGCGCAAGGGCCTGGCCGAAGGGCTGGCCGCGGTGTCGCCGGCGATCACGCTCGACGCGGCCGGCACCCTGATCACGGTCGACAAGCTCGGCGACGGCCGTACGACCACGGGCGACGGCGGCCTGCTGCTCGTCCCGACGAGTCTCGGCTGGCCGCATCTGATGGTCCTGCACCGGTCCGGCTGGCAGCCGGTGCTGCACTACCCGGTGGGCCACCCGGAGCTCGCCGCACCGCAGGCACTCGAACAACTGGCCCTGCGGATGACCGCACTGTCCCATCAGGTGCGGATGCGCATGTGCCGCCATCTGGCCCGCAGCGCGCACACCACCAGCGAGCTCGCACAGGTGCTCGGCATGACGGCGCCGGAGATATCCCGGCACCTGGCCGTGCTGAAGAAGGCGGGCCTGATCACCACCCGCCGCCGCGGCCGCTACGTGCTGCACCAGCTGGACGTGACGGTGGTGGCCCGGCTCGGCAGCGAGTTCCTGGAAGGGATCCTCAGGTAACCGGCCCGCGCCGGCGGGCCGCCGGCCCGCCGCCCTCAGGTAACCGGCCCGCGCCGACGGGCCGCCGGCCCGCTCGGACGGGTCCGGTCGGGTCGGCGCGGACAGTCAGCCGTGCCCTCCGGCCCGCACCAGCCCCGTCTCGTAGGCCAGCACCACGACCTGCACCCGGTCCCTGAGCCCGAGCTTGGTCAGGATGCGGCCCACGTGCGTCTTCACCGTCGCCTCCGACAGCACCAGCCGCGCCGCGATCTCGCCGTTGGACAGGCCCTGCGCGACGAGCACCATGACCTCGCGCTCGCGGTCGGTGAGCCGCTCCAGCTCCTTGTGCCGGGGCTGCTGGGTGCCCGGCAGCATGGGGGCGAAGCGGTCCAGCAGCCGCCGGGTGGTGGAGGGCGCGACGACCGCGTCCCCGCTGTGCACGGCCCTGATCGCGGTCAGGAGCTCGGCCGGCGGGACGTCCTTGAGCATGAAGCCGGAGGCGCCCGCCTTCAGCCCGGAGAAGGCGTACTCGTCGAGGTCGAAGGTGGTCAGGATGAGCACCTTCGGCGGGTCGGTGTCCGCGCAGATCCGGCGGGTCGTCTCCACCCCGTCGAGCTTCGGCATGCGGACGTCCATCAGCACGACGTCGACCTCGGTCGTCCGCAGTTCCTGGAGGGCCTCGACGCCGTCACCCGCCTCGGCCACGACCTCCATGTCCGGCTGGGCGGCGAGCACCATCCGGAACCCGGTGCGCAGCAGCACCTGGTCGTCGACGAGCATCACGCGGATCGTCATCGGGCCTCTTCCATGTCGGGATCGTCCACAGGGGTCGTTTCAGTGCGTTACAGGGCGTTGCAGGTGTCGGCGAGGGGCGTGCGGCGGCGTCAGTGCGCGGGTTTGAGCGGCAGCAGGGCACTGATGCGGAATCCTCCGCCCGGGCGCGGGCCCGCGTCCAGGGTGCCGCCGACCATACCGACCCGCTCGCGCATGCCGATCAGCCCGTGGCCCTGGCCGTCGAACCCGCCCTCCTCGTACAGCTCGTGCGGGGCGCCCTTGCCGTCGTCCTCGACGAGCAGGCCGAGGCCGTCGTCGAAGTAGACCAGGCGCACGCTGGCGCCCGCGTTGGGCCCGCCGTGCTTGCGGGTGTTGGTGAGCGCCTCCTGCACGATGCGGTAGGCGGTGAGCTCCACGCCGCTGGGCAGCGGCCGGGGCGTGCCCTCGATCTTGAAGTCGACGGGCAGTCCGTGTCCCCGGCACTGCTCGACCAGGTCCTCGATCTGCTCGACGTCGGGCTGCGGCACGTACTCGCCGGCCTCCTGGTGCTCGCCGGTGCGCAGCACGCCGAGCAGGCGGCGCATCTCGGCGAGGGCCTGGCGGCCGGTGGAGGAGATGGTCTCCAGGGCCTTCTTCGCCTGGTCGGGCGCGGCGTCCAGGACGTAGGCGGCGCCGTCGGCCTGGACGACCATCACCGAGACGTTGTGCGCGACGACGTCGTGCAACTCGCGCGCGATCCGGGCCCGCTCGGCGGCGACGGCGACCTTGGACTGTGCCTCGCGCTCCTTCTCCAGGCGGGCGGCCCGCTCCTCCAGCTGCGCGAAGTAGGCGCGGCGGGTGCGGATGGAGTCGCCGAGCACCCAGGCGAGGGCGAAGGGGACCGTCTGGAGGACCGCCAGGGCGATGTCGCCCGCGACCCCCGTCTGCTCGTTCGACCAGCGCAGCTGCGCCAGGGGGGCCGCGCACAGGCCGGCGACCAGGGCGAAGCGGGAGGCCCACCGGGCCCCTTCCACCGCGACGGTGTAGACGATCACCAGCATGGCGAAGTCGGCGGGCAGGATCGCGACGTCGGTGACCAGCTGCGCCACGCCGACCGCCGCCGCGAGCAGCAGCATCTTCTCCGGCATCCGGCGGCGCAACGCGACCACCAGGCTCAGCAGCACCGTGATCGGGACGACCACGGACCAGGGGCCGACCTGCTCGGCCGCCGCTCCGCCCAGCACCGAAATCCCGAGGAGGACGACGGCCCAGGTGCCGTCGACCCACGTCGGGTGCCTGCGGAGGAAGTCATAGAGGCGCTGCACGTAACCCAGCGTAGGGAAGCGCGATAGGTGCAGGGGTCAACCGGAGGGCCGATCCGCACCGGGCGCGCGTACTCCGCAAGGTGGAGTTGCGTTCGTTCTGTCCACATAGCCTGGCCCGGTGACGGCAGGAACACGGGACGAGCGGGGCGAGCGGCACGAGGGGCAGGAGTGGCGCGGGTGGCGTGCGGCGGCGCAGGACGCGCTGTACGCGCCGGGGGGCTTCTACCGGCGCGTGGAGGGACCGGCCGGGCATTTCCGCACGTCCGTGCACGCGTCGCCGTTGTTCGCGGGGGCCGTGGCCCGGCTGCTGTGCCGGATCGACGAGGCGCTGGGGCGGCCCGCGAAGCTGGACTTCGTCGACATGGCGGCCGGGCGGGGCGAGCTGACGGGCGGGGTCCTCGCCGCGCTCCCCGCCGACGTGGCGGCGCGTACGCGCGCGTACGCCGTGGAGATCACCGAGCGGCCCACGGGGCTCGATCACCGGATCGAGTGGCTCGACGCACCCCCGGAGGGGGCGACCGGGTTGCTGTTCGCCAACGAGTGGCTGGACAACGTGCCCGTGGACGTCGTGGAGGTGGACGCCGAGGGCGTCGCGCGCCTCGTCATGGTCCGGCAGGACGGGACCGAGCTACTCGGGGAGCCGGCGGGCGGGGCGCCGGCGCGGTGGCTGGAGCGGTGGTGGCCGCTGCCCGGCGAGCAGGGGCTGCGCGCGGAGATCGGCCTGCCCCGGGACGAGGCCTGGGCCGGGGCGGTCGCGACGCTGCGGCGGGGGCTCGCCGTGGCCGTGGACTACGCGCACACGGCGGGCACCCGGCCGCCCTTCGGCACGCTCACCGGGTTCCGGGAAGGCCGCGAGACCGCCCCCGTCCCGGACGGCTCCTGCGACATCACGGCCCATGTCGCCCTGGACGCGTGCGCGCTGCCCGGCGGACGCCTGCTCCCCCAGCGCGAGGCACTGAACGCCCTGGACGTGACCGGCGCACGCCCCCCGCTGTCGCTGGCCTCCACCGACCCGGCCGCGTACGTACGCGCCCTCGCGAGCGCCGGTGAGGCCGCCGAGCTCACCGCGGCGGGCGGTCTCGGCGACTTCGGCTGGCTGGTCCAGCCGGTCGGGGTCGCGGACCCGTTCCCGGGGTGAGCCCCTGCCTTTCCGCGCGTGGGCCCTACTCGTGGGGCCCTACTTGTCGATGTCCCCGACCACGAAGAACATCGACCCCAGGATCGCCACCATGTCCGCGACCAGCGTCCCCGGCAGCAGCTCCGTCAGCGCCTGGATGTTGTTGTACGACGCCGAGCGCAGCTTCAGCCGGTACGGGGTCTTCTCGCCCCTGCTGACGAGGTAGTAGCCGTTGATGCCGAGCGGGTTCTCGGTCCAGGCGTACGTGTGCCCCTCGGGTGCCTTCAGGACCTTCGGGAGCCGCTGGTTGACCGGCCCGGGCGGCAGCTCGGCCAGCCGGTCGAGGCAGGCGTCGGCCAGGTCCAGCGCGTTGTGCGTCTGCTCCAGGAGGCACTCGAAGCGGGCGAGGCAGTCGCCCTCGGGCCGGGTGACCACCTTCAGGGTGTCCTGGAGGTCGCCGTAGGCGAGGTACGGCTCGTCCCGGCGCAGGTCGAAGTCGACGCCCGAGGCCCGCCCGATCGGCCCGCTCACCCCGTAGGCGTGCACGGCCTCCGGCGAGAGGGTGCCCACGCCCCGGGTCCTGCCCCGGAAGATCTCGTTGCCGAGCACCAGGTCGTCGAAGCGGTCCATGCGGGAGCGGACGTCGGCGACGGCGGTGCGTGCGCGCGTGGTCCATCCGGCCGGCAGGTCCTCCTTGAGGCCGCCGACGCGGTTGAACATGTAGTGCATCCGCCCGCCGGAGATCTCCTCCATGACGTGCTGGAGCTCCTCGCGCTCCCGGAAGGCGTAGAAGATCGGGGTGATCCCGCCGAGCTCCAGCGGGTACGAGCCGAGGAACATCAGGTGGTTGAGCACCCGGTTCAGCTCGGCGAGCAGCGTGCGCAGCCACACCGCGCGCTCGGGCACCTCCATGCCGAGCATCCGCTCCACGGCGAGGACGACGCCCAGTTCGTTGGAGAACGCCGACAGCCAGTCGTGCCGGTTGGCCAGCATGATGATCTGGCGGTAGTCGCGCGCCTCGAACAGCTTCTCCGCGCCGCGGTGCATGTAGCCGATCACCGGCTCCGCGTGCCGGATGCGCTCGCCGTCCAGGACGAGCTTCAGCCGCAGCACGCCATGGGTGGACGGGTGCTGGGGCCCGATGTTGAGCACCATGTCGGTGCTCTCCGCGGCGCCGCCGATTCCGACCATGGTCTCCGTCGTAGGAGTCATGGACACAGTCTCTCCTACGTACGCTGGCCCCATGGATACGGGGAGTCCGCACGAGGTGGGGCCGGACGGGACACAGGGCACGGTCGAGGCGGCCGGGGACGAGCCGGTGTGGATCGCACTGCCGCCCGGGCTGCTGAAGATGCGCCGGCTGCTGC
The DNA here is from genome assembly GCF_040637515.1 of Streptomyces sp. NPDC029041. Taxonomy (NCBI): domain Bacteria; kingdom Bacillati; phylum Actinomycetota; class Actinomycetes; order Kitasatosporales; family Streptomycetaceae; genus Streptomyces; species Streptomyces sp. NPDC029041. The sequence continues at coordinate 498,093 of NZ_JBEZWO010000008.1, read as the reverse complement.
TGGTCGTGTGGCTCGGGCTGATCGCCCTGGCGGCCGGGCTGCTGCCGGGGCTGCTGGCCGGTCCCGCCTGGGCCGCCTTCGCCCTGCCGCCGCTGGCGCTGCTGGCCTGGGGCTGGGTGATGACCGAGCGCAACTGGCGTTCCTGGCGGTACGCCGAGCGGGCCGACGACCTGCTGATCAGCCGGGGCGTGCTGTGGCGCGAGGAGACGGTCGTGCCGTACGGGCGGATGCAGCTGGTCGAGGTCACGTCCGGGCCCGTGGAGCGGCACTTCGGGCTGGCCAGCGTGCAGCTGCACACGGCCGCCGCGGCCACCGACGCGACGATCCCCGGCCTGGACCCGGCCGAGGCGGAACGGCTGCGCGACCGGCTCACCGAGCTGGGCGAAGCCCGGTCGGCGGGGCTGTGACGGCGCCGGAGGCCGCCGGGGCCCCGGAGGCCGCCGCCGAGGTGGTGGAGCGGCGGCTGCACCCCGTCACCCCGCTGCGCCGCGCCTGGGCACCGGTCGCCGTGCTCATCGGCTGGGCCGTGCACGACCCCGACGGGGCGCAGCGCCATCTGACCCGGCTGACCACGACCACGCTGCTGATCGGCCTCGCCGTGCTCGTCCCGGCCGCCGCCCTCTACGGCTTCTGCTCCTGGTGGTTCACGCACTTCGCGGTGACCGGGACCGAACTGCGCGTCCGTACCGGGCTCGTCTTCCGGCGGACCGCGCACATCCGGCTGGAGCGGATCCAGGCCATCGACGTCACCCAGCCGCTGCTGGCCCGGGTCGCGGGTGTCGCCAAGCTCAGACTCGACGTCATCGGCACCGACAAGAAGGACGAGCTGGCCTTCCTAGGCGCGGACGAGGCACGGACGCTGCGGGCCGAACTGCTCGCCCGGGCGGCCGGTTTCGCGCCCGAGACCGCGCACGAGGTGGGTGAGGCACCGTCCCGGCGGCTGCTGCGGGTGCCGCCCGGCGTGCTCGCCCTGTCGCTGGTGCTGACGGGTGCCACGTGGATGTCACTGGCCGCGGCGCTCGTCGTCCCGCCGGTGCTGTGGCTGGTCACCCACAGCCTGTGGACGGTCCTCGCGGTCGCCCTGCCGCTGCTGGGCACGGCGGGGGCGAGCAGCGTGGGGCGGTTCGTCGCCGAGTACGACTGGACGGTGGCCGAGTCGCCCGACGGGCTGCGCATCGACCACGGGTTGCTGGACCGGGCCCACGAGACGGTGCCGCCGGGGCGCGTGCAGACCGTGCGGATCGTGGAGCCGCTGCTGTGGCGGCGGCGCGGCTGGGTGCGGGTGGAGCTGGACGTGGCCGGTTCGTCCAACTCCGTGCTGGTGCCGGTCGCCCCGCGCGAGATCGCCGAGGACGTCGTCGCGCGCGTGCTGCCGGGGGTGAGCGTGCCGGGGCCCGCGGCCCTGTCACCGGCGCCGCGCGGCGCCCGCTGGTGCGTGCCGCTGTGGTGGCGCGGCTACGGACTCGCCGTCACGGACGCGGTGTTCGCGGCCCGGTCCGGGCTGCTGCGACGCAGCCTGGCGCTGGTGCCGCACGCCAAGGTGCAGAGCGTGCGGATGACGCAGGGGCCGTGGGAGCGGGCCCGGGGCGTGGCCGACGTGTGCGTGGACACGGGCGCGAACAAGACGGTGCGGGCCCGGCTGCGGGAGGCCGGTGAGGCGCGCGAGCTGCTGGCCGCGCAGGCGGAGCGGTCCCGGACGGGGCGCAGGGACGCGCGGCCCGACCGGTGGATGGCGTGAGGGCCGAACGGCGAAGGGCCCCTCGGTCATGACCGAGGGCCCTTCGTCACCACGGGCTTCAGGACACCGCGCTGCGCAGTCCCTGTACGTCGATCTGCTCGGTCTCGTCGTGTGCCGTCAGGTCGATGACCTGGCCGATGCCGCGCGACTCCTCGTCGGCCGGCTTGTAGCGGGCCTCGGTCTCGGCCTTGTGCAGGGCGAGCGCCTCCTGGCCGACGACATCGGCGAGGTCCTCGTTCTGCACGGCCTCCAGGGCCGCCGGGGACGTACCGGCCTTCGTGCCGAAGAAGTCGAACCCGCCCCCGGCCTGCGGGCGCCGCACCGGCGCCTGCGGCGGAACGGCCACGGCGGTCGGCACGGTGTAGTGCCCGGAGAGCCGGCCGGCGGGCTGCTCGGGCCGGGCGGACCGGTCGGGGCGCTCGGGCTGGCCGGGGCCGGTGACCTGTTCGGCCCGGGCAGACTCCTCGGGGCGCGCGGATTGCGGGAGTTGCCCTGACTCGATCCCCCCGGCCGGCACGGAGGACCCGGCCTCGTCGGCCGGCACGGTTCCCGCCACCGGCACGGTCGTCTCGGCCGCCGCGCGCTCGTGGCCGTCGGCCGCCTCGGACCGCTCCCGTGCCTCGCCGTCCTGCGCCTGCTCCCGCTGCTCCGCCTGGTCCCGCTCCGGCCCCTGCACGGCCTCCGGGACCTCGTCCTCGTCCTTGTCCTCGTCCTTCGGCACGCCGTCGCCGTCGCCGCCGCCGTCCGGGTCCGGCACCGTCTCACCGTCGAACCGGGCGAGTGCGGCCGCGGCCCGCCGGAACAGGCGGGAGCCCTCCGGGGAGAACACGGCGGGCACCGCGGGCTGCTCCTCGACGCCGAGTGCGGCAGGCGCGGCGGGCGCCTCGTCCGGCTCCGGCGATGCCGCCACCGCGTCCGGCGCCCCGGCCGGCAGCGCGGCCCGGACCGGAGCCGTCGCCTCTATCTCGAGGACCCGGCGTTCCTCCAGGACGCTCGCGCGTTCCGCCTCCGCCGTGGCGTACCGGCGCAGCAGCGCGGCGTGTTCGTTGCGCAGTCCGGCCAGCTCCGTGCGCTTGGCGCGCAGCCGCTGCTCCAGCTTCGCGCGCAGCTCGCGCGACTCCTCGAGGTCGGCCTCCAGTTCGGCGACGCGTTCCTCGAAGCGCCATTCGTCGCTCGCCCGCGCGCGCGTGAGGTCGGCGACGCGCTTGCCCGCCTGGGTGTCCCAGCGGCGCAGCACGACCGCGCCGATGACCGCCGTCGCCGCGGCGGCCGCGGCCAGACCGCGGAGCACCATCGGCTCCGTGAACACCCAGGGCCCCAGGGCGCAGACGAGGGAGACGCCTGCGATCGCCGACGGGGGCAGCATCCTGTGCAGGGGCGGGGAATGGCGGTGACGTCCACGTGGCATGGCCAGAAACTTACCGCGCGTAGGCGATTCATGGTGACCCACCCCGCAAAAACAAAGCCGTACCGAAACGTTCACACCACTTCAGAACTCGGCAACAACCGGAATCGTCCGCTCACTCCATTCTCAAGATCATTCTCAAGGCCCGGTCAGCCGCCCGCTCATCCACTCCAGGGCCGCCGGAATCTCGCGCCGCCAGGTGTTGAAGTTGTGCCCGCCGCTTTCGAGGATGATCGACGAGATCCGCGTCCCCCCGGTGCCCTCCACCCGCTCGATGAACCTCAGCGTGTCCTTGTAGTTGGTCTCTCCCTGTTTGCTGCTGCTGACCAGCAGGGAGGTATCGGGAGCGGGCTCGTGCGCGAGGTACCACTGCAGATCCGCGCGATTGCGCAACGCCTTGTCGCCCTGGAAGAGATCGCCTGTCGTGGCGTCGATCGGTGCCTTGTAGTAAGCCGACAGGCCGGCCCCGGCGGCGTAGACACCGGGATGGTGCAGGGCGATCTTCAAGGCGCAGTAACCCCCGGTGGAGTTGCCGATGATGCCCAGACCGCCCGGCTTTTCGGCCACCCTGTAGTGCGTGCGCAACGCGTCGGGAAGATCCTTCGCGAAGAACGACTCGGTCTGCGGACCGCCCGGGACGTCGACGCACTCCGTGTCCCGGGGCGGTGCCACGGTCGGCCGCAGCATCACGAGGATCATCGGCTTCGCCCGGCCCGCCCGCGCCAGTTCCAGGGCCGTACGCGGATAGCGGAGCTTTTCCACCAGCGCCGAGGCCGTACCCGGATAACCCGTCAGCACGACGGCGGTGGGAAAGCGCTGGGTGCGATACCGCGGCTGGAAGTACTCCGGCGGCAGATAGACGTACGCGGGTGTGGCGATGTGCGTCGTACGGCCCACGATGTCGACGTGCTGGATCCGGCCGCCGGCCTGCGGCAGCGCACCGCCCGCCCCCGGCACCCGGCGTGAGCCGAGCACCTTCAGCGGACCGCCGCCCGGGGTGTGGTCGACGACCACGCCCTGGTCCTTCTCCTGCCCGAACAGGTCCGCCCAGCTCGCGTAGAACCCGAAGGACTGATTGGCGGCCAGGCCCACCGCGGCGAACAGCGCCACCTGGGTGCCCAGCAGCAGGGCGACCCGCCCGCTCACGGCACGCAGGCTGCGCCGGGCCAGCCGCGGCCACAGCCACACCGTGCCGGCGAACAGCAGCACGGCGGACAGCACGGCCAGTGCCAGCACCTCGTTGCTCGTCAGACCCATGGATCGGTCACCTGTCCGCGCTCTCCGCCCGGGCCGCACCCCCTGACACCTTCGCAAGGGCTTGTCCCGGACTTTCCTCGGCCTTTGAAACGCCTTTGACGTGGGGAGTGAACCTCTCTCCCCGAGACACCGTCCTAGAGGGCGCAATGTCGCCGGATGCCCCAATCGGCACCGGATCCAAGGTCTCTCGCAGAACTACGGGATGCGATGTCTGTCAGGACAGATGAGGAAATGTCGGGTGGGGTTCCGCGTCGCGGCAGCGGCACGGCCCACCCGGGCCGGATGAGCCGGATACTGAGCGGACCGCGCCCCGAGGCCGTCCCCGCCCTCGTCGGCAGAGCCTGCGCCCTGGTGGGCGTCCTGGACATCGCCGCGGGCGTCTTCCCCCGCTTCCGGCACAGCAGGATGCACGCCGTCGCCGAGGTCCTGCCCGGCGCGCTCGGCCCGTTCGCGGCCGCCCTCTCCCTCAGCACCGGCGTGCTGTTGCTGCTGCTCGCCCACGGCCTCAAGCGCGCCAAGCGCCGGGCCTGGCGGGCGGCGGTGGCACTGCTGCCCGCCGGTGCCGTCGCCCAGTTCACCTACCGGCACTCGCTCGTCGGCGTCCTGATCTCCCTGCTGCTGCTCGCTCCCCTGCTGCGCCACCGCGACCAGTTCAACGCCCTGCCCGACCCGCGCAGCCGCTGGAAGGCCCTCGCCAACTTCGTGCTCATGAGCGCAGGTTCACTCGCGCTCGGACTGCTCGTCGTCAGCGTCCACAGCGGACGCATCATCGGCGACCCCAGCCTCGCCGACCGCATCACCCACGTCATCTACGGCCTGTTCGGCTTCGAAGGCCCGGTCGCCTACCGGGGCGACACCTCCTGGACCGTCGCCTTCTCCCTCGGCGCCCTCGGCCTGCTCACCGCCGTCACCACCATCTACCTGGCCTTCCGCCCCGAGCACCCGGCCGCACGGCTCACCGAGGAGGACGAGGCCCTGCTGCGCGCCCTGCTGGAGAAGCACGGGCGCCGCGACTCCCTCGGCCACTTCGCGCTGCGCCGCGACAAGGCCGTCGTCTTCTCCCCCAGCGGCAAGGCGGCGGTGACCTACCGTGTCGTCGCCGGCGTGATGCTCGCCAGCGGCGACCCGATCGGCGACGTCGAGGCCTGGCCCGGCGCCATCGAACGGTTCATGGACGAGGCCAGGGCCCACTCCTGGACCCCCGCCGTCATGGGCTGCTCCGAGACCGGAGGCGAGGTGTGGACCCGCGAGACCGGGCTCGACGCCCTCGAACTGGGCGACGAGGCGGTGGTGGACGTCGCGGATTTCTCCCTCGCCGGCCGCGCGATGCGCAACGTGCGCCAGATGGTCAAGCGCATCGAGCGCGCCGGTTACGAGACCCGGGTACGACGTGTCCGTGACCTCGGCGAGGCCGAGCTGGAACGCGTCCGCCGCGCCGCCGACGACTGGCGCGGCACCGACACCGAACGCGGCTTCTCCATGGCCCTGGGCCGCGTCGGCGACCCCGCCGACGGCGACTGCCTCATCGCCACCGCCCACAAACAGGACGACCACCCGGGCCCCTACGGCGACCTGAAGGCGATCCTGCACTTCGTGCCGTGGGGCACCGACGGCGCCTCCCTGGACCTGATGCGCCGCGACCGCTCGGCCGACCCCGGCATGAACGAGCTGCTCATCGTCGCCGCCCTCCAGGCCGCCCCCCGGTTCGGCATCACCCGCGTCTCCCTCAACTTCGCCATGTTCCGCGCGGCACTGGCCCGCGGCGAGAAGATCGGCGCCGGCCCGGTGCTGCGCGCCTGGCGCGGACTGCTGGTCTTCCTCTCCCGCTGGTTCCAGATCGAGTCGCTCTACAAGTTCAACGCCAAGTTCCAGCCACGCTGGGAGCCGCGCTTCGTCGTCTACCGCGCCCCGGCCGACCTGCCCCGGATCGGTTTCGCCGCCATGCAGGCCGAAGGCTTCGTCTCCCTCGCCCTGCCCCTGCCGCGCTTCCTGCGCCGCCGGCGCCTGACCACACCCCGCCCCTGCGCCCACGGCACCCCGGCGGAACGGGACGTCCGTGCGGCGTGAGACCGCCCCGCGGCGGGACCGTCACCCGGGCCGCAGCGCCGGACGGCCCCCGCCGGGGCCTACGCTGAACATATGAGCAACCTGAGCGGACGCGGGCGCGTGGCGGGCCTACCGGAACAGGACCGCTGCGCGGTCATGGGGGTCGTGAACGTCACCCCGGACTCCTTCTCCGACGGCGGCCGCTTCTTCGACACCACGGCCGCCGTCAAACGCGGCCTCGGCCTGGTCACCGAGGGCGCGGACCTGGTCGACGTGGGCGGCGAGTCCACCCGCCCCGGCGCCACCCGGGTCGACGAGGACGAGGAGCTGCGGCGCGTCATCCCCGTCGTCCGCGGCCTGGCCTCCGAGGGCGTCACCGTCTCCGTCGACACCATGCGCGCCTCCGTCGCCGAACGGGCCCTCGCATCCGGCGCCGCCCTCGTCAACGACGTCAGCGGAGGGCTCGCCGACCCCCGCATGATCCCGGCCGTCGCCGACGCCGGCGCCCCCTTCGTCGTCATGCACTGGCGCGGCTTCCTCCAGGGCGGCAACGTCAGGGGCGAGTACGCCGACGTCGTCACCGAGGTCGTCGACGAACTGCACGCGCGCGTGGAGGCCGTCCTGGCCGGCGGCATCGCCCCCGACCGCGTCATCGTCGACCCCGGCCTCGGCTTCTCCAAGGACGCCGAACACGACCTCGCCCTCCTCGCGGGCCTCGACCGGGTCCTCGCCCTCGGCCACCCGCTGCTCGTCGCCGCCTCCCGCAAACGCTTCCTCGGCCGGGTCCTCGCCGGCCCCGACGGCCCGCCGCCGCCCGCGCGCGAACGCGACGCGGCCACCGCGGCCGTCTCCGCGCTCGCGGCACACGCCGGCGCATGGGCGGTCCGCGTCCACGAGGTGCGCGCCACCGCGGACGCCGTACGGGTCGCCCGCGCCGTCGAAGGAGCCCGCACCGGCGCAGAAGGAGCCCGGTGAGCGCCCCGCACACCGACGTCGAACAGGTCGAGGCCGCCAACACCGCCTTCTACGAGGCACTGGAGCAGGGCGACTTCGAGGAGCTCGCGTCGCTCTGGCTGACCCCCTCCGACCTGGGCGTCGACGAGACCTACCACGACCCGGCCGACACCGGCGTGGTCTCCTGCGTGCACCCCGGCTGGCCCGTGCTCACCGGCCGCGGCGAGGTCCTCAGGTCGTACGCGCTGATCATGGCGAACACCGACTACATCCAGTTCTTCCTGACCGACGTGCACGTCTCGGTCACCGGCGACACCGCCCTGGTGAACTGCACGGAGAACATCCTCAGCGGCGGCCCCGCGCCCGAGGGCGCCGGCGAGGAGCTCGGCCCGCTCGTCGGACAGCTCGTGGTCGCCACCAACGTGTTCCGGCGCACGCCCCAGGGGTGGAAGATCTGGTCACACCACGCTTCCCCCGTCCTGGCGGAAACAGACGAGGACGAGCAGGACGACACCCCCGACTGAGTGGGTACGCGCCAGGAAGTGGTTGGAATCACGGACGCCCGGGTAGGGGCGGCTACCAACCTGTGCACCGGCGCCTTCCCCAGGGGAAACGCCGGATGAACCCTGCCGGACCCGGCGCCGGCCCAGGCCCCCGCGGCCCGGCCCCGCCCGTGCGCGCAGGTAGATTCGACCGAGGCCGGTGTGCCGACCGCACACGGCACCCACCGGCCCTGACCGACGATTGCAGGAGTGATTCGCGTGGATCGTGTCGCGCTGCGCGGCCTGAAGGCCCGCGGGCACCACGGCGTGTTCCCCGAGGAACGCGCGGAGGGCCAGACCTTCATCGTGGACCTCGTCCTCGGCCTGGACACCCGACCGGCCGCGGCCGACGACGACCTGGCGAAGACCGTGCACTACGGCATCGTGGCGGAGGAGGTCGTGGCCGTCGTCCAGGGCGAGCCCGTCGACCTCATCGAGACGCTCGCCGAACGCATCGCCCAGGCCTGCCTGAAGCACGAGGGAGTACAGGAGGTCGAGGTCTGCGTCCACAAGCCGAACGCCCCGATCACCGTCCCCTTCGACGACGTGACCGTCACCATCACCCGGAGCCGAGCATGACCGCGCCCTTCATCAAGGGTCCGACCGACCCGACCGTACAGCCGGTGCCCGCCTCCGTCGTCGAGAAGGTCGACGCCGCCGACACGACCCTGTCCAACCCCAAACGGGCCGTGGTCGCCCTCGGCTCCAACCTCGGCAACCGCCTGGAGACCCTCCAGGGAGCCGTCGACGCCCTGGAGGACACGCCCGGCGTCCGCGTCAAGGGCGTCTCCCCCGTCTACGAGACCGAGCCCTGGGGCGTGGACCCCGGCAGCCAGCCCGCCTACTTCAACGCCGTCGTGGTCCTCAAGACCACCCTCCCGCCGTCCTCGCTCCTGGAGCGCGCACACGCGGTCGAGGAAGCCTTCCACCGCGTCCGGGACGAGCACTGGGGCCCCCGCACCCTCGACGTCGACATCGTCTCCTACGCCGACGTCGTCTCCGACGACCCGCACCTCACCCTCCCCCACCCGCGCGCCCACGAACGCGCCTTCGTCCTGGCCCCCTGGCACGACCTGGACCCCGAGGCGCAGCTGCCCGGCCGCGGTCCCGTCGCCGGTTTCCTCGACACCGTCACCCGGGCCGGGGTCGCGCCCCGCCCGGACCTGGAACTCCGGCTGCCCGAGTAGCCGTTAAGGTCAAGACGGCCGCGAACCGGGCCGGAAGCCGGGGGAACGAAGGGACACCGTGAGAGAGCTGCGTATCCGGGTGCTGGCCGGCGTCTTCGTCGTGGCCGGCGTCCTGTCCTGGGCGGGAGCCCGCCTGTGGAACTCGGTCGGGACGCTCCCCAGCGTCCCGCTGGCCGCCCCCATCGTCCTGGCCGTGATCGCCGTGGTCCTGCTGGCCACGGCGCTGTCCATCCGCTCCCGTCTCAAGGCCCAGCGCGAGCGCCGCCCCGAGGCGAAGGGCGTCGATCCCCTCATGGCGGCCCGCGCGGTCGTCTTCGGCCACGCCAGCGCCCTGGTCGCCGCCCTCGTCGCCGGCATGTACGGCGGCACCGGCGTCTTCCTCCTGGAATCCCTCGACATCCCCGCCCGCCGCGACCAGGCCGTCTACGCCGGCTTCTCCGTCCTCGCGGGCATCGGCGTCATAGCGGCAGCCATCTTCCTGGAGCGGGTCTGCAAGCTCCCGGAGGACGACGAGAACGACGGCACGGGGGTGGCACCTACGGTCTGACGCCGTCGGCGCTCACCAGGGCTGACGGGCGAGATGCCCGTTGACGAGGAAGCCGGGTGGGGGTCGAGGCGGTAGCTGTAGAGCGTGAACGGTTTGTTGCTCGTCGTCCGTCGCCGGACCTCATTCACCTGGACCCACGTTGTCTCGCGTAGTTGCAGCGGGTGGTGCTCGGACTTGAAGGTGCCTCGGGAGAACCAGCTGTCGGCAATCACCAGGTGCGCTGCCGCCCCACCGCGACGCGGTGTGAATCTCGCTCCGACCACGTGTGCCAGCTCCTTGAGGAACGGCACGTTCTCACTGACCAACAGCCGTCCGGCCCAGGTCTTGGGCCGGTACCCATCACCGTCCGCGTACCCGTCCAGAAAACCCTCCAGGGTCTCCCTGTCCCGCAGAACGACGCGAGGAAACTGTTGCCGCATGTGGTGCGCGTCCCCGCCCACATACTGCCTCATGAGGTCTGCCAGGTAAGACGAGACCACGCGTACGCGGAAGCCGGGGACATCACGCTGGAGATAGCCGGAGGGCCGTGTCACCGGTTCCAGCCGAGCAGCCAACCCGGTGGCAGCTGTCAGACAGACCGCGTAGCGAGCAGCGAAGTCCTCGCTGTTGACGACGAGCGACACATAGTTCTTACCGACGGTCCCGTCGGCGCATGTGGCCCCGATGAAGTAACCGAAGTCGTAACCGGGCTTGATCGTCAGCCGCTCTCGGCACAGCTTCCGTGCGGGCGTCCAGACCAGGACGGTCCCTTCGGAGTCACGTGCATGCACCCAGCCGTCAGGCGTTCCCAGCATGTGATCCGGCGCCACCGTGAATGTCACATGGTCGGTAACGACATCCACGACCTCGCGGACCTGCCCAATCACCACTTTCATCGCGCGCCCGTAGGCGACCACCCACGGCGTTCACCGTCTGCCTGCTCGGCAACCCGTAGCTCACTCATTCCCCCTGATCAGCGCACAACCACACTGATCAGGAACGGTAGCGGGCACCACTGACAATCGGGCTATCGCGCCATGATCAGGCTCATGGCCTCATTACGGGTCGCCGGATCGCGAAGCTGCCCCCGGACCGCCGAGGTGATCGTTTTTGCGCCCGGCTTGCGGACCCCGCGCATCGACATGCACATGTGCTCGCATTCGACGACGACGATCACGCCACGCGGCTCCAGGATCGCCATCAGGGAGTCGGCGATCTGCGTGGTGAGCCGCTCCTGCACCTGTGGGCGCCGGGCATAGACGTCCACGAGGCGAGCCAGCTTCGACAAGCCTGTGATCTTGCCTTCGATGGACGGAATGTAGCCAACGTGCGCAACGCCGACGAACGGCACGAGATGATGTTCGCAGGAGCTCAGGACTTCAATGTCCTTCACGAGCACCATCTCGTCATGCCCGAGGTCGAACGTCGTCGTCAGTACGTCCTCCGGCTGCTGCCACAACCCCGCGAATATCTCCTTGTACGCCCGCGCCACCCGCGCCGGTGTCTCGCGCAGGCCCTCGCGGTCCGGGTCCTCGCCGACCGCGATCAGGAGTTCGCGTACGGCGTTCTCGGCGCGCTTCTCGTCGAACTCGCCGATCTGGCCGTCGCCGTCCAGCGCCACGGGGTCGGTCATCTGCTGCCTCGTTCCTCTGTCCTTCACGGGGCGGCCTGCGGAAATGGCGAAAAGCCGCGCCCCCCAGGCTAAAACCTGGGGGGCGCGGCATCCATTCCGGGGCGGTGGGCCGCCGGGAGAGCTCGGGTCAGCTCTCGGGCCGGTCCTCCGTGGTCCGCTCGGGCGCCGGGGCGGGCTCCGCCGCGGTGCTCTTCGCGGTGGAGATGGCCGGCGTCGCGCCGTTCGCCCCGTTCGTCAGGGCCAGCTCCTTGGGGGAGAGGACCGGCGGACGGGTGGACGGCGTACGGCGGGAGGAACCCGTCCAGGCAGGTCGCGGCGGGCGCTTGACGATCGGCGCGAAGATCTCGGCGATCTCCTCCTTGCCGAGCGTCTCCTTCTCCAGCAGCTGCAGCACGAGGTTGTCGAGGACGTCGCGGTTCTCGACGAGGATCTCCCAGGCCTCGTTGTGCGCCGTCTCGATGAGCTTCTTGACCTCTTCGTCCACGAGCGCGGCGACCTCTTCCGAGTAGTCGCGCTGGTGAGACATCTCACGGCCGAGGAAGGGCTCGGTGTTGTCGCCGCCGAACTTGATCGCGCCGAGCCGCTCGGTCATGCCGTACTGCGTGACCATCGCGCGGGCCAGGCCCGTGGCCTTCTCGATGTCGTTGGCGGCACCCGTGGTCGGGTCGTGGAAGACGAGCTCCTCGGCCGCGCGGCCGCCCAGCATGTAGGCCAGCTGGTCCAGCATCTCGTTGCGCGTGGTCGAGTACTTGTCCTCGTCCGGCAGCACCATCGTGTAGCCGAGGGCGCGGCCTCTCGACAGGATCGTGATCTTGTGGACGGGATCGGAGTTGGGCGAGGCCGCCGCGACCAGGGCGTGTCCGCCCTCGTGGTACGCGGTGATCTTCTTCTCCTTGTCCGACATGATCCGGGTCCGCTTCTGGGGGCCCGCGACCACACGGTCGATCGCCTCGTCGAGCATGTGGTTGTCGATCAGCTTCTGGTCGCTGCGGGCCGTCAGCAGGGCGGCCTCGTTCAGCACGTTGGCCAGATCGGCACCCGTCATGCCGGGCGTGCGGCGGGCGACGGCCGACAGGTCGACGTCGGGCGCGACCGGCTTGCCCTTCTGGTGGACCTTGAGGATCTCCAGACGGCCCTGCATGTCCGGGCGGTCGACGGCGATCTGCCGGTCGAAACGGCCGGGGCGCAGCAGCGCCGGGTCGAGGATGTCGGGCCGGTTCGTCGCGGCGATGAGGATCACGCCGCCCTTGACGTCGAAGCCGTCCATCTCGACGAGGAGCTGGTTCAGGGTCTGCTCGCGCTCGTCGTGACCACCGCCGAGGCCGGCGCCGCGGTGGCGGCCGACCGCGTCGATCTCGTCGACGAAGACGATCGCCGGGGCGTTCGCCTTGGCCTGCTCGAACAGGTCACGGACGCGGGAGGCACCGACACCGACGAACATCTCGACGAAGTCGGAACCGGAGATCGAGTAGAACGGGACGCCGGCCTCGCCCGCGACGGCACGCGCGAGCAGGGTCTTGCCGGTGCCGGGAGGCCCGTAGAGCAGGACGCCCTTGGGGATCTTGGCGCCGACGGCCTGGAACTTGGCCGGTTCCTGGAGGAACTCCTTGATCTCGTGGAGCTCCTCGACGGCCTCGTCGGACCCGGCGACGTCGGAGAAGGTGGTCTTGGGGGTGTCCTTGGTGATGAGCTTCGCCTTGGACTTCCCGAAGTTCATGACCCGGGAGCCGCCGCCCTGCATCTGGTTCATCAGGAACAGGAACACGACCACGATCAGCACGAAGGGCAGCAGGGAGAGCAGGATGCCGACGATCGGGTTCTGCTTGGACGGCGAGACCGTGTAGCCGTCCGGGATCTGCTTGTCCTGGTACTTGTTCTGCAGCGTGTTGGCGAGGTCGACGCCTTGGGTGCCGATGTAGCTCGCCTGGATCTTGGAGCTGTCCTCGACCTTTACGCCGTCCTTGAGCGTGACCTTGATGATCGATTCGTCACCGGTGGTCAGCTTGGCCGACTCGACCTTGTTCTGGTTGATCGCCTGGACGACCTGGCCGGTGTCCACCGTCTTGTAGCCGCCGGACGAGCCGACGACTTGCATCAACACGACCACGGCGAGGACGGCCAGCACGATCCACATGACCGGCCCACGGAAGTATCGCTTCACGTCCATCCATACGGAGCGGTGCCGCCCCGTCCCTCCTGCCATAGTGAGTTTGATAAAGACTGTTCTTCGGACGGTACCCCAGCATTGTCACCTGAAGCCGCGTGGGACAGCTGGCGATCCGCCTACGCCTGCTCCAACGGCGGGACGCCCGCTGGGGTTCCCGATCACCGTCACGGCACTCCGGCCGTGTTCTCAGCCGCCGTACACGTGGGGCGCGAGCGTACCGACGAACGGGAGGTTGCGGTACTTCTCGGCGTAGTCGAGTCCGTACCCCACGACGAATTCGTTGGGGATGTCGAAGCCGACCCATTCCACGTCGATGGCGACCTTCGCGGCCTCGGGCTTGCGCAGCAGGGTGCACACCTTGAGGGATGCGGGCTCGCGCGAGCCGAGGTTGGAGAGCAGCCAGGACAGGGTCAGGCCGGAGTCGATGATGTCCTCGACGATCAGGACGTGCCTGCCCTTGATGTCGGTGTCGAGGTCCTTGAGGATCCGCACCACACCGGAGGACTGGGTGCCCGCCCCGTACGAGGATACGGCCATCCAGTCCATGGTGACGGGGGTGGACAGTGCCCGCGCGAGGTCGGCCATGACCATCACCGCGCCCTTGAGCACTCCGACGATCAGCAGGTCCTTGCCCGCGTACTCCGCGTCGATCTTCGCGGCCAGCTCGGCCAGCTTGGCGTCGATCTCTTCCTTGGTGATGAGCACCTTCTCGAGGTCGGCACCCATGTCTTTCGCGTCCACCCGCATCACTTTCGGTCGTCCCACCGGCCGATCGGGCCCCTCCGCCGGCTGCGGGGAGGGGGCCTGGTTCAGCCTTGCCGAATCACCAGTCTGCCACCCTGGCGCCGGGCCACGACTTTGCCGGGGAGGTTGATGGCTCCCTGACCGCGCCAGCCGGTGATCAGCCGGTCGACTTCCTCGATGTGGCGGGCGAACAGGGAGCCGGCGGGCGCACCGGCCGCGATGGCGGCCCGGCGCAGGATGCGGCGGCGTACGGCGGGCGGCAGGGCGTAGAGCTTGGCGCAGTCCAGGAACCCGGCGGCGTCGCGGACGGTGGCCTCGGCCTGGCCGGCCCAGGAGTCCAGGGCGTCGGCGTCGTCGCGGGAGAGCCGGGCCGTCCGGGCGAGGGCTTCGACGACGCCTTTGCCGAGGGCCTTCTCCAGGGCGGGCAGGCCCTCGTGGCGCAGCCGGGAGCGGGTGTAGGCCGGGTCGGCGTTGTGAGGGTCGTCCCAGACGGGCAGGGACTGGACCATGCAGGCCTTGCGGGCGGTCTGCCGGTCGAGTTCCAGGAAGGGGCGCCGGTAACGGCCGCCGGCCCCCGAGACCGCGGCCATTCCGGACAGGGAGCGGATGCCGGAGCCGCGGGCGAGACCGAGCAGGACGGTTTCGGCCTGGTCGTCGCGGGTGTGGCCGAGCAGGACCGCGGCGGCGCCGTGGCGTTCGGCGGCGGTGTCGAGCGCGGCGTAGCGGGCGTCGCGGGCGGCGGCCTCGGGCCCGCCGGAGCGGCCGACGGTGACGGCGACGGAGTCGACGGGGTCGAGGCCGAGTTCGCGCAGGCGCTGGACGACTTCGGCGGCGCGCAGGTCGGAGCCGGTCTGGAGGCCGTGGTCGACGGTGACGCCGCCGGCCCTGATGCCGAGTTTGGGGGACTCGAAGGCGAGGGCGGAGGCGAGGGCCATCGAGTCGGCGCCGCCGGAGCACGCCACGAGCACGAGCGGCGGGGGTGGGGGCTCGTGCGAGAGGGCGTGCGGGACCGCGGCGGGGGCGCGGTGGTGTTCGGTGAGGAGGTCGTGGAGGACGCGGCGGACCGCCAGGCGTATCGCCGCGACCGCAGGATGGGGACCCATGTCCGGTTCCCTTCATGAAGTTTTCGGGGGGTGAGCCCGCGTGCCGGTCACGCAGAGTGTGTAGATGGTGACAGAACCGGGCCGTTCCCCGAGCATTGCACGCCTACCCCTGCCTCACGGTCCCTCGGACGGGTGATTGGAGGGGCGTTTGCCTGCCGTCGGCCGGTTTCCCTTCACGACCTTCCCGCGATGTTCACTACTCGGCCCTGCGATGCACCCGCGCGACCCAGTCCGCCGGTTTGGCGATCTCCGACTTGGTGGGGAGGGTGTTGGGCGAGGTCCACACGCGGTTGAAGCCGTCCATGCCGACCTCGTCGACGACGGCCCGCACGAAGCGTTCGCCGTCCCGGTACTGCCGGAGCTTGGCGTCCAGGCCGAGCAGCTTGCGCAGGGCCAGGTCCAGGCGGGAGGCGCCCTTGGCGCGGCGCTGCTGGAATTTCTCGCGGATCTCCCCGACGCTCGGCACGACGTCCGGGCCGACGCCGTCCATGACGAAGTCGGCGTGTCCCTCCAGCAGGGACATCACGGCCGTGAGGCGGCCGAGGATCTCGCGCTGGGCGGGGGTCTGGACGATCTCGACGAGGGAGCGGCCGCCGTCGTCCTCCTCGGCCTCGGGGCGGCCCCCGGCGAGGCTCTGGGCGGCTTCCCGGACGCGTTCCAGGACGGTCATGGGGTCGACGTCGGTCTCCTGGAGGAACGACTGGATCTCACCCTCCAGGTGGTCCCGCAGCCAGGGCACGGCGGTGAACTGGGTGCGGTGGGTCTCCTCGTGCAGGCAGACCCAGAGCCGGAAGTCGTGCGAGTCGACGTCGAGTTCGCGCTCGACGTGGACGATGTTCGGGGCGACGAGCAGCAGCCTGCCGCCGCCCGGTGCGCCGGGGGACCCGCCGGAGGGGAGGTCGCCGGTGGCGGGGGCGAAGGTCTCGTACTGGCCGAGGACGCGGGAGGCCAGGAAGGACAGCAGCATGCCGAGTTCCACGCCGGTGACCTTGCCGCCGACGGCGCTCATGACGGCACCGCCGGTGGTGCTGCCGCGCCGCTCCTGCATCTTGTCGAGCAGGGGCCGCAGGATCTCCCGGAACCCGGCGACGTTCGCCCGGATCCAGCCCGGCCGGTCGACGACGAGGACGGGGGTGTCGTGCCCCTCCTCGGTGCCCAGACGGGTGAATTCCCGGACGTGTACCTCCGAGGCCTTGGCATGCCGGCGCAGCTCCGCGACGACGGCCCGGGCCTCGTCGCGACTGACCTCGGGGCCCGGCCTCACGAGCCGGGTCGCGGTCGCCACCGCGAGGTTCCAGTCGACCATGCCGGTTGAAGCACCACCGATGCTCGTCATGCGTCAACCGTACGTGAGGCCCGCCCGCTGGGGCAGGGCGGCGACGGCCGGAGCCCCACCGGCACGCACGCCCCGGCCGAGGCACACCGGCGACCACGCGAACCCCGCCGGCGCGGGCACGTCCCGGTGCCGGAGCAGGTGCGGGTGGCCGAGGCACGCGCCGAGCCGCCGGTCCCGTCCGTCACCTGCAGCCGCACGCCGCCAGAGCCGTCGCGATCCGGTCCAGGGCCCGCTGGGACGCCGTCGGCGCGCCGGGGTCCGTGCCGGAGGCCATGAACGCGAAGGCCAGCAGGCGGCCGTCCTCGTCGACCAGGGTGCCCGCGAGGGTGTGGACACCGGAGAGCGTGCCGGTCTTGGCGCGGACGACACCGGACGCCCCGTCGTGGTAGCGGGTGGCGAGGGTGCCGGTGAAACCGGCGACGGGAAGGCCGGTGAGGGCCGGGCGCAGCTCCGGGCGGGAGGGGTCGCCCGCCTTCGCGAGCAGGGCGGTGAGGAGGCCGGGGGTCAGCCGGTCGGCGCGGTCGAGGCCGCTGCCGTCCTTGAAGGCGGCTCCCTTGAGGGGGAGGCCGAGCCCGCGCAGCTGTGAGCCGATGGCTTTGCCTGCTCCGGCGAAGTCGGCCCGTTCGCCCGTGGCGATCGCCGTCTGGCGGGCGAGGGCCTCGGCGATGTCGTTGTCGCTGTTGGTCAGCATGCGCTCGACCAGGGCGGAGAGCGGGGGCGAGGAGACGGCCGCGAGGGTCTCGGCGCGGGTCGTGGCCTTGGACGGGCCGGGGGCGGTGGTCTTGATGCCGTACGACGTCAGGAACTCCCCGAACCGGCGCGCCGCGTCCGCCGCCGGATCCTTCACTCGCTCGACCGGGCCGCGCACCGAATCGTCCGTGCGGCCCTCGTCGGCCATCAGGGGGCTGACGAGGGCGAGGTTGGGGTTGTCCCCGATCGGGTGTTTTTCGTCGCCCGCGTACAGGGTCGTGTCGTAGGAGAGGGTCGCCTCGCGCACACCCCGGTCGGCGAGCGCGGCGGCCGTCCGGGCGGCCAGGGCGCGCAGGCTCGCCGAGCCTCCGGGCTTCTCCCGGGCGGTGAGCGTGGGGTCGCCGCCCCCGACCAGGACGACTTCCCCGGTGTCGGGTTCCAGGGCGGCGCGGGTGGTGAGGCGGTGGTCGGGGCCCATCGCGGACAGCGCGGCGACGGCCGTGGCGATCTTCGTCGTGGAGGCCGGGGTGAGCCCGGCGCCCGCGCCGGAGCCGAACAGGCGCCGTCCGGTGGTCACGTCCATGACGGCCGCGGCGGGCCGGGGGCCGAGGGCGGGGTCCGCGAGCAGGGGGCGCAGGACGTCCGCGAGCGCCGTGCCGTCCGGGACGGACTTCACGGTGCTGACGCCGCCGAGGCCGGTCAGCACGGGTCCGGCGCTGGGGGCGGGCCGGGGCCGACCGGGTGCGCCGGGCGCCCTGCCGTGATCTGCGCCACCCGCGCGGCCCAGGGCCACTGCCCGGTCCCGCTCGGCCGTACGCTGACCCGAGGAGTCCCAGGGACCGGCGGCGGACACCACGCCGGCGGTCAGTGCGAGTCCGGCGGTGGCGGCGCCCGCGGTGTACTGCCAGGTCTTCGGCCGCGTAACCTTCGTGACCTGCGGTTTTCCGGTTCGGGCGAGCCGCGCGAGCCGTGGTTTCGCAGCCGCTGCGGCCCGGGCCAGGCGCGGTCGAACGGCATCCGCGAGCCGCACCACGTGCGGTTTCGCGGCCCGCCAAGGCCTCAGCTCTGGCACGACCACCAGCCCCTTTCGCGATCACACACCTGCGTGAGGGACACTTAACCACCAGAACTATGTGTTGATCATGGAGGAGCCACCGGTGGAGTTCGACGTCACGATCGAGATTCCGAAGGGTTCGCGCAACAAGTACGAGGTGGACCACGAGACCGGTCGTATCCGCCTGGACCGGCGACTCTTCACCTCGACCGCCTACCCGACCGACTACGGCTTCGTCGAGAACACCCTCGGCGAGGACGGCGACCCGCTGGACGCGCTGGTCATCCTCGACGAGCCGACGTTCCCGGGCTGCCTGATCCGCTGCCGCGCGATCGGCATGTTCCGTATGACGGACGAGGCCGGCGGCGACGACAAGCTGCTGTGCGTGCCGTCGACGGACCCGCGCGTGGAGCACCTGCGGGACATCCACCACGTGTCCGAGTTCGACCGCCTGGAGATCCAGCACTTCTTCGAGGTCTACAAGGACCTGGAGCCCGGCAAGTCGGTCGAGGGCGCCGACTGGGTGGGCCGCACCGACGCCGAGGCCGAGATCGAGCGGTCCTACAAGCGTTTCAAGGACCAGGGCGGTCACTGACCCCCTCCCCTTGATGCTCACGGGCCGCACGCCTGCGTGTGCGGCCCGTTCGTCCGTCTGTGCGCATACTGAGGCTGTGGGGGGTACGAGGCTGACGTGTCGTACAGGGAGCGCCAGGCAGTGACGGAAGCGGAGGACCGCAAACCGAAGTCGGACGAGGCGCGGAGTGCGTTCGTCCCTCCGGCCGGGACCGGCGTCGACGGGGACATGTCGACGACGTCGGAGTTCGCGATCCCCGAGGGGCTGGCCCTGCACAGAACGGCCGGTGCGGACTCCGACACGACGTCCGAGTTCGCCGTGCCGCACGGGCTGGACGTCCAGGCCGCGCCCTCGGCGGAGCAGGAGGGGTCGGCTTTCACCCCGCCGAGCACGTACAGCTCGAAGCACGCTCCGTCGGCCTTCACTCCGCCGAGCGGGATTCCCGTGGTCAGCCTGACCAAGGACGTGCCCTGGCAGGACCGGATGCGCACGATGCTGCGCATGCCGGTGGCGGAGCGGCCGGCGCCGGAACCGACCCAGCGCGGCAGCGACGACAGCGGGCCCGCGGTGCCCCGCGTGCTCGACCTGACGCTGCGTATCGGCGAGTTGCTGCTGGCGGGCGGTGAGGGCGCCGAGGACGTGGAGGCGGCGATGTTCGCCGTCTGCCGGTCGTACGGGCTGGACCGCTGCGAGCCCAACGTCACCTTCACGCTGCTGGCGATCTCGTACCAGCCGTCCCTGGTCGACGACCCGGTCACGGCGTCCCGGACGGTGCGCCGCCGGGGCACGGACTACACGCGGCTGGCGGCCGTGTACCAGCTGGTGGACGACCTCAGTGACGACGAGACGGCGGTCTCCCTGGAGGAGGCCTACCGGCGCCTGGCGGAGATCCGCCGTAACCGGCATCCGTATCCCGGCTGGGCGCTGACCGGGGCGAGCGGGCTGCTGGCCGGTGCGGCCTCCGTGCTGGTGGGCGGTGACCTGATCGTGTTCGTCGCCGCGGCGCTGGGCGCGATGCTCGGTGACCGGCTGGCGTGGCTGTGCGCGGGGCGCGGGCTGCCGGAGTTCTACCAGTTCACGGTGGCCGCGATGCCGCCGGCCGCGATCGGGGTCGCGCTGACGATCGGCCACGTGGACGTGAAGGCCTCCGCGGTCATCACCGGTGGGCTGTTCGCGCTGCTGCCCGGGCGGGCGCTGGTGGCGGGCGTGCAGGACGGTCTGACGGGCTTCTACATCACCGCGTCCGCGCGGCTGCTGGAGGTCCTGTACTTCTTCGTCGGCATCGTCGCCGGTGTGCTGCTGGTGCTGTACTTCGGCGTGCAGCTGGGCGCGCGGCTCAACCCCGACCAGGCGCTCGGGGCCTCCGACGACCCGGTGATGATGATCGGCGCGTCGATGCTGCTGTCACTGGCGTTCGCGGTGCTGCTCCAGCAGGAACGATCCACCGTGATGTGGGTGACGCTGAACGGCGGTGTCGCGTGGATCGTGTACGGCGCGATGCACTACGTGGGCGACATCTCACCGGTGGCGTCCACCGCGGCGGCCGCCGGGCTCGTGGGGCTGTTCGGGCAGTTGCTGTCCCGGTACCAGTTCGCCTCCGCCCTGCCCTACACGACGGCGGCGATCGGGCCCCTGCTGCCGGGTTCCGCGACGTACTTCGGGCTGCTGGCGATCGCGCAGAGCGAGGTGGACGAGGGGCTGGTGTCGCTGTCGAAGGCGGTGGCGCTCGCCATGGCCATCGCCATCGGGGTGAACCTCGGGTCGGAGATCTCCCGGATGTTCCTGAGGATCGGCTCCGCGGAGAAGCGGCGGGCCGCCAAGCGCACCAGGGGCTTCTAGCGCCGAGTGCCGACGGGGGCCCGGGCTGTGCGTGCGTCGGCGGCCGCGGGCCCGTGGGGCTGTTCGCGCGGTTCCCCACGCCCCATGGGAGGGCCGGCTCAGTAGCCGTTGTTGTAAGGCCCCTGCTGCGTGCCGTAGGGCTGCTGCTGCTGCTGCTGGGTGCCGTAGGGCTGCTGCGGCTGCTGCTGCCCGTAGCCCGGGCTCTGCGGGTACTGGTTGTAGTACTGCTGGTCGCTGTAGCCGTTCTGGTTTCCGTACTGCTGCTGCTGCGGCTGGTGGTGGGGCGGCTGGTCGTCGGGCGTGATGCGGCGGAGCTGGGTCGTCGCGTCGTCCCTGACGGGGGGCTGCTGCCGCTGCTCGGGAGCCTCGGCCGCCGCGCGCTTCTTCTTCGAGCGGTCCCGCAGGTACTCGATGATGATCGGGACGACGGAGAGCAGGACGATCAGGACGAGGATCGCCTCGACGTTCTTCTTGATGAAGCCGATCTGGCCGAGCCAGTAACCCGCGAGGGTGACGCCGGTGCCCCAGGCGATGCCGCCGATGACGTTGTACGTGAGGAACGTGCGGTACTTCATGCGGCCGGCGCCGGCCACGATGGGGGCGAAGGTGCGCACGATGGGGACGAAGCGGGCCAGGACGATCGCCTTGGGGCCGTACTTCTCCATGAACTCGTGGGCCTTGTCCAGGTTCTCCCGCTTGAAGAGCTTGGAGTTGGGACGGTTGAAGAGCTTCGGGCCCAGGAACTTGCCGATCATGTAGCCCACTTGGTCGCCGATGACGGCGGCGAGCACGATCAGCGTGCAGACCAGCCACAGCGGCTGGCTGATGTACTGCCCCTGGGCTACGAAGAGGCCCGCGGTGAACAGCAGCGAGTCGCCGGGAAGGAAGGCGAAGAGTCCGGACTCGGCGAAGACGATGAGCAGGATGCCCGGCAGGGCGAAGGTCTCGATCAGGTAGTCCGGGCTGAGCCACTCGGGGCCGAGCGCAAGCGTGGTCACGGGGATGTGGCTCCTGCTGCAGTGGGGTACGGGCGGGGGCTGGCTGCCTCAAGGTATCAACGCAGCCGTCATGGCCCAGGTTCCATGGGCGTACTCAGGATGCACTGTGCGCCCTCCCGGTCAAAGCTGTGCACCATGGGCATCGATGACTACGGCGGCGGACAGGGCCCGGAGCCCGAGGTTCTCGTCGTCACGACGAACGACGTACCCGGCTACCACGTGCGGGAGGTGATCGGCGAGGTCTTCGGCCTGACCGTGCGGTCCCGGCACGTGGGGAGCCAGATCGGCGCCGGGCTGAAGTCCATCGTCGGCGGCGAGCTGCGCGGGCTCACCAAGACGCTGGTGCAGACCCGCAACCAGGCGATGGAGCGGCTGGTGGAGCAGGCACGCGCGCGTGGCGCCAACGGCATCCTGGCCTTCCGCTTCGATGTGACCGAGGCGGCGGACGTGGGCACCGAGGTGTGCGCGTACGGTACGGCGGTGGTCCTGACCCGGGAGTGAGGCACTCCCGGGCCGGGATCAGGAGGTGTGGCGTGCCGCGTTGGCGGCGATCGCGTCCTTCAGGTGCTCGGCGAGACCCGGGCGCATCCCGTCGTAGAACGCCTTGAAGCGCTCGTCGGAGACGTACATCTCGCCGAGGCCGCGGTGCAGTTCGTGGGAGCACGCGTAGTACCACGTGCAGATGTGCTGCCGGTGCTCCTCCGCCAGGGCCATGGCCGCCTCGCCGGCGGGCGGCTCGTCCGCCGCCATCAGGGCGGCGTAGCGCTCCGCCCAGTCGGCGGCCTCGGCCTGGATGCGCTTCCAGTCCTCCTTGGTGTAGCGCGCGGTGCGGCGCTGCGACTCGGCGTACCGGTCCGTGCCGCCCCAGCGCGCTTCCGCCTCGTCGGCGTACTGCTCCGGGTCCTTGTCCCCGAAGACCTCGAACTTCTCCTCGGGCGTGAGGTCGATTCCCATCGTGCGTGCCTCCATGGCGTGCTCCACGGCCGCCGCCATCTTCCGCAGCTTCTCGATCCGGGCGGTCAGCAGGTCGTGCTGCCGGCGCAGGTGTGCGCGCGGGTCCGCGGCCGGGTCGTCGAGCAGGGCGGCGACCTCCTCGAGCGGGAAGCCGAGCTCCCGGTAGAACAGGATCTGCTGCAGCCGGTCGAGGTCGGCGTCGCTGTAGCGCCGGTGCCCCGCGTGGCTGCGTTCGCTCGGGACGAGCAGACCGATGTCGTCGTAGTGGTGCAGCGTGCGCACCGTGACGCCGGCGAAGCCCGCGACCTGTCCCACGGAGTAGCTCACTTCCGCGCCCTCCTTCTTCCGTCTTCTTCCGGGCTCCACGGTCGGTCCTCACGCCGCGTGAGGTGCAAGCGTGTTGCACGCTTATCCTGTTTGTACGAATTGATCCGTTTATCGTGTGCCCGTGGTCCAGGACTCAGAAGACCGGGCGCCCGCCGTCACCCCGTCGGCCCCCGCCCGCGCCCTGCTGCCGTCGGTCCTGCCCGCCGTCGTCGTGGGCGTGATCTCCAGCCTGATCCTGGTGGGGGTGGAGGCCGCCGCCGAGCAGCTGCAGGACGTGCTGTGGGAGACCGTGCCGGACGCGCTCGGGGTGGGCCGGTACTCCGTGGCGTGGATGTTCGCGGTGCTCTTCGCGACCGGCGTCGCGGTCGGGCTGGTGGTGTGGAAGGTACCGGGGCACGCCGGCCCGGATCCGGCGACCGTCGGACTGGACGCCCCGGTGCTGCCGCCGCTCGTCCTGCCGGGGCTGGTGCTGGTGACCGCGCTGATGCTGGCCGGCGGGCCCAGCCTCGGCCCCGAGAACCCGATCATCACCGTGAACGTGGGCCTCGCGGCCTGGCTGGGCGGCCGGTTCGTCCCCCGGGCACCGGGCCGGATCTGGCCGGCGCTGGCGGAGGCGGCGACCATCGGCGCCCTGTTCGGCACGCCGGTGGCGGCCGCCCTGGCGATCTCCGAGCTGCTGGCCCGCCGGGAGTCCCGCGGCGCGCTGTGGGACAACCTCTTCGCGCCGCTGACCGCCGCGGCCGCCGGTTCCCTGACCGTCACCCTCCTCGACCACCCGAGCTTCGCCCTGAACCTGCCGTCCTTCGGCCGGGCGGGCTGGTCCGATCTGCTGGCGGCGGTCGTGGTGGCCGCGGTGGGCACGCTGCTCGGCCTGTGCGCCGTGCGGGCCTTCCCCTACGTCCACGCGGCGTTCCGGCGGCTGCGGCACCCGATGCTGATGCTCCCCGCAGGCGGGCTCGTGCTCGGCGCTCTCGCGGCGGTGGGCGGCCATCTGACGCTGTTCAAGGGGCTCGACGAGATCGTCACGCTGGCGCACGACCCGGACGGCTGGTCGGCCGGGGAGTTCGCCGTCATGACGGTGGTGAAGCTGGCCGCGCTGGTCGTCGCCGCGTCCTGCGGTTTCCGTGGCGGGCGGATCTTCCCCGCCGTGTTCGTCGGCACCGCCCTCGGCCTGTGCGCGCACGCCCTGGTGTCCGGGGTGCATCCCTCGGTGGGGGTGTCCGCCGGTGTGCTCGGGGTGCTGCTGGCGATCACACGGCAGGGCTGGATCAGCCTGTTCGTGGCCGCGGTGCTGGTCGCCGAGCCGGGGATCATCGCCCTGCTCTGCATCGCCTCGCTGCCGGCCTGGCTGCTGGTCACGGGCCGGCCGCAGATGCAGCTGCGCAAGGACGGCACGTCGGTGCGCTGAAGCTCCCCTCCGAATCACCCCGTGAGCACCCACCCCTGGAGGCACCCATGCCGCTCCACGAAGGTCCCCGCCGGGCCGCGGAGAGCCGCCTGTCCGTCAACCCCTTCTACGGCCGCGCCAACCCGCTCGGCGACATGGCCGAGGCCCCGCCCACCCACCGGCTCCCGGACCGGCCCATCGCACCGGCGACCGCCCACCAGCTGGTGCGCGACGAGCTGATGCTCGACGGCAACGCCCGGCTGAACCTCGCCACCTTCGTCACCACCTGGATGGAGCCCGAGGCCGGGCTGCTGATGGCGGAGTGCCGGGACAAGAACATGATCGACAAGGACGAGTACCCGCGCACGGCCGAGCTGGAGCGGCGCTGTGTGGCGATGCTCGCCGATCTGTGGCACGCGCCCGACCCGGCGAGCGCCGTGGGGTGTTCGACGACCGGGTCGAGCGAGGCGTGCATGCTCGCCGGGATGGCACTGAAGCGGCGCTGGGCGAAGCGCAACGCCGACCGCTACCCGGGCGCCCGGCCCAACCTGGTGATGGGCGTCAACGTGCAGGTCTGCTGGGAGAAGTTCTGCAATTTCTGGGAGGTGGAGGCCCGGCTCGTCCCCATGGAGGGCGAGCGGTTCCACCTGGACCCGCAGGCCGCGGCCGAGCTGTGCGACGAGAACACCATCGGGGTGGTCGGCATCCTCGGCTCCACCTTCGACGGGTCCTACGAGCCGATCGCGGACCTGTGCGCGGCGCTGGACGCGCTGCGGGACAGGACCGGGCTGGACGTCCCGGTGCACGTGGACGGGGCCTCCGGGGCCATGGTCGCGCCGTTCCTCGACGAGGACCTGGTGTGGGACTTCCGCCTGCCGCGTGTGACGTCGATCAACACCTCGGGGCACAAGTACGGCCTCGTCTACCCGGGTGTCGGCTGGGCGCTGTGGCGGGACGCGGAGGCGCTGCCGGAGGAACTGGTGTTCCGGGTGAACTACCTGGGCGGCGACATGCCGACGTTCGCGCTGAACTTCTCCCGCCCGGGCGCGCAGGTCGTGGCGCAGTACTACACGTTCCTGCGGCTGGGCCGGGACGGCTACCGGGCCGTCCAGCAGGCCGCGCGGGACGTGGCCACGGGGCTGGCCGGGCGGGTCGGGGCGCTCGGGGACTTCCGGCTGCTGACCCGCGGCGACGAACTGCCGGTGTTCGCCTTCACGACCGCCCCGGACGTGACGGCGTACGACGTCTTCGACGTCTCCCGGCGGCTGCGCGAGCACGGCTGGCTGGTGCCCGCGTACACCTTCCCGGAGAACCGTCAGGACCTGTCCGTGCTGCGGGTGGTGTGCCGCAACGGCTTCTCCGCCGACCTCGCCGACCTGCTCGCGCAGGACCTGGAGCGGCTGCTGCCGGAACTGCGCCGGCAGCCGCGCCCGCTGACCGAGGACAAGGGCGCGGCGACGGGCTTCCACCACTAGGGCCTAACGGCTCAGTCGTCCGAACCGCCGTACCGCCAGCGGGAAGAACACCGCCAGCAGGGCCAGGGGCCACAGGACCGCGGCCCAGGCGTGCCCGGGCTCCGTGCCGGGCACGCCGAACAGGTCGCGTACGGCCGTGGCCGTGTGGGACATCGGGTTCCACTCGACGACCGTGCCCAGCCAGCCGGGCATCGATCCGGGCGCGGCCAGGGCGTTGGAGAGGAAGCCGACCGGCCAGACCAGGATCTGCACGGCCTGGACCATCTCCGGTCTCCCCGCCACCAGGGCCAGGTGGATGCCGATCCACAGCATCGCGAACCGGAACAGAAGCAGCAGGCCCACGGCCGCGAGGAGGGCCTGCGGGCCGCCGCCGGGCCGCCAGCCGAGCGCGGCGCCCACGCCGATCAGCACGACCAGGGCCATCGCCGACTGGAGCATGTCGGCGGCCGAACGGCCCACCAGTACCGCCCCGTTGGCCATGGGCATCGAGCGGAAGCGGTCGATGACGCCCTTGTTGAGGTCCTGCGTGACGGCGAGCATCGTGCCCTCCAGGCCGAAGGCCATGGTGAGCGCGAGCATGCCGGGGATCAGGTAGTCGCGGTATTCGCCGCTCACCCCGCGGCCGCCGCCGATGAGGTAACCGAACATCAGCAGCAGCATGACCGGGAAGACCAGATTGACGGCCAGCTGGACCGGCTGCCGCCCCCAGCGGGCGAGTTCCCGGCGGGTCATGGTCCAGGAGTCGGTCAGGGCGTGCGCGCTCACGCGGCCTCCTTCACCCGGTGGTCGTCCCCGGTGCGGTCGTCTCCGGTCAGGTGCAGGAACACCTCGTCCAGCGTCGGGCGGCGCAGGGCGACGTCCTCCGCCTCGATCTCGCCCTCCCGAAGGGCCCGTACGACCCCGGACAGCGCCTCCATGCGGTCGCTGACCGGGGCGCTCAGCAGCCGGCGGTCGGCGTCCACGCTGATCCCGGTCAGTGGCAGCAGGGCGACCGCGGCGCCCAGCTGACCGGCGTCGCGCAGGACCACGTCGATGCGGTCACCGCCCGTCTCGGCCTTCAGCTCGTCCGCCGTGCCCTCGGCGACGACCCGGCCGGCGTCGACGACCGAGATGCGGTCGGCGAGCTGGTCGGCCTCCTCCAGGTACTGGGTGGTGAGCAGGACCGTCGTGCCGCCGCCGACCAGGGAGCGGACGGACGACCACACCTCGGCCCGCCCGCGCGGGTCCAGACCGGTGGTCGGCTCGTCCAGGAACAGCACCTCCGGCTCGGTGATCAGGGACGCGGCGAGATCCAGCCGGCGCCGCATGCCGCCGCTGTACTGCCGTACCGCCTTGCGGCCGGTGTCGGCCAGACCGAAACGCTCCAGGAGTTCGTCCGCACGCGCGCGTGCCCGCCGCGCGCCCAGGTGGTGCAGCCGGCCGAACAGCTCCAGGTTCTGCCGTCCGCCGAGCTCCTCGTCGAGCGCGGCGTGCTGACCGAGCAGGCCGATGCGCAGCCGCACGGCGTAGGCCTCGCGCACCACGTCGCGCCCGGCCACCTCGATCCGGCCGGCGTCGGGCCGCAGCAGGGTGGACAGGATCCTCACCAGGGTGGTCTTGCCCGCGCCGTTGGGTCCGAGCACTCCGTGCACCGTGCCGCGCGCGACCGTGAGGCCGAGCCCGTCCAGCGCCTTCTTGTCGCCGTAGGTCTTCTCCGCGCCCTCGACGGTGATCGCCGTGTCGGCCACCAGGCCTCCCTCTCTAGTCAAACTTGACTACATGCTCGAAGGTAACCTGCGGGACGCCATTCGTCAAACTTGATTAGTGAGCGTCTCCGGGGTGCCGCTCCCCCGTCGCGTAGGGGTTCTCCTCGTCGTCGGCCAGGACGCCGACGAACGGATCGCCTTCGTCGGCGAAGGTGTAGGCGCCGCCCTCGATGCGCTCGATGAGACCGCGGGTCCACTCGCCCTCGGAGTCGGCCGTGTGGACCCACATGTTCATGATCTCGCCGATGTGCCCGAGCTGCCCGGGTCCGTCCTCGGGCACGTAGTGCTCCAGGACGGAGGCCCGCCACTGCTCGATCCGCAGGGTCCGTTCCTTCAGCAGCGCCACCGCCTCGGCCCGCGGCAGGTCGACGACGAAACCGACGGCGGCCGTCTTCACGTCCCCGCGCTGGTCGTAGGTGACCAGCGCCTCCCGCAGCAGCCGGAAGTACTCCTCGGTCCCCTGCTCGGTGATCTCGTACTCCGTGCGCGGAGGGCCGCCGGCCGTGGACGGGGCGATCTCGTGCGCGTGCAGCAGCCCCTGCTTCGCCATCTGTTTGAGGGCGTGGTAGATCGAGCCGGGTTTGGCGTTGGACCACTCGTGCGCGCCCCAGTACTCCAGGTCGTTGCGCACCTGGTAGCCGTGGGCGCGGCCGTGCATACGGACCGCGCCGAGCACGAGGAGACGGATCGCTGACATGCGGTCCAGGTTAGGACCCGGCCGCCGCCCGCTGTTCCTCGGCCACCAGCTCGAAGGCGGTCCTGCCGTCCAGGGACTCGCGGATGAGGTCGGCGTGACCGGCGTGCCGAGCCGTCTCGCGGATGAGGTGCAGGCAGAGCCAGCGGTGGGAGACCCGGCCGTCCGGCGGGAACCAGGGCTGGGCCGGCAGTGCGAAGGTGTCGTCGAGACTGGGGACCGAGCGGATGTACGCCTCGGTCTCGGCGGCGACCTTCTCCCAGTACGCCAGCTGCGAGGCGACGGTCTCGCCCTCGACCAGGCGGAAGCACTCGTGCCAGTTGCTCTGGTCCCGCACGACGGCCGGCGGCTCGCCCTTCGCGAGGGAGACCCACATCTGCTCGACCTCGGCGACGTGCTTGACCAGCCCGGCCAGGGACAGCTCGCTCGCGCTGGGGCGGGACGACGCCTGCTCGTCCGTCAGCCCGAGCACCGCCCGGCGCACGCCGCCGCGTTGCTCCGCGATGAAGGACAGGAGCGCTCCGCGCTCGTCGCCGTGTGCTTCCGCCGGAACGTGAGTGACCATGACCGCCGCCTTTCGCCACAACCGGGGGCTTCTCCCCCGACACCGACAAAGCTACGGGCCCTTGCGGTCAGGTTCTGTCCGCAAGGGCCCGGGGACGTACGAGGTCTAGAACGGGAACCCGCTCCGGCCGTGCTGCACCGAGATCCACTTGGTCGTGGTGAACGAGTCGAGCATCGTGTCGCCGTTGAGCCGGCCGATCCCCGAGTGCTTCTCACCGCCGAACGGGACGATCGGCTCGTCGTGCACGGTGCCGTCGTTCACGTGGAACATGCCCGTGTCGATCTGCCGGGCGAAGGCGACACCCCGCTCGACGTTCCCGGTGTGGACGGCACCGCTCAGGCCGTAGGGCGTGTCGTTGACGAGGCGTACGGCCTCCTCCTCACCGTCGAACGGGACGAGGAACGCGACCGGCCCGAAGACCTCCTGCCTCAGCAGCGCCGAGTCGGCGGGCAGGCCGGTCAGCACGGACGGCTCGACGAGGTTGTCGGTGCGCCCGCCGCGCAGCAGGGCCGTGGCCCCCTCGGCGAGGGCCTGCTCGACCACTGAGGAGACGGCGTCCGCCTGGGAGGAGTTGATGACCGGGCCGATGACGGTCTCCGGGTCGCGCGGGTCGCCCGCCTTGAGGGTCTTGACCTTGGCGACGAACTTCTCGGTGAACTCGTCCGCGACCGACCGGTCGACGAGGACCCGGTTGGCCGCCATGCAGACCTGGCCCTGATGGACGTACCGGCTGAAGACGGCCGCGTCGACCGCGTAGTCGACGTCGGCGTCGTCGAGGACCACCAGCGCGCTGTTGCCGCCCAGTTCGAGGACGGAGCGCTTGAACAGCCGGGCGCAGACGGTCGCCACGTGCCGTCCGACCGCGTCGGAACCGGTGAAGGAGATGACCTTGGGGACCGGGTGCTCGAGGAAGGCGTCGCCGATCTCCGCGATGTCGGTGATGACGACGTTCAGCAGACCGCCGGGCAGCCCCGCGTCCTCGAAGATCTTCGCCACCAGTGAACCGCCGACGATCGGGGTGTTCTGGTGCGGCTTGAGCACCACCGCGTTGCCCAGCGCCAGCGCCGGGGCGACGGACTTGATCGACAGCAGGAAGGGGAAGTTGAAGGGGCTGATCACGCCCACCACACCGACCGGCACGCGGTAGACGCGGTTCTCCTTGCCGTCCACCGGCGAGGGGATGATCCGCCCCTCGGGGGCCAGCGCCAGATGGACCGCCTCGCGCAGGAACTCCTTGGCGAGGTGCAGCTCGAAGGCGGCCTTCAGACGCGTGCCGCCGAGTTCGGCGATGATGGCCTCGGAGAGCTCGGCCTCGCGCTCCTCGATCAGGCGCAGCGCCTTCTCGAAGACCGCCCGGCGGGCGTAGGGGTTGGTCGCGGCCCACTGTTTCTGGGCGCGGGCCGCCGCCCGGTACGCCTGATCGACCTCGTCGGCCGTGGCTATGGTGATCGACGCCAGCTTCTCGTCGTCGTACGGGTTGAAGTCGATGATGTCCCAGGAACCGGTACCCGGGCGCCACTCACCGTCGATGTACTGCTGTGCGAGGTCGGTGAAGCAGGACGACGACATGTGTGATCCCTCGATCCCTGGAAGATCTCCGATCGCGCCTTCACGATCTGATCACACGTCATCGTACTGATGTTTCAGGCGAGTTGGAGGAGTACTTCAGGAGAGCTGGAGGAGGCCCCGCAGAAGGTCCCGGCTCTCCGAGGGACCCGGACTGTCGCTCTGCAGCTCCTTGAGCGCCTTCTCGTACTGGGCGACGTCCTCGGCCTTGTCCAGGTACAGCGCGCTGGTGAGCTGCTCCAGGTAGACGACGTCCGACAGGTCGGACTCCGGGAAGCTGAGGATCGTGAACGCGCCACTTTCACCGGCGTGGCCGCCGAGGCTGAACGGCACCACCTGGAGCCGTACGTTGGGCCGCTCGGAGATCTCGATGAGGTGCTGGAGCTGGCCCCGCATCACCTCGCGGTCGCCGTACGGGCGGCGCAGGGCGGCCTCGTCCAGGATGATGTGGAAGTCGGGAGCGCGCTCGTCGAAGAGGTACTTCTGCCGCTCCAGCCGCAGCGCCACCCGGCGTTCGACGTCGGCCTCGCTCGCGCCCTGCATGCCCCGCCGGACCACCGCGTGGGCGTACGCCTCGGTCTGCAGCAGACCGTGCACGAACTGGACCTCGTACGCCCGGATCAGCGAGGCGGCGCCCTCCAGGCCGACGTAGGTCGGGAACCAGCTGGGCAGCACGTCCGAGTAACTGTGCCACCACCCGGCGACGTTGGCCTCCTTGGCCAGGGACAGCAGGGAGGAGCGCTCCTGCTCGTCGGTGATGCCGTACAGGGTCAGCAGGTCCTCGACGTCTCTGGTCTTGAAGCTCACCCGGCCCAACTCCATCCGGCTGATCTTCGACTCGGAGGCGCGGATCGAATAGCCCGCCGCCTCGCGCGTGATGCCCCGCGCCTCACGCAGTCGCCTGAGTTGTGATCCGAGCAGCATGCGCCGCACCACCGATCCCGGCTCTCCCGCGCTCACGTTCGCCAGCCTCCCCAACGTCTTCAGGGGCCGCAGTCTGCCACTAAAACACTCCGAGCAGTACTCGTCCGGTTACGGAAACGGAATCGAGACGGTCGACGCTCGCGCGCGGGGGCAAGAAGAAGGCAAGTGAACGGCCAAAGAGCGACGCGAAGATGACGGAAAAATTGGCCAACAAGCGGTACGGGACATCTCATTCCGGTCACGTGCACGTGCATCTGCCCTTGCATCTGCTGTACGCATCCGAAACCATGGTCCCGCACCACCGCCGCATCGCACCGACCGCGAATTCCCGGGAGTGCCTCGCATGGGGACGAATGGATCGACCATGCTCGAGCCGTTACGGCAGGGCCTTCCGCCGCTGGATCCCGCGGCCGTGTCCGACGCCGCCTCCTGTGCTCTTCCCGCCCGCTACGAAGCGGTGCGCGAGGCACGGCGGTTCACCCGCGGAACCCTCGACCAGTGGGACATGGGCGAGCGGTTCGACGACGTCTGCCTGGTGGTCTCGGAACTCGTCACCAACGCGCTGCGGCACGGCCTGCCGGCGGGCAACGCGTGCACCGGCGACCGCGAACCCCCGGTCCGGCTGCACCTGATGCGGTGGGCCGAGCGGCTGGTGTGCGCGGTGCGCGATCCCAGTCACGACAGTCCGGTCGCCCGGGAGAGCGACGACTTCTCGGCCGAGTCGGGACGCGGACTGTTCCTCGTCGACTCCTTCAGCGACAGTTGGGGCTGGCACCCGCTCGCGGGCGCGCTCGACGGCAAGGTGGTCTGGGCGCTGTTCCGGCTGCCGCCCGCCGGTTCACGACCCCGCGGGGAATGAAAGACCGCGGCGCCTTCTCGCGTCGCGGTTCTACGCGCGTCACCGCGTATTGAGGGGCGGATCGCCCCGAGGTCACCGGGGGCTGCCGGAGTCTCAGCCGCCGACCAGGTGGTCGAACTCGCCGTCCTTCACGCCGAGCAGCATCGCCTCGATCTCCGCACGGGTGTAGACCAGCGCGGGACCGTCGGGGAAGCGCGAGTTGCGCACGGCCACGTCACCGCCCGGCAGCCGGGCGAACTCCACGCACGAGCCCTGCGAGTTGCTGTGCCGGCTCTTCTGCCAGGCCACACCGCGCAGTCCGGCGGCCGCCATACCGTTGTACACGTCGTGGTCCACAGGTCGCTCCCCGGTGGTGCACTGGCTGGTGTGGCCATTGGTGCAGTGGTCAACTGACCCGGATCATAGCCCTGTTCATGTGCAGATGCATGGGCAGATGCACGTGCACGCGGGGTGGTCCCGCGGTTACAGCTTTGACGACCGCTTGACCGAAGCCCTCGTCTGTTTGACGGCTCGTCCCCACCTCTCGTTCCCTGCGGCCCGCACCGAAGCGGCCCGGTCCGGGGAGGTCCGGTGGAGGCGGAGCATCCGCTCGGCGGCGGGGCGAGGCGGCGGCGCGGGGGCCGCACCGCAGAAGCGGGAGCTGAGGCGCACGGCCGCCCGAAGGGCGTTCGACCGGCCGACCCGCATCCGGAAGGCGGCCGTGGCCAGGGAGGACGGGGAGAAATGGGCCGGTCGCAGGAGACCGGGGTCGTCCTGGTGGCCGGTGCCCGGCTCGGACCATCGCCGGACACCCACTCAGCCGGCGTGCCCCCGCCGACTCGCGCGGCCCGCGCCCCGGACCACCCCGGCACGGCTCGCGGGAATGCCGCCGCGCGGCCCGTCCGACCGGCGTCCGGCCCGGTCCCCGGGGGGCCCGCCGCGCACCGTTGAGCCGGACGACAGGCGGTGGACCCCGGCCCCGTCGCGGCACGGGCAAAAGGTCCCCCACCCGTCAAGCGTGGGGAACCTCACCCGGGCCCCGGCGGGCTCGGCGTCAGCGGCCGGCGTACGGCAGGAGCGCCATCTCGCGCGCGTTCTTGATGGCCTTGGCCAGCTGCCGCTGCTGCTGGGACGTCACCCGGGTGACGCGACGGCTGCGGATCTTGCCGCGGTCGGAGATGAACTTCCTCAGCAGGTCGGTGTCCTTGTAGTCGATGTACGTGATCCCGGCCTGGTACAGGGGGTTGGGCCGGTCCTTGGCGGGCTTGCGGTCGGGCTTGCGGGGCATGGCGGGTCAGACCTCCAGGAGGGTGTCGAAGGCGTGCGGCAGGCGCTGCCAGGCATCGGGGCCTGCGGCGTACTCGGCGTCGGTCAGCAGGCAGGACTCCAGCAGCCGTTCCAGGCCGTCCCGGTCGAGGCCGGGCGAGGTGAAGACCAGGTGCTGGCCGCGGTCCCCGTGCTCGGGGTGCCAGTCCAGCGCGGCGGCGGCACGGCGCACCGGCGGGACCATCTCCCAGGCCGCGTCCGGGAGGGACGCCAGCCACGGGCCCGCGCTCTCCACGCACAGGGCCCCGCCCGCCGCGTCCCAGTGGAACAGCGTGTCGGGCTTGTCGGCGAGCCAGAACCGGCCCCGGCTGCGGGCGGCCGCGCAGGTCAGGTCCTCCAGCGCGGCGTACAGCCGCTCCGGGTGGAACGGGCGGCGCCGGTGCCACACCAGGGTGGAGACGCCGTGCGCGTCGGCCTCGGCGGGGAGCAGCGCGCAGGCCGGATGCTGGGCGGCGGCCGCCGCCTCGACGTCGAAGCCGGCCAGGGCGGCCTCGGCCAGGGGCGAGAGCGGACGCCTGCGCGGGGTCGGCACGGTCAGGCCGTCGTCGTCCCGGTCCGCGGGGGCACTCTGCCCGACCGGGGCCCGGCGGGCCGTCGGGTGCAGCTGGGCGAGCAGCTCGCGGTCCTCGTCGTCGGCCTCCGGGGAGTCGGCGACGGCGAGGACGGGGGCGTACTCCAGCTGGCGCGCGAAGGTGTCGGCGACCGTGCGCTGGTCGGTCGCGGCGGCGGCGAGACCGGCGTCGGCCAGGTCGTCGCCGTTGCCGAGGTACGGCAGGACCAGGGCCGGGTCGACGGCGGTGATCACGCCGGTGACGGTGAGGCCGCCCGCCGTGACGACCTCGGCCATGGCCTTGGGCTCGACGGAGTCCCACAGCTCGACGACGGCGAGCCGGGTGGATCCGGCGTCCCGCAGCCGCTCCAGCTCCGGCACCAGGTCCTCCCGCAGGGCGCAGCACGCGCAGTCGTTGACGAGCGGCGCCTCCCCCGCGTCGAGGACACCGGAGGTGTCCCGGATGGTCCGTACGACCGTGCCCGCGGCGGCCGTCGACAGGTCGTGGTGCAGGACGACACTGCCGGGCACGTCGGCGAGCAGCCGCGCGACGGCCGCCCTGCGGGCGTCGGCGTGCAGCCCGCCGACGATCACGACGGGGAGCCCAGGGGGGACAGCCACGGGATCAGCCCTTCTTTCCGTACCGGCGCTCGAAGCGCTCCACGCGGCCGGCGGTGTCCAGGACGCGGGCGGTACCGGTGTAGAAGGGGTGGCTGACGTCGGAGATCTCGACGTCGACGACCGGGTAGGTGTTGCCGTCCTCCCACTCGATCGTCTTCTCGCCCGCCGTGGCGGACAGGGTCGAGCGGGTGAGGAAGGCGTAGTCGGCGGCACGGTCGCGGAAGACGACGGGGCCGTACTCCGGGTGGATTCCCTCGCGCATGGTCAGCGCTCCTCTCGGAAGTCGACGTGGCGGCCGACGACCGGATCGAACTTGCGCAGGGTCATGCGGTCCGGGTCGTTGCGGCGGTTCTTGCGGGTCACGTAGGTGAAGCCGGTCC
Organism: Streptomyces sp. NPDC029041; assembly: GCF_040637515.1. Lineage (NCBI taxonomy): Bacteria > Bacillati > Actinomycetota > Actinomycetes > Kitasatosporales > Streptomycetaceae > Streptomyces > Streptomyces sp. NPDC029041. Next base: position 462,948 of record NZ_JBEZWO010000008.1, on the reverse strand, counting down.
CGGCGGTGGACCGGAGCTTGATGACCGGACGGAGCTCGTTGCGTGCCATGCCGCTATGATACTGAAAATGAAATCCATTTCCACAACTTGAGCAGAGAGGTACGTCACCACCCATGTCCGCGCACTGCATGCTGACCGGCACACAGCCGGGCTTCGGCAACCGCATCTCCCACTCCCACCGGCGCACGCCGCGCCGGTTCGACCCCAACATCCAGTCCAAGCGCTACTGGCTGCCGAGTGAGGGCCGGTACGTCCGGCTCCGGCTCAGCACCAAGGGGATCAAGACCGTCGACACGATCGGGATCGAGGCGGCCGTCGCCCGGATCCGCGCCCGGGGAGTGAGGATCTGATGGCGAAGAAGAGCAAGATCGCGAAGAACGACAGGCGGCAGGAGGTCGTCGCGCGGTACGCCGCCCGGCGGGCCGAGCTGAAGGAGATCATCCGGCGGCCGTCGTCGACGGAGGCCGAACGGCTCGCCGCGCAGGCTGAGCTGCGCCGGCAGCCCCGCGACGCGAGCGCCACGCGCGTACGCAACCGCGACCAGGTGGACGGCCGGCCGCGCGGCTACTTCCGGGCGTTCGGGCTGTCCAGGGTGAGTCTGCGGGAGCAGGCGCACGCGGGGTATCTGCCCGGGGTGCGCAAGTCGAGCTGGTGAGGGGCGCTCCCGGGACGCATGCCGGACTGGGCGAACCGTCCCGGCAACCCGGTAAGGGGCGTTCCCGAGGGGCTCTTGACCGGCCCTGGTAGCTTGCTGCGGTCGTTCCGGCCACGGGCCGGCCGGTGCCGTCCGGGCCGGTCGGCCGGCTACACCTTGGGGGCTTGCAGTGACTTCGGTGATCTTCTCGCGCCGCTCCGGTGCCGTGCGCGTCGCTGCGGCGGCCGCGGGGCTGGCGGGCGCGCTCGTGCTGAGCGCGTGCAGCAGCGGCGGCGACTCGGGCGACGACGCGTCCGCCGGCCCCTCCCCGTCGGCCTCGTCGTCCGCCCCGGCGGGAGACTCCGGCTCCGGCGCCGGCGCATCGTCCGGTGGCCCGCTGGCGGGCAGCTGGCTCGCGACGACCGGTGGCAAGGCCGTGGCCCTGGTGATCACCGGCAAGCAGGCGGCGCTGTTCGCCACCGGCGGCAGTGTGTGCAGCGGCACCGCGGGCGAGGAGTCCGGCATGCGGATGATCCGACTGAAGTGCACGGACGGCTCCAAGAACCGGGCGACCGGCATGGTCGACTCGGTGGACAAGAACAGCCTGAAGGTCACCTGGGAGGGCGGCCTCGGCGCGGAGACCTACACGAAGGCCGAGGGCGGCAAACTGCCGACGGGCCTTCCTACGGCGAGCCTCGGCTGACGCACCGCCGACGGGCCCGGGGGCAGCGAGCCCCGGCCGACCGGCCGCCCGGGCCTGCCGGGACGGGCCCGGCGGACTCGCTGCCGACGGGCCCGGCGACGCAAACCGCGACTGACCCACTGCCGACGGGCCCGGCGACACAAACCGCGACTGACCCACTGCCGAGGACCTGCCGACACGGCAAGCCCCGGCAGACCCACCGCCGACAAACCCGACGACCGTTGAACCCCGGCAGACCCACAGCCGAGAAGCCTGCCGAGGGCGTGCCCCGGCGGGCACACCGGCTCCGTGCTCCCGGCCGCGGATCGCCCGTCGGCGCCGCGGCCCTTCCGGGGTGTGGATGCGTCGGGCGATCCGCGGCCGGGTCATGGGGGTACCACGCGTACGTACCGGAGTCCGGCGTTCGGGGGAATCGCAGGGGGTGCGTGGCCGTGCGGTGCGGGTGTGCGTGATGATCCAGGGGCCCGATGCCGCTTTCGTTCGACACGTCCAGAGGACCTCATGCGCACCTACCCCCTCACCCTCGCCGCCGCCCTCGCCGCTACGGTCCTGCTGACCGGCTGCAGCGACGACCCGTCCGGTGGTGACGACGTCAAGAACGCGGACCGGCCGAGCGACGCGGCCTGTGCGCTGGGCGACATGGGAGTGAAGGTCGGCGCCGCCGCCGCACCGGCCGCCGGCGACACCGGCACCGTCACCGTCACGCTCACCAACAAGGGCAAGCAGTGCACGCTGAAGGGCTTCCCGGGCGTGGACCTGCTGGCCGACGACAAGACGACGTCCGTCTCCCCGGACGAGGGCGCGAAGGCCCAGTCGCTGACCCTCGCGAAGGGCGCCACCACGTCCTTCACGATCACCTACGTCCGGGGCGAGGCGGGCTCCGCGGAGAGCCTCGCCGTACACAAGGCGTCCTTCACCCTGCCCGGCGACACCAAGGCCGCGCACGAACTGGCGTGGTCGTACGGCGAGGTCGACCGGGCGGAGGGCAAGGAGCCCTCGGTGAGCGGTTTCGAGACGTCGGGCGACTGACGGCACCCAGCGCGCCGAGGGCATTGACGGCAGGTCAGCGCAGGGGCGGCCGGTGCCTGACCCGGGCCCGGTCCGCTGCCTGCGCGCCCTGCGTCCAGCCCTCCGCGTCGCGCACCCCGCGCAGCCGGGTCGTGGTCGTCTCCGGGAACATCCGCTCCAGCCGTCCGGTGACGGCGACCTCGCGGGAGGCGAGGACCGGCAGCAGCTCGCCGGTCACCTGGGTCTCGGCGGCTGCCGCCAGCCGGGTGCCGATGCGATGGGCGTAGGCCGCGAGGAACGCCTGCCGGAACGTCTTGGTGCGCTTGCGGCCCCCCGCGCGCTGCGCCGCCTCCGCCTTCGTCATCGCGGTCGTGGCCTGCACGAGGAGTGAGGTGTGGAGGAGTTCCACCGCCTCCAGGTCGGTCTCGAAGCCGACGACGGTGGAGAAGCCGAGGGGTTCGTTCCACACCGCCCGGCAGCGGTTGGCACGGGCGACGGCGTCCAGCAGCACCGCCTTGGCCTCTTCGTACGGCGGCTCGACCCCGATCCGGCAGGCCCCCGGCGTGTCCGGCGAGGGTGCTCGCACCGCGAGAAACGCCTCGTCGACACTGTGCCGGGCCATCAGCTCCTGCGCCTTGGCGCTGAGCGCCTCCGCCTCCTCCGGGAACCCGGTCGCCTCGGCCTTGGCCAGCAGGGCACGGATGCGGGTGAGCATGCGCGACGCGCCCCCTGCATCCCCGGGCGCCGCTCCGCGCGCCTCGTCGAGGGCCTCCAGGGCGGGCAACCGCAGCAGCAGGCGGTACAGCTCCAGCACGGCCGTGGCGTACGAGAAGCGGTCGGTGCGGGGCGGGGCGTCGGCGGGGAGGTCCGCGAGCTGCCCCTTCCAGCGGCGGCCCCGGGGCACGTCGTCGGGGGCCTGGGCCCGGATCAGCGCCGCCGTGAGGAGCACGTGCACGTCGTCCAGCTCGCGCCGCACGATTCGTACGACGTCCGCCGGCTGCCAGCCGCGCCGCCAGGCCGCCGCCACGAACTCCTGTCCGCGCCGGTCGAGTTCGGTGTCCGCCGCCGGGTCGGAGGCGAGCAGGGAGGCGCCGGTGTCGAGGGCCGTCTCGCCGGTCTCGTAGAGGGCCGCTGCGAACGCGCGGTCGACGGTGCTGGACGTACTCACGGGCCGATGGTGCCATGGCCTCCCGGGGCGCCCGGCACCCCGGCCCCTGCATCTCACCCCCGAAACCGGCCCGCCCGCCGGCGGCGCGGCCACGAGGATCGCCCCCGTGGTGGACACGTCCCTGTACGCGGCGTTCCTCGTCGCCACCTGGCTCGTGGCCATGGGCTTCGGCCGGGACGGCAGCGTGGGCCTGGCCTCGCGGCGGTTGTCCCTGTTCCCGCGACGGTGTTCACGGGGCTCGCGGTGCGTCTGGTGGCGACCTCACCGAAGCAGCCGCGCAAGATGTCAACCCGTGGTTGACGCTCACGGGGGCGCAACCTACGGTTGACACATGACGAACCCCGACACCACGTCATCCGTCCGTCTCGACGACCTCATCGCGGCCATCAAAAAGGTCCACCAGGAGCCGCTCGACCAGCTCCAGGACGCGGTGATCGCCGCGGACCACCTGGGCGACGTGGCCGACCACCTGATCGGCCACTTCGTCGACCAGGCCCGGCGCTCCGGCGCGTCCTGGACCGACATCGGCAAGAGCATGGGCGTCACCCGGCAGGCCGCGCAGAAGCGGTTCGTGCCCAAGGAGTCGGCCGATCTCGACCCGAGCCAGGGCTTCAACCGGTACACGCCGCGCGCCCGCAGCGTGGTGATGGCGGCCCACAACGCGTCCAAGGCCGCTCACAACGCCGAGGGCCTGCCCGAACACCTCGTCCTCGGTCTGCTGGCCGAACCGGAGGGACTCGCCGCGAAGGCGATCGCCGAGCAGGGGGTCTCCCTCGACACGGTCCGCGCGGCGGCGACGGCGGCGCTCCCGCCGGCCGTCGAGGACGCCCCGGAGCTCGTGCCGTACGGCCCGGCCGCCAAGAAGGTCCTGGAACTCACCTTCCGCGAGGCTTTGCGCCTCGGCCACAACTACATCGGCACCGAGCACATCCTGCTCGCCCTCCTGGAGCACGAGAACGGCCAGGGGGTCCTCAGCGGCCTGGGCATCGGCAAGGAGCGGACCGAGCGGTTCGTGACCGAGGCTCTGGAGAAGATCGTGCAGGCGCGGAAGGACGTGCCGGACGAGTCCTGAGCCGCGCCGGCGGCGGCAGGAGGCATTGTCAGACCCTCCTGTCACACTCACCGCATGGCCGACCGCTGGGCACTCGCCCCGGCCGAGGACGGTGGCGTGGACGTCGCCCCCCTCGGCCCGGACGGGCTGCCCGCCGGACCGGTGCGGCGGGAGGCGGACGCGGCGGAGGCCGTGCGGAGCCGTCCCGGCGTCACACGATGGGTGTGGCGGTCCACCGCCGAGGTCTACCCGCGCCTGCTCGCCACGGGGGTGCGAGTCGAGCGGTGCTACGACATCGAGGCCGCCGAGACGCTCCTCCTCGGCCACGAGGGGCGGTACGGGGAACCACGCTCGGCCGCGGCCGCCCTGGCCCGGCTGCGCGGCGGCCCCGTACCGCCCGATCCGCCGCAGCGGTCCGCGGAACCGGGCTCCCAGTCCTCGCTGTTCGAGCCTCGGGGCGTCCATCTGCCCCTGGCGGACCTCCTCGCGGTCTACGCCGAGCAGCAGCGGCGGCACGACGGCGCCGAGCACCCCGACCGCATGCGGCTGCTCACGGCCGCGGAGTCGGCGGGCATGCTGGTGGCGGCCGAGATGAACCGCGCCGGGCTGCCCTGGAGCGCCGAGGTGCACCGCACACTGCTGCACGACCTGCTGGGCGAGCGGTACGCGGGTGGCGGCGAGCCACGCCGGCTCGCCGAACTGGCCGAGGAGGTGTCCACCGCGTTCGGCCGCCGCGTCCGCCCCGACCTGCCCGCCGACGTGGTCAAGGCCTTCGCGCAGGCCGGCATCAAGATCTCCTCGACCCGGAAGTGGGAGATCGAGACGGTCGACCATCCGGCCGTGAAGCCACTGCTGGAGTACAAGAGGCTGTACCGCATCTGGGTCGCCCACGGCTGGTCCTGGCTGCAGGACTGGGTCCGCGAGGGCCGCTTCCGGCCGGAGTTCCTCGCGGGCGGGACGGTCACCGGCCGCTGGGTCACCAACGGCGGGGGCGGGCTCCAGATCCCGAAGGTGATCCGGCGGGCCGTGGTCGCCGACCCGGGCTGGCGGCTCGTCGTCGCCGACGCCGACCAGATGGAACCGCGCGTCCTCGCCGCGATCTCCCGCGACCCGGGCCTGATGGAGGTGGCCGGCCGGGAGAGCGACCTGTACCAGTCGGTCTCCGACCGGGCCTTCTCCGGCGACCGCTCCCAGGCCAAACTCGCCGTGCTGGGCGCGGTGTACGGCCAGACCTCCGGCGACGGCCTGAAGAACCTCGCGGCGCTCAGACGCCGCTTCCCCCGGGCGGTGGCGTACGTCGACGACGCGGCCCGGGCCGGTGAGGAGGGCCGGCTCGTGCGGACCTGGCTCGGCCGGACCTGCCCGCCGGCGGCCCGCGGGACGGACGACGCGCCCGAGGAGGCGGGCATCCCGGCCGCCGCGGCGGACCAGCCCGACGACAGCGCCGCGTGGGTGCCCGGCTACGCCTCCACCAACGCGCGCGCCCGCGGCCGCTTCGCCCGCAACTTCGTCGTCCAGGGCAGCGCCGCCGACTGGGCGCTGCTGCTGCTCGCCGCGCTGCGCAGGACCTGCGCGGAGCTGGCGGCCGAGCTGGTCTTCTTCCAGCACGACGAGGTGATCGTGCACTGCCCCGCGGAGGAGGCCGAGCAAGTCGCGGCGGCGATCCGCGAGGCGGCGGCCCTGGCCGGGCGGCTGACGTTCGGCCGGACGCCGGTACGGTTCCCGTTCACGACGGCCGTGGTGGAGTGCTACGCCGACGCCAAGTGATCGTCGGGGAGCCGCCGGGACGTACGCCATGGCGGTCCGCGGTCGTTCAGGCAGCTGCGGATCCCGGAGGGACGTCGTCCCGGCCGAGACCGGGCCCCGCGGCCGCGGCGAGGACCTGCTCGGCGACGGCGGCGTACCAGCGCAGCGCCGAGCCGGCGGTGTCGACGTCGCTCCGCACTCCGGCCCGCTCACGGGCGAAATCGCGCACCAGGGGATGCGGCGCGTAACGGCCGTACGTCGTCTCCTCCAGCAGGGCCACGTCGAGGAGGCGGTCCAGGGCCGCCTCGGTGCGGGGTTCGCCGATGCCGGTGAGCCGGGCGAGGAGGGAGACACCGTAGCCGGGCAGGTCGAGCGTGCCGATACCGCGCAGGGTGCGGGCCGCGTCCCGGTCGGCCTCGCGCCCGGAGGCGGCGAGCGCGTCGTACGCGGCCGCCAGGGAGCGGCGGACGCTCAGGTCGTCGTACTCCAGGTGACGCAAGCGCCCCTCCGCGGTGGCGAGTTGCCGGGCGAGCGTCTCGGGCGTCAGGGCCCGGCGGGCGGCGAGCCGCGCGGCGAGGACCCGCAGCGCCAGCGGGAGTCCGCCGGTGAGCTCGACGAGGAGCCGGGCGGCGTCCGTGCCGTCCAGGCCGTCGCGCCCCGAGGCGCTGCGCAGGAGTTCGGCGCTCTCCTCCTCCGGCAGGGGGGCGAGCGGGAACCGGGCCGCGCCGTCGAGGGCGGTCAGCGGCGAGCGGCTGGTGACGATCACCGCGCACCCGGCACCGCCCGGCAGCAGCGGCCGTACCTGCGCGGCACTCGCCGCGTCGTCCAGCACCAGAAGGGTGCGGGCCGGTGCGAGCAGCGACCGGAGCAACGCGGCCGCGGCGTCCGGCTGCCCGGGGATGCGGCAGGGCTCGGTTCCGAGGTCCCGCAGCAGCGCGGTGAGCGCCTGAGCAGGGGTGAGAGGCCGCATGCCCGGAGTGGCGCCGTGCAGGTCGAGGTGCACCTGCCCATCGGGGAAACGTTCCGCCACCTGGTGGGCGACGTGCAGGGCGAGCGCGCTCTTGCCGACGCCGGCCATGCCGCTGATGACGGCGACGGGATGAGGGCCTGGCGCCGTGAGCGCGCGACGCAGACCCTCGCGTACGGCATCGCGGCCGACGAAGTGGGTGGGTGACGGGGGCAGTTGGGCGGGCGGAGGTACCGGCCGGCCCGGTTCACCGGTTGACGTCCCGCCGGGCGGACACACCGGCGTCCCGCCGCTGTCCCCCGGCTTCCCCGCACCACCGTCACCCACGGTCCCGCGCAGCACCTCCACGTGCGCTTGCCGCACCCCCGCCCCCGGTTCGATGCCGAGCCGGCCGACGAGGCGGTCGCGCAGTTCCTGGTGGACGGTCAGGGCCTCGGCCTGACGGCCGGTGCGGTGCAGGGCGAGCATCAACTGCCGGTGGTAGACCTCCCGCAGCGGGTACTCGCCGGTCAGCGCGGTCAGCTCCGGCACCAGCTCGCGCAGCCGCGGTCCGCCCAGCGCCAGCTCGGCGTCGTAGCGCCATTCCAGCAGCAGCAGCCGGGCCTCGCACAGCCGCTGCGCGAAGGCGTACCCGCCCACCTCGGGCGACAGCCCGGCGAGCGGCGCACCCCGCCACAGCCCGAGCGCCGCCGTGCTCACGCGCACGACCCGCTCCCAGGCCTGCCCCGTGTGCGCGGCACGCGCGGCGGTGACGTGTCCGTCGAAGACGTGGACGTCCAGCTCGCCCTCGTCGAGCCGCAGCACGTATCCGGACGGCACGGTGCGCAGCCGCCCGGGGTCGTCCAGCAGCCGCCGCAGCCGGGCGATGTGATTGTGCAGCGAGGCCCGGGCGGAAACGGGCGGCGCCCCGCTCCACAGCGCGTCCTCGAGCGCTTCGGCGGAGACGACCCGTCCGGCTTCGAGGAGCAATGTGGCCAGCAGGGCGCGGGACTTGGCGCTTGCGACGGGCCTGGCCTCGCACCGGGACCCGCCTTGGCCGTCGTTGAACAGCACCGGTGGGCCCAACAGCCCGAACCGCATCATCGCGCCCATCCCCCCGTGCATCCCGCCGCGCTCCCGCCCTGGCGGGTTTCCACCCCTGGGCGACGGGTTTCCGCCACCCGGCCTCACCTGCCGCGTCGGGATCAGCCGATGCCCCGGCCGTCCTCCGCCTCGGTTCGTCGACTTCCGGCCGATCGGCGGATGACGCAACGGCGAAGCATTGGCCACATGTTAGCGATCCGTTGGCAAAGCCTGATGTGATCACTACATCGGATCTGGCCCGGCGGTGCGCGCGTCTGGACGCGCAACTCGGGGGAGTGTCGCCGCCGCGGCCGGGTCCGGGTCCCGGTCGGCGAGGTGAACGGCCGGGGCCCTCTCCACCTTTCCGGCACGGCGGTCCCCCGTACGCCGGCAGGTCACATGACGGGCGGCCGTCCCAGCCGGGTCAGTCGCCACACCGTCCGCCACCGCATGGGACGCCGCTCCCCCGCCGGCTCCCGTACGCCCTCCACGAATCCGCCGAACCACGCGCGCAGCCCGGCGCCCGAACGGTTGCGGGCGAGGGTGAGCAGCACCCACACGCCCAGATGGACGGGCACGAGCGGGAGCGGCAGCCGGCGCCGGGCCAGCCAGACCCGGTTGCGGGCGTTCACCCGGTAGTAGATGGCGTGCCGTGCGGGCGAGGTCCTGGGATGCCGGAGCAGCAGCTCGGGCGCGTACAGGATTCGCCACCCGGCATCCACCGCCCGCCACGCGAGGTCGGTCTCCTCGTGCGCGAAGAAGAACTCGGCGGGCCAGTCGCCGATCTCGTCGAGCATCGCCATCCGCAGCCCGTGTCCGCCGCCGAGGAAGCCGGTGACGTAACCGCCCCGGTGAGGATCCGAGTTGCCGAGGCGGGGCACGTGCCGCTGCTGCGTCTCGCCGAGCTCGTCGGCGATGCGGAAGCCGACGATGCCGAGCCGCTCGTCGGCGGCGAACAGGTCCCGCACGCGACGCAGCACGTCGGGGTCGACGAGCAGTCCGTCGTCGTCCAGATTCACCACGACGTCGATGTCGCCGAACTCCCGCAGCCGCTCCAGGGCGGCGTTGCGCCCGCCGGGGCAGCCGAGGTTCTCGTCGAGCTCGACGGCGGTGACCTCGCCGGGCAGCGACAGCCGGCCGGCGAAATCGGGCAGCGGGCAGCCGTTGCCGACGACGACGATCCGCTCGGGCGGCACGTCCTGCTTGGCCACGGACTCCAGCAGGGCGTCGACCTCGTCGGGCCGGTTGCCCATCGTCACCACGGCGACGGCGATCCTGGGCGCCCCCATGTCCTCACCTCGTACCGGTCGGCAGCTGACTGATCGACGGGCGATGCTAGCCGTTCACTGTAGGGCCGTCCTAAGGACGCCTGCCGGACGGCGGTGCGCCTACGCCGTTCGGCGCAGGGCGGCACCCGACCGGAGCGGGCACAGGATGTCGGGTGCGGCAGGGCACGCGCTGCCTAGCGTGAGGGCACGAAAGGAAGGAGACCGGACGTGCTGGACCGGCTCAACCAGGCGATGGACCGGATCGAACGCGACCTCGGCCACACCGTCGACGCGGCCGAACTGGCGCGTACGGCATGCACGTCGGAGTACCACCTGCGCCGCATGTTCTCGGCCCTCGCCGGTATGCCGCTGTCGGAGTACATCCGCCGCCGCCGGCTGACGGTCGCGGGCGCGGAGGTGCTGGCGGGGGACGTGACGCTCCTGGAGATCGCGGTCCGCTACGGCTACGGCTCCGGGGAGGCGTTCGCGCGGGCGTTCCGAGCGATGCACGGCGTGGGCCCGGGCGAGGCCCGGCGCACCGGCGCCGCGCTCGTCTCCCAGCCCCGGTTGACCTTCCGCCTCACCGTCGAAGGGAACAGCAGCATGCACTACCGCGTCATGGACCGCCCGGCCTTCACCGTCACCGGCTTCAAGACCCGGATCCCCCTGATCCACTCCGGCCCGAACCAGGCGATCATCGACTTCGTCCGGGGCCTCGACAAGCCGGCCCTGGAACACCTGGAGAAACTCTCCGGCCAGGAGCCGCAGGGCCTCGTCGCGGTCTGCGACGACCTGGATCCGGGCCGCGCGGAGGGCACGGAACTCGACTACTACCACGCGGTGATCACCGCGGACCCGGCTCCGGCTCCGGCCCCCGAGGGCACCACGGTCCTCCCGGTCCCGCCGGGCACCTGGGCGGTCTTCACCACGTCGGGGCCCGCCCCGCAGGCCATCCAGCGCCTCTGGCACGACGTGTACACCGAGTGGTTCCCGTCCAACCCCTACCGCACCCGCCCCGGCCCGGAGATCCTCCGCACCCGCCTGTCACCGGACGGCGGGGAGGCGGACGCGGAGCTGTGGCTGCCGGTGGAGCGGGAGACCTCCCGCTGACACGCCCGGTCCCCCGCCACTCTGCGGACGTTGGCGGGGGACCTACCCGACACACTGCCCAAGTGCTCCGACGCCACGGCCGGTTGGGCTGCGAGCCGGGCCGTTCGCCGGGCGGGTGCCGAGTCCGCCGCTCCGGTTCCGCTGAGCGACAGATCACGACATACCGCTGTTCATGCTGCCGTGGCCGACACCCGATTGTCTGGCGCACGACCGCGGATCCCGCCTGCGATCCCCAGGGAAACGCGCAGTCCCCGAGCTCGTGACGCACAGGAGTGAGACACACATGAACAGCACGATCAAGCGGTCCGTGACGGCGGCCGCGGCTGTCGTGATGGCGGCGGCGGGCATAGTCGCCGCCGGCCCTCAGGCCAGTGCCAACCCGGCAGTGGGCACCAACATCCGCGGCAAGGAGTCCTTCAACACCGACACGTTCATGGACAAGCTCTGCGGCGACATCAGCACGCGGGACAAGGCGTTCGTCTTCAACGTCCACACGGGCGAGGTCGTGGACTCGGCTGCCGCGTACGAGAAGAAGCCGTACTACCAGCTCGTCGCCGGCGACTCCCACAAGGCCTACACCACCGCCCCGTACGGAACCCACTGGGCGCTCTCGCCGGGCTGGGAGGTCTTCGGCGGCACCTGCGAGTACCCGCAGTCGTCGACCTGGACCTGGTACGACAAGGAGCGGAAGATCTCCAACGACACCGTGACCAACTGCGGTTCCGGCACGGCCAGCCTCTCCGTCAACGAGTCGTACGCGACCACGAGCACCACCACCAAGACGGTAGGCGTCAACGCCAAGGCCTCGGCCAAGGTCCGCGACATCTACACCGGCGAGGTCGGCGCCAGCTTCAACTACTCCTGGGCCTTCAGCAAGACGCACACACTGGGCCGGCAGGCCACCATCTCGGTGCCGCCCGGCCGCCAGGGCTACATCAGCGCCCGCCCGCTGAAGCGGACGGTCCGCGTCAACCCGGTCTTCCACGTCGGGAGCTACACCTGGAGCGACGGCCAGTCCGAGAAGGGCACGACCGTCCACAACTGGCGGGGCCGCGGCTACGACCGCATCTGGTCCTACGGCTTTTTCACCGACGGCATCGCCGACGTAACCAACAGCGACGGCACCCCCGCGATGGACTACGTCACCCGCGACAAGGCCGGCCGCTGCTGAGCGGTCCACCCCGGCACCGAGAAACAAACGGAAAAACCGCAGGTCAGATTCCTGACCTGCGGTTCTCCACAGAGCCGCCTTCGGGATTCGAACCCGAGACCTACGCATTACGAGTGCGTTGCTCTGGCCATCTGAGCTAAGGCGGCGCGCTGTCCGCACTATGGTGCGATCAGCAACGACGGTAAGTCTACACAGTTTCCAAGGGTGCTCCGCACCAGCCCCGGAGGCGGGCCTTCCGGGGCCGGCAGCAGGGCTATGAGCAGCGCTTTCCGGCCGTGGGCGGGGTGCCGCGCAGGAGGTAGGCGTTGATCGTCTTGTCGATGCAGGAGCTGCCGCGGCCGTAGGCGGTGTGGCCGTCGCCCTCGTAGGTGAGCAGGCGTGCGGAGGACAGCTGGCCGGCCAGGGCCTGTGCCCAGCGGTAGGGGGTCGCCGGGTCGCGGGTGGTGCCGACCACGACGATGGGCGCCGCGCCCTTCGCCTCGATGCGGTGGGGCTCACCCGTGGCGTGCACCGGCCAGTAGGCGCAGTTCAGGGAGGCCCAGGCGAGGCCTTCGCCGAAGACCGGCGACGCCTTCTTGAACTCGGGCAGGGCCGTGCGCACCTGCTCCGGGGTGTCGAAGGCGGCCGGCAGGTCCAGGCAGTTCACCGCCGCGTTGGCGAACATCAGGTTGCTGTAGGCGCCGTCGGCGTCCCGCTCGTAGTAGCCGTCGGACAGCATGAGGAGTCCGGAACCGTCGTTCTCCTTCATCGCGGACGTCAGCGCCTCGCGCAGCTGCTCCCAGGAGCCCTCGTCGTACATGGCCGCGATCACACCGGTCGTCGCGAGCGACTCGGTGAGCCGGCGGCCGTCGGCGCCGCCGGTGGTCAGGGGCCGGGTGTCCAGCTTCCCGAAGAACGCCTTGAGGTTCGTGCCCACCCGCTCGGGCGAGGTGCCCTTGCCGCCCAGCGGGCAGTCGGCCTGACGCACGCAGTCCTTCGCGAACGACCGGAAGGCCGTCTCGAAGCCCGCCGTCTGCTCGAGGTTCAGCCGCCGGGCCGGCAGCGAGGGGTCCATCGCCCCGTCCAGCACCAGCCGGCCCGCCCGCTCGGGGAACAGCCCTGCGTACGTCGCCCCGAGGAACGTGCCGTACGAGGCCCCGACGAAGTTCAGCTTCTTGTCCCCGAGTGCCGCCCGCACGATGTCCATGTCCCGGGCCGCCTCCACGGTGGACACGTGGCGCAGCAGCCGGGGCGCGTCCGCGCCGCAGCCCTCGGCGAACGTCCGGTACGCCGCGACCAGCCCGTCGGTCTCCTTCGCGTCGTCGGGCGTGATGTCCGTGCGCGTGTACCTGTCCATCCCCGGCCCGTCCAGGCACTCCACGGGCTCGCTGCGGGCGACGCCGCGCGGGTCGACCGCCACCATGTCGTAGCGGGCCCGCACCTCGGCCGGGTAGCCGATGCCCGCGTACGTCTGCACGTACCCGATCGCCGAGCCGCCCGGCCCGCCCGGGTTCACCAGCAGGGAGCCCAGCCGTTTGCCCGGGCCGGTCGCCTTCTTACGGGTCAGGGCGAGCCGGACGTCGCCGGCGGACGGCTCGGCGTAGTCGAGCGGTGCCTTCAGGGTCGCGCACTGGAATCCGGGGGCACCGCAGTCGCGCCAGGCCGGCTTCTGCCCGTAGTACGAGGTGAGCGCCGCGGGCGTGGCCTTCGGCAGCGCGCCCAGGGCCGCTTCCTGAGCCGCGGAGGCGGCGGAGGTCGTCGCGCTCCCCGAGGAGCAGGCGGAGACGAGCAGCGCGGCCGCGGCGAGGAGACCGACGGCGGTCTCGGCCCGGTTGCGTGTCCTGCGGTGGAGACCCCCGGAACCGGAGGCGGAACGGGGGGTACGCCGTGTATCCATCCAGCGATCGTAACTCTGGGCGACGGCATGGGTGCCCTGTGTGCACGTCGTGCCTCGCACGAGTTACGGCGTCGACCGCATGCGCGGCGCTTGTGTCCCGCTTGCCCGGCCCCGGTGTGCTGCCGGGTCTCAGCCCGCTCTGAGCGCCATCGTCATCGCCTCCACCGCGAGCAGCGGCGCCACATTGCGGTCGAGGGCGTCCCGGCAGGCCGCGATCGCCTCGATACGGCGGAGTGTGGCCTCCGGGGAGCTGCCGCGGGCGAGGCGCTCCAGGGCGTCCTCGGCGTCCCCGTTGGCGATGGCCACGCGCGAGCCGAGCTGGAGGGCGAGGACGTCGCGGTAGAAGGCCGTGAGGTCGGTCAGGGCGAGGTCGAGGCTGTCGCGCTGCGTGCGCGTTCTGCGACGCTTCTGCTTGTCCTCCAGGTCCTTCATCACGCCCGCGGTGCCGCGCGGCATGCGACCGCCTTGGGCGGCGCCGAGAGCGGCCTTCAGTTCCTCGGTCTCCTTGGCGTCCGTCTCCTCCGCGAGCTGTTTGGCGTCCTCGGCGGCCGCGTCGACGAGTTCCTGGGCGGCCCTCAGCGCGCCGCCGATCTCCTCGACGCGCAGCGGCAGCCTGAGCACGGCGGCACGGCGTTCGCGCGCGGCCGGGTCGGTGGCCAGCCGGCGCGCCCGGTCGACGTGGCCCTGGGTCGCGCGGGCCGCCGCGGCGGCGACGTCCGGCTCGATGCCCTCGCGGCGGACGAGCATGTCGGCGATGGCGTCGACCCTCGGTGTGCTCAGGTTCAGGTGGCGGCAGCGGGAGCGGATGGTCGGCAGGACGTCCTCGATGGAGGGGGCGCACAGCAGCCACACCGTACGCGGGGCGGGCTCCTCCACGGCCTTGAGGACGGCGTTGGCCGACTTCTCGTTCAGCCGCTCGGCGTCCTCGACGAGGATGATCTGCCAGCGGCCGTTCGCCGGTGACGTGAACGACTTGCGGACGGTGTCGCGCATGTCGTCGGCGAGGATCTGCGTGCCGACGGCGGCGACGGTGGTGACGTCGGCGTGCGTGCCGACGAGCGCCGTGTGGCATCCGTCGCAGAAGCCGCAGCCCGGGGAGCCGCCGAGGGCCCGGTCGGGGCTGACGCACTGCAGCGCCGCCGCGAACGCACGCGCCGCCTGGTTCCGCCCGGCCCCGGGAGGGCCCGTGAACAGCCAGGCATGCGTCATCTTCGACGCCTCGGGCGGCGGGGCGCCGGTGGCGGCCGCGGTGACCAGCGCGTCGGCGTCCCGGGCGGCGGCGGCCAGCTGCTCGCTCACCCTCTCCTGCCCGACGAGGTCGTCCCACACGGTCATGGGTCACGCCGCCCTTTCGTCACGTTCCGCGTTGCGGGATCCATTGTGGGGGCGACCACTGACAGCGCCCGCCGCCCCCGGCCTCGCAGTCCGGTTCCCTGGTTCCCGCACCGGCCCGCCGGAGGCCTCAGCGCCCCCGGCCGCCCCTCCCGCGGCGCCCGCGGCCCTCGTCCGGCTCGTCGTCGTGCGGTCCGAGCAGCTCGTCCGCGAGCGAGGGCAGGTCGTCCAGCGGCGTCTCCTCGGCCCAGTCCGACCGGCGGCGGCGCGGCGTCCCCTCGGCGTCGACCTGGGGCATCTCCCGCGTACGGTCCTCGGTGCCGTCGGGCCGGGCGGCCGGGGCCTCCTTCCGGAAGTAGCCGGGCGGAACCCGGTCCGCCGGATCGTCCCCGCGCACCGGCGGAAGTACGGCCGTCTCCTCGGCGTCCTCGGACCGGACCGGGGGCAGCACCGCCGTCTCCTCGGCGTCACCCGGCCGGACCGGAGGCAGCACCGCCGTCTCGTCGGCCGCGCCGGAGGCGTCGGGTTCGCGCACCTGCGGCAGCACCTCGGTCTCGTCCCCGGGGCGGGGCGAGAACGGGGGCCGGACCTCCGTCTCCGACCCGGCCACCGGCGAAACCGGCGGCTTCGGCAGCTCGGCCGTCACCTCGGCGTCGGACTCACCGGAGGTCCGCCCCCGGTCCGCACGCTGCTCGTCGTCGCGCACCGGGCGCAGCACGGTCGTGTCGTCGGCCGCGCCGCCCGGTGTCACCACCGGCGTGGGGACGGTCGCCGCGTTCTGAGCGGTCGCCGGACCCGGGGCGCCCTTCTTCGCGGTGGAGCTCTTCGGGCCGGCCTCGGCCGCCGCGGCAGCCGCCTCCGCGAGTCGCCGGGCCTCCTCGGCCCGCAGCAGCGCCGCCTCGGCCTTGCGCTGCTTCTCCAGGCGGAGCGCCTCGGCCTCGGCACGCAGCCGCGCCTCCTCCTCGGCCTGCTTGCGGCGCCGCTCCTCCTCGGCCTTGCGGCGGGCCTCCTCCTCGGCGCGGGCCTTCTCCTCCGCGAGGAGCCGGGCCCGCTCCTCCTCGGCCTTCCTGCGCGCTTCCTCGGCCCGGCGGCGGGCCTCCTCCGCCTGCCGTTCGGCCTCGCGGCGCTGCGCCTCCTCCAGCTCGCGGCGCTTGCGCTCCTCCTCCTCGGCCCGCAGCTTGGCGAGCTGCTCCTGGCGCTCCCGCTCCAGGCGCTCCTCCTCCGCCTTGCGGGCGGCCTCTTCCTCGGCCTTGCGGCGTGCTTCCTCCTCGGCCTTCCTCCGCGCCTCCTCCTGGGCCTTGATCTCGGCCTCGGAGAGCGGCAGCACCTGGTCGAGGCGGTGCCGGATGACGGTCGTGACGGCCTCGGGCTCCTGGCCGGCGTCCACCACCAGGTACCGCCCGGCGTCGGCGGCGGCCAGGGTCAGGAAACCGGCCCGCACGCGCGCGTGGAACTCCGCGGGCTCCGACTCCAGCCGGTCCGGCGCCTCGGTGAACCGCTCGCGCGCGGTCTCCGGGGCGACGTCCAGCAGCACGGTCAGATGCGGCACCAGCCCGTTCGTCGCCCAGCGGTTGATCCGGGCGATCTCGGTCGGCGACAGGTCGCGGCCGGCGCCCTGGTAGGCGACGGACGAGTCGATGTACCGGTCGGAGATGACGACCGCGCCGCGCTCCAGGGCGGGCCGTACGACGGTGTCGATGTGCTCGGCCCGGTCGGCCGCGTACAGCAGCGCCTCCGCGCGGTGCGACAGGCCCGCGCTCGACACGTCCAGCAGGATCGACCGCAGCCGCTTGCCCACGGGCGTGGCCCCCGGCTCGCGCGTGAGCACCACCTCGTGGCCCTTGGCGCGGATCCACTCCGCGAGCGCCTCGGCCTGGGTGGACTTGCCGGCCCCGTCGCCGCCCTCCAGGGCGATGAAGAAGCCGGAGGCCGCGGCCGCCTGTTCGGGGTCGTCGCCGCCGAGCAGGGCGTCCTTCAGGTCCTTGCGCAGCGGCACACCGGAACGGTCGTCGACCTTGGCCAGCACCAGCGCGGCGACCGGCAGCAGCAGGGCGCCGGTCAGCATCAGCGTGAAGGCCGCGCCGCCGTGGGCGAAGACGAACTTGCCGCTCTCCAGCCGGTGCGGTCCGATCGCCGCCGCCACCAGCGGGGCGATCACGGCGCCGAGCGCGACGCAGACCCGCACGACCGCGTGCAGGTGCTCCGTCGTGCGGGCGCGCCGGCTCTCCTCGGTCTCCTGGTCGAGCAGGGTGTGCCCGATGTTGGCGGACAGGCCCGCGCCGACGCCGGCCAGCGCGAGGATCAGCAGCACGGTGGTGACGTCCGGGACCACTCCGGCGGCCAGCAGGGCGACACCGGTGAAGGCGATCGTCAGCGCGAGCAGCCGGCGGCGCGAGAGGGCGGGCACGAGGGCGGGCGCCGTACGGATGCCGACGACCACGCCGCCGGTCAGCGCGGCCACGAACAGGCCGTAGAGGACCGGACCGCCGCCCAGGTCCTTGGCGTGCAGGACGGCCACGGCGACGGCGGCGGACACCGCCGCGGCGACGGCCGCGCAGGACAGGACCAGCAGCGGCATCGCGCCGGTGCGGCCCTTGTCGGCGCCGTGGGTGGTCTTCGGGCGGCGCAGTCCCTCGAGCGGCGAGCGCGCGCGGGGGGTGCGCGTGCCGGGCAGTTCCAGGAAGGTCAGCAGGGACAGGGACGCGGCGAACAGTCCGGCGGCCACGTAGGAGGCGAGGGCCGCCTGATGCTGGCCGAACCAGTCGATGCCGGCGCCCAGCAGGTTGTTGAACAGGGCCGCGACGACCAGCACGACGGCGGCGAGGGGGATGGCCGCGAAGCCGGTGCGCAGCGACAGGCGGCGCAGGGCGTCCATGTGGTCGGGCAGCGGCCGGACCGTCGCCCCCTCCGGCGGCGGGGCGGGGAGCAGCGCGGGGGCCGCGCTTTCGCGGCACACCGTCCAGAGCCGCTCGGCGACCCCCGTCACGAAGGCCGTCACGAGGAGGAGGGCCAGTGCGTTGTCGGGCGTCCAGTCGATCCACAGGGGCGCGACGATGAGGAGCGCCGCGCGCACCCCGTCGGCGCCCACCATGGTCCAGCGGCGGTCGAGCGGGCCGTCCTGCGAGGTGAGGGCGGTGAGCGGGCCGAGCAGAACGGCGCCGAAAAGGAGTGTCGCGAGGATGCGCACCCCGAAAACGGTCGCCACTGCGAACGCCACGCCTCGGTAGCCGCCCCCGAACGAGCCTTCGGCGACGGCCGCCTGGAGTGCCAGGAGGACCAGTACGAGAAGGGCGAGGGTGTCCCCCACGCCGCCCACGAGCTGTGCGCTCCACAACCGCTTCAGCTGCGGTCGTCGCAGCAGGGCGCGGACGGCACGCTCGCGGGAGTCCGCGACCAGGGCGTCGTCGGGGGCGGGCTGAGGGGCCGTTGGGTGGTCGGCTCGCGTCATGCGTTCAGCCTATCGGGCGCCACCGACACCCCGGAGGGCGCGGGCTGGCATGCGCACGCCCCGACACCGAAGTGTTGCCGGGGCGTTCGCTTTCCGAACCCCGCGCGAATTACCGGACGCGGTCGTCCGGTTTCCGGACGGGCTCGAACGACCGCGATCCTCCGCTGACTTGAGGCGAATCCGTCGCTCAGCCGTCCACGGAGCTGGAGCGATCCGTCGCTCAGCCCACTACGGACCTGAAGCGATCCGTCGCTCAGTCCTCCGCGGAATTGGCGGCCGTCGCCGTCTTGGCGGCCGTCTTCTTCGCGGTGGTGGTCTTCTTCGCCGTCGTCTTCTTCGCGGTAGTGGTCTTCTTCGCCGCTGTCTTCTTGGCCGTCGTCTTCTTCGCCGGCGCCTTCTTGGCCGCCTTCTTCGCGGTCTTCTTCGCCGGACCCTTGGCGCGCTTCTCGGCGAGCAGCTCGAAGCCGCGCTCCGGGGTGATCGTCTCGACGCTGTCGCCGGAGCGCAGGGTCGCGTTGGTCTCGCCGTCGGTGACGTACGGGCCGAAGCGGCCGTCCTTGACCACGACCGGCTTCTCGCTCACCGGGTCCGTGCCGAGCTCCTTCAGCGGCGGCTTGGCCGCCGCCCGGCCACGCTGCTTGGGCTGGGCGTAGATCGCCAGCGCCTCCTCCAGCGTGATCGTGAACAGCTGCTCCTCGGCCTGCAGCGAGCGCGAGTCGGTCCCCTTCTTCAGGTACGGGCCGTAGCGGCCGTTCTGCGCGGTGATCTCCTGGCCCTCGGCGTCGGTGCCGACGACACGCGGCAGCGACATCAGCTTGAGGGCGTCGTCGAGGGTCACCGTGTCCAGGGACATCGTCTTGAACAGGGACGCCGTGCGCGGCTTGACGGCGTTCTTGCCCGTCTTCGGGGTGCCCTCGGGGAGGACTTCCGTCACGTACGGGCCATAGCGGCCGTCCTTGGCTACGATCGCGTGGCCGGTCGCCGGGTCCGTACCCAGCTCGAAGTCGCCGCTGGGCTTGGCGAGCAGTTCCTCCGCGAGGTCGACGGTCAGCTCGTCGGGCGCCAGGTCGGCGGGGATGTCGGCGCGCTGATGCTGCTCGGTGTCCTTCTCGCCGCGCTCGATGTACGGGCCGTAGCGGCCGACCCGCAGCACGATGTCATGGGCCACCGGGAACGACGACACCTCGCGCGCGTCGATCGCGCCCAGGTCCGTCACCAGCTCCTTGAGGCCGCCGAGGTGGTCCCCGTCGCCGTTGCCCGCGTCGGCGGCGGCGCCGCCGACCGTGCCCTCGCCGAAGTAGAACCGCTTCAGCCACGGCACGGACTGCGCCTCACCGCGGGCGATCCGGTCGAGGTCGTCCTCCATCTTGGCGGTGAAGTCGTAGTCGACGAGCCGCCCGAAGTGCTTCTCCAGGAGGTTGACCACGGCGAAGGACAGGAAGGACGGCACCAGGGCCGTGCCCTTCTTGAACACGTAGCCGCGGTCCAGGATCGTGCCGATGATCGACGCGTACGTCGACGGGCGGCCGATCTCGCGCTCTTCCAGCTCCTTGACCAGGGAGGCCTCGGTGTAGCGGGCCGGGGGCTTGGTGGCGTGCCCGTCGACCGTGATCTCCTCGGCGCTCAGGGCGTCGCCCTCGGAGACCTGCGGCAGCCGGCGCTCGCGGTCGTCCAGCTCGGCGTTCGGGTCGTCGGCGCCCTCGACGTAGGCCTTCAGGAAGCCGTGGAAGGTGATCGTCTTGCCGGACGCGCTGAACTCGACGTCCCGGCCGTCGGCCGCCGTGCCGCCGATCTTCACCGTGACGCTGTTGCCGGTCGCGTCCTTCATCTGGGAGGCGACGGTCCGCTTCCAGATCAGCTCGTACAACTTGAACTGGTCACCGGTCAGTCCGGTCTCGGCGGGAGTGCGGAAACGGTCACCCGAGGGGCGGATCGCCTCGTGGGCCTCCTGCGCGTTCTTGACCTTCCCGGCGTACGTCCTAGGCTGCGGCGGCAGGTAGTCGGCGCCGTACAGCTGCGTGACCTGGGCGCGGGCGGCGGAGACCGCCGTGTCGCTCAGGGTCGTGGAGTCCGTACGCATGTAGGTGATGTAGCCGTTCTCGTACAGCTTCTGCGCGACCTGCATCGTGGCCTTCGCGCCGAAGCCGAGCTTGCGGCTGGCTTCCTGCTGCAGCGTCGTCGTACGGAACGGGGCGTACGGCGAGCGGCGGTACGGCTTGGACTCGACGGAGCGCACGGCGAACCGCGTCTGCTCCAGGGCGGCGGCCAGGGCGCGGGCGTTCGCCTCGTCGAGGTGGAGGGTGTTCGCGCTCTTCAGTTGTCCCAGGGAGTCGAAGTCGCGGCCCTGCGCGACCCGCCTGCCGTCGACGGTCTGCAGGCGCGCGACCAGCGACGACGGGTCCGACGGATCTCCCGCGCGGCCGGTCGCGAAGGTGCCCGTCAGGTCCCAGTACTCAGCCGAACGAAAGGCGATGCGCTCACGTTCCCGCTCCACGACGAGACGGGTCGCGACCGACTGGACACGGCCCGCGGACAGCCGCGGCATGACCTTCTTCCACAGGACCGGCGAGACCTCGTAGCCGTAGAGGCGGTCGAGGATGCGGCGGGTCTCCTGGGCGTCGACGAGCTTCTGGTTGAGCTGGCGCGGGTTGGCCACGGCGGCCTGGATCGCGGCCTTGGTGATCTCGTGGAAGACCATCCGCTTGACCGGGACCTTGGGCTTGAGCACCTCCTGGAGGTGCCAGGCGATGGCCTCGCCCTCGCGGTCCTCATCGGTGGCGAGGAAGAGTTCGTCGGACTCCTTCAGGAGGTCCTTGAGCTTCTTGACCTGTGCCTTCTTGTCGGCGTTGACCACATAGATCGGCGCGAAGTCGTGTTCGACGTCCACACCGAGGCGGCGGACCTCGCCGGTGTACTTCTCGGGCACCTCGGCGGCGCCGTTGGGAAGGTCGCGGATGTGCCCGACGCTCGCCTCGACGATGTATCCGGGGCCGAGATAGCCCTTGATCGTCTTCGCCTTGGCGGGCGACTCGACGATGACGAGTCGGCGGCCGCCCTCTGCGGTCTCGCTGGTCGGGGACAACTTCGCTCTTCTCTCCGGTCGACGCTGGGGCCTCCCCGGAGTGCTCACCGGGGCTGGGTACGTGGTGACGCTGCGGAGTGTGACGGTACATCCCGCCCCCGTGTCAAACGGGAAAAGCCCGCAACGGCCACTCGAACGGTAACCCGACTACCACCGATCCTGCCGCCCGGAGTCCCGGGGCCCGGCCTTGCCCTGCGCGGAACGCGACCTCCCGGTCACCGGCGGTTGCGTCGTCGGCGCGACTCTCAGAGGCGGCTGAAGCACCACGCTCCGAGCACCAGGGCGAGCACCGCGACGACGCTCGCGAGGGCCGCCGAGGGGACCGGCCTCACCCCGTCGGCGACGGGCAGGTGCCGCCGCACGCGCATCGTGGTCCAGGCCAGCAGTGCGCCTCCGAACAGGGAGAACACCACTCCCGCGAAGATCGCTGGTTCGCTCTCCATGCCCCGTCGTGCCCCTTTTCCCCTGTCGCGCGTCCCCGGCGACGGGAGGCTGACACGCGTGGGCGGCGGGCAGGCGAACCCGAGGTGAACGCCGGGGCGACGCGACGGTGGATCAAGGGCCTCCGCTTCTCCGTGACCCGTTTCGGACGAGGTGTTCAAATCGACTCGAATTTATTGGCGGGCCCCCTCGACGCCCTCGGGCGGCCGCCCCTCGGCCGGCCGCTCAGCGGACCGGTTCGAGGAACCCCTGCTCGACCAGCAGCCGGATCTGGGCCGGGGTGCGGTCGCGCAAGCGCACCGGGTCCTCGCCGATCAGCTGGGCGATCGCGTCGAGGATGCGGCCGGCGCTCATCGTGCCGTCGCAGACCCCCGCGAAGCCCGCGCCGACCGTGTCCACCCGGGTCGCCCGGCGCATGCCGCGGTTCTGGCGCAGCACGACGTGCTCGGGGTCCTCCGCGCCGGGCAGCCCGACCTGCTCCTGCACGATCTCGGCGGCGAGCCGGAAGTGCCCTTCGAGCAGGGCGGCGTCGTCGTGGTCGCGCAGGTGGTCGAGCCGGTCGAAGTGGGCGCGGATCGTGTCGCCCAGCGGCTGCTCGACCGGGTGCGGCCACTCCTCGACCGTGAGCGAGGGCACGGCGGCGTCCGTCCTGCGCAGGGTGATCCAGCCGAAGCCGACGGCCTTCACCTTGCGCGCCTCGAACTCGTCGAGCCATGCGTCGTACCGCGCCTGGTACTCCGCCGCGTCGCCCTGGTGGTCACCGGCGTCCCGCAGCCACAGCTCGGCGTACTGATTGATGTCCTGCACCTCGCGCTGCACGATCCACGCGTCGCACCCGCGGGGCACCCATGACCTGAGCCTGTCCTGCCAGTCCTCCCCTTCCACGTGCTGCCAGTTGGCGAGGAACTGCGCGAACCCGCCCTGGTTCAGCCGCTCCCCTGCCTCCTGAACGAGCGTGCGGCACAGATCGTCCCCGCCCATCCCGCCGTCGCGGTAGGTGAGCCGGGCGCCGGGCGAGATCACGAACGGCGGGTTGGAGACGATCAGGTCGTACGTCTCGTCGCCCCGGACCGGTTCGAAGAGGGAGCCCTCGCGCAGGGCGGCGGCCGCGGTGCCGGACAGCGCCAGCGTGAGGCCGGTGATGTGCAGGGCGCGCGGGTTGAGGTCGGTGGCCACCACGCGCGTGGCGTGCTGTGCGGCGTGCAGGGCCTGGATGCCGGAGCCGGTGCCGAGGTCGAGTGCCGCGGCGACGGGCGTACGCACGGTGATGCCGGCGAGGGTCGTGGAGGCGCCGCCGACCCCGAGGACGACTCCCTCGTCCCGTCGGCCGATCCCGCCGGCGCCGCCGACCGCGCAGCCGAGGTCCGACACGATGTACCAGTCCTCGCCGCCGGGACCGCCGTAGGGCCGGACGTCGACCGTCGCGGAGATGTCGGTTCCGCCGGTCCGGGTCAGCCAGCCGGTCTCCAGGCAGACGTCGACGGGCAGGACCTCCGCCACGCGCGCGTGCGGCACGGGCTGCTGGAGCAGGAACAGCCGGACGAGCATCTCCAGCGGCGTGTCCCCGCGCGTCGCCCGGAGCGCGGGCACGGTCTCGCTCCGGGCGAGCGCCGCGTACGCGGGGGCGCCGAGCAGGTCGAGCAGCCCGTCGGCGGTGAAGGAGGCCGCGAGCAGGGCGTCCCGGAGCCGGGCGGCGACATCGGGACGGTCGGAGGAGGGCAGCGGGGGCAGGGGTGTCTGGCTGGCGTTACTCACGCCCCCATTGTGGCCGCCGGGGCGGATGCCGCACGTGCCCGTGCAGGGGCGAGCTGCCCCTGCGGCGCGTTTTCCCTCAGCTCTGGGTGGCCCCCGCCGACGCCGTGGCCGCCTTGCAGCTCGGCTGCTGGGCCATCGCCTGGCCGACCTCGCCCTCCTCCAGGTTCCTCAGGGCGTCGTTCCCGCTCTGGCTCAGCTTGTCCAGCTCGGTGGCGATGTCCTTCAGACCGTCGGCGAACTTGCCCTGGTCCTTGGTGTCGAGCTCGTCGACCTGCTTCTTGAGGGAGGCGTACGAGGCGGAGATCGAGTTGAGCTCCTTGACCGCGTCTTTCTGCTTCTTCTCGCCGTTCTCGACGTCGGGCGCCCCGGCCTTGTTCACAGCGTTCCCGATCGCCTTGTAGGCGTCGGACATGTCCTGGAAGGCCTGCGCATCGGTCTTCTGGACGTCCTTCGGCGTGCTGTTGTCCGAGGTCTCCTTCTGGATCGCGGCATTGGCCGACTCGATCTTCTTGGCCTGCGGCTGAACGGCGTCACAGACCTGCTTGGCCCAGGAGTCCAGCTTGTCGTTGCCGTCGTCGCCGCCGCAGCCCGACAGCGCCAGTACCAGTACCGCACCGCCGGACAGTGCGGCCGCGAGCTTCTTGTTCACCGGATTGGTCCCTTCCATGGCTCTCGGCCCCGGAACATACACGCCAGATGCACGACAACCGCACGCCAGTCATCTATTAAGACCGTTTTGTAACCTTTTGCATCAAGCGAGAGAAGGCTCACGCGTGATCGTGTACCCACGCAGCGCGGGCGGACGACACGCCAACGCGTGCCGCCCGCCCGCACCTTGAGCTGGGGCTGGACAAACCTCCCTACGAAACCACCGCCGGATCGGCGGACTTGGGCTGTGATCCGGCGTTGTCTTCATCACCCATGGCGATTCCGCGCCGCTTTGAGACGTACACCGCCCCGGCGATCACCAGGAACGCCAGGACGGCGATCATGATCCGCACCCCGATGCTCCTGTCCGGGCCGTAGGAGAACTTGATCACCGCGGGCGCGATGAGCAGCGAGACCAGGTTCATGACCTTCAGCAGCGGGTTGATCGCGGGGCCCGCGGTGTCCTTGAAGGGGTCGCCGACCGTGTCCCCGATCACCGTCGCCGCATGGGCCTCGCCGCCCTTGCCGCCGTGGTGGCCGTCCTCGACGAGCTTCTTGGCGTTGTCCCAGGCGCCACCGGAGTTGGCGAGGAACACCGCCATCAGCGTGCCCGCGCCGATCGCGCCCGCCAGGAACGCCCCGAGCGCTCCCACACCGAGCGTGAAGCCGATGAAGATGGGAGCCATCACGGCCAGCAGACCGGGCGTGGCGAGCTCGCGCAGGGCGTCCTTGGTGCAGATGTCGACGACCTTGCCGTACTCCGGTTTCTCGCTGTAGTCCATGATCCCGGGCTTCTCACGGAACTGCCGGCGCACCTCGTAGACCACCGAACCCGCCGACCGGGACACGGCGTTGATCGCGAGCCCCGAGAAGAGAAAGACGACCGCCGCGCCTGCGACGAGACCCACGAGGTTGTTGGGCTGCGAGATGTCCATCATCAGGCTCATCGGGGCGCCTTCCCCGCTGAGTTTCTCGCCCACGTCCCGTGCGCCGGTGATGATCGCGTCGCGGTAGGACCCGAACAGCGCCGCCGCCGCGAGCACGGCCGTGGCGATCGCGATGCCCTTGGTGATCGCCTTGGTGGTGTTGCCGACCGCGTCCAGGTTGGTGAGCACCTGCGCGCCCGCGCCCTCGACGTCACCGGACATCTCCGCGATGCCCTGGGCGTTGTCGGAGACCGGCCCGAAGGTGTCCATCGCGACGATCACACCGACCGTGGTGAGCAGGCCGGTGCCGGCCAGCGCCACCGCGAACAGCGCCAGCATGATCGAGGTGCCGCCGAGCAGGAACGCCCCGTACACACCGAGCCCGATCAACAGGGCGGTGTAGACGGCCGATTCGAGACCGACGGAGATACCGGCGAGGACAACGGTGGCCGGGCCGGTGAGCGAGGTCTTGCCGATGTCCCTCACGGGCCGGCGGGTGGTCTCGGTGAAGTAGCCGGTCAGTTGCTGGATGAGGGCGGCGAGCACGATGCCGATGGCCACCGCGACCAGCGCGAGGACCCGCGGGTCGCCGTCCTTGCCCAGGATCGCGGTGTCGGTGACCCCGTCGAGCTCGGAGTACTTCCCCGGCAGGTACACGAAGACGGCGACCGCGACCAGCACCAGCGAGATCACCGCGGAGATGAAGAACCCCCGGTTGATGGCGCTCATGCCGCTGCGGTCGGCGCGCCGGGGCGCCACCGCGAAGATGCCGATCATGGCGGTGATCACACCGATCGCCGGCACGAGCAGCGGGAAGCCGAGCCCCACGTCGCCGAAGGCCGCCGAGCCCAGGATGAGCGCGGCGACCAGGGTCACGGCGTACGACTCGAAGAGGTCGGCCGCCATGCCCGCGCAGTCGCCGACGTTGTCGCCCACGTTGTCGGCGATGGTCGCGGCATTGCGCGGATCGTCCTCCGGAATGCCCTGTTCGACCTTGCCGACCAGGTCGGCGCCGACGTCGGCGGCCTTGGTGAAGATGCCGCCGCCGACCCGCATGAACATCGCGATCAGCGCGGCTCCGAGACCGAACCCCTCGAGCACCTTGGGCGCGTCGGCCGCGTAGACCAGCACGACGCAGGACGCGCCGAGCAGGCCGAGGCCCACGGTGAACATGCCGACCACGCCACCCGTACGAAAGGCGATCTTCATCGCCTTGTGCGAGACGGCGGTCAGATCCTTTTCCGGCTCGCCTTCGGCCGGGGTCGCTTCACGTGCCGCCGCGGCGACACGCACATTGCTGCGCACGGCGAGCCACATGCCGATATAGCCGGTGGCCGCCGAGAACGCCGCTCCGATCAGAAAGAACACCGACCGTCCGGCACGCTGGCTCCAGTCGTCCGCGGGCAGCAGCATGAGCAGGAAGAACACGACCACGGCGAATACGCCGAGCGTGCGCAGTTGCCGGGCCAGATAGGCGTTGGCGCCTTCCTGGACCGCTGCCGCGATCTTCTTCATGCTGTCGGTGCCCTCGCCGGCCGCGAGCACCTGGCGCACCAGGACGCCCGCGACCGCCAGCGCCGCCAGGGCGACGACCGCGATGACCACGATGAGAACGCGGTTGCCATCGGTCAGTACGGCGGCTGCGAGGTCTGTGGGATGGCCCGACTGTGATGAGAGGGAAAGCCCCGCCATTCGTCCTCCTTGACGCTTGGGCTGAGCTCAAGATGTGGACGGGATTGTAGGTATCGGAACCTGATCAAAACAGAGCGCGATAAACGGAATTGGCCTTCCGGGGTAATGCCCTGAAAGCATTCTGGGACTACCGGGAGCACGCGAATGATCGTGAACGAATTCACGCATTGAACGGCTCAGGAACTACTGTAAAGGCGACCACTGACACCCGCACATGACGAAGGGCCCCACGGGTGGGGCCCTTCGGAAGAACGGGTGTGCGCGGTGGCGGTGTCAGACCAGAATCGTCGGCGGCGGCGTGGTCGGCCAGGTCATCTTGATCAGCCCGCCGTGCTCGCCCGCGCTGACCTCGACGTCGTCGACGAGACCGCTGATGACCGCGAGGCCCATCTCGTCCTCGTCGGCCTCACCGTCGGAGTCGCCGGGTCCGTCGCCGGGGGCGCGCCCGCCGGCCACCATGTGCGGGGCCTCGTCGCCGACCTCGATGGAGAACTGCTTCTCCTCCTCGATCAGCAGCACCTTCACCGGTGCCGAGATCCCGACGGTCTGGTGCAGCCCGACCGCCCGGCTGCACGCCTCGCCGACGGCGAGCCTGACCTCGTCGAGGACGGCCTCGTCCACTCCGGCCCTGCGCGCCACCGCTGCCGCCACCAGCCGGGCGGTCCTGACGTGCTCGGGCAGCGCGCTGAAGCGGAGCTCAACGGTGGCCATGCATCCCCCTCGCAACTTCGGGCGTGCTGTCGAGAGGCTCCGGGCCGCCGAAGCCCGGGCCCCCTCGGTCTTCTTTCGCCGACCGTCGGCCGTCCCGGGCACATGGCCCGGGACCGGCGTCAGTCGGTGGCCGCAACCGCTTCCTCGACCGAGGTGTGAATCGGGAACACCTTGGTGAGGCCGGTGATACGGAAGATCTTCAGAATGCGCTCCTGGTTGCAGACCAGGCGCAGTGAGCCCTCATGGGCTCGCACACGCTTCAGGCCGCCGACCAGTACGCCGAGTCCGGTGGAGTCGAGGAAGTCCACGCCCTCCATGTCGACGACAAGGTGGAAACTGCCGTCGTTCACCAGCTCGACCAACTGCTCGCGCAGCTTGGGCGCGGTATATACGTCGATTTCGCCACCGACCCTGACGATCGTGCGATCGCCCATGGTTTCGGTCGACAGGGACAGGTCCACGGATCCTCCAGCACCTTGCTATCGAGCGGTCGCCCTTGGGGCATTCGGCTTCAGCCCCTGGACGCTTCGCCAGCCGCGATGGCATTCAATCACTTACCGGCAGGCGTGCACGACGCCTTGGCTCCATTGTCCGTCACTCCAGTGACACACTCGGTGCCGATGGCCAAGAATCACCGATCCGATCGGACCCCGACGGGCCCCGCCTCCCGGCCCGCGCCGGGCGCGGTCCTGGACCGCCTCGCGTCCGGTCCGGGCAGGGCTTCGCGCATTACTCATACGGAGCACTTGCCCCCGCGCGAGGGTCGGCATGCCGTCTGGCCCGACCGGATCCGCGCGGAGGTCGTGGCGGCCGTGCGGGCCGCGGGCATCGAGCATCCCTGGGCCCACCAGGCACGGGCGGCCGAGCACGCCCTGGACGGCGAGTCCGTCGTCGTCGCCACCGGCACGGCCTCCGGCAAGTCCCTGGCCTATCTCGTGCCGGTCCTGTCCACCCTCCTGGAGGGTGCCGAGGCCCCGAACGGCCGCGGCGCGACCGCCCTCTACCTTGCTCCGACCAAGGCGCTCGCGGCGGACCAGTGCCGGTCGGTGAAGGAACTTTCACACCCGCTGGGCCATTCGGTGCGCGCGGCCGTGTACGACGGCGATACTCCGTTCGAGGAACGCGAGTGGATCCGCCAGTACGGCAACTACGTCCTGACCAACCCGGACATGCTGCATCGGGGCATCCTGCCCTCCCACCCCCGCTGGTCCTCCTTCCTGAAGTCACTGAAGTACGTCGTCGTCGACGAGTGCCACACCTACCGCGGTGTCTTCGGCTCGCACGTCGCCCAGGTGCTGCGCCGACTGCGCCGTCTGTGCGCCCGCTACGGCGCGTCGCCCGTGTTCCTGCTGGCCTCGGCGACGGCCGCGGAGCCCTCGGTGGCCGCCCGCCGCCTCACCGGCCTGCCGGTGCTGGAGGTGGCCGACGACGCCTCCCCACGCGGTGAACTGGTGTTCGCCCTCTGGGAACCGCCGCTGACCGAGCTGCACGGCGAGAAGGGCGCCCCTGTCCGCCGCACGGCCACCGCCGAGGCCGCCGACCTGCTGACCGACCTCACCGTGCAGGGCGTGCGCTCGGTCGCCTTCGTCCGGTCCCGGCGTGGCGCCGAGCTGATCTCGGTCATCTCCCAGGAGCGTCTCGCCGAGGTGGACCGGTCCCTGACCCGGCGTGTCGCGGCGTACCGGGGCGGCTATCTCCCGGAAGAACGCCGCGCTCTCGAACAAGCCCTCCATTCGGGTGAACTCCTGGGCCTCGCCGCGACGAACGCCCTCGAACTCGGCATTGACATCTCCGGCCTCGACGCGGTCGTCATCGCCGGCTACCCGGGCACCCGGGCCTCCCTGTGGCAGCAGGCGGGCCGGGCCGGACGGTCCGGACAGGGGGCGCTGGCCGTCCTGGTCGCCCGCGACGACCCGCTGGACACCTTCCTCGTCCACCACCCCGAGGCCCTGTTCGACCAGCCCGTCGAATCGACCGTCCTCGACCCCGACAACCCCTACGTCCTCGCCCCGCACCTGTGCGCGGCCGCGGCGGAGCTGCCCCTGACGGACGAGGACCTCGGGCTGTTCGGCCCGGCCAGCGAGGGTCTGCTGCCCCAGCTGGAGGCCGCGAAGCTGCTGCGCCGCCGCACCAGGGCCTGGCACTGGACCCGCCGCGAGCGCGCCGCCGACCTGACCGACATCCGCGGGGAGGGCGGGCGCCCTGTCCAGGTCGTCGAGACCGGCACGGGCCGGCTGCTCGGCACGGTCGACGCCGGCGCCGCGCACTCGACGGTCCACGAGGGGGCGGTCCACCTCCACCAGGGCCGCACCTATCTGGTGCGGTCGCTGGACCTGGAGGACTCCGTCGCGCTCGTCGAGGAGGCCGCCCCGCCCTACTCCACGGTCGCCCGCGACACCACGTCCATCTCCGTCCTGGAGACGGACGTGGAGATCCCCTGGGGCGACGGCCGCCTCTGCTACGGCTCCGTCGAGGTCACCAACCAGGTCGTCTCCTTCCTGCGCCGCCGGCTCATCACGGGTGAGGTCCTGGGCGAGACGAAGCTCGACCTTCCTCCCCGTACGCTGCGCACCCGCGCCGTGTGGTGGACCGTCACCGAGGACCAGCTGGACCGCGCCCGGATCAACCCGGAGATCCTCGGTGGCTCCCTGCACGCCGCCGAACACGCGTCGATCGGCCTGCTGCCCCTCTTCGCGACCTGCGACCGCTGGGACATCGGCGGCGTCTCGATCCCGCTCCACCCCGACACGCTCCTGCCCACGGTCTTCGTCTACGACGGCCACCCGGGCGGTGCGGGCTTCGCGGAGCGCGCCTTCCACACCGCCCGCACCTGGCTGACCGCCACCCGCCAGGCCATCGCGTCCTGCGAGTGCGACGCCGGCTGCCCGTCCTGCATCCAGTCCCCCAAGTGCGGCAACGGCAACGACCCGCTGCACAAGAGGGGGGCGGTGCGGCTCCTCACGGTGTTGCTGGAGGGGGCACCGGAGGAAAAGGAGCCGGGGGACGAGGCGCCGTCCCCTCCGAAGCCGCCGAGTGGCCCGGCGGAGCCGTCGGAGGCCCCGCCCGCGCCCTGACCTCCACCGTGAACGGTCCCCGGCCCGACGCCACCGTCACGTCGGAAACGTCACCGGCGACCTCGCACCGCACGAGCCGCACACCCTGCGCCCCGGCCACCCGGCCGGCCCGGGCGCAGGCCGTCGTGCCGCCGTCGGCCCAGTGATCCGCCGCGGCGAGCGCCGCGAGATCGGCCCCGCCCGCCGCACGATGCCGGACGACCACGGCCTGCCCGAGCGCGAGAACGACACCGAACACCACGCACAACACGGCGATCGCCCCGACGCTCCAGACGGTGGCGGAGCCGCGGTCCGACCCCACCACCGCTCGGCCCCCTCTCACGTGCCCACCGCCTCCTCCACCGACGCCACGGCCTCCTCGCGCACGGCGAAGGACAGACCCCGCAGCACCGGCGGTTCGGCCACGACGGTCACCCGGACGTGCTCCGCGTCCCGGCTGACCGTCACCTTCGCGCCGGGCGGCGCCGCCTCGCGGGTCAGTCTCACGACCGCGCCGGGCGGGTCCTGGCGGGCCGCGGCACGCGCGCCCGTCCGCGCCGCGTCCACGCATTGAATCTGCGCGGCCACGACCAGCAGCCCCCACACCAGCGCCATCGCGAACATCACCAGCACCGGCAGCACCACGGCCGATTCCGCCGTGACGAATCCCCGGTCCGCGCCCCGCTCACATCCGCGCATTGAGGGCGTCCTTCACGATCTTCTGCAGCTCCGCGCTGACCGCGCCGCTCGTGACGACCTTGTAGAGCACCACGGCGAACGCCACCGCCGCGACGATCCCCATCGCGTACTCGGAGGTGACCATCCCACCGTCCCGCCGCGCCGCGCGCATCCCGCACACCAGGGCACACAGCCGTGCCCGTACCACCTGATACATCTCAACCCCCGTAGGAAAGAGTCAGAACCACCATCGTTTGTCCCTCACGTGCTCCGGGTCCGTCGCCGCGTCACCCACCACCCCCTCCGAGCACCCCGCCCGCGAGTCCGATCACCACGGGCAGCACACCGACCGCGATGAACGCGGGCAGGAAACACAGCCCGACCGGGGCGCTGACCATCACGCCCGCTCGACGGGCCCTGGCCGTGGCGGCGCGGCCCCAGTCGGCCCGGGCCTCAGCCGCGAGCCGTGCGACCGGCACGGCCGCGGGCAGCCCGGACACATCGGCCCGTTCGAGCAGCCGGGCCAGCCCTTCGGCGCCCGGCACAGCACTCAACCGCCGCCACGCCGAGCCCGGTTCGCCACCCAGCCGCACCTCCGCCGCACCCCGGGCGAGGGCATCGCCGACGGGGCCGCCCAAGGCCTCACCCACCGCCCGGGCCGCGATCACCGGGCCGGCGCCCGCCGCGATGCAGGCCGCCAGCAGGTCGGCGGCGAGAGGCAGTTGCCGTGCCGCCTCCGCGAGGTCGGGGGCGCCCGGGTCCGCGTCGGCCGTCTCCCTGCTCGATCGCCACCGCCACACCCCCACCGCCCCGGCCAGTCCCACGGCGGCCCCCGTGAGGCCACCGATCAGCACCCAACCGGCGCACGCCACGCCCACCGGAGCCAGCCAGGTCCGTGCGGCCCGGCGCCAGGCCGGCCGCCGGAGAGGAACCGTTGCCCGCCGCACCCCCGACAGCTCGGTCAGTCGACGGCGCATCCTGCGACGGCGCCGCGCCCGGACCAGCCGGCGCGCCAGCCATCCGGCGACCAGCACGATCCCCACGGCCGCCCCCAGCCTGTGGACGACATCCCCGCTCATGCCGCCGCCTCCGCGCCCCGCACGATCCGCCGCACCCACCACAGCCCCAGGCCCTCCAGCACCCCGCCGGCCACGAGACAGCCCAGGCCCGCCCCGGTGTGCAGCAGGACGTGGAGGGGGTCGGCCCCGAGGGCGGTCCCGATGAGAAGTCCCAGCGCGGGCAGCCCGGCGAGCATCACCGCCGTGGCCCGGGCCCCCGCCAACTGGGCCCGCAGATCACACTGCTGGTCGCGTTCGGCGCGCAGGGCGGCGGCGAGCCGGTCGAGTCCGGCCGCGAGCCCCGCGCCCTGGTCGACGGCCACCCGCCAGCACGCCGCGAGTCCGCGCAGGCCCTCGGCGCCCGGTTGCCGTGCCGCCGTGGCGAGCGTGTCCGGCACGTCACCGCCGAACCGCGCCGCGGCCAGCACCGTGGGCTGGGCGTCCGCGAGACCGTCGCAGTCCCGGGCGGCCCGGAGCAGCGCCTCACCCGGCTGGCGTCCGGCCCGCACCTCGCCGCCGAGCGCCCCGCACAACGCGATCACCGCGTCGGTCCGGCGTTCTCGGTCCCGCCGCGCCCGGCCGGCCAGCCGGGCCCGCCGCAGCAACGGCACCCCGGCCGCGCCCAGGACGATCGGCAGCACAGACGCCCCGAGCACCGCCAGCACCAGCCCGGCCACCGCCGACCACCACTCGGCCCGCAGCCGCCCACGGACGCGGCGCAGGTCACCGGCCGCGCTCCGCCAACCGAGGGGCCCTCTCCGGGCGGGGCCACCGTCCGCGAGCAACCACCGCGCCCGCCGTGCCGTCTCCTCCCGCTCGCCCAGCATCCAGACAGCCGCCCCCATGCACATCCCGGCCGCACCCACCGTCATCTCAGGCACCCCCGTCATCGCTTCCCCCCTGGTCCGCACCCGGCTCGATCCCACTCGTCCCGCCCCGCAGCAGCCCCCTCAGCCGCTCCCATCCGCGCTCGCGCACGAACGCCTCCGCTCCCCACCGCAGCGCCGGTAGCGTCCGCACCAGGCCCGACGCGTCCCGTTCCAGGACGTGCACCTCGGCGATCCGCCGCCGCCCGGCCCGGTCGCGCACCAGGTGCAGCACCACGGAGAGGGCGGCCGCCAACTGGCTGTGCAATGCGGCCCGGTCCAGGCCCGCCGCCGTGCCGAGCGCCTCCAACCGGGCGGGCACATCGGCGGCGGCGTTGGCGTGCACGGTCCCGCACCCGCCCTCGTGGCCGGTGTTCAACGCGGCCAGCAGGTGCACCACTTCGGGCCCGCGCACCTCGCCCACGACCAGCCGGTCGGGCCGCATCCGCAGGGCCTGGCGCACCAGATCCTCCAGCGTGACGAGGCCCGCGCCCTCCTGGTTGGCGGGTCTGGTCTCCAGTCGCACGACGTGCGGGTGGTCGGGCCGCAGCTCCGCCGAGTCCTCGGCGAGGACGATCCGCTCCCTGGGCCCCACCAGCCCCAGCAGGGCACTCAGCAGCGTCGTCTTGCCGGTGCCGGTGCCGCCGCTGACGAGGAAGGACAGCCGGGCGTCGAGCAGGGCGCGCAGCATGCGGTCCCCGCCCGGCGGCACGGTGCCCGCCGCGACCAGTTCGCCGAGTGTGAAGGCACGCGGCCTCACGACCCGCAGGGACAGGCACGCGCAGCCCACGGCCACCGGCGGCAGCACCGCGTGCAGCCGCGTCCCGTCGGGCAGCCGGGCGTCGGCCCAGGGCCGGGCGTCGTCGAGGCGGCGTCCGGCCACGGCGGCGAGACGCTGGGCGAGCCGTCGCACGGCCGCCGCGTCCGCGAACCGCACCTGCGTCAGCTCCAGTCCGCCGCCCCGGTCCACCCAGATCCGGTCCGGTGCCGACACCAGCACGTCCGTCACCGACGGATCGGCGAGGAGCGGCTCCAGCGGTCCGCTGCCGACCAGTTCGGAGCGCAACTGCGCTGCGGCGCCGAGGACTTCGGCGTCCCCGAGGACCCGTCCTTGCTCCCGCAGGGCCTGCGCCACGCGCGCGGGGGTCGGCTCGGCCCCGCTCTCGGCCAGCCACCGCCGCACCCCGTCCAGCAGCGCCGCGCCCTCGAGCCCCGCCAGGGTGCTCATGCCGTACCCGCCTCGATGAGCGCGCGCTCCCAGAACCCCTTGCAGAACCGGGCCAGCGGTCCGCGCGGGGCGCCGCCCGGGGGTGCCATGCCCGCATCCGGGCGCGCCAGCCCAGGTTCGACCGGCACCTCGCCGACCAGGGGCAGTCCGAGCAGCCGGGCCACCTCGCGGTCGTCGAGCCCGGGCGGGTACGGCCCGCGGACCGCCACCCGCAGGTCCCGCAGAACCATGCCGACCGCGGAGGCGACCCGCCCCGCGGCCGCGACGGCCCGCAGCTCGGCGGGCACCACCAGAACGCCCACGTCCAGCTGGGAGAGGACCTCGGCGACGCCGTCGTCGATCCGGCGCGGAAGGTCGACCACGACGGTGCCGCCCCGGCGCCGGGCCGCCGCGAGCACCGCGCGCACCGCCTGCGGCGGGACCGCGATCCGGTCACCGCGGTCCCAGCTGAGCACCCGCAGTGCGTGCAGCTCGGGCAGCGACTCCTCCAGGGCTCCGCCACCGACCCTTCCGCGCGAGGACGCGAACGCGGGCCAGCGCAGTCCTTCGGCCGTCTCACCGCCGAGGAGCACGTCGAGTCCGCCGCCCAGCGGATCGGCGTCCACCAGGAGGGTGCGCAGCCCCTCCCGCGCGGAGGTGACGGCCAGGGCGCACGCGAGCGTGGACGCCCCGGCACCGCCCCGGCCGCCGATGACGCCGACGGTGAGGGCGGGCCGGCCGACACCCTCGGCCACGTCGGCGATGCGGTCGACCAGCCACTGCTCGCCGTCGGGCAGCATCAGGACGTGCTCGGCGCCGATCTCGACGGCCCGCCGCCACACCCCGGAGTCGTCCTGGTCCCGGCCGACGAGGACGACGCCCCTTCTGCGCGCGGCCCCGCGTACCCGCCGCGCGGCGTCGTCGCCGACCAGGACGAGCGGGGCGGCCTCCCAGCTGCCCCTGCGCTCCGGCACCCCGTGGTGCACTTCGGGTGTGGCGCCGGCTGCCGCGCACAGGCGCAGCAGATCGTCGAGGAGCTCGGTGTCCTCGGTGACGATCAGCGGTCCCCCCTGCCGCCCTCCGGCGGCCGGCGGCGGATCGTGTGTGACGGTTCCGGCCACGGTTTCCAACCCCCTTCGCTGCACGACTCGCGCGGCCCCTGCGGCCCCGTGATTCCCATACGTGGGAAGAACCGACAAGCGGCCTCCCTGTGAACGGCCGACAGAATCCGGCCAAACGCCCCCGGGTACTCGGAACCGGCCATGAACTCGCCGCGAGCGGGACGCGTTGGAATCACGGTGCAGCGATCCCGGAAATCGTGTGGATCTTGGTCAATAACTGTGGACGTCCCGGGAGTTGTGAATATCGCCGTCACCCATACCGGTGAGCGGCTCGGCCCCCTGCGCACCACTCCCGCAGAGCAGCCCGTCGGCTACACACCGTAGTAAGTCATGAGCATGACAACACTGCACGGGCAGTCGCACGGGAGCAGCCGTCAGGCCGCGCGAAGAAGGAAAACCCACCCGGACATGCGACGACCCCCGCCGGGGGGGAGAGCGGGGGTCGTCCCCACGGCCGACTCGGGGGGGGAGGAGTCGGGCCGGGTTAGCACGGTCGCGAACGATCCGTGACTTCCATGGTGTACCCGAGAGCCTTCTCAGGCAAACCCACGTGCCCCACCTTACGCCGAATGGGCTGCCTCTATGCTCTGGGTCGTGGAAAACCACTCGTTGCCCCGCACAGCGGCCTTCTTTGACCTGGACAAGACGGTCATTGCGAAGTCGAGCACGCTCACGTTCAGCAAGTCGTTCTACCAAGGCGGTCTGATCAACCGCAGGGCCGTCTTGCGCACCGCATATGCCCAGTTCGTCTTCCTCGCCGGCGGCGCCGACCACGACCAGATGGAGCGCATGCGCGCATATCTGTCCGCCCTGTGCCGCGGCTGGAACGTGCAGCAGGTCAAGGAGATCGTCGCCGAGACGCTGCACGACCTGATCGACCCGATCATCTACGACGAGGCCGCCTCCCTCATCGAGGAGCACCACACCGCCGGTCGTGACGTGGTGATCGTGTCCACGTCGGGCGCCGAGGTGGTCGAGCCGATCGGCGAGCTGCTGGGCGCGGACCGCGTGGTCGCCACCCGCATGGTCGTGGGCGACGACGGCTGCTTCACCGGGGAGGTGGAGTACTACGCGTACGGCCCGACCAAGGCGGAGGCCGTGAGGGAGCTCGCCGAGTCCGAGGGATACGACCTCAGCCGCTGCTACGCCTACAGCGACTCGGCGACCGATGTGCCGATGCTGGAGTCCGTGGGCCATCCCCACGCCGTGAACCCGGACAGGGCACTGCGACGCGAGGCCCTCGCGCGCGGGTGGCCGATCCTGGACTTCCACCGCCCGGTCCGGCTCAAGCAGCGCATCCCCGCCTTCTCCGTACCGCCGCGTCCGGCGCTCGTCGCGGTCGCCGCGATAGGCGCCGCCGCGGCCACCGCGGGACTCGTCTGGTATGCGAACCGGCGCCGGACGGCGGTCGCTTGACCTGTGGCGATCACCCTTACTGTGTGAATCCGAAAGTAAAGAAGTAAGGCCTGGACTTCCGCTTGCTGCGGGGCAGGAGTACAAAGGACTCAACGGCCCGCGAGACCAAGGACATCCGAGAGGATCACCTTTTTACGCATGTGGCCCCACGGACCGAGCATGAACACCGGGCACCCACGCGACGTCGACCCGTCGAATACGGGCCAGCCGCACCAGGGGACGGGCAAAGCTCCCGACCTGATGGGCACATATCGAGGACGCTTGGTAACCCGATGCTCATGCCAGCGGCGGTACGAGAACTCGTACCGCCGCATCATTTGTGCGGCCGGGCGATGTCACGCCGCTCCGCGTTGCAATGCCTCGCACACCGCCATCGACTCGCGAGCCCCCAGTTCGACCGCCCTGCCGCAGTGGGCGATCCAGGCGGCGACGCCCTCCGGAGTACCGGAGACGTACCCGGCCAGGGCCTCCAGGTAGGCCTCGCGTCCCAGTTCGGCGTGACCGACCTCTGCTGCGCAGACCGACTTCGGGTCCAGTCCGCTGCCGACCAGGACGATGCGCTCGGCCGTGCGTGCGACCAGGCCGTTGTGGGACGTGAAGGGACGCAGCGCGAGGAGTTCGCCATGCACGACCGCGGCCGTCACCAGCGCCGGAGCGGAGCCGCCCGCGATGATCAGCCCGGCCAGTCCGTCCAGCCTGCCGTGCGTTTCGGTGGCGCTCGGCAGCGGCAGCCCGACGAGCGGCTCGTCGACCGGCTCGCCCTCCTTGCGGGGCCGTCCCACCTGGTCGCCCTGGTCCGCGGCAGCCACCAGATGCAGCCGGGCCAGCACCCGCAGGGGTGACTGCCGCCAGATCGACAGCAGCTGGCCCGCCTCCGCGGTGAGCCGCAGGGCGGCCCCTACCGTGCGGGCCTCGTCGTCACCGCTGAAGTCCGTGCGCCGGCGCACCTCCTCCAGGGCCCAGTCCGCACCGGACAGCGCGGCCGAGCCGCGGGCGCCGCGCAGTGCTGCCTCGGAGGTGATCGCGTTGCTGCGCCGCCGCATGACCCGGTGTCCGTAGACCCGGTCCACGGCCTTGCGCACGGACTCCACGGAATCGGCCACTCCGGGCAGCGCCCCCAGGGCCGCGAGGGGATCGGCGGTCGCGCCTGCTGTACTCATGAGTACGACCCTACGCACCCCGGGGCCCCGCCCCACGGCGGAGTGGCCTTCTTCACGCGCGCGTGTGCCACCCGGACCGCGCGCGTGCACCACCCGGACCCCGCGCGTGCACCACACTCGGGCATGCGCGCGTGCACCGCATTCGGCACACGTGCGGGCACCGCACTCGGCACACACGCGTGCACCGCATTCGGCACACGCGCGTGCACCGCATTCGGCACACGCGCGTGCACCACCCGGCGTCCGCCCGAAGGACTACCTTCCGGCCGCCGGAGCCCCGGGCACGCCCCTGGGTGCCGGGGCGGGCCGGTCCGACAGGAAGGCCGCCCAGCCACCCTTGGGCGCCTGGCCGACCGGCAGCGTGCGCAGCTTTTCCAGCGTCTTCGGGTCCTGGGCGTCGAGCCAGTCCACGAGCTGCCGGAACGAGACGCAGCGCACCTCCTGCTTGGTGCACACCGTCTCGATGACCTCCTCGACGGCCCGCATGTAGGTGCCGCCGTTCCAGGACTCGAAGTGGTTGCCGATGATCAGGGGCGCGCGGTTGCCCTCGTAGGCCCGGGTGAAGCCCCTGAGCAGGCCGTCCCGCATCTGGTCGCCCCAGAAGTCGAATTTGGCGGGGTTGCCCTGGGTGCTGGTGCCCGACTGGTTGACCATGAAGTTGTAGTCCATGGTGAGCTGCTCGAAGGAGTGGCCGGGGAACGGTACGAGCTGCATGGACACGTCCCACAGGCCCATCTTCTTTCTCGGCCAGACCTGGTCGTTCACGCCGCTGGTGTCGTAGCGGAAACCCATGTCGCGGGCCGCCCTCATGAAGTTGCGCTGGCCCTCCAGGCACGGGGTGCGGGCCCCGATGAGCTCCTTGTCGTAGTCGAAGGGCAGCGGTGAGGCGCTTTTCAGGCCGGTGTTGGTCTTCCAGGTCTTCACGAACTGCTTGGCCTGGGAGATCTCGTCCTTCCAGTCCTGCACCGACCATTCGCCGACGCCGCCGCCGCTGCCGCAGAAGTGGCCGTTGAAGTGGGTGCCGACCTCGTTGCCCTCCAGCCACGCCAGACGCAGCTGCTTCGCGGTGGCGGCGATGCCGCGGCGGTCGTTGAAGCCGATGTCGGAGCGGCCCGGGGAGTGCTGCGGCGGCCGGTACCGGTCACGCTTGTCCTCCGGCAGCATGTACACGCCGCTCAGGAAGTACGTCATGGTCGCGTTGTTCTCCCTGGCGACCTTGCGGAAGTGCGAGAACAGCTTCTGGCTGTCCTCGCCCGCGCCGTCCCAGGAGAAGACGACGAACTGCGGGGGCCGCTGGCCGGGCCGCAGGCGTTCGGGTCGGGGCAGGTGCGGCTGGGCCCCCGTGTAGGCGGTGGAGCCGTCGCCGATCAGCCGGACCGCGCTCTTCGGTGCCTGTGCGGGCGGCGCCTTCGGCGGGTCGGGGGCCTCTTGCCGGGGGGTGTCGGTCGCGCAGCCGGCGAGCGATGCGGCGCAGACCGCTGCGATCACGGAACCCGCAGCGATCCTGTGGGTGGCGGCCATGTCCGTCCACCTTCTTCCTTCTCTCGGGTGCGGACAGCGCCGCCAAATTCGCACGAGACCGGGAAGGAATTAGTAGGACAAGCCGATCAAATGGCCACTTCACTCTTCAGAGTGATCTATTCACCCATTTGCCCGTAAAGTCCATGCTCTTCCTTTACTCTGCATTACGATCCGTTTACCGAGCGTTGATTCATCCCGCCGATTTACGCCGTGACCGCCGCGACCGACACCCCGCCCCGAGCGGACCCCCATCACGCGACCGCGCAGCCCCGGAGGAGACGGGAAAACCATGTCAGCCTGCGTCCCCACACGCGCCGCCGACCCGAACCGAACCGAGCGCACCCATCCGCCCCACAGCCCGCCGCCGGCCGGGCCCCGCCGATTCCGGATCGCGGGTGCCGACGTGTCGGCCTCGATCGCGGTCTTCCTGATCGCGCTGCCCCTCTCCCTGGGCATCGCCCTGGCCACCGGCGCCCCCCTCCAGGCCGGCCTCGTCGCCGCCGCCGTGGGCGGGCTGGTCGCCGGGCGGCTCGGCGGCTCCCCGCTCCAGGTGAGCGGACCGGCCGCCGGACTCACCGTCGTCACCGCCGACCTCATCCAGCGTTACGGCTGGCGGACGACCTGCGCCATCACCGTCCTCGCAGGCCTCGCCCAACTGGGCCTCGGCTGCCTGCGCGTGGCCCGTGGCGCCCTCGCCGTCAGTCCCGCGATCGTGCACGGCATGCTCGCCGGGATCGGCGTCACCATCGCCGTCGCCCAACTGCACATCGTGCTCGGCGGCACACCGCAGAGCTCCGTCCCGGACAACCTCCGCGCCCTGCCCGCCCAGTTGGCGGCCATGCGCCCCGCGGCGGTGTCGGTGAGCGTGCTGACCCTGGCGCTGCTGCTGCTCTGGCCGCGCCTGCCCGGCCGGGCCGGCCGCCTGCTGCGCAAGGTACCGGCGGCGCTCGTCGCCGTCGCCGGAGCCACCGCGGCCGCCGCCCTCGCCGGACTCCGCCTGCCCAAGGTCGACCTGCCGTCCTGGAGCAACCACGCCCTGGCCGGTCTGCCCGAGGGCCCCGTGCTGGGCCTGGTCGCGGCCGTGCTCACCACCACGCTGGTGTGCAGCGTGCAGTCGCTGCTCGGCGCGGTCGCCGTGGACAAGCTGGTGGCCGGCCGCCCCGGTCCGCCGCCCCGCGGCGGGCGCTCCAACCTCGACCGCGAACTCCTCGGGCAGGGCGCCGCCAACATCGTCTCCGGCTCGCTCGGCGGACTGCCCATCGCCGGTGTGGCCGTGCGCAGTTCGGCGAATGTGCACGCGGGTGCGGTCAGCCGGAACTCCACGATGCTGCACGGCGTTCTCGTAGTGATCGCCACGCTGCTGATGGTCCCGATCCTGGAGCTCATCCCGCTCGCCTCGCTCGCCGCCCTGGTGATGGCCGTCGGCATCCAGATGGTGTCCCTGAACCACATCCGCACAGTGACCCGCCACCGCGAAGTATGGGTCTACGCCGTCACCACCCTCGGCGTGGTCTCCCTCGGCGTCCTGGAGGGCGTGGCGCTCGGCATCGCCACGGCCGTCGGCGTCGCCCTGCACCGCCTGACCCGTACCCGCATCACGCACGAAGAGAGGGAAGGAGTCCATCACGTACACGTCAGAGGACAGTTGACGTTCCTCGCGGTGCCACGGCTCAGCCGGGCCCTGCATCTCGTGCCGCACGGTGCCGACACCGTCGTCGAGCTGGACGGGTCGTTCATGGACCACGCGGCGTTCGAGACGCTGCAGGACTGGCAGAAGACGCACACCGCGCAGGGCGGCACCGTCGAGATCACCGGCCGGCACCCCGGCACCCGTATCTCCGAGCCCCAGGCCACCGGCGACTGCCGCTGCCGGCCCTGGACTCCCTGGCGCAACCACCAGTGCGACGGCCCCCGTTCCGTACCCCCTGCCGAGCAGAGCACGCAAGGACCGGACCGCTCCGAGCCCGACCCGACGGCCACTGGCGGCCCCAGCGGCTCCAGCGGCTCCAGCGGCTCCAGCGGCCCCAGGGGGCACGAACTGGCGCGAGGCATCAGCGCGTTCCAGCGCAACACCGCGCCCCTGGTGCGCAGCGAGCTGGCGCGGCTGGCGCGAGAGGGCCAGCAGCCTTCACAGCTGTTCCTGACCTGCGCCGACTCCCGGCTGGTCACCTCGATGATCACCTCCAGTGGTCCGGGCGACCTGTTCGTCGTGCGCAACGTGGGCAACCTCGTACCGCGCCCGGGCGAGGAGAGCGGTGACGACTCGGTGGCGGCGGCGATCGAGTACGCCGTGGACGTGCTGCAGGTGCGGTCCATCACGGTGTGCGGGCACTCGGGTTGCGGCGCCATGCAGGCACTGCTCAGCTCCGAGCCCGGCGGCGCCCGAAGCCCGCTGAAGCGGTGGCTGCGGCACGGGCTGCCCAGCCTGGAGCGCATGGCCGACGACAGTCTGCCCGGAGGCAGACTGGCCGGGCGTTCCCCCGCAGACGCGGTCGAACAGCTCTGCCTGACCAATGTGGTGCAGCAGTTGGAGCATCTGCGCGCCCACGACTCGGTGGCCCGGGCCATCGAGCAGGGCAGCCTGGAGCTGCACGGGATGTACTTCCACGTCGGCGAGGCGGAGGCGTACCTGCTCACCGAGACGGACGCCGGCGGCGTCTTCGACCGGGTCCGGGAGTCGGACCTGACGGCGTGAACCGGGAGCCGGGCCGGGACGTGTTCCCGCCCGGCCCCGAATGAAGGGGCTGCCCCGGCCGTCTGCGCCGGGGCGGTCCAGGCCCCGCGGGGCTGGACAACGCCCGTGAGGGCCGCCGACAGGCCCGCTGCTGCCGCCCCGCCCCGCGGGTCCCGCTCCGGTCCCCGTCACGACACATACGACGGGCAGCACACGCACTGAACTTTCCCTGGTCGGCGTCCGTGGGTACGGGTGACCGCGGTCCCCGACAGCACCGCCCGACAGGTCTAAACCAATCGGCCGTCGGCCCTTGTCATCGCACCCCCGGGTCTGATGAGCTGTGGCCTGGGACACAACGGACACCCTGGGAAAGGCAGATGCCGTGAGCAACGAGAGCCTGGCCAACCTGCTCAAGGAAGAGCGCAGGTTCGCACCCCCCGCCGACCTGGCCGAGAACGCCAACGTCACCGCGGAGGCGTATGAACAGGCCAAGGCTGACAGGCTCGGCTTCTGGGCCGAGCAGGCCCGCCGGCTGACCTGGGCCAAGGAGCCCACCGAGACCCTCGACTGGTCGAACCCGCCGTTCGCCAAGTGGTTCAAGGACGGCGAGCTCAACGTCGCCTACAACTGCGTCGACCGCCATGTGGAGGCCGGGCACGGTGACCGGGTCGCCATCCACTTCGAGGGCGAGCCCGGCGACAGCCGCGCCATCACCTACGCCGAGCTCAAGGACGAGGTCTCCAAGGCGGCCAACGCCCTGCTGGAGCTGGGAGTCCAGGCGGGCGACCGGGTCGCCGTCTACATGCCGATGATCCCCGAGACGGCGGTCGCGATGCTGGCCTGCGCCCGGATCGGCGCCGCCCACTCGGTCGTCTTCGGCGGCTTCTCCTCCGACGCCCTCGCCACCCGCATCCAGGACGCCGACGCGCGCGTGATCATCACCGCCGACGGCGGCTACCGGCGCGGCAAGCCGTCCGCGCTCAAGCCGGCCGTGGACGAGGCCGTCGAGAAGGCCGGCATCGTCGAGCACGTCCTGGTCGTACGCCGCACCGGCCAGGAGGTCGCCCTCACCGAGGGCCGCGACGTGTGGTGGCACGACCTGGTGGAGCGGCAGAGCGCCGAGCACACCCCGCAGGCCTTCGGCGC
Source organism: Streptomyces sp. NPDC029041 (assembly GCF_040637515.1). Classification (NCBI taxonomy): domain Bacteria; kingdom Bacillati; phylum Actinomycetota; class Actinomycetes; order Kitasatosporales; family Streptomycetaceae; genus Streptomyces; species Streptomyces sp. NPDC029041. Next base: position 419,249 of record NZ_JBEZWO010000008.1, on the reverse strand, counting down.
CGAGCACCCGCTGTTCATCCTCTACACCTCGGGCACCACGGGTAAGCCGAAGGGCATCCTGCACACCTCCGGCGGCTACCTCACGCAGACCGCCTACACCCACCACGCCGTCTTCGACCTCAAGCCGGAGACGGACGTCTACTGGTGCACCGCCGACGTCGGCTGGGTCACCGGCCACTCGTACATCGTCTACGGCCCGCTGGCGAACGGCGCCACCCAGGTCATGTACGAGGGCACGCCCGACACCCCGCACCAGGGCCGCTTCTGGGAGATCGTGCAGAAGTACGGCGTGACGATCCTCTACACCGCGCCGACCGCGATCCGCACGTTCATGAAGTGGGGCGACGACATCCCCGCCAAGTTCGACCTGTCCAGCCTGCGGGTGCTGGGCTCGGTGGGCGAGCCGATCAACCCCGAGGCGTGGGTCTGGTACCGCAAGAACATCGGCGGCGACCGCACCCCGGTCGTCGACACCTGGTGGCAGACCGAGACCGGCTCGATGATGATCACCCCGCTGCCGGGCGTGACCGCGACGAAGCCCGGCTCGGCCCAGACGCCACTGCCCGGCATCTCCGCCACCGTCGTCGACGACGAGGCCAACGAGGTGCCGAACGGCGGAGGCGGCTACCTGGTGCTGACCGAGCCGTGGCCGTCGATGCTGCGCACCATCTGGGGCGACGACCAGCGCTTCATCGACACCTACTGGTCGCGCTTCGAAGGCAAGTACTTCGCCGGTGACGGTGCCAAGAAGGACGACGACGGCGACATCTGGCTGCTCGGCCGGGTCGACGACGTCATGCTCGTGTCGGGGCACAACATCTCCACCACGGAGGTCGAGTCGGCGCTGGTCTCCCACCCCTCGGTCGCCGAGGCGGCCGTGGTGGGCGCGGCGGACGAGACGACCGGGCAGGCGATCGTCGCCTTCGTGATCCTGCGCGGTACGGCCGCCGAGACCGAGGAGCTGGTCGGCGAGCTGCGTACGCACGTGGGCAACACCCTCGGCCCGATCGCCAAGCCGAAGCGGGTCCTGCCGGTGGCGGAGCTGCCCAAGACGCGCTCCGGCAAGATCATGCGCCGGCTGCTGCGGGACGTCGCCGAGAACCGCCAGCTGGGTGACGTCACCACGCTGACCGACTCCACGGTCATGGACCTCATCCAGTCCAAGCTGCCCGCCGCGCCCAGCGAGGACTGAGCACGGCACCGGCATGACCGAGCCGGCGGAGGGCACCCATGTCGGGGTGACCTCCGCCGGGGCGTACCGACGGCGCGGACCGCCGGATGCGCGCTGCCGTACGGTTACCTAAACTCAGCAAAACAAGTGCTCCATGGTGCGCCGGGAAGTCTGGTCGGCATGTGCTGCGTCCTGCCCACCGACCGGAGGTCTCCTCGTGACCGCGCCCCGCCCCACCACCCCCCGCAAAGTGTTCGGCCGGCTGTCGCTGCCCGAGCGGACGTACGTGGCGGACGCGCTGCGCACCGAGACCGTCGGCGGGGTGCTGCTGCTCGCCGCCGCTGTCATCGCGCTGCTCTGGGCGAACATCCCCGCCCTGCACGACAGCTACGAGAGCGTCTCCCACTACCACCTGGGCCCTGCCGCACTCGGCCTCGACCTGTCCGTCGCGCACTGGGCCGCCGACGGACTGCTGGCGATCTTCTTCTTCGTCGCCGGGATCGAGCTCAAGCGGGAACTCGTGGCGGGTGACCTGCGCGACCCGAAGGCCGCCGCGCTGCCGGTCATCGCCGCGCTGTGCGGCATGGCCGTACCGGCCCTCGTCTACACGCTCACCAACGTCACCGGCGGTGGCTCCCTGGCCGGCTGGGCCGTGCCGACCGCGACCGACATCGCGTTCGCGCTCGCCGTACTCGCCGTGATCGGCACCTCCCTGCCGAGCGCGCTGCGGGCCTTCCTGCTCACGCTCGCCGTCGTCGACGACCTCTTCGCGATCCTGATCATCGCGGTGTTCTTCACCGCCGACCTGAACTTCGCCGCGCTCGGCGGTGCCGTCGCGGGCCTGGTGCTCTTCTGGCTGCTGCTGCGCGCGGGCGTACGCGGCTGGTACGTGTACGTGCCGCTGGGCCTCGTCGTCTGGGCGCTGATGTACAACAGCGGCATCCACGCCACCGTCGCCGGTGTCGCCATGGGCCTCATGCTGCGCTGCCACCGCCACGAGGGCGAGGACCGCTCCCCCGGCGAGCGCATCGAGCACCTCGTGCGGCCCCTGTCGGCGGGGCTCGCCGTGCCGCTGTTCGCGCTGTTCAGTGCCGGCGTCGCGGTGTCCGGCGGGGCGATCACCGACGTGTTCACCGAACCGGAGACCCTCGGTGTGGTCCTCGGACTCGTCGTCGGCAAGTCGCTCGGCATCTTCGGCGGGACGTGGCTGACGGCGCGATTCACCCGCGCCTCGCTCAGCGACGACCTCGCCTGGGCGGACGTGTTCGCGGTGGCGACCCTCGCCGGCATCGGCTTCACCGTGTCGCTGCTCATCGGCGAACTCGCCTTCGACGGCGACCAGACGATGACGAACGAGGTGAAGGCCGCCGTCCTGCTGGGCTCGCTCATCGCCGCGACACTCGCGACCGTCCTGCTGAAGATCCGCAACGCCAGGTACCGGCGCATGTGGGAGGACGAGGAGCGCGACGAGGACGCCGACGGCATCCCGGACGTGTACGAGGAGGACGACCCGGCGTACCACCTGCGGCTCGCCGCCCTCTACGAGCGCAAGGCCGCCGAACACCGCCGGATCGCCCAGGAGAAGGCAGCGGCGCGCCACGCGCTTGCCGAAGTACCGGGCGGGGCAGGCGAGGACCACCACCGTCCGGCATGATCTGACGAGACGGTACAAAAGACGGGACCGTACGCAGTCAGGCCGTACCCAGTCGGACGACTGCGGCGGGTCAGGCACAAGACGCGAAAAAACGGACCGTACGCAGAAGAGGGAGACCCGCGATGAGCGCACCCGACGGCAGCCCGGTCGGCGCCGAACGCAGCATCGGCCAGCTGTTCGCCTCGGCGACGGCGGAAATGTCGGCGCTGGTGCACGACGAGATCGCGCTGGCGAAGGCTCAGCTCAAGCAGGACGTCAAGCGCGGCGCGACCAGCGGCGGCGCCTTCTCGGCGGCCGGCGCGGTGCTGATCTTCTCCCTGCCGATGCTGAACTTCGCGCTGGCGTACGGCATCCGCACCTGGAGCGACTGGAACCTCGCGGTCTGCTTCCTGCTGTCGTTCGCGGCGAACGTGCTGGTCGCCGGTGTGCTCGCGCTGATCGGCGTGACCTTCGCGAAGAAGGCCAAGAAGAGCAAGGGCCCGCAGAAGGTCGCCGCGTCGATGAAGGAGACCGCGGTCGTGCTCCAGAAGGCCAAGCCGCACCCGCGGCCGGAGCTGCAGCAGGACCGGGTCCCCGAGGCCATCGAGGCTGTGGCACGCTCGTCGTCATGACGGACCCCGCCCCTGCCCCGGCACAACCGGCCCCGGCCGTACTCCTGGACGGCCCCTGGAGCCATCGCGACGTCGCCGCCAACGGCGCCCGCTTCCACATCGCCGAGCTGGGCGACGGGCCGCTGGTGCTGCTGCTGCACGGGTTCCCGCAGTTCTGGTGGACCTGGCGGCACCAGCTGGTGGCGCTCGCCGACGCGGGCTTCCGGGCCGTCGCCATGGACCTCAGGGGCGTCGGCGGCAGCGACCGCACACCGCGCGGCTACGACCCCGCGAACCTCGCGCTCGACGTCACCGGCGTCATCCGCTCCCTCGGCGAGCCCGACGCCGCGCTGGTCGGCCACGACCTGGGCGGATACCTCGCGTGGACGGCGGCCGCGATGCGTCCCAAGCTGGTGCGGCGCCTGGCGGTCGCGTCCATGCCGCACCCGCGGCGCTGGCGCTCGGCCATGCTGCGGGACGTCAAGCAGACCCGCGCCGGGTCACACATCTGGGGATTCCAGCGGCCCTGGATCCCGGAGCGGCAGCTCACCGCCGACGAGGGGGCGCTCGTGGCGGAGCTGATCCAGGACTGGTCCGGGCCGCGCCCGCCCGAGGACGAGGCGCTGCAGACGTACCGCCGCGCCATGTGCATCCCCTCCGCGGCGCACTGCGCGGTCGAACCGTACCGCTGGATGGTGCGCTCCCTGGCCCGCCCCGACGGCATCCAGTTCAACCGCCGGATGAAGCGGCCCGTGCGGGTGCCGACCCTCCATCTGCACGGCTCGCTCGACCCCGTGATGCGCACCCGCAGCGCGGCCGGGTCCGGCGAGTACGTCGAAGCCCCCTACCGCTGGCGTCTGTTCGACGGCCTCGGGCACTTCCCGCACGAGGAGGACCCGGTCGCGTTCTCCTCGGAACTCATCAACTGGCTGCGGGATCCCGAACCCGACCGGTGACCGGTCGACCGCGCCCGGTACCCGGCTGGTGAACGCTTGTCCTACGAACGGCCACTTGCCCGGCGCATAGGCCAATTGGACGCCCCGGGCGCGGTTATCGACCATGGGGCGGGGGCACACGTCGGGGTATGGGCTGGACGCACGACTACAGTGACGCAACCCGCAATCGCCGCTCGGCGGGCGGTGCGAACCCCCACCATCGAAGCGGCGCACCGCAGATGGCCACCAGGGACCCCCGGGGCGGGATTCCGCGTATCCTCCGCCGCCGCGCGCGCTGGGTCTCCGTACGTCTTCGCCCCACACGCGACTGAGGCGTCACTCGCGCGAGTGACACCCCGACACCTGCGACACCTGCCGCTTCGGGGCCGCCGTTCCTAGAGGGCGCAGCTGTCGCTGCCCACCTGCCGGTTGGCCGTGCGCCCCTTGGTGATGTCCTCCCGGATCTCGTCCACGGTCAGCGCGTAGCCGGTCTCGGCGTCGTCGAGCGACTTGGCGAAGACGACGCCGTAGACCTTGCCGTCGGGTGTGAGCAGCGGGCCGCCCGAGTTGCCCTGACGGACGGTCGCGTAGAGGGAGTAGACGTCGCGGCGGACGGTGCCGCGGTGGTAGATGTCCGGGCCGTTCGCCGTGATGCGGCCGCGCACGCGGGCGGCGCGCACGTCGTACGCCCCGTTCTCCGGGAAGCCCGCGACGATCGCGCTGTCGCCGCTGGTCGCGTCCTTCTCGGTGAACCGCAGCACGGGCGCCTTCAGGTCCGGTACGTCGAGGACGGCGATGTCACGCCGCCAGTCGTAGAGCACGACCCTGGCGTCGTACTTCCTGCCCTCGCCGCCTATCTGCACGGTCGGCTCGTCGACTCCGCCGACCACGTGCGCGTTGGTCATCACACGGCGGCCGGAGAAGACGAAGCCGGTGCCCTCCAGGACCTTGCCGCAGCTCGGGGCCGTCCCCATGACCTTGACGATGGAGCGCTGGGCGCGCTCGGCCACGGGGCTGTTCGCGAGCGCCGGGTCGGGCGGCTGGACGTCGGTGATCGGCTCGTTGGAGAACGGGCTGAAGACCTGCGGGAAGCCGTTCTGCGCGAGGACGGAGGAGAAGTCCGCGAACCAGGTGGCCGCCTGGTCCGGCAGGGCCTGCGAGACGCCCAGCAGCACCTTGGAGTTGCGGACCTCCTTGCCGACGGTCGGCAGGGTCGTGCCCGCGAGGGCGGAGCCGATCAGCCAGGCGACCAGGAGCATCGCCACGACGTTGACCAGGGCGCCACCGGTGGCGTCGAGGGCCCGGGCCGGGGACCAGGTGATGTGCCGGCGCAGCTTGTTGCCGAGGTGGGTGGTCAGGGCCTGGCCGACGGATGCGCAGACGATGACGACGACGACCGCGACGACGGCGGCGGTCGTGCTCACCTCGGCGTTGTCGGTCAGCGCGTCCCAGATGACGGGCAGCACGTAGACCGCGACGAGGCCGCCGCCCAGGAAGCCGATCACCGACAGGATGCCGACGACGAACCCCTGGCGGTACCCCACGACCGCGAACCACACGGCGGCGACCAGCAACAAGATGTCCAGCACGTTCACGGAGGCCACCCTGTCATGCGCGCCAGTCGAGGGGGACCTGCTTCTCGCGGTCCCAGGGCCGCTCCCAGCCCGCGAAGTGCAGCAGCCGGTCGATGATTCCGGCCGTGAAACCCCAGACAAGGGCTGATTCGACCAGAAATGCCGGACCTCGGTGGCCGCTGGGGTGGACGGTGGTCGCGCGGTTGGCCGGATCCGTGAGATCCGCCACGGGGACGGTGAAGACCCTGGCGGTCTCGTTCGGATCGACGACTCCGACCGGGCTCGGCTCGCGCCACCAGCCCAGCACGGGTGTGACGACGAAGCCGCTGACCGGGATGTAGAGCCGCGGCAGGACGCCGAAGAGCTGGACGCCGGAGGGGTCGAGACCGGTCTCCTCCTCGGCCTCCCGCAGGGCGGCCCGCAGCGGGCCGTCACCGCCGGGGTCCCCGTCCTCGGGGTCGAGGGCGCCGCCCGGGAAGGAGGGCTGCCCGGCGTGCGAGCGCAGGGAGCTCGCGCGCTCCATGAGCAGCAGCTCCGGGCCGTGCGCCCCCTCACCGAAGAGGACCAGCACGGCGGACTGCCGCCCCGCTCCGTCCTCCGGCGGCAGGAACCGGCTCAGCTGCGTCGGCCGGACCGTCTCGACGGCGTGCACCACGGGGTCGAGCCAGCCGGGCAGCCCGTCCTTGCTCAGCGTCACCGGGCCACCCTGTGTGTCGCTCGCGCGCGTCATCGCCACCCCCGTCGTCCTGCCGCATCCAACGCACGACGGCCCTGAGATCGTTCCGCGAGCGCCCGGGATCCCCTGAACGGGCGGCGCGCCGGGCTCGCGGGGCGGCGCATCGGGACCACCGGGTGGTGCATCGGATCCACCGGGTGGTGCCTGGAGTCCGCCCGGCCGGGCAAGGAGCCCCTTCGGTGGCTCGGGTGACTCATCCGGCCCCCAGCGGCGGCGCCGGTTTGCCGCCCGCGTCCAGGTAGGCCTGCGGCGGGTTCAGCCGCTGGCCGGGGAAGCCGCCCTTCTCGTACTTGAGGAGCTTCTTCGCCTTCTCCGGGTCGGTCTCGCCCTCGCCGTACGCCGGGCACAGCGGAGCGATCGGGCAGGCGCCGCACGCGGGCTTACGGGCGTGACAGATGCGGCGGCCGTGCCAGATCACGTGGTGCGACAGATCCGTCCAGTCGCTCTTCGGGAAGAGGGCGCCGACGGCGGCCTCGATCTTGTCGGGGTCGGTCTCGCCGGTCCACTGCCAGCGGCGCACCAGGCGCTGGAAGTGGGTGTCCACGGTGATGCCGGGACGGCCGAAGGCGTTGCCGAGCACGACGAACGCGGTCTTGCGGCCGACGCCGGGCAGCTTGACCAGGTCTTCGAGCCGGCCGGGGACCTCGCCCCCGAAGTCCTCCACCAGAGCCTTCGACAGCCCTATGACGGACTTCGTCTTGGCCCGGAAGAAGCCGCACGGGCGGAGGATCTCCTCCACCTCCTCGGGGTTGGCGGCGGCCAGGTCCTCCGGGGTCGGGTACTTCGCGAAGAGGGCGGGTGTCGTCTGGTTGACGCGCAGGTCGGTCGTCTGGGCGGACAGGACCGTGGCGACGACCAGTTGGAAGGGGTTGGCGAAGTCCAGCTCGGGGTGGGCGTACGGAAAGACCTCGGCGAGCTCGCGGTTGATACGGCGGGCCCGGCGGACCAGGGCGGTACGCGACTCGTCGCCCGGCGGGCGGACGACGGCCTTGGCGGGGGCGGTGCCCTCGAGACGGGCCGTGGCCTTCTTCGGCGCGACGGTGACCTTCCTGGCGGCGGGCGCCTTCTTCACGGCGGCGCCCTTCGTGGCTTTCCCGGAAACGGCCTTCTTGGACGCAGCCTTTTCGGAAGCGGCCTTCCTGGCAGCGGCCTTCTCGGAAGCAGCAGTCTTCGACGTAGCCGTCTTCGCTGCAGTCCCCTCGGAAGCAGCCCTCTTCGCGGACGCCGCCTTCCTCGCCGGTTCCGTCTTGTTCTCTTTCGCCGTTTTCCTGCCGCCATCGGGGCTCTGTTCGCCCACAGCGGAATCGCGACGTACAACCACCCGCGCAGCCCCCTCGGCCTGTGCTCTCACCGGCGATTTGGACACCCGGCCAGCCTAAGCCCCGGCACAGACATCCGCCCCGGCCCCTGAAGATCGGCGCCCAATTGGACCCCTGCCGCGTACCCCGGGACACGTGTGCGGCATCCTTGTGACAGATCACACTGTTTGGACCGCCCGACAAAATGGGCACCACGGTCCCTCGGTACACGGGGGAGCAAGATCCCCTGAGCAGGTCGACAAGGAGAGAACTCGTGGACGACGTTCTGCGGCGCAATCCGCTCTTCGCGGCGCTCGATGACGAGCAGGCCGCGGAGCTCCGCGCCTCCATGAGTGAGGTGACCCTCGCTCGCGGTGACTCGCTGTTCCATGAGGGCGACCCCGGTGACCGCCTGTACGTGGTCACGGAGGGCAAGGTGAAGCTCCACCGCACGTCCCCCGACGGCCGCGAGAACATGCTGGCCGTGGTCGGCCCCGGTGAGCTCATCGGTGAGCTCTCGCTGTTCGACCCGGGCCCGCGCACCGCGACGGCCACGGCCCTGACCGAGGTCAAGCTGCTCGGCCTCGGCCACGGCGACCTCCAGCCCTGGCTGAACGCCCGCCCGGAGGTGGCCACGGCGCTCCTGCGCGCCGTCGCACGCCGGCTGCGCAAGACCAACGACGCGATGTCCGACCTCGTCTTCTCGGACGTCCCGGGCCGCGTCGCCCGCGCCCTGCTGGACCTGTCGCGCCGGTTCGGCGTGCAGTCCGAGGAGGGCATCCACGTCGTGCACGACCTCACGCAGGAGGAGCTGGCCCAGCTGGTCGGCGCGTCCCGCGAGACGGTCAACAAGGCCCTCGCGGACTTCGCCCAGCGCGGCTGGCTCCGCCTGGAGGCCCGCGCCGTGATCCTCCTGGACGTGGAGCGCCTCGCCAAGCGCTCACGCTGACGCGCACTGCCGTACGTCATCGGGCCCCGTCTCCGCGCGAGACGGGGCCCGACGTCGTCAAGGAACCGGAAAGCGCGCCCCATCAGGGTTCCGCTCAGGGCACGGTGGGCGCATGACCGGCAGCCCCGCCCACCGCCCCGGGCTCGACGCACAGGGCTTCCTCACCAGAGAGGGTTCGCTCGCGCGCGTGCCCCCGGCCTTCCGGCCGGTCGTCGCCGCGGCCCGCGACCGGCTGGCCGACGTGTTCGGGCACCGGCTGCACAGCGCGTACCTCTACGGGTCGATACCGCGCGGCACCGCGCGCGTGGGCCGCAGCGACCTGGACCTGCTGCTCGCCCTGCACCAGGAGCCGACCGCGGCGGACCGGGACGACGCCCGGGCGCTCGGCGCCGCCCTGGACGAGGAGTTCGAGCAGATCGACGGGCACGGCACCCTGCTGTTCAGCCGGGAGCGGTTGCTGAGCGGCCTGGAGAGGCACGACCTCGGCTGGTTCGTCGCCTGCCTGTGCACTCCCCTGCTGGGCGAGGACCTGGCCGCGTGCCTGCCGCGCTACCGCCCCGACGCCCTGCTGGCCCGCGAGACCAACGGCGACCTGGCGGTGCTCCTCCCCCACTGGCGCCGGCGGATCGCCGAGGCGGACGACACCGAGGAGGCCCGGAGGCTGCTGGTCCGCTTCATGTCCCGGCACCTGGTCCGTACCGGCTTCACCCTCGTCATGCCCCGCTGGAAGGGATGGACCAGCGACCTGCACGAGATGGCCGAGGCCTTCGCGGGGTACTACCCCGAGCGGGGCGAGCAGATGCGGGCCGCGGCTGCCCTGGGGCGCGAGCCGGCCGGGGACGCCGCCGTGCTCGCGGCGTACGTCGGCGATCTGGGTCCCTGGCTCGCCGGGGAGTACGCGCGCTTGCACGGCGTCAAAGCGCCGCGTCCTGAGGGCCCTAGATGAGCCCGTGTTCTTCCAGGTAGTCCATCTGTGCCCGTACCGACAGTTCCGCCGCCGGCCACAGGGAGCGGTCCACGTCGGCGTAGACGTGGGCGACGACCTGAGCGGGGGTGCGGTAACCGTCCTCCACGGCCGTCTCGACCTGGGCGAGTCGGTTGGCGCGGTGGGCGAGGTAGTACTCGACGACGCCCTGGGCGTCCTCCAGGACGGGGCCGTGGCCCGGCAGGACCGTGTGGACGCCGTCGTCGACCGAGAGGGAGCGCAGGCGGCGCAGGGAGTCCAGGTAGTCGCCGAGACGGCCGTCGGGGTGGGCCACGACCGTCGTGCCACGGCCGAGGACCGTGTCGCCGGTGAGGACCGCCCGGTCGGCCGGGAGGTGGAAGGACAGGGAGTCCGCGGTGTGGCCGGGGGTCGGTACGACGCGCAGTTCCAGCCCGCCGGTGGTGATCACGTCTCCGGCGGCCAGGCCCTCGTCACCCAGGCGCAGGGCCGGGTCGAGGGCACGCACGCGCGTGCCGGTCAGTTCGGCGAACCGGGTGGCGCCCTCCGCGTGGTCGGGGTGGCCGTGGGTCAGCAGGGTCAGGGCGACGCGTTTGCCGGCCTGCTCGGCCGTGGCGACGACCCGGCGCAGGTGCCCGTCGTCCAGCGGCCCCGGGTCGATCACCACGGCCAGGTCCGCATCCGGCTCCGAGACGATCCAGGTGTTGGTGCCGTCCAGGGTCATGGCCGACGCGTTGGGGGCCAGGACGTTGACGGCCCGCGCGGTGGCGGGCCCCGAGAGGACTCCGCCACGGGGCCGGCCGGGAAGGGCGCTTGCGTCCGTCATGCGGTGGCTCCACCGGTCGGGATGTGCTTGGTGAACTCGTCGTGGCCCGGCCAGGAGAGCACGATCCTCCCCTCCACCAGGCGGGCGGTGGCCAGGACGGGCGTGAGGTCACGCCCCTGGGCCGCGTCGAGTGCCCCGGCGGCCGTCTCGTATGCCGTCAGCTGGCGCAGGGTCGCGATCGTCGGCGGCATCATCAGCAGCTCGCCCTTGTCGTACCCGTCCGCCGCCTCGCGCGGGGCGATCCACACCGTGCGGTCGGCCTCCGTGGAGGCGTTGCGGGTGCGCTGCCCCTCGGGGAGCGCGGCCACGAAGAACCAGGTGTCGTAGCGGCGGGCCTCGAACTCCGGAGTGATCCACCGGGTCCAGGCGCCCAGCAGGTCGGAGCGCAGGACCAGGCCGCGGCGGTCCAGGAACTGCGCGAAGGACAGGTCCCGGGCGACCAGGGCGGCCCGGTCGGCCTCCCAGTCGGCACCCGTGGTGTCACCGACGACCGAGTCGTGGGCCCGCCCGGCGAGCAGGACGCCCGCCTCCTCGTACGTCTCGCGCACGGCCGCGCAGACGATCGCCTGGGCCGCCGTCTCGTCGACGCCGAGCCGCTCGGCCCACCACGCGCGCGTGGGGCCCGCCCAGCGGACCTGCTGGTCGTCGTCCCGCGGGTCGACACCGCCGCCCGGATACGCGTACGCGCCTCCGGCGAAGGCCATGGAGGCGCGTCTGCGCAGCATGTGGACGGCCGTGCCGCTGTCCGTGTCCTTCAGGAGCATGACGGTGGCCGCGCGTTTGGGGGCCACCGGCGTGAGGGTGCCGGCCGCGAGTGCGCGGATGCGGTCCGGCCACTCCGGGGGGTACCACTGACCGTTCGCCATGGGCGCGAGGCTATCCCGTGACGGGCGGATGTTCGAGTGGCCCCCGGGACCGGATCCCGCAGCTGGGGCCCGTGAAGGGCCCCGGGGGTGTCACGCGAGTTCGACCTGGATCTCGACCTCGACGGGCGCGTCCAGCGGCAGCACCGCGACGCCCACGGCACTGCGCGCGTGCACGCCCTTGTCGCCGAGGACCTCGCCGAGCAGTTCGCTCGCGCCGTTCAGCACCGCGGGCTGGCCCGTGAAGTCCGAGGCCGAGGCCACGAAACCGACGACCTTCACCACGCGCGCGATGCGGTCCAGGTCACCGGCGACGGACTTCACGGCGGCCAGGGCGTTCAGCGCGCACGTACGCGCCAGCTCCTTGGCCTCCTCCGCGGTGACCTCCGCACCGACCTTGCCGGTGACCGGAAGTTTGCCCTCCACCATCGGCAGCTGCCCGGCGGTGTACACGTACGGGCCGGACTGCACGGCCGGCTGGTAGGCGGCGAGCGGCGGGACGACGTCGGGCAGGCTCAGGCCCAGCTCGGCGAGCTTCGCCTCGACGGCGCCCACTACTGCTTCTCCCGCTTCAGGTAGGCCACGAGCTGCTCGGGGTTGTTCGGCCCGGGCACGACCTGGACGAGCTCCCAGCCGTCCTCGCCCCAGGTGTCCAGAATCTGCTTCGTGGCGTGGACGAGCAGCGGCACAGTCGAGTATTCCCACTTGGTCATGCGGCCGACTCTAGCCCCTGGCGGGCAGGGGCTCGCGGCCCACCACCGCACCGCTTGTCCACAGCCTCCCGCGTAGCCCGGGCGCGGACTGGTTAGGCTCGAATACGTGAGCAGGCTCCAGGTCGTCAGCGGCAAGGGCGGTACCGGCAAGACCACGGTGGCCGCGGCCCTAGCGCTGGCCCTGGCCACGCAGGGGAAGCGGACGCTTCTCGTCGAGGTCGAGGGCCGTCAGGGCATCGCGCAGCTCTTCGAAACGGAGGCGCTGCCTTACGAGGAACGGAAGATCGCGGTAGCACCCGGGGGCGGGGAGGTGTACGCCCTCGCCATCGACCCCGAACTGGCCCTTCTGGACTACCTCCAGATGTTCTACAAGCTGGGCAGCGCGGGACGGGCCCTGAAGAAGCTCGGCGCGATCGACTTCGCCACCACCATCGCGCCCGGCCTCAGGGACGTCCTCCTGACCGGCAAGGCGTGCGAGGCGGTGCGCCGCAAGGAGCGCAGCGGGCGGTTCGTCTACGACTACGTCGTCATGGACGCCCCGCCGACCGGGCGGATCACGCGCTTCCTGAACGTGAACGACGAGGTCGCCGGTCTCGCCAAGATCGGCCCGATACACAATCAGGCGCAGGCCGTGATGCGGGTGCTGAAGTCGCCGGAAACGGCCGTGCACCTGGTGACGCTGCTGGAGGAGATGCCCGTCCAGGAGACCGTGGACGGCATCGCCGAGCTGCGTTCGGCCCGGCTGCCGGTGGGCCGGATCATCGTGAACATGGTCCGGCCGGAGGTGCTGGACGAGACCGACCTGGAACTCCTGCGGACGGTCCCGCGTTCCACTGTCGCGCGGTCCCTTGCGTCCGCGGGGCTCGGCGGGGCGCGGCGCGGGGGGCACGCCGAGCGGCTGGTGGGCCCGCTGCTCACGCAGGCCGAGGAGTACGCCGAGCGGTACACGCTGGAGCACGAGCAGCGTGCGGTCCTGGCCGAGGTGGGCCTGCCGCTGCACGAACTGCCGCTGTTCGCCGAGGGCATGGACCTGGCGGGGCTGTACGAACTGGCCCGCGAGCTGCGCGGACAGGGCGTGTCATGAAGCGGGGGCGGACAGGGCACGCGGGCAGGGCGCGTCACGAGCCGGCACGGACAGGGCACGCGGGCAGGGCGCGTCACGAGCCGGCACGGACAGGGCACGCGGGCAGGACCTGGCACGAGCCGGCACGGACAGGGCACGCGGGCAGGACCTGGCACGAGCCGGCACGGACGAGCACACGAGCAGGGCACGTCATGAGCCAAGACCGACAGGCAACACCCGTCATGAGTCGGAAGCAGGGGATGTCATGAGTCGTCCGGACCCGGCCCACCACCGTCTGTCGCCGGCGCGCCTGCTCGACGTCGATCCGCTGCTGGAGGACCCGGAGACCCGGATCGTGGTGTGCTGCGGGTCGGGCGGGGTCGGCAAGACGACGACCGCTGCGGCTCTGGGGCTGCGCGCGGCCGAGCGGGGCCGCAAGGTGGTCGTCCTGACCATCGACCCGGCCCGCAGGCTGGCCCAGTCCATGGGCATCGACTCCCTCGACAACACCCCGCGCCGGGTGAAGGGCATCGACGACGCGGCGGGCGGCGAGCTGCACGCGATGATGCTCGACATGAAGCGCACCTTCGACGAGATCGTCGAGGCGCACGCGGACCGCGAGCGGGCGGCCGCCATCCTGGGCAACTCCTTCTACCAGTCGCTCTCGGCGGGCTTCGCGGGCACGCAGGAGTACATGGCGATGGAGAAGCTCGGGCAGCTGCGCGCCCGGGACGAATGGGACCTGATCGTCGTCGACACACCGCCGTCCCGTTCGGCGCTGGACTTCCTGGACGCGCCCAAGCGGCTCGGCTCGTTCCTGGACGGCCGGTTGATCCGGCTGCTGACGACCCCGGCGAAGCTGGGCGGCCGGGCCGGGATGAAGTTCCTGAACGTCGGGATGTCGATGATGACCGGCACCCTCGGCAAGCTGCTGGGCGGTCAGCTCCTCAAGGACGTGCAGACGTTCGTGTCCGCGATGGACACCACCCTCGGCGGCTTCCGTACCCGCGCGGACGCCACGTACAAGCTGCTCCAGGCGCCCGGCACGGCGTTCCTCGTGGTCGCGGCCCCGGAGCGGGACGCGCTGCGTGAGGCGGCCTACTTCGTGGAGCGGCTGGCCGCGGAGGACATGCCGCTGGCGGGTCTGGTGCTCAACCGGGTGCATGGCAGCGGTGCCGACGGGCTGTCGGCCGAGCGGGCGCTCGCCGCCGCGGAAAATCTTGAAGAGCCCGGCATTGTGGATCAGGAGGACGGGAAAGCAGTACTTCGTAACTCCCCCGACGCACAGGACAGTTCAGACTCTCCCACGCCCGGAACACCAGCTCGGGCATCGGCTCCCGAAGGTGGCTCCCCCGCCGACAACGCCGAGGACACCGAGCACACCGGGGACACGGAGCACATGGAGGACCCCGAGCGGTCCGTCGACCAGCTCACGGCAGGCCTGCTGAGGCTGCACGCCGATCGTATGCAGCTGCTCTCCCGTGAGCAGCGCACACGGGACCGCTTCACCGCGCTCCACCCTGAGGTGGCCGTGACGGAAGTGGCCGCACTGCCCGGGGACGTGCACGACCTCGCGGGACTGCGCGACATCGGCGACCGGCTCGCGGCCGGCGCGCGTGAGCTTCCCGACCTCGCCGACCTGCCGGAAACGCCCGAGGCGAGTGCCTGAGCGCAACCGGGTGAGGGCGCGGGGCGCCTGAGAGGGGCCAGGAACCCGCAGGTGATGACGAGGGGCCCGGACAGGGCCCTCGGACCTGGACCTGGGGCGCTCCCGAGAGGGGCTCCTCAGCTCACCGCCGCGTAGTTCTCGTAGATCTCGTCGTCGTCGAGGGGCAGAACACCGCACCCCCGCTCGTACTCCGAGCGCGCCGTCTCCAGCAGCCGGCGCCAGGAGGTCACCGTGGGACGCCTGCGCAGCAGTGCGCGGCGCTCCCGCTCCGTCATGCCTCCCCACACACCGAACTCGACGCGGTTGTCGAGCGCGTCGGCCAGGCACTCCGTACGCACCGGGCATCCGGTGCACACCGCCTTGGCCCTGTTCTGCGCTGCTCCTTGAACGAACAGTTCATCCGGATCGGTAGTGCGGCAGGCCGCCTGCGCACTCCAGTCGACTACCCAGCCCATACCGGCGCCGTCCTCTCCCGAATCGAGGCTCCCCCACGGCGGCAGCGGCATATTCACCGCCGCCAGTTGAGGACGTTACGGAAGGTGGGCACAGCGCAACACCCCCAGCGGGCCCAATCTTGAATGGCCCGAACGGACTATGGGTAAGCGGCAGATCACCCGGGGGAGTGAGCTGGCGGCATACGTAACTTTCCCGGCAAACCAGGACAGTTCAGTTGCGTCACAAGGGACGCCGTATGACACACAAGGCGGATTCGGACACGACCCCAACAAAAAAGTTGGAGAACACCCAGAACGATTCGGGGTCGCCGGACGTATTGATACGTGGCCTCACTGCTGTGACAGTTGAGAGCAGCTTAGGCCAAGGCCTATACGCCTGTCCGGCGAATGAGAACGTAGGCTGCCCTCATGCCAAAGAAGCGCTCGGGCGGTGGTCTGTCTCCTACGCAGCAGGCCGCCAAGTTCCTCGGTGTCAGTGTCCTCGCGGGAGCCGTGCTGGCCGGCATCGCCCTGCCGGCCGTGGGCGCGCTGGGCCTGGCGGCCAAGGGATCGGTCGAGAGCTTCGACGAGCTCCCGGTCAACATGAAGACCCCGCCGCTGAGTCAGCGCACCACGATCCTCGACGCCGACGGCGGCCAGATCGCCACGGTCTACTCGCGCGACCGCACGGTGGTTCCCCTCAAGGACATCTCGCCGTACATGCAGAAGGCGATCGTCGCGATCGAGGACTCGCGCTTCTACCAGCACGGCGCGGTCGACCTGAAGGGCGTCCTGCGCGCCCTCGACAAGAACGCGCGCAGCGGAGAGGTCTCCCAGGGCGCCTCGACGCTGACACAGCAGTACGTGAAGAACGTCTTCGTCGAGGAGGCGGGTGACGACCCGACGAAGGTCGCGCAGGCCACCCAGCAGACCATCGGCCGCAAGATCCGCGAACTCAAGTACGCGATCCAGGTCGAGGAGGAGCTGGGCAAGAAGAAGATCCTCGAGAACTACCTGAACATCACGTTCTTCGGCCAGCAGGCCTACGGCGTCGAGGCCGCCGCCCAGCGCTACTTCTCCAAGTCCGCCAAGGACCTCACCCTCGAGCAGTCGGCCCTGCTCGCCGGCATCGTCCAGTCGCCCAGCCGGTACGACCCGGTCAACGACGAGACGGAGGCCATGAAGCGCCGCAACACCGTGCTGCAGCGCATGGCGGACGTCGGCGACATCTCCACGGCGCAGGCCGCCGACGCGATGAAGGCGCCGCTCGGCCTGAAGGTCAGCAAGCCCAAGAACGGCTGCATCACGTCGGTCAAGGGCGCGGGCTTCTTCTGCGACTACGTGCGCGAGGTCTTCCTGACCGACCCGGTCTTCGGCAAGACCAAGGAGCAGCGCGCGAAGATCTGGAACCAGGGCGGCCTGACCATCCGCACGACGCTGGACCCGCAGGCCCAGAAAGCGGCGCAGCGGTCCATCAAGGACCACGTCTACAAGAGCGACGAGGTGGCCACCGCCGCCACGATCGTCCAGCCCGGCACCGGCAAGATCCTCGCGATGGGCCAGTCGCGGCCGTACGGCGTCGACATCAAGGAGGGCGAGACGACCCTCAACCTGTCCGTCGACGGCGACATGGGCGGCGGCATGGGCTACCAGCCCGGTTCGACGTTCAAGCCGATCGTGGCCGCCGCGGCCCTCGAGGACGGCATGCCGGCGAACAAGGTGTACTCCTCGCCGTACCAGATGGCGTACCCGAGCCCGGTCTCGGCCTGTGACGGCAAGCGGTGGATGAACGACCCCGCCAACCCGGCCAAGCTGGAGAACGAGAACTCCTCCGAGGTCGGCCCGTACGACATGCGGGAGGCGACCGCCAAGTCGGTCAACACCTACTACGTGCAGATGATCAGCGACATCGGCATCTGCCCGGTGACGACGATGGCGAAGAAGATGGGCGTCGTGCGGGCCGACGGCAACAAGATGCCGCAGGTGCCCTCCATCGCCCTCGGCACCCAGGAGATGTCCCCGCTGACCATGGCGAACGCGTACGCCACCTTCGCCGCGCGGGGCATGCACTGCACGCCGGTCGCCATCGAGTCGGCCAGCCGGCGCGTCGGTGACAAGACCACGTCGCTCGAGGTCCCCAAGTCGACCTGCTCGCGCGCGATGTCGGAGAACACCGCCGACACGATCAACACGCTGCTGAAGGGCGTGGTCGAGGACGGTACGGGCAGGAAGGCCGGCCTCGGCAGCCGCCCCAGTGCCGGCAAGACCGGTACGACGGACGAGCGTTACGCCGCCTGGTTCGTGGGCTACACGCCGAACATGGCCGGCGCGGTCTGGGTCGGCGACCCCGCGCACAAGCGCAAGATGGTCGGCATCACCATCGGCGGCCGGTCGTACCCCAAGGTCTTCGGTGGTGAGGTCCCCGGCCCGATCTGGGGCGACATGATGTCCGGCGCGCTGGAGGGCAAGCCCGTCGAGAACTTCAACACCGTCCACATCCCCGACAGCAAGCCGCGGGACCGCGGTGACGGGGACGACGACGGAGGCGGCCGCGGTGACGGCGGCAACGACGACAACGACAGCTTCATCGGCGGTCTGGTCGGCGGCAACAACAACGGCGGAGGCGGCGGCGAGCCCTTCCCGACGCCGTCGTTCTCCATCCCGGAAGGCTTCTTCCGGGGCCAGAGCAACGGCGGCGGCAACGGCAACGGCGGCCGGTTCGGCTGAGCCGGCCGCCTGGACGGCCCGAGGGCCCGAGGGTCCGACGGAACGCAGACGGCCCCTTCCTACCCGCGTGGGTGGAAGGGGCCGTCGTTCCTACCGCAGGGGTGGGAAGGGGCCGGCCTCGTCCGGTCGAACGGTCAGCCGGCCAGCAGCTTCTTCACCGCGGCGGCGACACGGCCGCCCTCGGCCTGCCCGGCCACCTTCGGGTTCACGATCTTCATGACCGCGCCCATGGCCCGCGGCCCCTCGGCACCGGCCGCCTTCGCCTCCTCGACGGCCTGGGCGACGATCTCATGGAGCTGCTCGTCCGACAGCTGCTTCGGCAGGTAGGTGGCGAGGACCTCGCCCTCCGCCTTCTCCCGCTCCGCCTGCTCGGCACGGCCGCCCTGGGCGAAGGCGTCGGCCGCCTCACGGCGCTTCTTCGCCTCCCGGGTGATCACCTTCTGGACCTCGTCGTCGGAGAGCTCGCGCTTCTCCTTGCCCGCGACCTCCTCCTTGGTGATCGCGGCGAGCGTCAGCCGGAGCGTCGAGGAGCGCAGCTCGTCGCGCTCCTTGATCGCAACGTTGAGGTCATCCTGCAGCTTCGACTTGAGCGTGGTCATGCGGTCGATTGTCGCAGGTCCGGGAGGAACGGCGCCCTCGATTTAGGCGGCCGCGGCCGAAGGGCCGGTGCGATCAGGGGATTTCGGGCACCGCCCGGCACGGACCACGGCCGGGGTCTGACACGATGGTCGTATGCGCGCGCGATACGGAGTCCCCCTGGGAATCGCGGCGGCTGGCGCCGCCGGTCTGGTGTACGCGGCGGGCTTCGAGGCCCGCTCCTTCCGCCTCCGCCGGGTCACCGTCCCGGTCCTGCCCCCGGGTATGCGCCCCCTGCGCGTGCTCCAGGTCTCCGACATCCACATGGTCGGCGGCCAGCGCAAGAAGCAGCGCTGGCTGCGGTCCCTGGCGGGCCTGCGCCCCGACTTCGTGATCAACACCGGTGACAACCTCTCCGACCCGGAGGGCGTCCCGGAGGTCCTGGACGCCCTCGGCCCCCTGATGGAGTTCCCCGGGGCGTACGTTTTCGGGTCCAACGACTACTACGGCCCCAAGCTGCGCAACCCCGCCCGCTACCTGCTCGAGAAGGCCCAGGGCCGCCACGGGCTCAACGGCAACGCGCCGGCCGAGGGCGTGGTGCACAACCCGTGGGAGGACCTGCGGGACGGCTTCGACGCGGCGGGCTGGCTCAACCTGACCAACACGCGCGGCGAGCTCAAGCTCGAGGGCGGTTCGGTGGAACTCACGGGCCTGGACGACCCGCACATCAAGCGGGACCGCTACGCGCGGGTGGCGGGCGGCCCGTCCGAGTCGGCCGACTTCTCGATGGGCGTGGTCCACGCCCCCTACCTGCGCAGCCTGGACGCCCTCACGGCCGACGCCTACCCCCTGATCCTGGCCGGCCACACCCATGGCGGCCAGCTGTGCATCCCCTTCTACGGCGCCCTGGTCACCAACTGCGACCTGGACACGGAGCGGGTGAAGGGCCTGTCCACGCACACGGCGGAGGGCCGTACGTCGTACCTGCACGTATCGGCGGGCTGCGGCACGAACCGCTACACCCCCGTACGGTTCGCGTGCCCGCCGGAGGCGACGCTGCTGACGCTGGTGGGGCGCGAGGCCGTGAGGAGCTGAGGCCGGCAGGGGGAGGTGACGGGGCGGGGGCGGCCTCGTCCCGGGTGGACGTAACCCGCACAGCCCCGCCCACATCGCCCCCTATGTCCGTTTCTGTCAGCGTGGGGGCATGACCGCCCCGATACCCCGGGACATCCCGGACCTCCCAGCGATACCGTCCCCGCCGGCACTGAAGCCCGCTCCCGTGCCCGCCACGGCCGTCGTCACGCCGGTCCGCCGCCCCGCTGCCGCGGCCTTCCGCCTGTCGGTCGCCCTCGCGGCGGCCGGGGGCGTGGCCCTGGAACTGCTCCTCGGCGAGCCGACCCGGGCCCTGAGCTACTTCGTGATCCAGAGCAATCTGCTGCTGGCCCTGGTCATGACCCTGTCGGCCCGCCGCGCGTGGACGACCGGCCGTCCCCTGCCGGGCGCCGTCATGGGCGCGACGCTGCTCTACGTCGTGATCGCGGCCTCGGTGCACCACCTGCTCCTGGCGAACGAGGCGAGCCCGTTCTCCCTCACGGGGGACGCCGCCACCCCGACGGGCTGGCAGGCCGTCTCCCATGCGGTCCTGCACACGGTGACCCCGATCGCCGCGGTACTGGACTGGCTCCTGCTCACGTCCCCCGGCCGCCTGCACCTCCGCCAGGCCAGCACCTGGCTGCTCTACCCCATGGCCTACCTGGCCTTCTGCCTCACCCGGGGCGAGCTGCTCCTCCCGGGCACCCCCGACCGCTACCTCTACCCCTTCCTTGACGTCGGCCAGGACGGCTTCAAGCGGGTCCTCGGCAACGCGCTCCTCCTGGGCCTCTCCTTCTACGCCCTGGCCGTCCTCCTCGTGGCCCTCGACCACGCCCGCCCGAACCCCATCCGCCACCGCGGCAAAACCGGATTTCGTCTCTAGCCACCGGTGGGCTAAAGTAAACGTCGTCGCCGCGACAGCAGCGACATCGGGGTGTAGCGCAGCTTGGCAGCGCGCTTCGTTCGGGACGAAGAGGTCGTGGGTTCAAATCCCGCCACCCCGACAGTGAAGTACAAGGTCAGACCCACCTAGGAACGTTCCTAGGTGGGTCTGATTCGTTTTGCGTGTCTATCTGCGTGACTACCGCTCCGAGGCCCGCTTAAGGATGCCGTCCATGACCACGGCACCGGTCTGGATGACGGGCCGGATCTGCTTCCGGTACACCTCCGGTCACGGCCGTACCGGAGTGGCCGACGAGCCGGGAGATCTTCTCCAGCGGGACACCACGGTCGGACAGCAGCGACACGAAGCTGTGCCGCAGCTCCCGAGGCGTCCACTCGTCGACGTTGAGCCCCTGGGCGTCCTTGAGCGCCTGGCGGAAGGCCCGTCGGACATTGGTCGCGTCGAGCGGCTTGCCGACGGCCGAGGAGAAGACCAGCCCGTGTTCCTCCCAGCTGTCGCAAGCGGCGAGCCGCTCCCAACCCTGGTCCTCGAAATGCTGCCACAGGACCCCAGGTCTCGGGCGACGCCTCGGCGCCGATCAGGGGCAGTGGCAGCCAGACCACGTTGGAGAGGATGAGAAGTAAGGTCAGCGAGCCCAGGTGCGACGGAGTTGGTGAACAGTCCCGACGCCGATGCCACGTGCTTCCACGCATGGCGAGCCTCCCCCGAGTTCTGTGCGCATCCGTGGCGCGGGTGCGCATGCCGCGCTCACGCTAATGGCCGTTTGTGGTCGATCCGGAGCGCTTGGGCAGCCCTTACCGAGTAATTGTGAGGATTTTTAGTTTGGTTGAGGGCGTTTCATGCCGCGGTCGAGCCTCGGGGCGCTCAATGCGGGGAGCCTCACCACACGCACGAGCGCCAGGCCCCCGACCGTGTCCTTAAGGTCTTCCGGATCTCCGAGCCGACCGGCCACACGGGCCCCGGCCCGCCGATCCTCACCGCAGAGATTGCGAGGACTCCAGTTGTTCGCTCCGGGCGCCGGGGAGGTCGCTCTCCTTGCCTCGCAGACGCAGGTCGCAGAGGTAGGCCAGGGCCGCTGTGAGTGCGGCCGTGGTGCCGAACGCGGCGAAGGAAGCGGCGGGGCCGCCGTGGTCGAGGACCGTGCCGGCCAGCGGCGAGCCGATCACGTTGCCGACCAGGATCGCACTGGCGTACGTGCCCATGGCCACGCCCTTGCTGTCGTCGGGTGCGAGCCGGCTCACGGCCCCGGCACTGGCCGACAGGGCGGGTGCCACGAGGAGGTTGGCGGGGACGGCGAGCACGCACAGCCAGTACCACTCGGTCGCGAGCCCGATCGGGATGCAGCACACGCCGAGGAGCGCACCGATCGCGAACACCGACGGCGGGCGGCGCAGGCCTCCGTAGAGGAATCCGCCTGCCACCGAAGCGAGGCCTGCGGCCACCAGCAGCAGCCAGCTCCAGTGCAGCTGGCCGGACTTCTGCAGGGTGCCGATGGCGGCGACCTCGAAGCCGATCACCGCGATCGAGGTCGCGACGGTGATGCTCAGTGCGCACACCATCCGCGCGGTCAGCCAGCCGCGCAGCCGGGGCTTGCCGCCGTCCGCGACAGGACCCGCCGCCTTGAGGGGCGGGTCGAGCAGCAGGTACGCCCCGCCTGCGACGAACAACAGTGCGCCCATGGTCAGGAACGCCACCGTGGGCGACGCCAGGGAGGCGAGCAGGATGCCGAAGGACGGGCCCGCCATGTAGGCGACGTCGGTGGTGATCGCCTCGACCGCGTAGGCGGTGTGCCGGTTCTCCTCGGTGACCATGTCGGCCAGGGCCAGGCGGATGACCGTGAAGGCCGGCAGTGTGGTCAGGCCTCCGATGAACGCGGTGGCCACCAGGGCGGGGAACGGCAGGAAGTGGGCCAGCCCCCAGAACAGCGACTGGGCGATCACCAGCAGACCGAAGACCTTGCGCAGACCGAAGCGGTCGAGACCACGGCCCTGCAGAGGGGCTCCCAGGCCCGCCCCGGCCGTCCAGGACGCGGCCACCAGACTGCCCGCCCCGAAGCCGCGGTCCATGTTTCCCACCACGTGCAGGATGAGGACCGAGGAGATCCCGAGGCCCGGCATCTTCGCCAGCAGCCCCACGGCCATGAGGGGGCGGATTCCGGGTTCGGAGAACAGCCGCCTGTAGGCAGAGAACACGTGCACACCTCTTGCGTCACAAAGGGAGAATGCGTAAGCAGCTCCTGATCATCGCCCCTGTCGCCGTCCACCGGCCCCGGATTTCTGAGACCCGTCTCGTACGGAGCGAGAAACGGCGGACCTCGCCACGCGTCAGGTGCCGGGAGCGGCCGGCCGGTCGATGAGCCGCCGCCTGAGAGACGCCGGCCCGCTTCCGCCGCCACCGGCGCGCGGCCTTCGAACGCATCACCCCGGACTGACCGGAGCAGGAGCGGCTCGAGTTCGCCCGTCCGCTGATCGAGTACGTGGACTCCGTGGGCGAGTTGCGGCACGACGGCTCCGCGGAGACGACGCCGGGCGGCCGGTCTAGGAGAGCAGCCCCGTCAGCGTCCCCGCGAGGGTCAGGGCGAGGAACGCCGCCCCCCACGTCATCGCGTGCCGTATCCGGCGGTGCTTGACGCGGGTGGTCCGGGTCAGGAGCTGCGGCGGGGTGTCGGCGGTGGGGGCCGGGTGCGGCGCCCTCGCCAGGCTCAGCAGGACCAGGGACGGGGCGCAGGCCGCGCAGCCGGTCCAGAGCAGGAGCTGGGGGATCGCGGCGTACTGGGCGGGGGTGATGACACCGGCGGTGATCGCGGTGAGGAGGGCGGCCAGGACGGCGCCCAGGGTGGCCAGGGTCAGACCCGCCCGGTGGTCGGCCTTCGCCAGTTCCTCGCGGGCCGCCTCGGGCGGAAGCGGCCGGCCGAGGTCCGCCGTGCGCTCGTCTCGGAGTGTGGTCATGCCTACCCCTCGCTGATCAGCGGTCTTCTCCGAGTACCCCAAAAGGGCTTCTCCACACCGTAGTTCAGGAGTTCCAGGTCTCGTCGTACGGGTCGTGCGGGGTGGGGACCGGCCTCGCGGTCGTCACCCGCAGGTAGGGGATGGGGCCGTTGTTGACCGGGTCCTTGGTGCGGCGGGGGGTGTAGGTGCCCGTGATCTCCAGCCAGGTGTCCGGCCTCAGGACCGGCGGGGTGTTGCCCGTCAGGGCGATCTTGACCGGCTGGGCGTCGGCGGCACAGCAGTTGAGGCCCATGCGGACCAGATAGGGGGCGCCCTCGCGGTCCAGGCTGACGAAGCCGGTGATCTTCAGCTCGCGGTCGTGGAGGGCGCGGCCGTCGTCGTAGATCGCGCGGCCGGCGTAGTCCGCCACGGCCAGCCGCAGCGGCGTGTCGCCGGCGGGCAGGGCCGGGAAGCCGAAGGGTTTCGTCAGCGCCGTACCGGTGTGTGCCGCGCTGTAGGAGCCCAGGGCCGGCGGGGCGACCAGGATCAGCGCGAGGACGGGGAGGGCGAGGAGCCAGGAGACGCGGGGTTCGCGGTGGTGGTCGGGCGCGGGGGTGCTGCGGCGGTCGTACCAGAGGGTGGCCGCCGCCGTGGCGATCAGGACCGCGCCCGCCAGGAGGACCAGGGGGCGCAGGCCCTCCTTGACGTAGCGCAGGTAGAGGTCGGTCGTGCCGGCGTGCAGGAGGGTCGCGCCGAGCAGGAAGAGGAGGGCCGTCTGGGCCTGGCGGTTCACAGCAGGACCGTTCCGGTCAGGGCCGATACGACGACGGCCAGGGCGAAGGTCGCGGGGGCGAAGCGCAGGGCGAAGGCGCGGCCGAAGGTGCCCGCCTGCATCGCGAAGAGCTTCAGGTCGATCATCGGGCCGACGACCAGGAACGTCAGACGGGCCGTCAGGGAGAACTGGGTCAGGGAAGCCGCCACGAACGCGTCCGCCTCCGAGCAGAGGGAGAGCAGGACGGCCAGGGCCGCGAGGACCAGGACCGACAGCACGGGATGGCCGGCCGCGAGGCTCAGCCACTGCACGGGGACGACCGCCTTCAGGGTGGCCGCGGCCATCGCGCCGATCACCAGGAAGCCGCCCGCGTGCGTCACGTCGTGGCGGACCGAGCCCCAGAAGGCCGCTCCCCTGCCCTGCCCCTCGTGCGACGCGCGGGCCGGAGGGCGGAGCCAGTCCGTGCGGCCGAGGCGGTGCCAGAGCCAGCCCATCGAGCAGGCCACCAGCAGGCTCGCGACGAAACGGGCCAGGACCATCTCCGGGTTGCCGGGGAACGCCACGGCCGTCGCCGTCAGCACGATCGGGTTGATGGCGGGCGCCGACAGGAGGAAGGCCAGGGCCGCCGCCGGTGTGACCCCGCGGCGGACCAGGGCGCCGGCCACCGGCACGGACGCGCACTCGCAGCCCGGCAGCACCGCGCCCGCCGCCCCCGCGACCGGCACCGCGAGGGCCGGGTGCTTCGGCAGGGCCCGGGCGAAGAACGACGGCGGCACGAACACCGCGATGGCCGCCGACAGCAGCACCCCGAGCACCAGGAACGGCAGTGCCTGGACCATGACCGCGACGAACACGGTCATCCAGCTCTGCATCACGGGAGCGGACAGGGCGCCGCGGATCGGGCCCTGGAACATCACCGCCGTGAGCAGCAGAAGCGTCAGCAGCAGCGGGGAGTTGAGCTGCGGGGCCTCCTCCGCGCCCGGGGCCGTCTCCTTGCCCGGGCCTGTCTCCTTGCCCGGGTCCGTCTCCTTACCCAGGCCCGTCTGCGTGCCCGGGCCTGTCTCCGTGCCCGGGCCCGTCCCCGTTCCCCGGTCCTCCCCGGCGCCGCCGCGCTCATCGCTGTCCTGCGGGGCTCTGTTCGTGATGGCCACGGGCCCGGTACCTCCGGTGGTGCGCGAGGGCATTCCCCATTCCCTCCCCTTGCGTACGGGCGGCGGCGGCCGGGCGTTCACGCCGCACCGGCCCCTTCTGGAACCGGTCGTCCCGGTGAGGCAGTCTTCTCCTCGTGGGGAGCGTTCCGAACCAAGGTCAGCCGAGTGATCCGGCCACGCACATGATCGTGTGCGGTGACGACGGTCTCGCGCACCGGCTGGCCGCCGAACTCCGCGGCGTCTACGCCGAGCAGGTCACGCTGGTCGTGCCGCCCTCCGGCCGGCGGGTGCGGCAGCCCGTGGTCGGGCGGGCGCGGGCCGTCTCGGCCGCGCTGCTGGACCGGGTCGTGAACGCGGCCGCCAACCGGACCGGCGCGAGCGGCGAACCGGCCGCGAGCGAACAGGTCGTGGAGGCACCGGAGATCACCGAGACGGTGCTCACCGAGGTGGGCGCCGACCGGGCGGCGGCGCTGGCGCTGGTCTTCGACGACGACGAGACCAACATCCGCGCCGCGCTCACGGCCCGCCGGCTCAACCCGCGCATCCGCCTCGTACTGCGGCTCTACAACCGGCGGTTGGGCCAGCACATTGAGGAACTGCTGGACCAGACCGCCGCCGTCGCCGCCGGCGGCGGCGACCAGGGGGCGGGCCTCGACGCGTCGACGACCGTGCTGTCCGACGCCGACACGGCCGCGCCCGCGCTGGCCGCCACCGCTCTCGTCGGCACCAGCAAGGTCGTCCAGACGGAGGGACTGGTGCTGCGCGCGGTGGAACGGCAGCCGCCGCGGCCGGGCGAGGTGGCCGACCCGGGTCTGTGCACCCTGGCGCTGCTGTCCGCGACGAGCAACGACCCGGCCGGCGCGGACGGTTCCGAGGGCAGCGGGGAGCACGGACCGCACCTGCTGCCGGACGAGGCGGCGGTGGCGGCGGCGACCGGGCGCGGGACCGTCGTCCTGGAGCAGGTGTCGTACTCCGGGCCTTCCCTGCCCGCGGGCCGGGGCGGTGTGCCGCCGTTCGCCTCGCTGTTCTCGCGGCGGCTGCGGTGGTCGCTGGCCGGGCTGGTGGGCTGCGTGCTGGCGCTCGCCGTCGCGTTGATGATCGTGACCGACGAACATCCGCTCTACGCCACGTACGTGACGCTGCTCGATCTGTTCGGCATCAACGATCCCGCGTTCCACGAGTCGACGGCGCGGCAGGTGCTGCAACTGCTGTCCGGCCTGGTGGGGTTGCTGCTGCTGCCGGTGCTGCTGGCCGCGGTACTGGAAGCGCTCGGTACGTTCCGCAGCGCGTCCGCGCTGCGCAAGCCGCCCCGGGGGCTCGGCGGGCACGTGGTGCTGCTCGGGCTCGGCAAGATCGGGACGCGCGTGCTGACGCGGCTTCGGGAACTGAACATCCCCGTGGTGTGCGTGGAGTCCGATCCGGACGCGCGGGGGCTGGCCACGGCACGGCGGCTGCGGGTACCGGTGGTGCTCGGCGACGTCACGCAGGAGGGCGTGCTGGAGGCCGCGAAGATCCACCGTGCCCATGCCCTGCTGGCCCTGACCAGCGCGGACACGACGAACCTGGAGGCGTCGCTGTACGCGCGGTCCGTACGGCCCGACCTGCGGGTCGTGCTACGGCTGTACGACGACGACTTCGCGACGGCCGTGTACCGGACGCTGCGGGCCGCGCACCCGTTCGCCCTGACGCGGAGCCGGAGTGTGTCGCATCTGGCCGCGCCCGCCTTCGCCGGGGCGATGATGGGGCGGCAGATCCTGGGGGCGATCCCGGTCGAGCGGCGGGTGCTGCTGTTCGCGGAGGTGGAGGTGGCCGGGCATCCGCAGTTGGAGGGGCGGACGGCCGGCGAGGCGTTCCGGGCCGGGGCCTGGCGGGTGCTGGCGCTCAACACGTCACCTCCCGGGGGCCGTCGGGGAGAGGCCGGCCCTCCGGGCGAGGAGCGGATGCGGGCTTCGGGTCTCGTGTGGGACCTGCCTCCCGCGTATGTGCTGGGGCCCGGGGACCGGGTGGTGCTGGCGGCGACGAGGCGGGGGCTCGCGGAGCTGCTGGGACGCAGACGGCGGGAGCGGTCGGGGGCGTGACGGGGCGCCCCGCGCCCCGAGGGGCGCGGGGAACCGCGCGATCAGCCACGACCCACCCGCAGCAGCCGAACCGCCCCCGCCCCCGGGCTACTGGGCGCCCGGCCCTCCCTTCAGGTACCGCTCCGCGAACTCCAGCTCCAGCCGCACCTGCTTGATCCGCTCGTCCACCACCAGCGACCCGTGCCCGGCGTCGTAGCGGTACACCTCGTGCACCGCGCCCCGCGCCTCCAAGCGCTTGACGTAGTTCTCGATCTGCCGGATCGGGCAGCGGGGGTCGTTGACACCGGCCGAGATGTAGACCGGCGCCTTGACCCGGTCGACGTAGGTGAGGGGGGACGACGCCTCGAAGCGGTCGGGGACCTCCTCCGGCGTGCCGCCCAGAAGCGTGCGGTCCATCGCCTTCAGCGCTTCCATCTCGTCGTGGTAGGCCGTGACGTAGTCGGCGACGGGCACCGCCGCGATGCCCAGGGTCCACGCGTCGGGCTGGACGCCGAGGCCGAGCAGGGTGAGGTAGCCGCCCCAGGAGCCGCCGGTGAGGACGAGGCGCTCGGGGTCGGCGACACCGGAGGCGATGGCCCATTCGCGGACCGCGGCGATGTCCTCCAGTTCGATGAGGCCGACGCGGTGCTTCAGGGCGTCCGTCCAGGCACGGCCGTAGCCGGTGGAGCCGCGGTAGTTGACACGGATCACCGCGTAGCCGTGGTCCACCCAGGCGGCGGGGCCCGCCGCGAAGGAGTCGCTGTCGTGCCAGGTGGGGCCGCCGTGGATGTCGAAGACGGTGGGGAGCGGGCCGGTGGTGCCCGCGGGCCGCTGGAGGAGGGCGTGGATGCGGCCTCCCGGCCCCTCCACCCACACGTCCTCCACCGGCACCGAGCCGGGCGACTTCATGCCGGGCGGGTCGAGCACGACACCGCCGGTGGTGGAGCGGACCGCCGACGGCTCGGCCGACGAGGACCACAGGAACTCCACGCTGCCGTCGGGCCGGGCCGTCGCTCCGGACACCGTGCCCTTCGGGGTCGGGATCTCCGACAGGGTGCGGCCGGCCAGGTCGTAGCGGAACAGCTCGCTGCGGGCCTCGAAGCTGTGCGCGATGAGCAGGCCGCTGCCGTCCGGGTACCACTCGGCGCTGACGTCGCCCGGCAGCTCCAGCGCCAGGTCCGTCTCCTCGCCGGTGGCCACGTCCCACACCAGGGGCTCCCAGCGGCCGCGGCGCTGGTGGCCGATGAGCAGACGCGTGTCACCGTCGACGGGAGCGAAGCCGAGGACCTCCAGGCCCAGCTCCCGGGTGCCGCCCTCGGTGTCGTCGAGGTCGGCGACCGCGGTGCCGTCGGGGCGCAGGACGCGCAGCGC
This sequence comes from Streptomyces sp. NPDC029041, assembly GCF_040637515.1. Taxonomy (NCBI): domain Bacteria; kingdom Bacillati; phylum Actinomycetota; class Actinomycetes; order Kitasatosporales; family Streptomycetaceae; genus Streptomyces; species Streptomyces sp. NPDC029041. The sequence goes on along the minus strand of NZ_JBEZWO010000008.1, from coordinate 390,254 downwards.
TGAGTGCATCGCGTCGCCGTGCTCGGTGTGCTCGACGGCGATGAGCGAGCCGTCGTGGGAGAGGTCGCCGACGCCGGCCGACTCGCGGTGGCGGTAGATCTCCACCGGGTCCTCGCCGGTGCGCACCAGGTGGATGGTCGTGCCGTCCTCGTCGGTGGAACGGCCCACGACCGCCGTACGCCCGTCCCGGCCGAGGGCGAGGCCCGCGGGGTAGGAGGGCTCCAGGCCCGCGGCGGCCGGCTCGTCCGCGCCGCCCTCGAAGGGCTGGCGGCGCCACACGCCGAACTCGTCGCCGTCCTTGTCGTCGAACCACCAGATCCACGCGCCGTCCGGGGACAGCACGCCGTCCGTCGTGCCGTTGGGCCGGTCCGTCACCTGGCGCTGCTCTCCCGTCGACCGGTCCCAGGCGTACACCTCGTAGGTCCCGGTCGCGTTCGAGACGAACAGGGAGCGGTCCGGCGCGTCCTCCGCCCAGTCGGGCAGGGAGACCCGCGGCGCCCGAAAGCGCTTCTCCCAGTCCGGCATCCGCTCCTGCCGCCCCGCCTGTACCGCTTGCTCGTGCTGGTCCCGCCGGTCGCGTGCGTCGGACCCGTTGCTCTCAGTCATGGCCCCATAGTGCCCGCCCCGGCCGGCAATCCGCTCGCGAGGTCCCCAGCCTGTGGATAACCTCCGTCGGGTTCGGTCTCGCCGCGGCCGACGGGGGCGGCAACCGCTCTCTGCCACGCCTCGGGTGCCGGGGTGGCAACGACGGCCGGCAGGGCGCGGTCCGGGCCGGCGAGAACCGGCCGCGGACGGCTCCCCCGCCGTCCGGAACCGGCCGACGGGCCCGCTTCCTCGCCGACCCCCACGGTACGGGGGCGCCCGGCGCCCCCGTACCGTGGGGGTGTGTACCGGTTTCTGCTGACGCCCCGATGGTGGGGGATCAACGTCTTCGTGCTGTTGTCCATCCCCTTCTGCATCTTCATGGGGTCCTGGCAGCTGAGCCGGTTCGAGGACCGTGTGCGGGACCATCGCACCGCGACCGAGCAGGTCTCCGAAGCCCGGCACGAGGCGCCGCGGCCCCTGAAGGACATGCTGCCGGTGGACAAGGCGACGTCCGGGAAGCTGGTCACCGCGAGCGGGCGGTACGGCAAGCAGCTGCTCGTGCCCGGGCGGGAGCTCGACGGCAAGCAGGGCTTCTACGTGCTGACGCTGCTGCGGACCGACTCGGGTGAGGCGCTGCCGGTCGTGCGGGGATGGCTGCCCGGGGCCGCCGCCACGGCGAAGGTCCCCGCCCCGCCGTCCGGTGAGGTCACGATCACCGGGGCGCTGCAGGCGTCGGAGACGCCCGGGGACAACGGCGTCAGCGCGCAGGGCGGCCTGCCGGCCGGGCAGACCGCGGCGATCAGCGCGGCGTCCCTGGTCAACCTGGTGCCCTACGACGTGTACGACGCGTGGGTCACCCTGTCGAAGGGCGACGCCGGGATGAAGGCGGTGCCGGCTGCCGCGCCGCCGGACTCGGGCCTGGACCTGAAGGCGTTCCAGAACCTCGGCTACACCGCCGAGTGGTTCGCCTTCGTCGGGTTCGTCATCTTCATGTGGTTCCGGTTGCTGCGCCGCGAGACGGAGTTCGCACGGGACGCGGAGCTGGGGCTGGTCGCGGACGAGGAGCCCGTCACCGTGGACGCCGCTGTGAAGTGAGCGGCGCCCTCGCCCTGCCGGGCGGGCCAGCCCGTGACGGGTGAGTCCACAGCCGTGGCGGGCGGGCCCGCAGCCCTGCCGGATGAGCCCACAGCCCTGCCGGGCGGCCCACAGCCCCGCCGGGTAGGCCCGCAGCCCTGCCGTGTGGGTCCGCAGCCCCTCTAGTCCAGAGCCCGCCGGGCGGCCCCCAGCCCCGCCGGGTGAGCCCACAACCCTGCCCTGCGGGTGCGCAGCCCGTCGGGCGGCCCACACCCCCGCCGGGTAAGCCCACAGCCCTGCCGGGTGAGTCCACAGCCCTGCCGGGGGGCCCGCAGCCCCGCCATGTAGGCCCGCAGCCCTGCCGTGTGGGTCCGCGGCCCTCGCAGTCCAGAGCCCGCCGGGCGGCCCCCAGCCCCGCCGGGTGAGCCCACAACCCTGCCCTGCGGGTGCGCAGCCCCGTCGGGCGGCGGCCCCAAACCCGCCGGGTAAGCCCACAGCCCCGCCGGGTGAGTCCACAGACCCGCCTTGTGGGTGCGCAGCCCCGTCGGGCGGTCCGCAGCCCCTGACGGGCTGCGCCCATGCCTACGACCCTGCCAGCACGCCCGTCCAGTACACCGTGCCCGCGCACGCGTTGGACACCGTCACCGAGCTCGCGCCCGAGCCGGTGGCCGGGGTGTACGTCACCGCGACACTGCCGTCGACCGTGCCGTCCTCCCGGACCAGCTGCGGGGCTGTGCCCGTGTCGCCGCCGGTGGAGGTGCCGGCCGTGGTCGTCGGGTCCTCCGACGGGGTCGGGTCCGGGCTGGGGTCGGGGCCGCCGACGCTGCCGCCGGGAGCGGGGCAGGTCTCGGAGGGGACCCAGGCGAACTTCACGTCGTAGCCGATGCCCGGCTGGAGCACCAGCTGGGCGGCCTCCAGGGACGGGTCGGGCAGCAGACCTGCCGCCGCGTCGCCCGCGGTGTGCCGGGCCTGACCGACCTTGTTCACGTCCGCCGCGCCCTGCGGCAGCGCGCTGACCGAGCCGGGACCGGTGACCGTGCAGGCCGCGCCGGAGACGTTGGTGACGCGGAAGGAGCCGGAGACCGCACCGGTGGAGTCGGGGGCGCCCGCGCTTCCGGAGGCGGGTCCGAGCTGGGCCGCGGTGCACGCCGGGATGCCGGCGGCGGCGGTGGAGGAAGGGCCGGTACCGCCCTGGGACGCGCCGGTGGAGGCTCCGCCGGACGCCTTGCCCTTGTCCTTCTCCTTCTTCTCGCCCTTCTCCTTGCCCTCGGTCTTGCCGGAGGAGCCGCCCGCGGTGCTCTCGCCGCCGTCCGGTCCCTTGCCCTGGCCCGCACCGCCCTGGGTCTGAGAGGAGTGGCCGGCGACGGCCGGGTTGGCCTCGGAGCCGGTGGCGTTGGAGACGTGCACGAGGGCGGGGACGGCCGTGCCGATGAAGAGCGCGGCGGCCGCCATGCCGACGACGGCCTGCCGCTTGCGGGCCCGCCGCTGCGGTACCGCCTTGCGCAGGTAGTCCAGGGTGCCGTCGCGCGGTTCCACCTCCTGCACCACCTGGTGCAGCATCGAGCGCAGGTCCAGCTCGTCCGAGTCGAGCCCGTCGGGGCTCTGGTCGTCGGGGCCGTGGTTCACAGTTCCGTTCCCAGCGTGCGATTGCTTCGGATCTTGCCCGTGCAGCCTTGTCGGCTCGTGCCATTCGAAGGGCTCGTGCCGGTCGCGCCCGTCACGGCGCGCCCCGTCTCCGTCACTCATGCCGACGCCTCCATGGCCAGCCGGAGCGCCGCGATACCGCGCGATCCGTAGGCCTTGACGGAGCCGAGGGATATGCCGAGCGTCTCGGCGACCTGCGCCTCGGTCATGTCCGCGAAGTAGCGCAGCACCAGCACCTCGCGCTGGCGGCGCTGCAGCCCCTTCATCGCCTTGATGAGGGAGTCGCGCTCCAGTTGGTCGTAGGCACCTTCCTCGGCGCTGGCCATGTCGGGCATGGGCTTCGACAGCAGCTTCAGGCCGAGTATGCGGCGGCGCAGCGCGGAGCGCGAGAGGTTGACGACGGTCTGGCGCAGGTACGCCAGGGTCTTCTCGGGGTCCCGGACGCGCTTGCGGGCGGAGTGGACACGGATGAACGCCTCCTGGACGACGTCCTCGCAGGAGGCGGTGTCGTCGAGGAGAAGGGCGGCGAGACCCAGCAGCGAGCGGTAGTGCGCCCGGTAGGTCTCGGTGAGGTGGTCGACGGAGGTCCCGGCCGCGACACCGTCCTCAGCGCCGTCACGCTGGTTGGGTATGCGGGTCGGCCGCGCTGCGGGCACGGGCGCGATCACCGGCATGCCACCGGGCGTACCGGCCATGCGGGGTCGGAGGGCCGCCGGGCGGGGCGGTCGAAGGACCGTGCCGCGCGCCGCGCTGAAGTCGAGTACCTCTGCCACGCCTGTTGGACACGCTGACCCCCGTGAGGGTTGTACGTGCCGGGCATCACTTTCACGCCGATCGTCGCCGTTGCCGGTCTACCCGCGTCAGGCAGCACAGTCGATGGTGCGTTCATGGCCCTCATGCGTCCCGCTCTTCCCTTATATCCAAATGTGAACGGACGTCCCCACGCCCGGTTCCAGGCGTCCCCACGCCTGTAAGCGCTCCCACGGCCGAAGGGCGACCGCAAAGACGCTCCCCGCCCTTCGCGCGGTTGCGGAGAGCGGGGAGGTAAATCCTCTGATGCCGAAGCGCCACCGACAAGTGGTCCGGATCATCGATCGGCTCACATGTCGTCCACAGATCCTACAAACCACCTCTGACATCGGCTGAGGGTTCCGGCGCCGCGGAAACTGCGGGAAGCAGCCGGGGGGAGCCCGGTCAGGACAGCTCGGCCGCGACCAGCTCGGCGATCTGGGCGGTGTTGAGCGCGGAGCCCTTGCGCAGGTTGTCCCCGCACACGAACAGTTCGAGCGCCGTGGGGTCGTCCAGCGCACGCCGGACCCGGCCGACCCAGGTGGGGTCGGTGCCGACCACGTCGGCGGGGGTCGGGAACTCCCCGGCCGCCGGGTTGTCGAACAGCACGACGCCGGGCGCTGTGGCGAGGATCTCGCGGGCCTTGTCGACGGTGACCTCGCCCTCGAAGCGGGCGTGCACGGTCACCGAGTGGGTGGTGATCACCGGCACCCGGACACAGGTGACGGCCACGGGCAGGCGGGGCAGTCCGAGGATCTTGCGGGCCTCGTTCCGTACCTTCAGCTCCTCCGACGACCAGCCGTCCTCGCACGCCGTACCGGTCCAGGGCACGACGTTCAGCGCGACCGGCTCGGGGAACGGGCCGGTGTCGTCGCCGACGGCCCGGCGTACGTCGCCGGGGTGCACGCCGAGCTCCGTGCCCGCGACCAGGGACAGCTGCCGGCGCAGGGTCTCCACACCGGCGCGCCCGGCGCCGCTGACGGCCTGGTACGAGGAGGCGACCAGTTCGCGCAGCCCGAACTCGGCGTGCAGCGCGCCCAGGGCCACGATCATGGAGAGCGTCGTGCAGCTGGGGTTGGCGATGATCCCGCGCGGGCGCATCCGCACGGCGTGCGGGTTGACCTCGGGCACGACGAGCGGCACGTCCGGGTCCATCCGGAAGACGCCGGAGTTGTCGACGACGACCGCGCCCTTGGCGGCGGCGACGGGCGCCCACCGCTCGGCGATCTCGTCGGGGACGTCGAACATGGCGACGTCGACCCCGTCGAAGGCCTCCTCGGTGAGCGCGAGGACCTCGGTCTCCTCGCCGCGCACGGTCAGTTTGCGGCCGGCCGAGCGCGGGGAGGCGATCAGCCGGATCTCGCCCCAGACGTCGGCCCGCTGGGACAGGATCCGGAGCATGACCGTGCCGACGGCTCCGGTCGCCCCCACCACGGCAAGCGTCGGACGCCCGGACCGTCCGGTCCGGGCGTCCTGTCGGAGGTCGGCCATCAGCGGCCGGTGCCTCCGTAGACGACGGCCTCGTCGCTGTCGGAGTCGAGCCCGAACGCGGAGTGCACGGCGCGGACGGCCTCGGGTACGTCGTCGGCGCGGGTGACGACCGAGATGCGGATCTCGGAGGTCGAGATCAGCTCGATGTTCACGCCCGCGTCGGACAGGGCCGTGAAGAAGTCGGCCGTGACGCCGGGGTTGGTCTTCATGCCGGCGCCGACGAGGGAGATCTTGCCGATCTGGTCGTCGTAGCGCAGGGAGTCGAAGCCGATGCCGGCCTTGTTCTTCTCCAGCGCGTCGATGGCCTTGCGGCCCTCGGTCTTCGGCAGCGTGAAGGAGATGTCCGTCAGGCCCGTGGAGGCGGCGGACACGTTCTGCACGACCATGTCGATGTTGATCTCGGCGTCGGCGATCGTGCGGAAGATCGAGGCCGCCTCGCCCGGCTTGTCCGGCACGCCGACGACCGTGACCTTGGCCTCGGAGGTGTCGTGCGCGACACCGGAGATGAGAGCCTGCTCCACCTGCTTTTCCCCTTGCGTAATCGGCTCGCTGCTGACCCATGTGCCCTGCAGTCCGCTGAAGCTGGACCGGACGTGGATCGGGATGTTGTACCGGCGGGCGTACTCCACACAGCGGTGGAGCAGCACCTTGGACCCGGAGGCGGCCAGTTCGAGCATGTCCTCGAAGGAGATCCAGTCGATCTTCCGGGCCTTCTTCACCACGCGCGGGTCGGCGGTGAACACGCCGTCGACGTCGGTGTAGATCTCGCACACGTCGGCGTCGAGGGCGGCCGCGAGAGCCACCGCGGTGGTGTCCGAGCCGCCGCGGCCGAGGGTGGTGATGTCCTTGGTGTCCTGGCTGACGCCCTGGAAACCGGCGACGATCGCGATGTTGCCCTCGTCGACCGAGGTCTTGATCCGGCCGGGCGTGACGTCGATGATCCGGGCCTTGTTGTGGACCGAGTCGGTGATGACACCCGCCTGGCTGCCGGTGAACGACTGGGCCTCGTGGCCCAGCTTTTTGATCGCCATGGCCAGCAGGGCCATGGAGATCCGCTCTCCGGCGGTCAGCAGCATGTCGAGCTCGCGCCCGGCAGGCATCGGGGAAACCTGCTCGGCGAGATCGATCAGCTCGTCCGTCGTGTCGCCCATCGCGGAAACCACGGCAACCACCTGGTGGCCGTTCTGCTTCGCTTCCACGATCCGCTTGGCGACGCGCTTGATGCCCTCGGCATCGGCTACGGAGGAGCCTCCGTACTTCTGCACGACAAGGCCCACGTGCGCTCCTCGCTCAATCCGTCTCTATCCGCTCATACGCATTCGTACCGCGGTCGGCTCAGTCTAACGAGCGTCCGAAAAACCCCTCCGCGATATCGCATGGTGAGATCTCGGGCAGCCCGTCCAGATTCGCTCATGCCCATCTGGGCACACGCCACTCGGGAAAGTGCCCGGCGTCACAGTCGCACCCGACTCCACCGGAGATCGCACAACTTTCAAGCACTAGGGTGCGGCTGTGCGCGTACTCCTGGTGGAAGACGATGAACCGGTCGCCGAGTCCCTGCGCCGTGGCCTCCAGCGCTACGGCTTCGAGGTGGAGTGGGTCACCACGGGCGAGGCGGCCCTGCGGCACGAGGGTCCCTACGAGGTCGTCCTGTTGGACCTCGGCCTGCCCGACACCGACGGGCTGGACGTCTGCAGGGCGCTGCGCGAGCGGGGCGACGTCCCGATCATCGTGATCAGCGCCCGCAGCGACGAGACGGACCGGGTGGTCGGCCTGGAGCTCGGCGCGGACGACTACGTCTCCAAGCCGTTCGGCGTCCGGGAGGTCATCGCGCGGATACGGGCCGTCATGCGCCGTACCCGGCCCCGCACCCCCACGGGCACGCCCGACGCCGGCCCCGACCGCTACGGCACCCGCCTGACGATCGACCGCAAGGCCGCCCGGGTGCGCCTGGACGGCGAGGAGGTCGCCCTCGCACCCAAGGAGTACGACCTGCTGGCCTTCCTCACCGAGGAGCCCGGGGCGCTGATGTCGCGCGAGCAGATCATGGAAGCGGTCTGGGACGCCAACTGGTTCGGCCCGACGAAGACCCTGGACGTGCACGTGGCGGCGCTGCGGCGCAAGCTCGCCGGGGCGATCACCATCGAGGCGGTGCGCGGGGTCGGCTTCCGGCTGGAGATCGCGAAGGACGCGGGTGAGGACGGAACCGCCTCATGATCCGTCAGCTCGTCCGCAGCTACGTGCTGCTCGTCGCGGTCGCCATCGCGCTGTTCACCGTGCCGGTGGCGTTCACGCTCACGGACCAGCTGCGCGACGACACCAAGGCGGCCGTCACCCGTGAGGCCGACGCCATGGCCCTGCTGCTCGGCGACGGCCGCGCCGCCTCCTGCCGGGCCCTGGAGGAGATGGCCAGGGCCTACGACGACGAGATCCAGGTGACCCGCACGGCGGACTGCGCGGCGGACCTTCCGCGACCCACCCCGGACGCGGCCCTGGCGAGGGCCCTGGAGGACGGCACCCCCACGACGGACTGGGGCTCCTCCTTCATCTGGGGCCCCGAGCTGGTGATCACCGTGCCCGCCCGGGCGGCCGGCACGGACCGGGTCGTCGGCGCCGTACGCATCGTGTACTCGACCGGCGAGATGACCGGCCGGCTGTGGCGGATCTGGGGCTTCCGGGCGGTCCTCGCCGTGCTGGTCCTGGGCGTGGCCGCCCTGCTCGGCGTGGCCGTGGCCCGGCGCCTCACCCGGCCGCTGCGCCAGCTCAACGACATGGCCAGCAAGTTCAGCGACGGCGACCTGACCGCCCGCTCCCCCGTGACGGGCCCGCCCGAGACCCAGACCCTGGCGCGCACCCTCAACCAGGGCGCCGAACGCCTGGACACCCTCATCGCGGCCCAGCGCATCTTCGTCGCGGACGCCTCCCACCAGCTGCGCACCCCGCTCACGGCGCTGCGGCTGTCCCTGGACAACATCGCCGACGGCGTGGACGACGAGTTCGTGCGGGAGGACGTGGAGCAGGCGACGGCGGAGGTCGTCCGGATGAGCCGGCTGGTCAGCGGGCTGCTGGTACTGGCCCGGGCCGAGGCGAAGGTGACGGCGGCCGAGCCGCTCCCGCTGCTGGACATCGTGCGGGAGCGGCTCGCCGTGTGGAGGCCGGCCGCCGACGAACGCGGTGTCGCCATCGCGCTCAGGGGGAGTACCGACGGCCGGCCGTCTGTGCTGTCCAGTCCCGGTCATCTGGACCAGATGCTGGACAACGTGCTCTCCAACGCCCTGGAGGTTTCGCCCGACGGCGGGACGATCACCGTGCGGGTGGAACCCCTGGGCGATGTCGTGGAGGTACGGATCCTGGACGAGGGTCCCGGCATGTCGGACGCCGAGAAGTCCCGCGCCTTCGACCGGTTCTGGCGCGGCCAGGGCCTGACCGGGAAGTCGGGCTCCGGCCTCGGTCTCGCCGTCGTCCGGCAGCTCGTGACGGACGACGGCGGGACGGCGGCGCTGACGGACGCCCCGGGCGGGGGCCTGTGCGTGACGATCACGCTCCGGGCGTCCCCACGGGGCGGCGGCTGACCGGGCTCAGCCCTGCGGCATCTTCGAGGAGTGGTGGTTCACGATCAGCCACTTCCCGTTCGGCTGCTTCTCGTAGGCGTAGGTGTAGCGGGCCTTGACGGTGCTCTTCTCGCCCGTGGCGTGGTCGGTGAACGCGAACTCGTAGACGCCGGTGTCGATGACGGTGTCGCGGTCGAGGACGTTGACGACGGACTCGACCTTGGTCCCATGGGGCTTGTTCCGCAGGAAGTGCTCGAAGTAGTCGACGATCGCGGCTCTGTCGGTGCGGACCTGGTTGGAGACGGTCGGCAGCAGGACCGCGTCCTTCGCGTACAGGTCCGCGACCTTCTTCGGATCGCCGGTCTGCAGGGCGGCGTTCCAGGCGTCGAACAGTCCGAGCACCTGCGCCTTGGTCGCCGGCTTGGCGTGCCTGTCGCCCTTGCCCTGCGCGTCCGCTCCGGCGACCCCGGTTCCGAGGGCGAAGGTGCCGGCGGCCAGGACTGCGGTGGCGGTGGTGAGGGCGGCTATGTGCCGGCGGGCGGGGCGGCGGTCCATGACGTCTCCTGAGGGATCGAGGGGAGTCTGCTTCCCTCCGCGTTCTCCGCGGTGGAAGTGACTCCAGCCTCGCGTCCCACGGGCCAGGGCCCGTGCAGCCCGCGTACAGGGGACGTACAAGAGGCATCCAAATCACGCGGCGTGAACGGGGATCGGGCGCTACGGTCGGCGCATGGAGACCTTGCGCTACGTGGCGTTCAGCACGGATCCCGAGGGCGGCAACCCCGCGGGGGTGGTGCTCGACGCGAGCGGCGCCGACGACGCGGCGATGCTGGCGACGGCGGCCGAAGTCGGCTACTCGGAGACGGCGTTCGTCGTGGACTCCGGCGACGGGCCCTTGGACGTGCGCTACTTCAGCCCGCTCGCCGAGGTGCCGTTCTGCGGCCACGCGACGATCGCCACGGCGGTGGCGCACGCGGAGCGGCACGGCACCGGACGGCTGTCGCTGCGCACCCCGGCCGGCCCGGTCAGCGTGAGCACCGACCGGGCGGCGGACGGCAGCCTCGTGGCGACCCTGGTCAGCGTCGCGCCGCGCAGCGTCCCGCTCGAGGAGGGCGACCTCGCCGAACTGCTGGCGATCCTGGGCTGGGCCGCCGATGACCTGGACCCGGCGCTGCCGCCCCGGGTGGCCTTCGCCGGGGCCTGGCACCCGGTCATCGCCGCCGCGAGCCGCGAGCGGCTGGCGGACCTGGACTACGACATGGCCGCGCTGGCCGCCCTCATGGCACGCCGGGACTGGACCACGATCGACCTGGTCTGGCGGGAGTCCCCCACCGTCTTCCACGCCCGCAACCCCTTCCCGCCCGGCGGCGTGGTGGAGGACCCGGCGACGGGGGCGGCTGCGGCCGCGTTCGGCGGCTACCTGCGCGAGTTCGGCCTGGTACCGACCCCGGCGACCCTGACGGTCCACCAGGGCGCGGACCTGGGACGCCCGAGCACGATCACGGTGACGGTACCGGCGGAACCGGACACGGGCATCGGCGTGACGGGGACGGCCGTACGGATCTGATCCTCAGCGGCTCAGCCGGCTACGGCGCAACGGCCGGACCGCCGAGACGAAGGCCGCCCAGGCGGGCGCGGTGACGTGGAGCTGTGGGCCGCCGGGGGTCTTGGAGTCGCGGATGTGGATGGGGGTGGACACGGCGACTTCGACGCAGTTGCCGCCCTCGGAGTCGCTGTAGCTCGACTTGATCCAGCGCAGCTGGTCCTTCATGACTGATCCACCATCCGCTCGATGAAATGGGCCGACTCAGTGGGATCGAGAGCCTGCGTGCGGATCATGCTAAGCCGCTCCGCCGCGAGGCGGACAACCCCCGGATCAGCCGAGAACTCACTCACCAACGGCCCTTCCGCGAAGGCGAACCGCTCATGGTCGCGCGTCTCCAGGAGCACCATGGGTCCCATCAGGGCGGTGGGAACGGTCCCTGCGAACGGCAGCACCTGGAGCACGACGTTGCGCAGCCTGGACACCTCCAGCAGGTGACTCAGCTGCCCCACGTCAACCAGCGGATTGCGCAGTGCGGCCTCGTAGACGACGAAGCAGAAGGCGACTGGCGGTTTCCCTTCGGTCAGGAGCACCTGCCGTGCCAAGCGTGCGGCAATCCGTTCCTCCACCGTGTCGTCGTCCAGGGGCGGGACATGGTTCTCGATGAGGGCACCTGCGTAGTGCCGCGTCTGCAAGAGACCCGGCACATAGGTGACTTCGTAGGACCAGTGACTGATCGCGTCCCGCTCCCTCTCCATGAAGTCCTGCGCCCGCGCCGGGAACCTCTCCCTCTGCAGGTACTCCTTGGCCGCGCTCAGCAGCCCCTCCGCCCGGCACAGCTCGTCAGCCGCGTCGAGGACCCGGGGCGTCGGCATGCGGACGCCCTGTTCCATGGACTTGATCGTGTCCGGGGAGTAGTTGGCGGCGACGGCCAGTTCCTCACGGCTGACGTTCGCCTTCGTGCGCCAGCGCTTCAGCTGGTTGCCGCTGTAGCGCCAGGCGACCGGCGGCTGGGAATTGGAGTTGTACTGGCCCGGCACAGCGCCCACCTCCGACGGTTACATCAGCGTGTGTACCACCACAGTCGCTACCGACCGTAGCCGAGCGGGCAGCACAGTGTGGCCATGACGAACGCGATTCACCGCCCCGAGTGGGTTCCGGTGGCAGATCATCAACTCCACGTGGCGGGCGTGCACTTCGACGCGGTGCGGGTCGAGGGCGTGCGGGGGGAGCTGGTCGCCGAGTGGCTGGCCGAGGTGTCGGACGGGGACGCGGGGCCGATCGTGTGCGAGGCGAGCGGGCCGCGGTGGGTGTACTTCCTGCTCGCCCCCGGCGCGGTACGGGGGCGCGACTGGCCGCTCGGCGTGCAGCGGTTGGGCGGCCGGGACCCGCGTACGGTCACGGTCACGTACATCGGGATCCCGGCCCTCGAGGGAAACACCTGGCCGCTCAGGTGGTACAGCGAGCCGACGCCGACCGCTCCCTACGTCGACGGGGAGGCCCTGGCCACCGCCTTGGGCAGGTGAGGGGAACCGGAGTCGACTACGTGGCCGGGCGGATGCCCAGGGGGCCCGCGATCTCCTCCGCCATCACGCGGCCCGCCTCGATCTCCAGTGTGTCGTCGCCCATGCCCTGGTCGGTGTCCAGGCCGTCGAGTTCGGCGAGGGGCTGGTTGAGGCGGACGTGGGCGAGCACCGACTGCAGGGCCCGCAGGCTCGCGGAGGCGGTGGAGCCCCAGTTGGAGAAGTAGGAGAACTGCCACCACCACAGGGCCTCGGTGGTGCGGCCCGCCCGGTAGTGGGACATGCCGTGGCGCAGGTCCGTGATGACGTCCGTGAGGTCGTCGGAGATACGGGCCGGAACCGGGGCCTTGCGGGGCTCGTAGGGGTCGAAGACCTCGGAGTAGACGTCGATCGGGTCCAGCAGGCGGGCCAGGTTCTCGCGGAGCTCGTCGACGTCCGCCTCGGGGCCCGAGTCGGGTTCGTAGCGTTCGTCGGGCACGATGTCCTCGTGCGCGCCGAGGCGGCCGCCGGCCAGGAGGAGCTGGGAAACCTCCAGGAGGAGGAAGGGCACGGCCGATTCCGGCTCGTCGCCCTTGGCGACCTCCGTGACGGCGACCAGGAAGCTCTCGATCTGGTCCGCGATCTGGACCGCGAAATCGTCCGGGTTCTGGCCGGTCGCGTGCAGCGTGGCGTCAGACATCTAGGAGTCGTCTCCCCTCGAAGGCGCGTCCGAGAGTGACCTCGTCCGCGTATTCCAGGTCCCCACCCACCGGGAGGCCGCTGGCCAGGCGGGTGACCTTCAGGCCCATGGGCTTGATCATGCGGGCGAGGTACGTCGCCGTCGCCTCGCCCTCCAGGTTCGGGTCCGTGGCGAGGATGAGCTCGGTGACCGTCCCGTCCGCGAGGCGGGCCAGGAGTTCCCTGATGCGCAGGTCGTCGGGGCCCACCCCGTCGATCGGGCTGATCGCGCCGCCCAGGACGTGGTAGCGGCCCCGGAACTCACGCGTGCGCTCGATCGCCACGACGTCCTTCGGCTCCTCGACCACACAGATGACGGCAGGCTCGCGGCGGGTGTCGCGGCAGATGTTGCACAGCTCCTCCTGCGCGACGTTGCCGCAGGTCGCGCAGAAGCGGACCTTCGCCTTGACCTCCATCAGGGCCTGTGCGAGACGCCGTACGTCCGTCGGCTCGGCCTGGAGAATGTGGAAGGCGATCCGCTGGGCGCTCTTCGGACCGACGCCGGGCAGCCGCCCCAGCTCGTCGATCAGGTCCTGGACCACGCCTTCGTACAACGGACTGCCCTTCCTGGGTCTTCGGGGTCGGTGCGTACCGTCCCGTACGTACCGTAGTTGTCTGCCGCCTGTCGGAGGAAGGCGGTGCGCCGGGTCAGAACGGCAGGCCGGGGATACCGCCGCCGCCCAGGCCCTGTGCGAGCGGTCCGAGCTTTTCCTGCTGGAGCGTCTGCGCGTTCTCGTTGGCCGCCTGCACGGCCGCCACGACCAGGTCGGCGAGGGTCTCGGTGTCCTCCGGGTCCACCGCCTTCGGGTCGATCTTCAGGGCGCGCAGCTCGCCGGCGCCGGTGACGGTGGCCGTCACCAGACCGCCGCCCGCCTGCCCGTCGACCTCCGTCTGCGCCAGTTCCTCCTGCGCCTGTGCCAGGTCCTGTTGCATCTTCTGGGCCTGCTGGAGCAGCTGCTGCATATTGGGCTGGCCACCACCGGGGATCACGATCAGCTCCTTGCTCGGTACGGGTTTTCCCGTTCGGCACGAGCCTACGTGGTCGGGGCTGCCGTCGCCGCAACACTCTTTCGAGTGAGTCCCCCTCGCGCCCTATACCTGATCAAGGAATACTTCCGGGCGGAAAAGAGGCGAAAGCTACGTCTTCGCCACCCATTGGGGGGTAGGAAGGGTCGGGCGCGTTCCGGATGCGGCTTTCGTCCATCGCGCAGCGTGATCGGTGGGTGAACCGTACGTGGTCATTCGTGGTCAGTGAGGAGTGCCGGGTGGGTCAGCCGGAGATGCAGCCCGAGGGGCCGCCTCAGGACGGGCGGGGCGAGCAGGCGGCGGCCGGGCTGCGGCCGGGCGATCTGACCGGGCGGGTCTTCCCGCTCGGGGACTGGGGCGAGCCGGCGGTCCGGCTGGACGACCTGTACCGGTGGGTGGAGCGCGGGGCCCTGCGGACGGCGGCCTGGTACCTCGCCGACCGGGTGTGGAAGCGGCGGTGCGCGCGGGTGCTGCGCTGCGGGGCCGCGTCCGGGGCGGTCACCGGGGTCGCGCTGCCGCTGCTGGATCTGACCGGGGTCGCGGGCGGGGTCGCGCCCTGGGGGTGCCTGGCGCTGCTGTTGGGGGTGGCGTGCGTGGCCGTCGACCGGTACTTCGGGGTGACGTCCGGCTGGATGCGGGACGTGGCCACCGCGCAGGCCGTGCAGCGGCGGCTGCAGGCCCTGCAGTTCGACTGGGCGGCCGAGAGCGTGCGGGAGGTGCTGGGCCCGGCCGAGGGGACGGCCGGGGAGGCCGCCGAGCGGTGCCTCGGGGTGCTGCGGAGGTTCTCCGAGGACCTGACGGAGCTGGTCCGGGTGGAGACGGCGGACTGGATGGGGGAGTTCCGGGCGGGGGCCGCCGCACCGGCGGGGTTGCAGGCGGTGGTGTTCCCGGCGCCGGGACGCGGGGCCGAGGCGGGGGTGAACGGACGCTTCACGGTGCCCCCGCACGGCGGCACCCGGCCGAACATGCCCCGCCAGCGCCCGCCCGAGCCGAGGTGAGAGGCCTCGGCCCGGCCCGCTCTGGCCGCCGGCCCGAAGACGCATGAGGTCCGACGCGGCGGTGGCCGACGGGCGTTCACCGCCGGCCGGCCCCCGGCGAGGTGACCGGGAACGTCGGCGAGCTCGTCCCCGGCTCGGCGTCGGTCACTGCTTCGTGTACGCCAGTCGTTCCCCGCTGCTCGTGTTCACGCGTTCCAGCGTGCCGTTCGTCAGGAGCGTCACCTCGGTGGCCGCACCGGGGGTGCAGGCGGTGCGCGGCTGACCGACCTTGACGGTGGTGGGGCCGATCTGCAGCGCGCCGCCGGTGCCGGGGTCCGCGGTCAACCGGCCCTCGAAGACGCAGTGGTAGGTGCCGCCGCCCCGGGTCGGGCCGTCGGCCACGAGGGACAGGACGGTGTCGCCCGGTTCGCCCTGCTGGAGGGTGAGCGAACGGCTGTGCTCGCCGTCGGCGTTGTCGATGGTCGTGCTCCAGGTGCCGAGGTATCCGGCCGGGATCGTGCCGTCCGCCGGGGAGGGCGAGGTGTCCGGCTGCGAGGTCGTCGGGGAGGGGCCCGGGGCGGTCGGTGACGGGCCCGTGCTCTGCGTGCCGCCGCGGCCGTCGTCGGCCCGGTCGTCGCCGCCCTGCATCAGGGCGTACACCGACCCGCCCGCGGCGAGCGCGACGACCAGGGCGATCACGACGAGCAGCGCGGTGGAACGGCCGTCCCCCCGCGTCGGCCGGGGCTGCGGGGGGCCGTACGGCGGAGTCGTGCCGTAGGGCGGCGGGCCGTACGGCGGGGTGGAGCCGAGACCCCCGTAGGCGGGGTGCGCCGGGGGGACGCCCGGGGCGCCGGGCTGGGGGTGCTGCTGGGGGTATCCGTACGCCGGGTGCGGGGGCGTCTGCGGCCGGGGCTGCGGGTGGGGCGGTGCGCCCGGGCCCGGCAGGTGGTGAGGTGCCGGGGGCGCGCTCTGCCCGGCGGCCAGGGTGGGCAGATGGTTCACCGGCGGCCCGCCGCCCTGCGGGCCGGGCAGACCGGGCGAGGGCGGGGCGGGGGTCGCCGCGGGCGCCGTCGCGGGGACGTGGGGCACGGCGGGGCGCGGTGCCGACTCGTCGGCGGTGGGGGCGTGTTCGGGGGTGGGGCCGGGGCCGGACCCGGCCGTGGGGACGGCGCCCGGCTGCTTCCCGGCGCCGCTGTCCGCCTGCGGGCCGGTGGGGGCCGGTCGCACGGGTCCCCGGTCGGCCTCGCCGGCGGGCCGGGCCTGCCCGGTCTCCCCCTCCGGATCCTCCGTCTCCAGCAAGCGCACCGCGTGCCGCCCCAGTTGGGCCACCAGTGCGCTCGGCAGCCAGGGGTCGAGGGCGCGGCCGTCGGAGACGGTGTCGTCCGCGCCCGTGCGCTGCAGGACGCGGTCGAGGGAGGGCCGGGCGGCGGGGTCCTTGCGCAGGCAGTCCCGGACGAGGTCGGCGATGCCCTCGGGGACGCCCTCCAGGTCCGGTTCCTCCTGGGCGATGCGGAACATCAGGGCGTGCACGCCGCTGTTGGCGCTGCCGAACGGCAGGGCGCCGGTGGCGGCGTAGGCGAGTACCGAGCCGAGGCAGAAGACGTCGCACGCCGGGGTGATGCGGTCGCCCCGCACCTGCTCGGGCGCCATGAAGCCGGGCGACCCGACGAGCGCGCCGGTGCGCGTGAGTCCGCCGTCCGTCACGGTCTCCAGGGCGCGGGCGATGCCGAAGTCGATGACGCGCGGGCCGTCGATGGTGACCAGCACGTTGGACGGCTTGAGGTCGCGGTGGACGATGCCGGCCGCGTGGATGTCCTGGAGCGCGTGCGCGAGCCCGGCCGCGAGGATGCGCACCGTCCGTTCGGGCAGGGCACCGTGGTCGTGCCCGACGACCTGCTGCAGGCTCGGCCCGGCGACGTACCCGGTGGCGACCCACGGCACGGCCGCCTCGGTGTCGGCGTCCAGCACCGGCGCCGTCCAGTACCCGCCGACCCGCCGTGCGGCCTGCACCTCCTGCCGGAACCGCTCACGGAACTCCTCCTGCGCGGCGAGTTCCTCGCGCACGAGCTTCACGGCGACCGTACGGCCCCGCCCGGAGCGGGCCAGGTACACGTGGCCCATGCCCCCCGCGCCGAGCCGCGCCAGCAGCCGGTACGAACCGATGTGCTGCGGATCCCCGGGCCCCAGCTTCTCCATCGCTCAGCCGCCTTCCCCCCACACGTGAGCAACAGACCGAGAATAGTGCGGGGCCGGGGCGGGGTGACCTGGACAACTTCTACGGTTCCGTAACAGGCGGACCCACCTGGTCGAGCACCGTGGACAGGCGTTCCAGCAGCCGCACCGCCTCCGCCAGCTCCTCCTGACCGAACGCCTCGGCCAGCCGGTCGGCGAACGCCGCGTGCCCGGGGTCGATCCGGGCGATCGCCGCACGTCCCTCCGCCGTGGGCGCGAGGAGCTTGGCGCGGCGGTGCGCCGGGTTCGGCCGGTACTCGGCGAGCCCCTTGCCGACGAGCAGGTCGGCGATGCGCTGGACGCTCTGCCGTGTGATGCCCATGGCGCGGGCGATGCCGGAGACGGGCAGCGGCTCCCCGAGGACCGCGCCGAGCACCTGCCACCAGGCGGCGGTGAGCCCGGCGGGCCGGGCCAGTTCCTCCGCGACGGCGAGGAACTGGCCGTTGAGCCGGAACACCCCGAGGGCGCTGCTGCTGAGCAGGTCCTGACGCTCCCGGCTCACAGCGCCCCGGCCTTCTCCAGCACCTCGTACGCCGCCGCGTCGGAGTCGTGGAAGAGCCGGTACCAGGCGTCCAGCACCTCGCCCTCGTACACCCCGAGCAGCCGGAGGATCTCCCGGGCGAAGGCGACGGGCTCGGTCGGGCCGGCGGTGACCAGGTCGCCGTCGGTGACGGCGTCGGCCTCGACGTAGCGCCCGCCGCCCGCGTAGCCGGTCGCGGCCAGGTAGAAGGAGATCGCACTCGTGTGATCACGGTCGTCGAGCAGGCCCTCGCGGGCGAGCCCGGCGGTGGCGCCGCAGATCGCGGCGACCGGGACGCCCGCGTCGAGGAAGGCCCGGGCGGTGCGGGCGAAGGGGGCGAGGTCGCCCGAGGTGTCCCAGAGGTCGGCGCCCGGGAGGATCAGCAGCGCGCTGTCCTCGGGGCGCAGGTCCGCCAGGGCCAGGTCGGGCTGGATACGCAGTCCGCCGGTGCTCCGCACGGGGGCCGTGGACGGGCCGACGGTGCGGATCTCGTGGCCGGCGCGGGCGAGGTGGGCGGTTGCGTGGCCGGTCTCCCAGTCGGCGAGGGTGTCGTACACGGCGAGATGGACGGGTTTGCCGCTCATGGCTCCTCCTCGGTTCTGCATGACAACACACTGTCAAAAAGACAGCATATTGTCAAGAGATCCGCCGCGCGGCGCCTTCCCGTCGACAACCTGTCGCGGAAACCCCCGGACCTCACACACGACGCCGATTTCCCGCCCCCGCCCGCCCTGCCTACGCTCGCCCGCATGACCCCTCAGCCGAACCCCGAAGCCGGCGCCGCCGTCAAGGCCGCCGACCGTGACCACGTGTTCCACTCCTGGTCCGCTCAGGAGCTCATCGACCCGCTCGCCGTCGCCGGTGCCGAGGGGTCGTACTTCTGGGACTACGACGGCCGCCGCTACCTCGACTTCTCCAGCGGGCTCGTCTACACCAACGTCGGCTACCAGCACCCGAAGATCGTCGCCGCGATCCAGGAGCAGGCGGCGAAGATGACGACCTTCGCACCCGCCTTCGCCATCGAGGCGCGATCGGAGGCGGCCCGGCTGATCGCCGAGCGGACCCCGGGCGACCTGGACAAGATCTTCTTCACCAACGGCGGTGCCGACGCCGTCGAGCACGCCGTCCGGATGGCCCGGCTGCACACCGGCCGCCCGAAGGTGCTCTCGGCGTACCGCTCGTACCACGGCGGCACCCAGCAGGCCGTGAACATCACCGGCGACCCGCGCCGCTGGGCCTCCGACAGCGGCACGGCCGGGGTCGTGCACTTCTGGGCGCCCTACCTCTACCGCTCCCGCTTCTACGCCGAGACCGAGGAGCAGGAGTGCGCCCGGGCGCTGGAGCACCTGGAGACGACGATCCGCTTCGAGGGCCCCTCGACCGTCGCGGCGATCATCCTGGAGACGATCCCGGGCACGGCCGGGATCATGGTCCCGCCGCCCGGCTATCTCGCGGGCGTGCGCGAGCTGTGCGACACGTACGGGATCGTCTTCGTCCTGGACGAGGTCATGGCCGGCTTCGGACGGACCGGCGAGTGGTTCGCGGCGGACCTGTTCGGTGTCACGCCCGACCTGCTGACCTTCGCCAAGGGCGTGAACAGCGGCTACGTCCCGCTCGGCGGTGTCGCGATCTCCGGCGCGATAGCCGAGACGTTCGGCAAGCGGCCCTACCCCGGCGGTCTGACGTACTCCGGGCACCCGCTGGCGTGCGCGGCGGCGGTGGCGACGATCGAGGTCATGGCGGAGGAGGGCGTCGTCGAGAACGCGGCCCGGCTCGGCGCCGACGTCGTCGGACCGGAGCTGCGGGCGCTCGCCGAGCGGCACCCGAGCGTCGGCGAGGTGCGCGGCACCGGCATGTTCTGGGCGCTGGAGCTGGTGCGCGACCGCGAGACGCGGGAGCCGCTGGTGCCGTACAACGCGGCCGGTGAGGCGAACGCCCCCATGGCCGCCTTCGCCGCCGCCGCGAAGAAGGGCGGACTGTGGCCCTTCGTGAACATGAACCGGACGCACGTCGTGCCGCCCTGCAACATCAGCGAGGCCGAGCTCAAGGAAGGCCTGGCGGCGCTGGACGCGGCGCTGTCGGTGGCGGACGAGCACACGCGGTAGACACGGGCACCCGGCAGACACCGGACACCCACGGTAAACACCTGTAAACCCGTCAGTAACCGACATCCTCGCGCCTCATTCGAACGCGTAAGGTGGCGTGCTCGTAGACATCCATAACACGCGCACGCCACCCGAACGCGACGAGGGAGACGCCCTGACAATGCCCGCCAGCTCCGGCAACGGCGCCGTGACGCGCAACACCCTGCGACAGCAGATCGCCGACGCGCTTCGTGACGAGGTGCTGGCCGGGCGGCTCCAGCCGGGGCAGGAGTTCACCGTCAAGGAGATCGCCGAGCAGTACGGGGTCTCCGCGACGCCGGTGCGCGAGGCGCTCGTCGACCTCTCCGCGCAGGGACTTCTCGACGCCGACCAGCACCGCGGCTTCCGGGTCCACGAGTACTCGGTCGAGGACTTCCGCGGCATGATCGAGGCGCGCGGTCTCGTCATCGAGGGCATGTTCCTCGCACTGACCGAGGGGCACCCGGGCGCGGTGCGGCCGGACGATCCCCGGTACGCCGCCGTCGTCGCCGGGGTCCGCAGGCGCGGCGAGGAGGCGCAGCGGGCCGCCGCGGCCGGTGATCTCAGCGTCCTCATCGGGTACGACCTGCGCTTCTGGCGCGAGCTCGGCGCCTGCTTCGGCAACCCCTACCTCGCCGACTTCCTGAACCGGCTGCGCGTGCAGACCTGGGTCTGCGCGGTGCCGCACCTGCGCCGGCTCACCGATCTGCGCGGCGAGCTGTGGGCCGGTCACACCCAGCTGGTCGACGCCCTGATCGACCGCGACAACGACGCCGCCCGGGCGATCATCGCCGCGTACAACACGCACTCGCTCACCCTGATCGAGCGGCTCGCCACCGGATGAGCCGCGTCGCGGCTGTCCGTATGGGTATGGGACATGCACGGCGGGCGCCGTGACCGCGGCGCACCGCTACCCTTCTTGACCACCGTGTTACCCGACCACCGCGCTGAGCGAGGAGCCCTCTTTGGCCTGTGACCTGTGGCTGGTACCGCTCGTCGACGTGTTGTGCCACACGCCGGACAATCCCTTCGCCGAGGAACTCGCGCAATACAACAAGGTGCTCGCCGAGGCCGGTCTGCCGCCGGTGCCGGTGTACCAGTACATGCCGGGCCTCACCGGCGACGTCGCCCCGGTCGCGGGCTTCGACTACGACGCGCTGCACTTCCTGCGCCGTGCCTATCTGCTCCAGGTCTGCGGCCTGCCGGTGACGCCCGTGGACGAGCTGGGCGGCGACTACGAACAGCTGCTGGAGATGTTCGAGTCGACGGCCCAGCAGTCGCACCTGGTCTGGCACTACGACCACGCGGGCGCCTACGTCCCCGTCGACTTCCCCGGGCCGCTCGCCGACGACGATCTCCTCGCCGGCGGCGGACCGCTGGGCTCCTCGCACGCCCTGCTGCGGGAGCTGGAGGTGGTCGCCCCGGCCATCGGGATCGACCCGGCCAACCCGCCGGCGGCCCCCCAGCCGCCGCTCGCCCCGACGGAACTGGAGGAACCCGCCGTTCCCGCCCCGTACGATCCGAGCCCCTTCGCCCGTGAGCGGCACGTCTGGCTCGGACTGCACGCGGCCGTGACCCGCAGTCTGGCCCAGGGTTCGATGATCGTCTTCAGCTGAGCGTGCGGTTCACCGTCCCAGCTGGGAGAGGCCCTTCTGCACGTCCTCCATGTTCATCACCGGCGTGTAGGAGATCTCCGCGCCCAGCTGGAGGAAGTAGGGCTCGCTGATGACCGGCATCTGCCAGCTGTCCTGCATGTCGAAGACCACGTAGGCGGTGCGCTTGCCGTGGTCGGAGGTGAAGTAGGCCGCTTCGGGCTTGATCTGTTCCATCGACTCCTGGATCAGCTTCCCCAGGGTGCCGTTACGGATGGCCTCGTTGGCCTTCTCCGTGTCCATGGACGCCTTGAGCAGTACGCGCATCGCACTCACCTTCTCCTGGCCGACGCGCACGGGGTACGGCTTCAGCGTATGCCCGTTCGCGGCAACTCTCCCGGCGGAGAAAAGCGGGCCGCCCCCCGTGTGCACGAGGGGCGGCCGGCCGGGGTCGGGGCGACTCAGAGGAACGAGTTGATCTCGATCGTCTCGTCCCGGCCCGGGCCCACGCCGATCGCGGAGATCGGGGCGCCGGACATCTCCTCCAGCGCCTTCACGTACGCCTGGGCGTTCTTCGGCAGGTCCGAGAACGACTTGGCCTTGGAGATGTCCTCGCTCCAGCCCGGCAGCATCTCGTAGACCGGCTTCGCGTGGTGGAAGTCGGTCTGCGAGTAGGGCAGCTCCTCGACGCGCCTGCCGTCGATCTCGTACGCGACGCAGACCGGGATCTGCTCCCAGCCGGTGAGGACGTCGAGCTTGGTGAGGAAGAAGTCGGTCAGGCCGTTCACGCGGGTCGCGTAGCGGGCGATGACCGCGTCGAACCAGCCGCAGCGGCGGTCACGGCCGGTGGTGACACCGCGCTCCCCGCCGATCCGGCGCAGCGCCTCGCCGTCCTCGTCGAACAGCTCGGTCGGGAACGGGCCGGCGCCGACACGGGTCGTGTACGCCTTGAGGATGCCGATGACCCGGCTGATCTTCGTCGGGCCCACGCCGGCACCGGTGCAGGCGCCGCCCGCGGTCGGGTTCGACGAGGTGACGAAGGGGTACGTGCCGTGGTCGATGTCGAGCAGCGTGCCCTGGCCACCCTCGAACAAGACGACCTTGTCGTCCTCCAGCGCCTGGTTGAGCACCAGGACGGTGTCGGAGACGTACGGCGCGAGCTTGTCGGCGTAGCCCAGCAGCTCCTCGACCACCTGGTCCACGGCGATCGCGCGCCGGTTGAAGAGCTTGGTGAGGACCTGGTTCTTGACGTCGAGGGCCGCCTCGACCTTCTGCGTGAGGATCGACTCGTCGTACAGGTCCTGCACGCGGATGCCGACGCGGTTGATCTTGTCGGCGTAGGTCGGGCCGATGCCGCGCCCGGTGGTGCCGATCTTCCGCTTGCCGAGGAAGCGCTCGGTCACCTTGTCCACCGTCACGTTGTACGGCGTGATGATGTGCGCGTTTCCGCTGAGGAGGAGCTTGGACGTGTCGACGCCACGCTCGTTCAGACCGCTCAGCTCGGAGAGCAGGACCGACGGGTCGACGACGACGCCGTTACCGATGACCGGCGTGCAGCCGGGAGACAGGATTCCGGAAGGGAGGAGGTGCAGTGCGTACTTCTGGTCACCGACGACCACCGTGTGGCCGGCGTTGTTGCCGCCCTGGTAGCGCACCACATAGTCCACGGATCCACCGAGAAGGTCGGTGGCCTTTCCCTTGCCTTCGTCACCCCACTGAGCACCGAGCAGCACAAGTGCGGGCACGCGCGTACACCCCTTCCGGGCGGGGCATGTCCATGGTCGAGGGCGCACGCGGATAATCGCAGCCGCGTGCACCGCGACCGCCGTTGGCCGCCAACCGTCGGACCGGATGCCCCGGAATAGACGAAGCCCCTGGCGCAATAGCGCAAGGGGCTCTTGCACAAAGATGCTACCCGAGGAAGCGAGGCATGGCCGAGGTGGCGACTTCCGCGACGTCCGAGCAGCTGCTGGTGGTGGTCGACCCGGTCGCCCGTAGGTCGGACGGCGAGTCCGTTCGGATCGCGAAAGACGTGCTCGGCGCGGGTGCGGGCATGAAGCTGTGCCTGCCGGACGGACCGGAGGAGTTCGCCCGGGCCCTGGCCCGGCGGGGCTCGCGGCGACCGGTGGTGGTGGGCGACGACCGGACCCTGATCCGCGCGGTGGCGCTGCTGCACCGCCACCGGGAGCTGGCCGGATGCGCGCTGTCGGTGGTGCCGGTCGGGGGCGCGCATTCCCTGGCCCGGTCGCTGGGGATACCCACGGGGACGGTGGCGGCGGCGCGTGCGGTGCTCGACGGGGTCGAGCGGCGCATGGACCTGATGGTCGACGACAGCGACGGGGTGGTGCTCGGCACGCTGCGCATACCGCCGCTGCGGCCGGCCGGGGCGAGCGCCGGGGCCGCGCCGGATCCGGACGACGTCCCGGGCCGCCCCTGGCTGCGGACCTGCCAGTCCCTGGTCCGGACGCTGGTTCCGGCGGGCCGCCCGTCCCGGCTCGCCGCCCTGCCCGAGCCGGGGCCGTCCCGGCTGCGGGTCGAGGTGGACGGGGAGACCCTCGTCGATCTGGACCAGCCGGTGGAGGCGGTGTCCGTGGCACCGGCCGCGGCGGGGGTGGCGTCGGTGGAGGTCAGACCCGTGTCGGTGGGCGCGGAGGCCTCACCGCTGCTGGCACAGGGCCGGACGGTGACGGTGTCCGGGGCGCACTTCCGCTACCGCGCGGACACCGTGGTGTCAGGGCCGGTACGGACCCGGACGTGGGTGGTGCGGGAGGGCGCGTGGGGGCTGACGGTGCCGGCGGGGCAGTGAGTCGGCCGCCGGTCATTCGGCCCGAACGTCTTCTCCCGGTGCATGCGCCAGCGCTCCATCATCTCCACGATCTCGGCCTCGATGAACTCGAAGAAGGCCAGCGTCTCGGCCATGCGGCGCCCGGCCGGGGTGCCGGCGCCGAGGCTGGTCACGCCCTCGCGCAGGGCGCCTTCCCAGCGCTTGATGACGGCCTCGCGGTTGGTCAGCGCCTCGTACCACTGGTTGCCGTGCACCCGGTAGCGCTCCCGGCGCGATCCCGGCTCCCGTTCGCGCGAGACCATGTGCGTCTGGGCTAGGTAGCGCACCGCCCCGGTCCTGCTCGGCCTGCTGCGCGCCGACTCGGGCGCCGCGCAGGTGCTCGGCCGCGACCCCTGGGCGGACGCCGTGGAGGTGCACCGCCGGATCGCCTACGTCCCCGGGGACGTGACGCTGTGGCGCAACCTCTCCGGCGGCGAGGTCATCGACCTCTACGGCCGGCTGCGCGGAGGGCTCGACGCGGGGCGCCGCGCGGAGCTGACCGAGCGTTTCGAACTCGACCCCACCAAGAAGGGCCGCACCTACTCCAAGGGCAACCGGCAGAAGGTCGCCCTGGTCGCCGCGTTCGCCTCGGACGTCGACCTGCTGATCCTGGACGAGCCGACCTCGGGCCTGGACCCGCTGATGGAGGAGGTCTTCCGGCGCTGCGTCGAGGAGGAGCGCGACCGGGGCCGCACGGTCCTGCTCTCCTCCCACATCCTCAGCGAGGTCGAGGAGCTGTGCGACCGGGTGAGCATCATCCGGGGCGGCCGTACGGTCGAGAGCGGTTCACTCGCCGACCTGCGCCATCTGACCCGCACCAGCGTCGTAGCCGAACTCGCCGGGCCGCCCGACGGATTGTCGGCGCTTCCCGGCGTGCACGACCTCGACGTGCGGGGGCGCCGCGTCCGCCTCCAGGTCGACACCGACCGGCTGGACGGCGTCCTGCGGTCGCTGAGCGAGTCGGGCGTGCGGTCGCTGACGTCGACGCCGCCCACGCTGGAGGAACTCTTCCTGCGGCACTACCAGGACGAGGTGGCGGGCCGATGACGACCGTCGCGGTACGGCACGGCGGCTCGCGCCAACTCGCCGGTACAGGCACGCTGCTGCGCTTCGCCCTGCGCCGCGACCGACTGATGATCCCCGTCTGGATCGCGGTCAACGCGTTGATGGTCCTCTCCATGCCGGGCACGCTGGAGGGCTTGTACGGCACCCCGGCCGAACGCGCCGACCTGGTCCGGCAGATGGAGACCAACTCCTCACTGCGCGCGATGGTCGGCCCGGTCTTCGGCGACTCACTGGGCGCCCTCACGGCCTGGCGCGTCGGCATCTACGCCGGTGCCCTGGCGGCCGTGATGAGCCTGCTGGTCGTCGTACGGCACACCCGGGACGAGGAGGAGAGCGGCCGTCAGGAACTGGTCGTGTCCGGGGCGGTGGGCCGCCGGGCCTCGCTGACGGCGGCCCTGCTGGCGGCGGCCGTCGCGAACGCGGTGCTGGCGCTGCTGGTGACGGCGGGGCTGGCCGGACAGGGCGCGGCCGGGGCCCTGGCCCTCGGGCTCGGGATCGCCGGGGTCGGGATGGTCTTCGCCACGATGGCGGCGATCGTCGCGCAGCTGACGGAGAGCGCACGGCTGGCCCGCGGCCTGACGGCGGCGGTGCTCGGAGCCGCCTTCGTCCTGCGCGCGGCGGGCGACTCGGGGACGGACGACGGCTCGTCGGTTCTGACCTGGCTCTCGCCGCTGGGCTGGCTGGTGAACCTGCGGCCCTACGCCGCCGAACGCTGGTGGGTGCTCGCGCTCCTGGCCGGGGCGGCCGTCCTCCAAGGGGCGCTGGCCTACGCCCTGGCCGGCCGCCGGGACCTCGGCATAAGCTTCCTGCCGACCCGGCCGGGCCCCGCGTCCGGCCGGCTGGGCACGGCGGGCGCCCTGGCCTGGCGGTTGCAGCGGGGTGGCGTGCTCGGCTGGAGCATCGGCTTCTTCGCCGCCGGGGTCGTCTACGGCGGCATGACCGAGGGCGCGGCCGACCTGGTCGGCGACAACGACAACGCCCGGCGGATCATCGAGCGGATGGGCGGGCAGTCCGGCCTGACGGACGCGTTCCTGGCGTCCATGATCGGCATGCTGGGCCTGGTCACGGCGCTGTACATCGTTTCCTCGGTGCTGCGCCTGCACGGCGAGGAGACCTCGGGCCGGGCGGAACCGGTGCTGGCGAACGCGGTGGGGCGGTTGCGCTGGGCCGCCGGGCACTTGGTGATCGCCTTCGGCGGTGCCGCCAGGATCATGCTGCTGGCCGGACTGGGCTTCGCCGTCGGTTACGGCAGGCAGGTGGGGCCGGTCCTGGCCGCCTGCCTGGTGCAGCTCCCGGCGGTGTGGATGGTCGGCGGCGTGGCGGTGCTGCTGCACGGCGCCCTGCCCCGGGCGGCCGCCGCGGCCTGGGGTGTCGCCGGGGCGGTGCTGCTGATCGGCTGGGTCGGGCCCGCGCTGGATGTGCCGCGGGCGGTGCTGGACGTCTCCCCGTTCGGGCATCTGCCGAAGCTGCCGGGCGGCTCCATGGAGTGGGGGCCGGTGGCGGTGCTGACGGGGGTGGCGGTGCTGCTGGTGGCCGGGGGGCTCGCAGGGTTGCGGAGGCGGGACATGCTTACGTGATCAGTCGACGTACTGCTTGAGCTTCTCGGTGTCCAGTTCGATGCCGAGGGGCTCAGGGATCAGCAGGGCGGCCCCGAAAGGTGCCGTGCGGCAGTTGCCGTATCCGACGCCCGGGTCCGGATCACTGTAGAGCTTGACGGCGCAGGCATCCCGATCGACCAGCAGATAGAAGGGAATGCCGGCGGCGCCGTAGGCGACGGGCTTCTCCTGGCGGTCGCGCCGGTCGGTGTCGGAGTCGTACGACGTGACTTCGAGAACCAGGAGCACCCCGCTCGGGTCAGCCCATTCCCCGTGCCCCGCGAAGTGTTCCTCGGGCACGAGCACGGCGTCGGGGCGGGCCCGGCCATCTCGGTACTTCTCCACGCGCAGGCCCTGCCCTTGGTAGAGGTCGAGGTCGGGCCTGTATTGCATGCAGCGCCGCAGCAGCCACGTGACGATGGTGTTGTGGTCCCCGTCGGCCACCCTCTTGACCCCGATCCGTCCGTTGATGAACTCCAACCTGACGGCGTCGTCGGTCTCCTTGGCCGCGAAGGCGGCGATCCTCTCGAACTCGTCGACCGACATCTGGGGCGTCTGCAAGCCGCGCTCTGCCATAACCGTCATGGTGCACCGCCTTTCAGGTTGTGGCCAGTGTGGCGAGGCCCGGACGACAGCGGGTCGATACGCATTCCTGCTCATCCGAACGGGTGATCACCCCACCTCGACAGTCAGACACTCCAAGCCTCTGATCACAAAGTTCGGCTTCCTCACCGGCTCGGCGGCGAGTCGTAGCGTCGGGGCCCTCTCCAGCAACGCCCCCATCGACGCCGCCAGTTCGATCCTGGCCAGCGGTGCGCCGATGCAGTAGTGGATGCCGGCGCTGAAGGAGATGTGGGGGTTGTCGGTGCGGGTCAGGTCGAGGGCGGACGGGTTGCGGAACACCGTGGGGTCGTGATTGGCGGAGCCGAACAGCATCGCGATCTCCGCGCCCCGGGGGATCGTCGTGCCGTCGATCTCGATCTCGTCCAGGACCCAGCGTTCGAAGAGCTGCAGCGGGGTGTCGTAGCGCATCAGCTCCTCGATCGCGGACGGGATCAGCGTGTGGTCCGCGCGCAGCAGCTCCAGCTGCGCCTCGTTGCGGAACAGCGCGTACCAGCCGTTCACCGTGGCGTTCACCGTGGCCTCGTGACCTGCGTTGAGCAGCAGGACACAGGTGGAGATCATCTCCTGCTCGGTGAGGCGGTCACCCTCGTCGTGGGCCTCGATGAGACCGGAGACGAGGTCGTCGCCTGGCTCCTTGCGGCGCGCCGCGATCAGCTCGCGCAGATAGTCGGTGAACTCGACCGACGCGCGGACCGCCCTGGCCGCGGTGTCCTCGGACGGGTTCAGCTCGTACATCCCGCAGATGTCCGCCGACCAGGGG
Organism: Streptomyces sp. NPDC029041; assembly: GCF_040637515.1. NCBI lineage: Bacteria > Bacillati > Actinomycetota > Actinomycetes > Kitasatosporales > Streptomycetaceae > Streptomyces > Streptomyces sp. NPDC029041. The sequence goes on along the minus strand of NZ_JBEZWO010000008.1, from coordinate 362,002 downwards.
CGCAGCGGGGCCCGGTCGGACTCCGGGATGCCGAGCATCTCCGCGATCACCGCGACCGGGAGGGGCTCGGCGACGTCCTTCAGCAGGTCGCCGCCGCCCGCCGCGACCAGCCCGGACACCAGGTCGTCGGCCAGGGCGCGCACGTACGGCTTCAGCCGCTCCACCGTGCGCGGGGTGAACGCCTTCGACACCAGGCGGCGGATCCGGGTGTGGTCCGGCGGCTCCAGGTCGAGCATCCCGTGGTCGTTGAGCGTGTGGAACGGCTCGTGCTCCGGCGGGGGCGCGGTACGGCCGAACTCCTCGTGCGTGAACCGGTGCTGGTACGTGCGCCCGAGGCGACGGTCGCGCAGCAGGGCCGAGACGTCCGCGTGGTGCGCGACGAGCCACTGGTTCGTGGGCTCGAAGTACCGCACGCGGCCCTGGGCACGCAGGTCGGCGTAGGCGGGGTACGGGTCGGCGAGGAACGCCGGGTCCCACGGGTCGAACCCGAGGTCGGAAACAGCTGCCATGAACGGACGCTAGCCCGGCACCCCCCACTCTGACCAGGGACGGCGCTCCCTGTCACCCCGGCGTCACCAACCGTGCCTCGTAGGCGAACACCGCCGCCTGCGTGCGGTCCCTGAGGCCCAGCTTCACCAGGATCCGGCTGACATGCGTCTTGATCGTCGACTCGGCGACCACCAGCCGCTGCGCGATCTCCGCGTTCGACAGGCCCTGCGCGATGAGCACCAGCACCTCCGTCTCCCGGTCGGTGAGATCCCCGTAGGCCGCCTGCGCGGAGGGCATCAGGGCCGGCTTCTCGGAGAGCTTGGAGAACTCGGTGATCAGCCGCCTGGTCACCGACGGCGCCAGCAGCGCCTCCCCCGAGGCCACCACCCGCACCCCGTCGGCGAGCTGGCGGGCCGAGGCGTCCTTGAGGAGGAAGCCGGAGGCTCCCGCGCGCAGCGCCTGATACACGTACTCGTCGAGGTCGAAGGTGGTGAGCACCAGCACCTTGGCCGCGCCGTCGGTGGCGACGATCTCGCGGGTCGCCTCGATGCCGTTCAGCTCGGGCATGCGGATGTCCATCAGCACCACGTCCGGGCCGAGCTCGCGGACCTTGGCGACGGCTTCCCGGCCGTTCACCGCCTCGCCGACGACCTCGATGTCCGGCATCGCGTTCAGCAGGACCGAGAACCCCTCGCGCACCATCATCTGGTCGTCCGCGATCAGCACGCGGATGGTCATACGTCACCCTCGTCCGGCAGGGCGACCGGCAGGAACACCGCCACCTCGTAACCTCCGTCGTCCGTGCCGCCCGCCGTCATCTCGCCGTTCAGCATCGACACCCGCTCCCGCATGCCCGTGATGCCGTGCCCGGCGCCCGGCGAGGGCTTGATCAGGCTCGGGTTCGGCGGCGGGCCGTTGACGATGCGCAGGCCCAGGCCGCCGAGAACGTATCCGATCTCGACACGTGCGGTCGCGCCCGGCGCGTGCCGCAGGGTGTTGCTCAGGGCCTCCTGCACGATCCGGTACGCCGACAGCTCCACGCCCTGCGGCAGCTCTCGCACCGCGCCGGTCACCACCTTCTCGACACCCAGCCCGGCCTCCCGGACATTGGCCAGCAGCCCCTCCAGGTCCGCGAGGGTGGGCTGCGGGGCGTCCGGGGCCTCGTAGTCCTCGGCGCGGACGACGCCCAGCACGCGGCGCAGTTCGGTCAGGGCCGCCACCGCGTTCTCCCGGATCGTGGCGAACGCCTTCTCCAGCTCCGGCGGCGGGTTCTCCACCCGGTAGGGCGCGGCCTCCGCCTGGATGGCGACCACCGACATGTGGTGGGCCACCACGTCGTGCAGCTCGCGGGCGATCGTGGTGCGCTCCTCCAGCAGGGTGCGGCGGGAGCGCTCGTGCGCGGTGACCGTCTGCTGGGCGGTGACCTCCTGCTCGGCGTTGCGGCGGATGTGCCACACGGTGACGCTGAGCAGGATCAGGGCCGATATGACCAGCATGGCAGCGGAGTTGCTGCCGTACTCGTAGTAGGTCGGGCCGATGCCGGTGTCCGCGAGGAGGGCGTACAGCCCGGTCAGCGCCCACATCCACGCGGCCGTGCGCGGCCGCGTGCGGATCGCCACGACCGTCAGCACGGTCAGATGGCAGGCGAAGCTGCCGGGTGTCCAGGGCCATTCCCCCCAGCGGCTGCCGAGCACGGAGGCGATCGGGGTGGAGACCATGGACGCCCAGAAGGCGCCGACCGGCCGCACCATGGTCAGCAGCACGGGAATCGCGCAGAGCAGACCGACCAGCAGGGCCGGGCCTCCGGTGTCGACCGTGGAGAAGGCCAGGGTGATCAGGGCCGTCGCGGTGATCACGGCGTGCGGGAGCCACTGCGCGTACTCCCGCAGCCGGCCCGGCAGCCGCCGGACGATCCGCCCGTCCGTGTGCCGGCCCGGCAGCGGCCGGTAGGCGAACGCGTCGTGGATCAGGTCCTGCCGCAGCCCGCGCAGGGCGTCCACCGCCAGCCGGTACTCCGGGCTGCGCGATGCCGCCCCGTCCCCCGGCGGCCTGGTCTGCATGTGAGTCGTCTCGGTCACGTACAGAACGGTATGCGGCCCCCCGGCCCCGGTCGTCCCCTTGGAGAGGGGTTCCTCGTCGTCCCTCTCAGGTACTACGGGGCCCCGTCGGCCACCCCTCAGTACCCCGCCGGCCGCACCAGCCCCGACTCGTAGGCGAACACCGCCGCCTGGGTCCGGTCCCTGAGGCCCAGCTTCACCAGGATCCTGCCGACGTGGGTCTTCACCGTCTGCTCTGCCACGAACAGGTGCTGGGCGATCTCCGCGTTCGACAACCCCTGGGCGATCAGCGAGAGCACCTCCGTCTCCCGCTCGGTCAGATCGCCGACGCGTTCCTTCAGCGGGGCGCGGGGCTTGCCGTCGAGCCGGGAGAACTCGGCGATCAGCTTGCGGGTGATGACCGGGGCGAGCAGCGCCTCCCCGGCCGCCACCACCCGGACCGCCTCGGCGAGCTGCTCGGACGAGGCGTCCTTCAGCAGGAAGCCGGAGGCTCCGGCACGCAGCGCGTCGTACACGTACTCGTCGAGGTCGAAGGTGGTCAGGACCAGCACCCTGATGTCCGGGTGGGCGGCGGTGATGCGCCCGGTGGCCTCGATGCCGCCGATGCCGGGCATGCGGATGTCCATCAGGACGACGTCGGGGGCGAGCTCCGCGGCCAGGGCCACGCCGCCCTCACCGTTCTTCGCGTCGCCGACGACCTCTATGTCGGGCTGGACGCCGAGCAGCACGGTGAAGCCCTGCCGGACCATCGCCTGGTCGTCGACGATCAGAACCCGGATGGGTTCGCCGGTGCCGCTCGTCATGAGGTCCTTCTCCGGGGTGCGGTGGGTGGGTGGGTGCCCGGGGTGTCGGCGGGCGGGCTGTCCGGGAGGAAGGCGGTGACCTTGAAGCCGTCCCAGTGCCACGGGTGGGCCGTCATCGTGCCGCCGAGCATCGCGACCCGCTCCCGCATGCCGAGCAGTCCGTGTCCCGCGCCGGTCGACGGCGGGGGCGGTCCGGTGGGGCGGCCGTTGACGATCTCCACCTCCAGGCCGTCCGGCTCGTAGGCGAGACGGACCGTGATCCTCGCGCCGGGCGCGTGCCGCAGGGCGTTGCTCAGCGCCTCCTGCACGATCCGGTACGCCGACAGCTCCACGCCGGGCGGCAGTGGGCGCCGCTCGCCCGTGATGTCCGTGACGACCTCACGTCCGGCCGCCCTGGTGTTCTCCACCAGCGCGTCGAGCCGGTCGAGCGTGGGCTGCGGGGTGTGCGGTGCGGTCTCGTCACCGGCGTCGGCGAACGGCTCCCCCGGCCCGGGGTGCTCAGAGCGCAGCACGCCCAGCACGCGGCGCAGTTCGGTCAGGGCCTCCAGGGCGTTCTGCCGGATGCCCGCGAGGTTCTCCCTGAGCTCGTCGGGCGGGTTCTCGACGAGGTGCGGGGCGACCTGCGCCTGGATGGAGATGACCGACATGTGGTGGGCGACCACGTCGTGCAGCTCCCGCGCGATGCGGCTGCGCTCCTCCAGGAGGGTGCGGCGGGTGCGTTCTTCGGCGGTGAGGGTGGTCTGCTCGACGAGCTGCGCGCGGGCCTCGCGGCGGCCGCGCAGGGCGGTGCCGAGTATGACGACGACGGTGAACAGGGTGACCGCGAGTACCCCGGTGGGCGAATAGCCGGCCGCGCCCAGCAGCCCTTGGACGACGTAGGTGAGAAGCACGGTCAGCGCGAGCGCCTCGACGGATGCCCGGGCCCGCACCCGCAGGGCGAGCAGCAGCAGCACCGCCATGTGTCCGATCATCCCGGCCGACGTCCAGGGCCAGGTGAAGTCGGGGGCGCCGCCGGCCAGCAATTGGCGGCGCACTTCCAGCGCGCCCAGCAGCGTGGCCGCCGTCGAGAGCCACCACGCCGGGATGGGCCGCCACAGCGCGAGCACCATGGCACCGCCTTGCGCCAGCCCGAGCGGGAAGGCGATCTGCGGGCCCACCCCGCCGTTGTCGACGAGCTGCCCCACCGCGCCGAGGGTGACACCGAACGCGGCCAGGCACACCAGGCCGTGCGGCAGCCAGCGCAGCCACGTGGAGGCCGGCATCGGATCTGCCCGGAAGGTCCACAGGTCGTCACGCAGCACCCGCAGCCAGCCCCTGCCCCACGCCCGCAGCGCGCGGCCCACCCCCGTGTCCGTCACACGGCCCAGCCTAGACATGACGTGCCTCCGTCGCCGCGCCCCGGTCGGACGGACGGTGCGCCCGCACCACCCGCGACCTGCGGCCCCGGCCGCCGCCGCCTCGCTCGAAGGAGCGGAAGGCGGCCCAGCAGACCGCGAGGGCCAGCGCGAACACGGGCAGCCAGAGCAGCCGGGCCCCGACCCAGCCGAGGTCGTCGGGCCGCGTGTGCAGCCCGGGGAGCCGGCCGACGAGGAGGCCGCTGGCCGTGGTCGCCATCAGGGCCGTCTGGTGCCAGAGGAAGACGGTCATCGCGGAGAGGTTGACGAGCGCCACCGCCGCCCACGCCACGGGCCGGCGCATCGCCCGCCGCAGCCGCTCGCGCAGCAGCAGGGCGCCACCGCACTGGGCCAGGCCGAACGTGACGACGGCCAGGGTGGGCGGATACAGGTTGGACATGGCCTCGCCCGGGACGCCGACCATGGCCGCCGGATAGCCCGCCCACGCCACGAGCGCCGCGGTCGCCGCCGCCCCGGCACCCAGCAGGACCCAGCCCGCACGCCTGCGCTCCAGTTCGCCGCGGGTCCAGGCCGCGCCCAGCGTGTAGGGCACCATCCAGGCGGCCGCCACGTTCACCCAGCCCAGCCAGGCGGGGCCTCCGAGGCCGAAGCGCAGCAGGTCCACGTGCAGGACGACGGCCAGCGGCCACAGCGGGTTGAGCCGGGTGAGCAGCGGGGTCGCCGCCGTCAGACCCGCGAACACCACGAGGAACCACAGGGGGGACAGGGCCAGCTTCACCAGCGTGCGCACCGTGCCGTACTCGGTGCCCGACAGCAGCAGCGCGACGGCGGCGACCGTCCACAGGGTGAGGACGGCGGCCACCGGCTTGAACAGCCGGGACAGCCGGGCCGTCAGCCACTGGTGGTACGGGATTCCCCGGGCCCGGGCCGAGGCATGACTCCGGGTGGCGACATGGCCCCCGACCAGGAAGAACACGGCGAGTGTCTGGAACATCCAGGACACGGGCGTCAGCCAGGGCATGTGCTGCAGCGGGCTCGCCGTGCGCAGGACGCGGCCGTCGGAGACCAGGGCCGTGACGAGCCAGTGCCCGAGGACGACACCGAGGACGGCGGCGGCCCGCAGGGCGTCCACGGCCCGGTCGCGGCCGGGCGGGGTGGCCGCGCCGATGCGCTCGGCGCCACGGCGCACGGCCTGCCGGGCGGCGCGGGTGCCGATGTCAGTCATGGGTCACCGCCCCGGTCTCGCCCAGGACGATCCGGGCCAGGTTGGTCAGGGAGACCGTGCCGGGTCTGAAGTAGTCGCTGTGGCCGCCGTCGCCCGCCGTGAACACCCGGGCGCCGAAGGCCGGGGTGACGGGGTCGGTGCCGAAGCCGACGGTGGTGCCGAACAGGTCCAGGTCGACGTGCGGGACGTTCTCCACCCAGTCGTCACCGCCCCGGGCCGCCCAGACGCGGGCGCGGGTGCGCAGGCCGGCGGCTGTGTCGGCACCCGTACCCGGGCTGCCGACGAGCGCTATGTCGTCGACGGCGAGCCCGGGGGCGGCACGGCCGCAGACCACCGAGGCGTACGAGTGGCACAGCAGCGCGATGCGCGGTCCGGCGCCCGCTATGGCCCGCAGGTCGGCGACGAGCGCCCGCAGGTGCGGGGCCGCCTGATCCGCCCTCCCGGTCGTGGTGACCGTCGTGCTGACCGTGCCCGGCGTCTCGTAGCCCAGCCAGGCCACGACCGCGGTGCGCGTGCCCGCCGGGGCCTGCCGGCCGAGCTGCCGGTGCAGGGCGGCGGCCGCCGCGTGGAACCGGCCGTAGGTGTCGAGGCTCGTGTCGGATCCGGGGACCAGGACGGCGATGCGGTCGGCCCGGGCGAGGTCGCCGAGGACCTCCGTCACCCGGCCGGAGCCGCGGCCGTCGAACCGCAGGAGGTGCCGGGTCGGTGCGGCCAGACGACGGTCCGTCGCGGCGCGGTCCCGGTCGTGGTGGGCGGCGGCCGTACGGGCCGCCTCGGCGGCGTTGGCCCGGTTGGCCGCGTACGCCTCGTCGAGCGTCGACGCGGTGAGGGGGGCGAGGTTGGCGGGGGCCGGTGCGGGGGTCTGCGGTCGTACGGCCCCGGACAGCGGGACGACCACCGCACCGGTGATGAGGGCCGCGAGCGCGGCCCGGCGCCATCGGCCGGCGCGGCGCCTGCCGCCGCCACGACGGTACTTCGGTGCGGACCCCATGGTCGTCCCCCTCCAGCGCACCCGGCCATCGGGTCTGCGTGGAAGGGAAGTTACGGAGCGCGGCACCTCGTCCGCGTCACACCGGGGAACTCACCTGCGGCGTAGCTCTCAGGTACTACGGGTTTGACTTCTCCCCCTCCTGAAGGAGGGGGATTCTCACGGCTTGCGCTGTGAGGGTTTCTGCTTCGTCGCCGACTGCCCGCCCGGAGTGCTCCGTTGAGGTCTTACACCGGCTCCACAGACTGTCACCGCCAGCCCGGCGGCCAGAAGGTTCTTCGCCGCGTTCACGTCCCGGTCGTGGGTCGTGCCACAGCTGCCGCACGTCCAGGTACGGACGTGCAGCGGCATCTTGTCCTGCAAGGCACCGCAGCCGGAGCACAGCCTGGACGAGGGGAAGAAGCGGTCCACCGCGATCACTTCCCGCCCGTACCAGGCGGCCTTGTACTCCAGAAGGCTCCGGAACTGCGCCCAGGCGGCATCCGAGATGGCACGGGCCAGGCTCCGGTTCCTGACCATGGTGCGCACGGTCAGGTCCTCGATCACGAGCGTTTGGTTTTCACGCACGAGCCGGGTGGTCAGTTTGTGCAGGTGGTCACGGCGCCGGTCGGCAATCCTCGCGTGGACCTTCGCGACCTTCCTGCGCGCCTTGGCCCGGTTGTTCGACCCCTTGGCCTTGCGCGACAGTTCCCGCTGAGCCTTGGCCAAGCGGGCGCGGTCGCGGCGCTCGTGCCGGGGGTTTGTGATCTTCTCGCCGGTGGAGAGGGTCAGCAGGTGGTCCAGGCCGACATCCACGCCGATCGCCGTATCGGCGGCCGGGAGCGGCTTGACGCCAGGGTCGTCACACAGCATGGAGACGAACCAGCGTCCAGCCGCGTCCTGGGAGACGGTCACCGTGGACGGCGTCGCCCCCGGCGGGAGCGGGCGCGACCACACGATGTCCAGTGGTTCCGTCATCTTCGCCAGGGTCAGCTTCCCCTCGCGGAAACGGAATCCGGACGTGGTGTACTCGGCGGACCTGCGCGACTTCTTCCGCGACTTGAAACGCGGGTACTTCGCCCGCTTGCCGAAGAAGTTCGTGAACGCTGTCTGCAGGTGCCGCAGGCACTGCTGCAACGGCACCGACGACACGTCGTTGAGGTAGGCCAGTTCCTCGGTCTTCTTCCACTCCGTGAGCATGGCCGAGGTCTGGTTGTAGTTCACCCGCTCCTGACGCGCCCACGCCTCGGTGCGGGCCGCGAGCGCCAGGTTGTAGACCTTGCGCACACATCCGAACGTGCGCGACAGCTCAGCTGCCTGCACATCGGTCGGGTAGAAGCGGTACTTCAATGCCCGCTTCACGCACGTCGTGGCCACGCTCACAAACTAGCGTTCCCACAGGTGAAGATCAAACCTGCGGATCAGAGCACTGCGATCCGCCTTGACGGCGAATCACAGCTCCCTGCCCTGCTACCGCCGGAGTCCGATTCCTCCCCCGCCTGAAGGCGGGGGTCTCCTCGGAGGCAACTGATGACCGGGGCCCTCTTGAGGGGCAGACCTTGAGGGTCAGCTCTCAAGGGTCGGATTTCAAGGGGCAGACCCCTGAGGCGGCCGCCCCTCACCAGGCCAGCTGCGCGATCTCCTCCACGGCGACCGCGCACGCGTCCGCCGCCGGGTCGATCAGAGGGAAGTGCCCCACGTCCTCCAGCAGCGTCACCCCCACCATCTCCCCCGCCTTCGCCGCCGCTTCCGCGTACGACTCGGCGACCGCCTGCGGCACGTCCAGGTCCGCACGGCCCTGGACGAGGGTGGTGGCGATCCCGGTGGGCAGCAGCAGCGCCGGGTCCGCGTACGGCTGCCGCTCGGCGAAGTACTCGTCACCGCCCAGGAATTGGCGGGCCGCACCGCCGCACACATCCAGCTTGTCGGCGATGGCGAGGTCCGCGATCGGGGCGAGGGCGACGACGCCGCGCAGGGACAGCGGACTACCGCTGCGCCAGGGCGAGTCGGCCGGCAGGACGTGCCGGGCGGCGCCCCACAGGGCGAGATGCCCGCCCGCCGAGTGGCCGGTGAGGACCGTACGGCGCGGGTCGGCCTGCGGCAGCACCTCCCGTACCAGCGCGGGCAGGGCGTCCAGCGCGGCGGCGACGTCGTCGAAGGTGTCGGGCCAGCGGCCCGCGACCGGGTCGTCACCGCCGCCGCGCCGGTACTCGGCGCTGGCCACGGCGAAACCGCGGCGGGCCAGGACGTCCGCGAAGGGGCTGATGTGACGCCGGTCGTACGGCGCCCGCCAGGCACCGCCGTGCAGCACGACGACGACCGGGGCAGGTCCGGGTCCGCCCGCCCGGCGCGGTGCGAAGAAGTCGATCACCTGGTCCGGGTGGTCGCCGTAGGCCGCGGTGGCGTCGGGGCCGACGGGCGCGTGGGAGAAGGCCGACTCCTCCTCGGCAGCGGCCCGTGCTGCTGCGACGTCGTCCGTCATGCTCCAACCCTCCAGCGATGAACCGTACGCGGCGGCCCTGTTGAGGGGGCCGTCCGTTGGCCGGGACGGTACCAGGCGCGTGACGTGCGGTGACACGCAGATGTGACGCTCGGTGAGACCGGAGAGGAGACCGGGGGACCAGCCGCGGGGCCGGGACGTCGCAGGGGCGTCCGGCCCCGCCCCCGATCAGGCCAGCGTCCGGGCCAGCACCCGCGCCGCCCGCTCGACGTCGGCGAACCCGACGTACAGCGGTGTGAAGCCGAAGCGCAGCACGTCCGGCGCCCGGAAGTCGCCGACCACACCCTGCTCGATCAGCCGCTTCATCACGTCACCGGCATCGTCACAGCGCAGCGCGATCTGACTGCCCCGCTCCGCGTGCGCCACCGGCGTCACGCACTCCACCCTGCCCCCGGGCACGTACGCCGCCACGCATTCCAGGAAGAAGTCCGTCAGCGCCAGCGACTTGGCCCGCACGGCCTCGACCGACACCCCGTCCCAGACCTCCAGGGCCGCCTCCAGGGCGAGCATGGAGAGGATGTCGGGCGTGCCGACCCGGCCGCGCAGGGCGCCGGGGGCGGGTTCGTAGCCGGTGCGCATCCCGAACGGCTCGGCGTGCGAGTTCCAGCCGGGCAGCGGCGAGTCGAAACGGTCCTGCAGCTCCCGCCGCACATACAGGTACGCCGGTGAACCGGGCCCGCCGTTCAGATACTTGTAGGTGCAGCCCACCGCGAGGTCCACGCCGTGCGCGTCCAGCCCGACCGGCAGTGCGCCCGCGCTGTGGCACAGATCCCAGACGGCGACCGCCCCGGCCTCGTGCGCGGCGGCCGTCAGACCGGGCAGATCGTGCAGCCGGCCGGTGCGGTAGTCGACGTGGTTGAGCAGGACGGCGGCGGTGCGCTCACCCAGCGCGGCAGGCACGTCCGCGGGTGCCACGGGGCGCAGGGTGCAGCCGGTCATGCGGGCGGCGGACTCGGCGATGTACCCGTCGGTGGGGAAGGTCGTCGCGTCGACGAGGAGCTCGTCACGGCCCTCCCCGGCCAGCCGCACCGCGCCCACGAGTGCCTTGAAGACGTTGACACTCGTGGAGTCGCCCACGACGATCTGCCCGGGCGCCGCCCCGACCAGCGGGGCGATCCGGTCACCGATCCGCTCGGGCGCCGTCCACCAGCCGCTCTCCTCCCAGGACCGGATGCGCAGCTCGCCCCACTGGCGGCGTACGACGTCCTCGACCCGGCCGGGGACCACGGCGGGCAGCGCGCCGAGGGAGTTGCCGTCGAGGTAAACGACGTCGTCGAGAACGAAGTCCGCGCGCCTGCCGCCCAGTTCGTCGACGGCGTCCCGCTTTTCCGCCACGATCGCCAGGTCAGACATAGGACCGCGCCGTCCACAGCTCGGGGAACACGTTCTTCTGCGCGCGCTTCTCCAGCCAGGCCACCCCGGCGGAGCCTCCCGTGCCGGTCTTGGCGCCCATCGCGCGGCGCGTGGCGACCAGATGGTCGTTGCGCCAGCGCCACACCAGCTCGGCGACGTCGCTCAGCGCCTCGCCCAGCCGGGCGACCTCGTCGCTCTCGTCGCCCGAGTAGACGGCCGTCCAGGCCGCCTCCACCTCCGGGGACGGCTCGTAGCGCTTCGACACGTCGCGCCGCAGCACCGCCTCGGGGATGTCGTGCCCACGCCGCGCCAGCAGCCGTACGACCTCGTCGTACAGGCTCGGTTCGTGCAGCGCCTTCTCCAGCTCCGCGTGCACACGCGGCGCGCCCCGGTGCGGGACGAGCATGGACGCGGACTTGTCACCGAGCAGGAACTCCATGCGCCGGTACATCGCCGACTGGAAGCCGGAGCCCTCGCCGAGTGCGCTGCGGTACGAGTTGAACTGGGCCGGCGTCAGCTGGGCCAGCGGCTTCCAGGAGTGGTTGAGCGCCTCCAGCTCGCGGACGGACCGCTTGAGCGCGGCGATGGCGGTGGGGATGTCGTCGCCCCTGAGCGCGCCCGCCGCCGTCTCCCACTCGTGGACGATGACGGTGAACCACAGCTCCATCACCTGGGTCGTCACCAGGAAGACCATCTCTCCGGGATCGTCGGAGAGGGTGTGCTGGAGGTGGGTGAGTACGTCGGCCTTGACGTAGTCCTCGTACGGCGTCGTGCCGTGGAAGTCGAGATGCGGGGTCTCGGGCTCGTGAGCCTCGTGGGACATCGCTGTCTCCTGCGTATTACTCCGGGTAGCGGTCCGCCCCTGCCGAATCCGACACGGGGGCCCCGGTCCCCGAGGGCATCTTGCGCAATCGTCCCCCGAAACCGCAAGGCCCGCCTTTCGCGGACGGGCCTCGCGGGCACGGACCGTGTGTCAGCCCAGGACCTGCGCCGCCGTCGGCGAGGAGTCCTTCAGGAACTGGGAGCAGCGCTCGTACTCCTCCTGCTCGCCGATCGCCTGGGCGGCGCGGGCGAGGGCGTGCAGGGCACGCAGGAAGCCGCGGTTCGGCTCGTGCTCCCACGGCACCGGGCCGTGGCCCTTCCAGCCGTTGCGGCGCAGTGCGTCCAGACCGCGGTGGTAGCCCGTGCGGGCGTACGCGTAGGACTCCACGGCCGCGCCCCGCTCGAACGCCTCGTCGGCGAGCTGCGCCCAGGCGAGCGAGGAGGTGGGGTGCGCACCGGCGACCTCGACGGACGCGGCGCCCGACGCGAGCATTTCCCGCGGCCCGGGGTCGTCGGGGAGATGGGTCGGGGGCGGACCCCCGAGAAGGTTCTCGTGAATGGACATGAGGTCAAGTCTGCGCCATGCCGCCCGCCGCGGCGTAGCGGGCGGGGGGATCGGCCCGGACGACTCCCGCGACCGGCCGCGTCGGCTCCCGCGACCGGCCCGCCGCACCGCTCCTGCGGGGCTTGGGCCCGGCGACAGCGGTGCGGGCGGGTGTCCCTCGGCCGGGCGGCGCGGCGGCCTGGCAAAGGCCAGGCAGGCGGTCGGCACGACGGCAGGCGGCCCGGCCCGGCAGCGGCCGGCACGACGGAAAGCAAAGCGGCCCCGCAGTGGCCGGCAGGAAGGAAGAGCGCCCGACGGCACGACGACCAGCAGGACGCCGGACGACGCGACGGCCGGCCGACCCCCCGGCGCCGCCGAGGCAGCCGGGTCTCGCGCGGCAGGCGGCGCGACCGGGCGGCGCGGCGCCTCCCACGACGGGCCGGGCACCTCCTAGGACGGCAGCCTCTTGCGTAC
>NZ_JBEZWO010000008.1:262880-349316 GCF_040637515.1 Streptomyces sp. NPDC029041 | reverse complement strand
TAGGCAGCCGGGTCTCGCGCGGCAGGCGGCGCGACCGGGCGGCGCGGCGCCTCCCACGACGGGCCGGGCACCTCCTAGGACGGCAGCCTCTTGCGTACCGGCTCGCCCTCCAGGAAGGAAGAGCGCCAGGCGGCACCACGACCAGCAGGACGCCGGACGACGCGACGGCCGGCCGACCCCCCGGCGCCGCCGAGGCAGCCGGGTCTCGCGCGGCAGGCGGCGCGGCCGGACGGCGCGGCGCCTCCACGACGGGCCGGGCACCTCCTAGGACGGCAGTCTCTTGCGTACCGGCTCGCCCTCCAGTGGCGGTGACGTCACACCGGCGTGCCGCAGGCATTCCGGCCGCTTGCAGTCCGGCGGCGGCCTGCGCACCACCGCGGCGGCGATCAGGGCCCCGGCCACCAGCGCCCCCGCGCACCACCCCATGGCCTTTCCGAACGCCGTGTCGAAGGCGGCCGGTTCCCGGTACGCCTCCTCTCCCATGCCCGCCAGCAGCGGCAGCGCCGCCACCGCCATCAGGCCCGCCGCCCGGGCCGCCGCGTTGTTGATGCCGCTGGCCAGCCCGGCGCGCACCACGCTCACCGAGCCCAGCACGGTCGCCGTCAGCGGTGCCACCAGCGTGACCATGCCCAGCCCGAGTACCAGCAGCGCCGGCAGCACATCGGCCAGGTAGGACGCCCCCGGCCCGACCCGCAGCATCAGCAGCATCCCGGCCGCGCACAGCAGCGGCCCCACCGTCAGCGGGATCCGCGGGCCGATGCGGTCGGCCAGCTCCCCGGAGCGCGCGGACAGCAGCAGCATCAGCACGGTCGTCGGCAGCAGCGCCGTACCGGCGGCGAGGGCGGAGTAGCCCACGACGACCTGGAGCTGGAGCGCGGCGAGGAAGAAGAACCCGCCGAGCGCCGCGTACACGCACAGCGTGACGAGGTTGACGGCGGTGAACTGCCGGGACGCGAAGATGTCCGGCGGCATCATCGGATCGGCCCGGCGCCGCTCGACCACCACGAACGCGACGGCCGCTGCCGACCCGCCCACCGCCGAGACCGCCACCGCCACCCCGCCCTCACCGGCCTCGATCAGCGCGTACGTCACCAGGGCGAGCGCCAGCGCCCCCAGCACGGCCCCGAGCACGTCGAACCGCCCCCGGGCCGCCCCTTCCCCGCCCGACTCGGGGACGTGCCGCAGGGCCACCGGCACGCACACCAGGGCTACCGGAACGTTCAGCAGGAACACCCACCGCCAGCCCGGCCCGTCCACCAGCCAGCCGCCGACGAACGGCCCGACCGCCGCCCCGATCCCGCCGAAGCCGGACCACAGGCCGACCGCCCGCCCCCGGTCGTCGGGGTGGAAGGACGCCTGGATCAGCGCCAGCGACCCGGGGGTCAGGAGCGCGCCGCCCACCCCCTGCAGGGCCCGTGCGGCGTTCAGCACCCCGACGTTCGGCGCGATCCCGCACAGCAGCGACGCCAGCGCGAACCACACCACGCCGACGACGAACACCTTCCGCCGCCCGAACCGGTCCCCCAGAGCTCCGCCCAGCAGGATCAGCCCGGCCAGCGTGACCATGTACGCGTTGACCGTCCACTGCAGGGCGGACAGGCTCGCGTCGAGGTCGCGGCCGATGCGCGGCAGGGCGACGTTGACGACGGTCGAGTCCAGCATCGCCATGCCGGAGCCGAGGACGGTGGTGAGCAGGACCCATCTGCCCTGCGGTGAGGCCAACCGGACATCGGGCATGCAGGGAGCATACGGAAGAGCCCGGCACCTGGAGGAGATGCCGGGCTCTTCGGTGTGCGAGCGGTCCGGGACTACTTGATCTTCGTGCCGGTCGAGCGCAGGTTGCCGCAGGCCTCGACGACACGCGCGGACATGGACGCCTCGGCGAGCTTGCCCCAGGTGCGCGGGTCGTAGGTCTTCTTGTTGCCGACCTCGCCGTCGACCTTCAGGACACCGTCGTAGTTGCGGAACATGTGGTCCGCGACCGGGCGCGTGAACGCGTACTGGGTGTCGGTGTCGATGTTCATCTTCACGACGCCGTTCTCCAGCGCGGTGCGGATCTCCTCCTCCGTGGAGCCGGAGCCGCCGTGGAAGACGAAGTCGAACGGCGACGCCTTGCCGTACTGGGCGGCGACGCCCTCGTTCAGCTCCTTCAGCAGCTCGGGGCGCAGGACGACGTTGCCCGGCTTGTACACGCCGTGCACGTTGCCGAAGGACGCGGCGAGCAGGTAGCGGCCCTTCTCACCCAGGCCGAGGGCCTCGGCGGTGCGGATCGCGTCGTCGACCGTGGTGTAGAGGGAGTCGTTGATCTCGTGGGAGACGCCGTCCTCCTCGCCACCGGTCGGGGTGATCTCCACCTCCAGGATGATCTTCGCGGCGCGGGCCTGCTCCAGCAGCTCCTGCGCGATGGAGAGGTTGTCGGCGAGGGTCTCGGCGGAGCCGTCCCACATGTGCGACTGGAACAGCGGGTTCAGACCGGCCTCGACGCGCTTCTGGGAGAGCGCCAGCAGCGGACGTACGTACCCGTCGAGCTTGTCCTTGGGGCAGTGGTCGGTGTGCAGCGCGATGTTCACCGGGTACTTCTCGGCGACGATGTGCGCGAACTCGGCCAGGGCGACGGCGCCGGTGACCATGTCCTTGTTGTACTGACCGCCCAGGAACTCGGCACCACCCGTGGAGATCTGGACGATGCCGTCGCTCTCCGCCTCAGCGAAACCGCGCAGGGCCGCGTGCAGGGTCTGGGTGGAGGTCACGTTGATGGCCGGGTAGGCGAACTTTCCTGCCTTCGCCCGGTCCAGCATCTCGTTGTAGACCTCGGGAGTTGCGATGGGCATGCGTCCGCTCCTTGTATCTGCGGGTTGACGTACTGCTGTGTCTAACGGCCCTGACCTAGACCTTGGGGTGCGACGTCATCGTCGGCCCCATCTTTCCAGACTTGGCCGGAAGGTCCAGGCCACCGTCCACGCCCTGGTCAGTACCCGGTCAGTCGAGGCCCAGCTCGTCCTTCGAGAAGGCGAAGAGGTACGGCACCCCGGCGCCCTCCTGGATCTTCTCGGCGGCGCCGGTCGCCCGGTCGACGATGGTCGCGACGGCGACCACCTCGGCCCCCGCCTCGCGCACGGCCTCGACGGCGGTCAGCGGCGAGCCGCCGGTGGTGGAGGTGTCCTCGACGACCAGCACGCGGCGGCCGGCGATGTCCGGGCCCTCGACGCGCCGCTGCAGACCGTGCGCCTTGGCGGCCTTCCGTACGACGAAGGCGTCCAGGCGCTTCCCGCGCGCGGCGGCCGCGTGCAGCATGGCCGCGGCGACCGGGTCGGCGCCCATGGTGAGGCCGCCGACGGCGTCGAAGTCCAGGTCGGCGGTCAGGTCCAGCAGCACCTGCCCGACCAGCGGGGCGGCCTCGCCGTCGAGCGTGACGCGCCGGAGGTCGACGTAGTAGTCGGCTTCCAGACCCGACGACAGGGTCACCTTGCCGTGCACCACGGCCTTGTCCTTGATCTGCTGCAGCAGCGCGCCGCGTGTGTCCGTCATGCCGCCCAGCTTAGAGGCGGCGCCAGCTCCAGGTCGTCGAGGCCTCCAGCGGCTCCAGGGGCGTGACCAGGCGCGGCAGGGTGTTGAGGCCGTTGGGCGGGCCCGTCTGCGGCTCCACGCACACGGCCTCCCGCTGCTCGTCGTAGACGACGACCCACTCCTCGCCGCTGGTCACCTTCAGCTCCAGCCGGCCGGGCCAGGTCAGGGTCGCCTCGACGCCGCCGGGCATGCCGAAGCAGTCGTCCCAGGGGCCGGGCTTCGGGTCGATGCGGTTGCCGGTGGGCAGGTGGTCCGCGCCGCGCTCCTCCTGCCAGGCGGGGTCGAAGTCGAGGGCGACGTCCTGCCCGCCGAGGTTCCGGTTGAACCAGGGGTGCCAGCCGATCTGCGCCGGGAAGGAGGAGTCGTACGTCTCGACGGACATGGTGAGCGTCAGCGCGTCCTCGGCGAGGGCGACGATCTGGGTGACGAGGCCCCTGTGGGGCCAGGGGTCGACGAGCTCGCAGGTGAGGACGGCCTCGGTCGTGCCGGCCCGGGCGGTGCGCCAGGCGCTGTCGCGGACGGTGCCGTGGATGGCGTGCGGCGGTGCGTTCAGCGGCAGCTGCCGTACTTCGGCGCCGTCCAGGAACCGTCCCTCCCGGGTACGGCCGCACCAGGGCACCATCGGGAAGCAGCCGAAGCGCTCACCCTGGCGCAGCAGTTCGACGCCACCGATCCGCAGCCCTCCGACCCGGCCGCCGTTGCCCGGCTGCACGGTCACCTCCGCGTCACCCGCGGTCAGCGTGATGTCTTCGTCACTCACGGGACGACCCTACTGCGGTGATCAAGGGGGCCTCACCGGTTGCGCCCTGCTTCAACCCTGTGCCCGCAGCGGGACGGTCCAGGACCGAACGCCGCGTGGTTCAACGGCGTCTGCGCAGGGCCCGGACCGCCACGATGGCCGACGCCACGGCCAGGGCCGCCGCGGGGGCCGCCCAGCGCAGCGGGGCCGGGGCCGACACGGTCTGGGGCGCGGGCACGGGGGCGTAGCGGCCGCGGGGCGGGGCGTGATCGACCTCCTCGGCACTGCGTCCGATCATGGTCCGTCGCGCGTGCGCCGCCTCGGCGATGTCGTCGTCCTCGTCCTCGTCGTCCTCGTCGTCCACAGGTCCCGGGGAGGTGGGCGGGGCGGCGGCGCCGAAGGCGGAGGGACGCTCGGGGGCCGGGGGTTGTCCGGTGAGACCGGGCTCGGTGGGGGCCCTCTCTCCGGCCTCCGCCTGCGCACCTTCGTCGCCCGCGTCCGTGGCCGCCGCGGCCAGGTGCTCCGCGAAACGGTTCAGCAGCCGGGTGACCGCGCCCTCCACAGCGTCTGCCGGAAGGTCGTTGATCCGTCCGTCGGCGGTGGCCGTGCCGTCGTACACGACGGTGCAGCCGTCCTCCGCCTCCCGCAGGACGATCCGCAGGGCGAACCGGACCGAGCCGCTGCCGCGCGACTCCTCCGCCTCGCCCTCGACGGCGTAGGCGCCCTCACCGTCGGACACCCGCAGGGCACCCCGGTAGGTGACGGAGTGGCTGCCGACGCGGATCTTCAGCCGCCCGGCGACGGGCTCGGCGCCGGCGTCCTGCTGGAGCCCGGGAACGGCCCGGGCGACCCGCGCCGGGTCGTCCAGCACCTCCCTCAGCCGCTCGGCCGGAACCGGAACGAACACCTCGTGCTCCATGTCGACGGACTCTACCCAGCCCAGCGCGGAACGCACCCCCGGCTGAGGGATTCGCCCCCCGAACCATTCCGCCAGGCGTACCCTCCCGCTCCGCCGGACGGCTCCGCGAGGAGGTTCGGTGAAGGAGGTTCGTGAGAGGCCCCGCGAAGTGGGTCCCGCGAGGGGGTCCTACGAGTGCGGGCCCGCGTGGACGGCCCCATGAACGACCCCATGGCGGTCCTCCGCGGAAGGCGCCGGTGGACGGCCACCGCGAGGACGACCCCGCGAGGGCAGCCCCCTGTGGAGGCCCCGCCCGCACGTGACAGCCGCTGTGACGGCCCCGCGAGGACAGCACCACCTCGGCGGTCCCGGCCCTCAGTAGCGCGGGTGCACCAGTGTCGACGCCGGCAGCCCCGGGATCCGCGTCCTGCGTGCCGCCCGTTCCCCAGCGGCCAGGGACGCCTCCGTGAGCACCCGGGGCCGCGGGCCGCCCGGGTCGAGCCGCGGCCGCGGGTCCGTGCGGGCGGCCAGGACGAAACCCCAGTCGCGGGACGCCCGGGAGCGGTCCGCGGGGGTGCGGCCGGGCCCGGCGGCGAAACCGGCGTGGCCGCCGCCCGCGCCGTAGGGGGCGGTGCGGAAACCGGCCGCGCGCAGGGTCGCCTCGACCGTCCAGTACACCCGGGGACCGGCAGCGACCGGCCCGGCGTGCACCACGAGCCGTCCGCCGGGGGCCAGCACGCGTCGCGCGAGCCCGTAGAACTCCTGCGAGTACAGCTTCGTGCTCGCCGTGATGCCCGGGTCCGGCAGGTCCGAGACGACCACGTCGTACGTCGCCGGAGCCGCTCCGCGCAGCCAGGCGAAGGCGTCCTCGGTCGTCACGTGCACGCGCCGGTCGCCGAACGCGTGCCGGTTGAGCGCGGACAGGGCCGGGTCGGTGCGGGCCAGGCGGATCACCTCGGCGTCGAGTTCGACGACGTCGACCCGGTCCACCCGGGGGTGGTGCAGCACCTCGCGGGCGGCCAGCCCGTCCCCGCCGCCCAGGATGAGCACGCGCGCGTGCGGCCCGCTCATCGCGGGGTGGACCAGGGCCTCGTGGTAACGCAGCTCGTCGTGTCCGCTGACCCGAAGCCGGCCGTCGAGGAACAGGCCGAGGGACCGTCCGTTCCTGCCGCCGGTGAGGACGACCTCCTGCACCTCGGTCCGCAGCGCCACGCGGACGTCGACGCCGTACATCGCCTGCCGCGCGGCCCGTTCGAAGTCGTCGACGAGGACGGCGGCCGAGGCGAGGACCGCGAGGACGAGGGCGTTGCCGACCAGCAGCAGCCAGCGGGCGCGCCGGGTCAGGTCCCGGCGGAACAGTCCGAGCACCAGCGCACCGCCGACGACCGCGTTGACCGCGCCGGTGAGCAGCGCGCCGGTCAGCTGCCCGAGGAACGGCAGCAGGAGGAAGGGAAAGGCGAGGCCGCCGACGAGGGCGCCGACGTAGTCGGCGGCGGACAGGTCGGCGACCGCGCCGCCCGCGTCCTGGCGGCGGATCCGCTGGATCAGCTCCATCAGCAGCGGGACTTCGGCGCCGATGAGCAGCCCGGTGGCCAGGGAGAAGGCGACCAGCAGGCAGCGCGGCCCGTTGGCCCACATTCCGCCCCAGTCACCGGTCCAGGCGAACACCGCGTACAGGGCCATGGCGCTGCACCCGCCGACGAGCGCGAGGGCGGCCTCGACGGCACCGAAGCCGGCCGCGGCGAGCGGGCGCAGCCGCTTCGCGGCGAGGGAGCCGATGCCCATGGCGAAGACCATGACGGAGAGCACGACGGACGCCTGGGTGACGGAGTCGCCCATCAGGTAGGAAGCGAGCGCGACCAGTTCCAGTTCGTACACGAGTCCGCAGGCCGCGCAGACGAACACGCCCGCGAGGACCAGGAACCGTCCGGTGCCGGGCCGTACGGGCAGCCGCGCCGGGCCTCCGGGGCCGTCCGGGGTGCTCCGGGGCTGCGGGCAACCGGGCGGGGCGGGCGCGTGCGGCTCGATCACCCTGCGACGTTACGTCACGCCTCGACCGCGGTTCGTCACCCACACGTGTGGTGCTGGTTTACAGCGGCCGGACAGCGCGGGGGCGGGTGATGGCGGGGTGCCGGGTGATGGCGGGTGCCGGGTGATGGCGGGTGCCGGGTCCCGGCAGCAGGGTGCCGGGGCGCCGAAGCCGCCCTCGCGCCGGGGTCAGTTGACGAGCGCCGCCGCGGGGACGCGCACGCCGACCCTCGTGCGGGTCGCCACCAGCTGCCCGTCCTGCGGGTAGGCGTGCCAGGTCCGCCAGTGGACCTGGCCCTCGTGGTGCTGGGCGAGCAGGGCCGTGAAGGCGTAGGGGCTGCCGGGGAAGACGCCGGCGAGGCCGTGCGGGTGGTCGGAGACGAGGGCCAGCAACTCCTGTGCGCGGCCGGCGAAGGAGCCGGGTGAGAGGACCTCGACGCGGGCCGCGAACTCGTACTCCCAGTCGTCCACCCGCTTGGCGACTCCGAGCGGAAGCGGGGTGCTGCTGCCCGCGATGCACGCCACTGTCTCCGAGCAGATGCCCCGCTCCTCCTCCAGCAGAACCTGGTGGGACGCGCCGAGGAGCCGCAACTGCAGTTTGGTGCCCGCCAGTTCGAGGTCGAGCGCGGCCAGTGCGGGAAGCGGCTCGCGCCCCAGGGCCCACGCGAGATCGGCCGCGCGCGTGTCGGTGTAGGAGGTGTTCAGGGTCGTGAGCATGGATCGGCTCCGCAAGCACACAAGGAGAGGGAGTGGGGTCCGCTGCGCCCCGGCGGCACGGCACCGGGGGATGTCGGCCCGGGGCAGCCGGTCGGCCGGTTTCAGCAAGGTGTCCGCAGATCGTCCGAGGGGCTGCGTCGGTGACTTAGAGGGAATCATGAACGATGGCCCCGCCACAGCGTTTTTACCCAAGTTCGTAGGGTTTCCATCCCTCAGAGGGCTCCACAGCTCAACTGTTCAACCACGGCGTGCGCCGGTGCCGGGGAGGCGTGCGCCGGTGCGCCGTGGCGCACGCCCGCAGCCGGGACACAGCGGGCGCCCGGGACTCCGGCGAGATCCGGAAGTGGCCGCTCGGGAAGCACAGTTGCCCGGGTCGCACCACGTCGGGCGCGAGTTGCCCGACCGACGGAGGGCGGTGCAGGTGACCGCACGAAGCCGCCCGACAGACATTCGACGGATCGTCCGTCCGGGAACCGCCTGCCCCGGCCCCCGGCCCCCGTCATCCCTGCCCCTCCCCCTGACCGCGTGGCCCCCTGCCCCGCCCCGGCACGACAACGCGGGGCCCGCCCCAGGTGCGGACCCCGCGTTCGGTGGATGCTGCTCCCCCGTCGTGAGAACGGCCGACGTCAGTCAGCTGCCCCCGCCGCCGCAGCCACCGCCACCACCCCCGCAGGACGACCCGCCTCCGCAGGACGAGCCGCCGCCGCAGGAGTGTCCCCCGTGGTGTCCCCCGTGGTGTCCGCCGCCGGCCCACCAGCTGCCGTCGCTGCTGCGGCTGCTCGAACCGGTGGACGCCCACGCGCCGCGTCCCGTCGTCCGCCGGGAATTGCCGCTACGGGCCTTGGAGACCAGCGCCCCGACCAGGACGACTCCGACCACCGCCAGGATGATGCCGAAGACCATGGCGTCACCCTCCTTCCCTGTCCCCCGAAGCGGCCCCCCGTGGGCGCCTCGCTGTTGCGTGAAGCGGTGATGCCCTCCCCGCTCCGGGCCCAACACAGAGTTGAGGAACTTCAGAGGGTTCCCTAGGAGTGATGACCCCTGACCTGCATAGAAGAGCAGGTCAGGGGTCGTTCGTAGGCCGTCGGGAAGCGCGTACAAGCGCAACGAGCAGACGCAGGCCGTGAGTCGTGGCGAGGCGGACGACCTCATTGCGGAGGGGCTGGGTCTCACGGTCGGCTCCGAGCTGTACACACGCGCCCGACTCGTGAAGGAAGGGGCGCAGCCGACTCACTTGAGT
Source organism: Streptomyces sp. NPDC029041 (assembly GCF_040637515.1). Taxonomy (NCBI): domain Bacteria; kingdom Bacillati; phylum Actinomycetota; class Actinomycetes; order Kitasatosporales; family Streptomycetaceae; genus Streptomyces; species Streptomyces sp. NPDC029041. The sequence continues at coordinate 340,127 of NZ_JBEZWO010000008.1, read as the reverse complement.
TTGCCGTGGGCATCCAGGCGGCTTCTCGCTTCGCGTGGGAGTACGACTCCAAGGTTCCCGACTCGGCACAGGACAAGACGATGTTCACGACCATCGCCACGGGAAGAACCGTGAATCAAAGGAGCGACTGGATGAGTACAGGCTTTTCCCACACAGGATCATGAATCTTCCGACCTTCGCTCAGGCAGGCCGACGACCTCACCAGGAACACCAGTCACGTTCCCCCCTACGGAATCCGATACGCACACCACATATACACCCGTTGCGTTCGAAGGGGTGCAGGGTCGAAAGTCTGTGGCATTGCGTTCCGCACTCGATACTGCGATGCTCATTACTGGGAAGACGGCAGGCCATGACGTTTGCGCTGGGACCATGGAGTGGCAAATCTGTCGCTCACACCATTCACAGCACTAGCATGCGGGGGCAGTCATGCAGTTCTTCGCTCCAAAAAAAGATTCGAATCTGCCCGTCCAGATCCTCGCATGGGGGTTCATCGGCCTGATCGTCATCCTATTTGTGATATTTGCTCCGCATTGGATTGTGTCCGCAGGCGATGTCCCCGCCGCAGCCAAGAGGCTGGAACTACAGAATTCGGTTCGCGGAACCCTGCTGCAAGGGGCAGCGGGAACTCTCTTCCTGGTTACCGCTAGCATCGCTTACCATCAGTTCCGTGTGGCAAAGCGTCAAACGGAAATCGCCGGAACTGACTTGGACTCGAAGATTGTTACCCAACTGGGTGACGCGGTTCCCGAGATAAGGGTGGCGGGGGTCATCGAGATGGGCCGCTCTGTTCAAAGCGACCCCAAGGATGCGGCGCGAGTGTTGGACATCCTTGAGGTATTCGTCAAGCGAAGCTCCCCGCTGGAGCAGCCCCCTGCAAGCCTCACCGAGCAGACACCCCCGATGGCTGTGCGCAGGCCCGACGTGCAAGAAGCCCTACAGCTTTTCGCGCAACTCCGCCCCACTTTACCGTATCAAGACGTCCTCAAGTTCATCTCGGACGAAATATCACTCAGCAAAACGGCCAGGCCGCACTTCCAAAGTGTCGATCTGCGTGGTGCCGACCTGAAGCATGGGAACCTGCAGCTCTGCGACTTCCAGGGATCATCCATGCGTCGATCCAATCTCTCGCGAGCCAATATGTCGGGATCGAACCTGAGTGGCACTGATCTCTTCGGGGCACTGCTCAGCCTGGCCGACTTTTCCCAATGCTTCCTTCTGAATGCCAATCTTGATTCGGCGTCGAGTTACGGCGCTGATTTCACCTTCACGGTTCTCTCCGGCGCGTCACTGAAGGGGGCGGATCTTCGTGAATGCACTTTCGGATCAGCCTACCTGGAGGAGGTCACACTACAGATCGACTGGGTCGATCCAACCCTTGGCGAGATGGATCATCGCAGTCTTGACTTCAGGCGTCGCCAGACACGGCAGACGCTGAGTGTACTGGCGCAGCTGGGATTTCTGTCTTATGAAGTCTTCACGGCCGGCCCGATCTACCCTGCCGCTGATCTCAGCGGGGCAGATATCCGGGGGGCGAACCTCTCAGGCGCTGCCCTCACGGGAGCAGTCCTAGCGGGTGCTCAAGCAAACATGGACACCAGGTGGCCTCCCGGATTCGACCCAGCTGCAGCAGGAGTAGTTTTCTCGTAGTGCTCGTACTGCCCGCCGCTTCCCGGCCGGCTGGGCCGTGTCCGGGCCGTCCGAGGGCGCCCAACGACGACAGATGACGACAGTCGACGATGGCCCTCCCCCTGCTCAGAGAGGGCGCCGTGGATGCCGGCGCAGGCACTCATCCGCGAAGGTGAGTTGAGGAACTCCAGAGCTTCGGCGCAGGATGACCGGCATGACCTCCAGCGCGCGACCCCTGCTGAACCGTCGGCTCGCCGAGTTCGGGACGACGATCTTCGCCGAGATGTCCGCCCTCGCTCTGAGCACCGGCGCCATCAACCTCGGGCAGGGCTTCCCCGACACCGACGGCCCGGAGGAGATCCGGGAGGCCGCCGTACGGGCCCTGCGGGACGGCCGCGGCAACCAGTACCCGCCGGGGCCCGGCGTCCCCGAGCTGCGCACCGCGATCACCGCCCACCAGCAGCGCCGCTACCGCCTGGCCTGGGACCCCGACACGGAGGTCCTGGTCACCGCCGGCGCCACGGAGGCCATCGCCGCCGCCCTGCTGGCCCTGGTGGAACCCGGCGACGAGGTGATCGCCCTGGAGCCGTACTACGACTCCTACGCCGCGTGCATCGCCATGGCGGGCGGCCGCCGGGTGCCGGTCACGCTGCGCGCTCAGGTGGACGAGGGCCGGTTCCGTCTAGACCTCGACGAGCTGCGCGACGCCGTCACCGACCGCACCCGGCTGCTGCTGATCAACACCCCCCACAACCCGACCGGCACCGTCCTCACCCGCGAGGAGCTGGCCGCGATCGCCGAGCTGGCGGTGGAGCGGGACCTGCTGGTGGTGACCGACGAGGTGTACGAGCACCTGGTCTTCGACGACGCCGAGCACGTGCCGCTGGCGACGTTCCCGGGGATGCGGGAGCGTACGGTCACCATTTCGAGCAGCGGGAAGACCTTCTCGTTCACGGGCTGGAAGGTCGGCTGGGTGACGGGGGCCCCGGAGCTGGTCACGGCGGTCCGGTCGGCCAAGCAGTACCTGACGTACGTCAGCGCCGGCCCCTTTCAGTACGCGGTCGCCGAGGCTCTGTCGCTGCCCGAGTCGTATTTCACGGACTTCCGCGCCGACATGCTGGCCAAGCGGGACCTGCTGGCGACGGGGCTGGAGGAGGCGGGCTTCCGCGTCTTCCGCCCCTCGGGCACCTACTTCGTCACCACCGACATCCGCCCCCTCGGCGAGAGCGACGGCTTCGCCTTCTGCCGCGGTCTGCCGGAACGCGCGGGCGTGGTCGCCATCCCCAACGCGGTCTTCTACGACCACCGCGAGGAGGGCGCGCCGTTCGTACGGTTCGCGTTCTGCAAGCGGACGGGGGTGCTGGAGGAGGCGGCGAAGCGGCTGGGGGCGGCGTTCTAGACGCAACGGCGCGGAGGCACCAGGACGGTTGCCCTGGCAGCGGCGGCCTACGGGTACCGGCCCGGGTCAGTAAGCGAGACGGATTCCGATGCGAGTGCCGTGTGCACCCTGCCCTACACAGAGCATGCTCTGATTGCACTCGCCGCCCGATTTTGCAGCGCTCAGGTGTCATAGACGGTGGAGCGATGCCCGACGTGTACGACCCACACCACCAGTTCGCCGTTGTCGATTGTGTAGATCACGCGGTAGTCACCCACCCGGAGGCGGCGGCGGTCGGGCTGGGAGACGAGGGCCGTGGTGTTGAATCCCGTCGGGTCGCTCTCCAGCTCAGTCAGCTTGGCCAGAATGCGGAGGGCCATGTCTCGCGGGACCTTGCGGAGTTCGGCCTGAGCCTCGGCTCGGAAGACGGTGCGGTACCTACTCACTGCGCGCCAGCGTCTCCCTCATGATGTCTTCGATCGGGATGCCGGGTGCCGGGTTGGTCATGCGCTCGTCGATGATCCGGTTGATCTCGCGCTCTTCCCACTCCTGGTATTTGCGCAGCACCTCGATGGACACCACGGCGGCGACCTGCTTGCCGCGCCGGGTGATGACGGTAGGTACGTCGTCCCGGTCGGCCCGCTCCACGACCTCGGCCAGGTGTGCCCGGACATCGCGGATGGACTCTATCGGCATTGACTGTGTCATGCGCCCGAGTGTACCGAGTTTCCCATGTGTACACAACGGCATCTCTGTCGTTCGAGGGTGTAGCCCTGTGGGCCTGCATGAGAATGAGTGCGTGAACGGGGAGTGGCCTGGGTGACGGGGGCCCCGGAGCTGGTCACGGCGGTCCGGTCGGCCAAGCAGTACCTGACGTACGTCAGCGCCGGCCCCTTTCAGTACGCGGTCGCCGAGGCCCTGTCGCTGCCCGAGTCGTATTTCACGGACTTCCGCGCCGACATGCTGGCCAAGCGGGACCTGCTGGCGACGGGGCTGGAGGAGGCGGGCTTCCGCGTCTTCCGCCCCTCGGGCACGTACTTCGTCACCACCGACATCCGCCCCCTCGGCGAGAGCGACGGCTTCGCCTTCTGCCGCGGTCTGCCGGAACGCGCGGGCGTGGTCGCCATCCCCAACGCGGTCTTCTACGACCACCGCGAGGAGGGCGCACCGTTCGTACGGTTCGCGTTCTGCAAGCGGACAGCGGTGCTGCAGGAGGCCGTGAAGCGCCTGAAGTCGTAGCCCGGGCCGCAGGGGCTCCGCCCCGGGGAAGGGCCGCATGATCGGATGACAGGTTCTTCAAAGGTTCTTCATCACCTCCGGCCTACGGTCGGGAGGTCCGCCGCGCCCGCGGCCGGGCGCGACAGGAGGCGGGAGAACCGATGAGGACGAACCGGGTGCTGATGGCCGTGGTGACGGCGTCGGTCATGGCGATCACCCTGGCCGGCTGCGGGGACGAGGGCGACGCCCCGAAGGTCCCGACCGCGGGCGGCGACAGGGCATCCGGCACGACGACCGCGCCGAGTGGCGGCGACGACGTGGCCGCGTACGTCAACGCCCAGCGTGAGTGGGTGGGATGTCTGCGCAAGAACGGGGTCGACGCCCCCGACCCGGACGCCAAGGGGCAGGTCGACTTCGGCGACAACGCGGCGCTGAAGAAGAACACGAAGTTCCTGGACGCCTCCGAGAAGTGCGCCTCGCTCAAGGCGGCCGTCCCCGAGAGCCTCGAGAACGCCAACCAGCCCACGCTCAGCCCCGAGCAGATCAAGATCAAGCGTGACTACGCCGACTGCATGCAGAAGAACGGCGCCCCGGACTTCCCCGATCCCGGCCCCGACGGGACCGCGCAGGGCTCCGAGTGGAACCAGACGTCCGCGGGAGCCAAGCGTGCCACCCGTGTCTGCGCTCCGATCATCGGTGACCCGGCGGACCAGCCCGCCGGCAAGGGCTGATGACGGCGGAGACGGCCGTGCAGACCGAGTACGAGAGCGGGGCGGCTCCCGCGCCGCCGCCGCACGGTCGGCGCGGACGGCGAACGGTCCTGGTGGCGTCGGCCTTGGTCGTCGTGGCGGCGGTCGCCGTGGTCGGTGCGCTGGGCCTCGGCGGAGGCGGGTCGCAGGCGGACACCTCCGCCCCGCCCCGCTCGGGCTCCACCGTCCCGGTCACCCGGACCACGCTGACCGAACGCACCACGGTGGACGGCCAGTTGGGCTACGGCACCGAGATACCGCTGCCCGTCAAGGCGACCGGCACCGTGACCTGGCTGCCCGCGGAGGGCACGACCGTGAAGCGCGGCGGCACTCTGCTGCGCGTCGACGACCGGCCGGTGGTGCTGCTGTACGGGTCGCTGCCGATGTACCGGGAGCTGGGCCTGACCGCGGATACCCGGCAGGGCACGCAGCAGGACACCCGGCGGGAGACCGGGACCGCGGGGGACACCGAGGGCTCGGCTGACCAGGGCCGCACGGACGAGACCTCCGGGGCTCCGGGCCCCTCCGGATCCCCGACGCCGGACGGCGCCGGAGCCGGCGCCGGGGCCGGGGCGCCAGGGGCAGGGGGCACGCTGCGCGGGATGGACGTACTGCAGTTCGAGAGCAATCTCGCCACTCTCGGATACACCGGCTTCACCGTCGACGAGGAGTTCACCGACCTCACGGCCCGCGCGGTCAAGCGCTGGCAGAGATCCCTCGGCCTTCCCCAGACCGGCAAGGTCGGCATCGGGGACGTCGTCTACTCCGCCGGCAAGGTACGGATCGGCCACGCGGGTGTCCGGCTCGGGGCGCCGGCCACCGAGGACGTCCTCACGTACACCGGTACGTCCCGGAAGGTCGTCGTCAACGCCTCGGCGGCGGAGGACTCCTGGGCCGTGCGCGGCGCCGCCGTCACGATCGGGCTGCCCGACGGGAAATCGGTGAAGGGCGAGGTGGCCTCGGTGGGCAAGAGCGCGACCGCGCCCGAGGAGGGAGGCGGGGAGGACGGCGGCCCCGCGGCACCGACGGTTCCGGTGACCATCACCGTCAAGGACCAGAAATCCGTGGGACGGCTGGAGAGCGCGCCGGTCACCGTCGAGTACGTGGGGCGGGAACGGACGGACGTCCTCACCGTCCCGGTCGCCGCGCTGGTCGCCCTGGCCGAGGGCGGCCACGGCCTGGAGACCGCGGACGGCCGGTTCGTCGCGGTGAAGACCGGGCTCTTCGCGGACGGCAGGGTGGAAGTGAGCGGAAGCGCGGTTCGCGAGGGCATGAACGTGAGGATCCCGGAGTGAGCGGAGCATCGGCGGTCGTGGTGTTCGACGCGGTCTCCAAGACGTACCCCGGTGGTGTGGCGGCGGTACGGGACGTGAACCTGAGCATCGGGCGTGGCGAACTCGTCGCGGTCGTCGGCCCCTCGGGCTCGGGCAAGTCCAGCATGCTGAACCTCATGGGCAGCCTCGACCGGCCCTCCGCCGGGCGGGTGCTGGTCGACGGCCACGACGTGGCGAAGCTGACGGACCGTGAGGTGTCGGCGCTGCGGGCCACCCGGATCGGCTTCGTCTTCCAGCAGTTCCATCTGGCGGTGGGGGTTCCCGTCCTGGACTCCGTGGCCGACGGGCTGCTGTACGCCGGAGTACCGCTGCGCCGCCGCCGGGCAAGCGCGGCGGCGGCGCTGGAACGGGTCGGCCTCAGCCACCGCGTCCACCACCTCCCGCACCAGTTGTCCGGCGGCGAGCGCCAGCGGGTGGCGGTGGCCCGGGCGGTGGTCGGCGAACCGGCGGTCCTGCTGGCGGACGAGCCGACCGGCAATCTGGACTCCGCTTCCGGAGAGGCCGTACTCGGGCTGCTGCGCGAGCTGAACGCCGCCGGGACCACGGTCGTGATCATCACCCACGACCGGGAGATCGCGGCCGGGCTGCCCCGCCGCATCGAGATGCGCGACGGCCGCGTGGTGGCGGACACCGCGACCGGCGCCGTGCCGGACGAGGCGGTCCGATGACCGACGTCACGACGAACGGCCCGCCCATGGACGACACCCCTGCGGCCCCGCCGCCCGGCCCCCGCAGGGGCGGCGGCCGTGGCCGCGGACGAGCGAGCGACGACGTCGGCGGCCCGGGCGGCCGACTGCGGGCCGCCCGGCTCGGCCCTCAGGACATCGTGCGGCTCGGCGGGACCGGGCTGCGGACCCGTCCGCTGCGGATCTTCCTCTCCGCGCTCGGGATCGCGATCGGTGTCGCCGCCATGATCGCGGTGGTCGGGATCTCCGGCTCCGGCCGGGCGGAGGTGGACCGCCGACTCGACGCGCTCGGCACCAACCTGCTGCGGGTCGCTCCCGGCGACTCACTCGACGGCACGGAGGCCGAACTGCCCCACGAGGCCGTCGCGATGATCGGCCGCATCCCGCCCGTGCAGCAGGTCGCCGCCACCGGCGCGACCGACGCGCACGTCTACCGCAATGAGCGCATCGCCATCGGACGCACCGGCTCCCTCGAGGTCCTCGCGGCCGACAGGCACCTGCTCCCGGCCGTCGGCGGCCACGTCCGCCGGGGCCGCTGGCTGGATTCCGCGACCGAGCAGTACCCGGCGGTCGTGCTCGGCTCCACAGCCGCGGGCCGGCTCGACGTGTACACACCGGGCACCCGGGTTTGGCTCGGCGGCCGCTGGTTCTCCCTCGTCGGCGTCCTCGATCCCGTACCGCTCGCGCCGGAGCTCGACAGCGCGGCGCTGGTCGGCTGGCCGGCGGCACGGACGTACCTGCGCTTCGACGGCCATCCGTCGACGGTCTACGTCCGCGCCGAGGACAGCCAGATCGCGGCGGTACGGGGCGTGCTGCCGGCCACGGCGTACCCCGAGAAACCGGGACAGGTCCGGATCTCCCGGCCCTCCGACGCGCTCGCCGCCCGCGAGGCCACCGAGTCGGCGCTCACCGGGCTGCTGCTCGGCCTCGGTGGCGTGGCGCTGCTCGTCGGTGGCGTCGGGGTCGGCAACACGATGGTCATCTCGGTCCTGGAGCGGCGCCCCGAGATCGGCCTGCGCCGGGCGCTGGGGGCGACCCGCGGCCAGATCCGGACCCAGTTCGTGACGGAGTCGCTGCTGCTGTCGCTCATCGGCGGCCTCGGCGGGACGGTGCTGGGGACGGCGATCACGGCGGTCTACGCCCTCAGCCGCGACTGGCCGACCGTGGTCCCGGTGTGGGCGAGTGCGGCGGGGATCGGCTGCACGCTGGTCATCGGCATGATCGCCGGGCTGTATCCGGCGGTACGGGCGAGCCGGCTGTCACCGACGGAAGCCCTGTCCGGCTCCTGAGCGGCCCGTCCGTGGTACGCGTCAGGGGCTTACGAGTCAGGGGCGTACGAGTCAGGGGCGGCCTCGGTGAGACCGCCCCTGACGTGCCATCAGTCCTGCTTGTCCGGCACTCCCGCGGGAGCGCCGGCGAGCGTACTAGAAGCCGCAGTAGACGAGGCTGCCGCCGTCGCTCAGCAGGTCGTCGCGGACCCAGCCGGACGTACCGGTGGTGTCGTTCCGGAGGTACGTCCAGGTCTCACTGGTGCTGCCGATGCGCGTGTAGCAGTGGTAGTCGAGGCGGTGGGTGTTGTAGGCGATGCCGTTGCTGGCGCAGTTGGTGCTGGATCCGCTTCTCTCGTTGGCGCCGTTGGCCGTCCTGTTCCAGGCGCTGCTGTCCATGTCGGACGCGGTCCTGCCGCAGGACGCGGCCGCGGTGGCCGGGGTGGAGAGGGCGAGCGGGACGGCCATGGCCACCGCCGCCAGGGCGGGTACGACAGCTGCGATGCGACGCTTCACTTTTGAACCCCCATGAATGAATGCGTTCTCGGTCGGCGCTGCTTCCTCAGGCCTGTTGGACGACACCTGAGCGAAACAGCGACCACTGCACCAATCGGTGCGGAAGTGGCGTCAGTACGATCACAGTCGAAAAGATGCTGAAGAAATCCTTCCGCCCCCAACCGTCCAATTACCGCCCATGAGAGTCCGAAAATACCGGAAGAGGAAATGCGCCATTCCACAGTCCTTTCGGCCGGAAGCGCCCCCTTGACGAGCATCCGAGTCCCGTCGCGCACACACGTCCTGGCAGAGGGGCGGGGTGGCACGCGATGAGCTTCCGGCTTCGGGTACTCGGCCTGCTGATGCTGGTCGCGATGGCCGCCACCGCCGCCACCGGCTGGTTGACCCTGCGTCAGGCGAACCGCCAGGTCCAGGAGAGTGTCACCGCGGGACGGCAGGAGGTCTCCCGGATCACGGGCGACCTGCGCGCGTACGGGTTCGCGCACAGCACCTGGGAAGGTCTCTCGCCGACGGTGCGGCGCCTGGCCGAGGACACCGGCCAGCGCATCCGGGTCGCCACCGAGAACGACGTCCTGCTCGCCGACTCCGACGCGCTCGAGGGCCGTGCCCCCCGCCCGGTGAGCAACCAGCCGCCCGTGCTGGTCGACCCGCGTCCCGTCCTGCGGATCCCCGCGCGACAGCTACCGCGGACCTCGATGAAGCTGACGGCGACCGCGATCGCCCAGTACCGCGCCGAAGCGGTGTACGCGGCCTGTCTGACCCGGGCGGGGGCGGAGGTGACGGCCCGGCCGGACGACACCGGCGTGCCGCGGATCAGCACGGAGCGCCGGCCGGAACAGTGCGAGGAGCCGAAGGGCGAACCGGACCCGCAGACTCCGCAGGACCTCGAGGAGATCCGGACCTGCGAGTCGGAACGGCAGTTCACCACCTGCCTGCAGCGGGTGTTCAACGAGCGCGTGGGCTCCGCCGCCCCGCCACGCCTGGTGATCCGTCTCGGCGTCCGGGACGAGTCCCCGCCCACCCTGGCCGCGGCACCCACGATGGCCGTCGCAGGCGGCGTCGCCCTCGCCGCCGTGCTCGGCGCCCTGCTCCTCAGCCGGGCGGTGCTGCGCCCGGTCCGTGCCATGACCCTGGCGGCCGGGGGGCTGGGCGAGGGAGACCTGGGGCGGCGGGTGCCCGTCTCCGGCCGGGACGAGATCGCCCAACTCGGGCGTGCCTTCAACCGGATGGCGGAGTCCATACAGGCCGGCGAGGAACGCCAGCGCCGCCTCACCGGTGACATCGCCCACGAGCTGCGCACCCCGCTGGCCAATCTGCGCGGCTATCTGGAGGCCCTGCGGGACGGGGTGGTCGAGCCGACCCCCGAGCTTCTCGACTCCCTCCACGAGGAGGCACTGCTGCAGCAGCGGATCGTCGACGACCTGCAGGATCTCGCGCTGGCCGAGGCCGGTGCGCTCACCTATCACCGGGTACGCGTCGACCTGCGTGAGCTCCTCGAAGCCGCCGGCACGGCTCACCGTGCCCAGGCCGACGCGGCAGGTGTCGCGCTGCGGCTGGAGGCGCCGCGACCGGTGGACGTCGTCGCCGACGCCGACCGGCTGCGCCAGGTCGTCGGCAACCTGGTCGGCAACGCGCTGAGAGCCACGGCACCGGGCGGCACGGTGACACTGGCGCTGGCCCGGCACGGCGATCTCGCGTCCCTTCAGGTGCGGGACACCGGGAAGGGGATACCCGCCGAGGACCTGCCGCATCTCTTCGACCGCTTCTGGCGGGCGGACGCGGCACGGGGCCGCGCCACCGGAGGAAGTGGCCTGGGACTGTCCATCGCCCGCCAGATCGTGACCGACCACCAGGGGACGATCGCCGTGGAGAGCACCGTCGGCGTGGGCACGACCTTCACCGTCACGCTCGCCACGACCGGGCCGTCGGCCGACGCCGGCTGATCGGCCCCGGTCAGGACTTCGCGTGCGTTCGGGTGGGCGCCCGGCTAGCCGTCCACCAGGCGGTATCCCCGGCCGTACACGGTCTCCAGATGGCGCGGCCGGGCGGGGTCGTCCCCCAGCTTCCGGCGCAGGTTGCGCACATGGGCGTCCACCGTGCGCTCGAGTACGTCGCTGTCGAAGCCGAAGGCGCGCTCGATGATCTGGGCCCGGGTGAACACCCGCCCCGGCTCGCGGGCCAGAGACTCCAGAATCGAGAACTCCTTGGAGGTCAGCGCCACCGGACGGCCTGCCACCCGGACCTCGAAGCGGGCGGTGTCCAGCTCAACCGCGCCCACCCGCAGCACCTCGCTGCCGGCCGCGCCGGCTTTCCTGGAGCGCCGTAACAGCGCCCGTACTCGTGCGGTGAGTTCGCGGGGACTGTACGGCTTGGTGAGGTAGTCGTCGGCCCCCAGGTCGAGGCCGAGGAGCATGTCCTCCTCGGTGCTGCGCGCGGTCAGCAGCAGGATCGGCACCTCGTGCCCCTCGGCACGCAGAATGCGGCACACGTCGAGTCCGTCGACGAGCGGCAGCATCACATCGAGAACGATGAGATCCGGCCCCGTCGAACGCGCCCGTTCCAGCGCTGCCCGGCCGTCGGCCACGACCTGCACGGCGTTGCCTTCCCGTTCCAGATAGATCCGGATGAGACGGGATTGTTTTTCGTCGTCTTCGGCGATCAGGATGCGCGCGCTCAACGATTCTCCTCAGCGAGGCTCTGCACGATTCCAGCACCGGTGATATCAACGCGCCTGCGGAATTCCCACCTCCGGAAATTCCCGGGCCGACCGCACCCCGCCGCGCTACAGGGGAGTCCTTCGTCAGCGGGTGTCCGCCTCGGGCTCCGGACGCGGAAGCTCGTCGAGGTCCAGAGTGAAGATGCGGCCGTCGGCCAAGGGGATGGGAAGCTTGCCCGTGCCGTACTTGTGGGTGTGTGCCGCGATGTAACCGGTGGCGGTCGGCTGGGTGTGAAGGACGACTTCCTGCGCGTAGGGGTCGACGACCAGGTAGACCGGGATTCCGTAGCGGCCGTACTTCGCGGTGCAGTCGTCGTAGTCCTTGCGTGCGGAGGAGGTCGAGACGACCTCGGAGATCAGCAGGACGTCCTCGAAGCCGTAGCGCTTGCCCTCCCGACTGGCGTCCTCGCGGAGGATCGCCAGGTCGGGCGCGGAGTTCTCGTCGGCGGGGAAGTCGATGTAGACGTCGGAGACGGTCTTCGCATGGCGTCCGAGGGACACGACCGTGTCGTACTGCATCGACTTGATCGTGCTGGAGTGCTCGACGCTCTGCGGGGTCATGATCACCTTTCCGTCGGCCCCGAACAGGACCGTGTATCCCTTGGGGAACTCGGTGTTCACGATCGCGTCGACGCTCATGGACGGCTCCTTCCCGCGTGTGGTCAGGATACGACGGACAATGCCGCGTCACCGAGCCCAGCGGTGCGGCTCAGCCGGCCGCACGCAGATGCTCCTCGGTGAGGCGGCCCCGGCAGCTTCGGCAGTGTCCGGGCTCCTGGGCGCGGAAGGCGCGCTCGCAGCCGTCGCAGGTCTGGAAGGGCAGTACGACCGGGCGGGCGACGTCCGGCGTGAGCGGCGCGGGGGGTGGCACGGGCAGTGGGGTTTCGCGGAGGCGGAAGGCCAGGACGCTTGCCGGGCGGGCCCGGAAGCGGTCGGGGAGCCGTACGGTCAGCAGCTCCGTGATCTCCCGCGGCCCCACACCGGCCGCCAGCCACTCGGTGACGGCCGGTGCCAGGCGGGCGGCCTCCCGTGCGGAGAGGACGAGCCGGGGGTCGACCCGGCGCAGGGCGGTCAGTACGGCGACGGCCTCGGGGGCCGCGTCGGCGAGTACGGGCACCGCGCTTGTGGGCTCCCCGGGACCGGGAACGAGCACCGCGTCCCGTCGGGGCGCCTCCCGGACGGCGGGCCGGGGCCGGCGCGGCTTCGGCGGCTCGGGCGGCGTGCCCTGCGGGTCGTGGCCGCCGGGCACGTCGTAGAAGTAGGTCCGGGTGCGGACCTGCCCGGTGGGCGTCCGTTCGCGGCGGCGTTCCAGGTATCCGGCCGCCTCGAGCTCCCTGAGCGCGCGCGAGATGAGGATCTCGCCCTCGCTGAAGTGCCCGCACAGGGCGGCGATGGTCACGGGGAAGCCGTCGGGAAGGGAGGAGATGTACGCCGCGACGCCGATCGTGACCGCGCTGCCACGCCGCTGGGCGAGGGCGTTGGAGATCACCGTGAAGTCGGCCGTCAGCCGGGTGCGTACGTGGATCACGCCGGAGGTCGGAACTCCGGCGTCGGCGCGCAGGCGCGCGTTAGACTGCGAGTCAGCCATCGGGAAGGGTTTGCTTCCTGATCGGTCAGGCCCTCGATCGGGATGCCAGTCCCGGCCGGGGGCCGTCGTCTGTGTGAGGTGGTCGCCGCGAACGTAACGGCCCGTTACCCGCTGCTGCAAGCCGGTCACTCGGACGGGTGACGGCCGCCCTCTGGCGCGGGGAGGGTGGGTGGGCGGGTAGTTCTTTCCCCAGTTCTTTCAGGAGGTCAGCGGCCCGCCGGACCCTCGCGGACAAGGGCCCGGTGAGCCCGGAGGGCGGACGGCGACCGGAGCCCGAGCCCGGCTGCCTCAGGAACGGTCGCGCCCGGCCTTCAACTCGCCTATGAATGCGGCCCAGGAGACTGCTCCGAAGCACAGCGCCGGGCCCTGCGGAGCCTTGCTGTCACGGACCGGGACGACGGCCCCTCGGAATCCGCCGGCCACCTCCACGCAGTTGCCGCCCTCCTGATTGCTGTAGCTGCTCTTGCGCCAGGCGGCGCCGTTCAGATCGGGACGGGACGTTCGCTCCACGGTGGTTGTCCTCCATCACGGATCGGATCATGTCGAGCGACATGAGCGGGGGCAGAGCTGCCGCCCGCAGCCGATCGTAAGTCAGCGCGAAATCCCTGACCTCGTCCGGATCCTCGATGAGCCGGCCGTGGTGCGCGCCTTCCGTATAGGCGACCTCCGAGCCGTCCGGCATGGTGAGCACCGTGAGCGAACCGCCCATGACCTCGTGCTCGCCCTGGTCGAACGGCAGTACCTGCACGGTGATGTGGCGTTCCGCCCTGGTCCCGAGCAGTCGCTCCAACTGCTCACGCATCACCGCCGGTCCGCCGACCGGCCGCCGGAGCACCGCCTCGTCGAGGACCGCCCACAGCTCGGGCCGTCCGGGCAGGCCGAGACGCTCCTGCCGTCCCAGGCGAAGGGCGACCCGTTCCTCCAACTGCTCCTCGCTGCCGAGCGTCCGGCCGACGCTCAGCACCGCACGCGCGTAGTCCCCGGTCTGCAGCAAGCCGGGGACCACATGAGCCGAGTACTCGCGAATGGCCACCGCCCGCTCCGAGTACTCCATGAATCTCCGCGACCAGTTCGGAAACGCCTCCCGGTACACGTGCGGCCACAGTTCCACCAGCAAGTCATCCGCGCCGAGGGCCGCGTCCAGCGCACGCGCCAGCTCCAGCGTCGGTCTCGCCCCGGACGCCCGCTCGACCTGGGTGATCCGCGTGCTCACCACATGCGTTCGATCGCCCAGCTCGGCCTGGGTCAGTCCCGCCGCCGTGCGGAGCCTGCGCACCCGCGCACCGAACAGGGCGGCCATCGACGCGCTGGGGTCAATTCCGTTGGCCAAAGCATCACTTCCGTTCCTTACCGCCTCAAAAGTAAGGCCGTACCACCTGTCGAGCGTAGGACGATCCGTCGATCCTTGAGCACGGAACGTGACGACTCGTGTGCGTCGCGATACACCCTCGCTCCACGGAAAGGGACGGACAGACCGTGCTGACAGAAACCGCCACCCCGGGGGACGGGCATGACGGGCATGAACCCCGACCGCTCACCCTGCGGTTCCCCTCCTCCCCGCACGGTGCGCGGCTCGCCCGGCGGCACGCCGTCCGATGGATGGAGCGAGGGGGTTACCCTCCGGCGTCGGACGCCACCTGCGCGGTCGCCCTCGTCGTCGGCGAACTCGCGGCGAACGCCGTACGGCACGGCCGGGTCCCCGGCCGGGACTTCAGTCTCCGGCTCGCCCTCGACCGGGCTGCGGACCTGCTGCGCATCGAGGTCGCGGACGCCGCCTCCGCGAAGCGGCTGCCCACGGTGGCGCCCTCGTCGCATCCCGAAGGCGAGTCCGGCCGGGGACTGCTCCTGGTGGACGCCCTGGCCGCGCGCTGGGGGTCGGCGCCTCGCCGCCCGGTGGGCAAGACGGTGTGGGCGGAGCTGCGTCTTCGGCCTGACGCCGTCGGCGGCGGCAGCGGCGTCGGCGGCCGCCGAGGAGAGCCCGCTGAGCTGGAGGGCCGGAGCGCGGCGGCCCCTTCCTCCGCCCGGCACGGCGTCAGGGGGCGATCGAGGTGATCCGGAAGGCATCCTGAACGCATCCGGACGCACCGGACGCACCGGGCGCGCCGGAGGCACCGGAGGCACCGGAGGCACCGGAGGCACCGGAGGCACCGGAAAAAGCAGACGGCGCGTGCAGCGCGTACCCGTTCGTACGCGCCGACGCGCCGTGGAGGCCCCGGCAGGGGGCCTACTCGTTGTCCTCGGGCTTCTCCGCCTCGTTGATCTCCTCTTCGAGACCGAGCTGCTCGACGAGCCACTTGTCGAACTCGATCGCCGCGCGCACCCAGCTGACCGTCGAGGAGACGAAGTGCTCCAGGCTCACGCCCATGCCGATCAGCATCTGGGCCTCGCCGATCAGGCGGACCGTGCCGTCGTCGTGGGTGTGGCTGTAGACCTTCGGCCACAGGGTCCGGCGGTTCCAGTCGTCGATCGACTCCAGGATCTGCGGCTTGGCCTCGATCTCGTGGGGCCGGTCGTAGAACGTCCGCACGGAGAAGACCTGCTGGTCTCCCTCTCCCCGGAACATGAAGTAGGTGCGGAACTGCTCCCACGGCGCCGCGAGGTCACCCTCGTCGTCGACGACGTACTTGAGCTCCATCTGGTCGAGGAGCTGCTTCACGAGGTCCTGATCCGGGACGACGGGGCCGGCCGGGCCGCCGGGCTGCGGCTCGGGCTGGCCCCCGAAGTTCGGAATCGAGGACGGGTCGATGGTCACCGTGAATTTCCCTTCGTACGGATTCCGCCATCCTCCCCCATGCGGGGAGGGGGGTGGCAAGCCCCGACAGGCCCTGTCAGCCCACGGCTGACACGATCCGGTCAACCGCAACCTCCGGGTGCCCACAACCGTCCTTCTGAGCAGCCGACGGAGGGGGCTGTACCCGTGCAGGAAGCGAACAGAGGTCGTACCCGGTGGGGGATCGTCCTGCCGTTCCTGGCCCTGCCGGTGGTGGTGCTCGGCGTGCTGATCGCCGGCCTCTTCCTGTGGGCCTGGCCGGACGACGACGAGCCTCTCGGCGACGCCCGCAGGGGCGCGGCGGCGACGGTCCCCTGCACCGAGGCCCTGGCCTTCGGCGCCGCCGAGCGTCCCGCGCACGCCCGCGTCCACGACTGCACCGTGCAGCGGGGTATCGACACCTCGTACTCGGCGGTGCTGCGGATGCCCCGCGAGGGCGTCCGCGACTGGCTGCGCGAGACGTACCCGGACGCCCAGGAGCCCCGCACGGGCGGGGGCGCCTGCGGGGCGCTCTGCCTCGACGTGACCCACGAGAACGGCCTGCCGGGCACGGCGGAGGCGCACGTGGTGCAGGTGAGGGTGGAGCACGTGAACGCCGGGACCGCGCTGGTGCGCTTCTCGGCGTTCACGATGTGACCGGGGACGGTCCTACAGCGTCTTGCCCGTGGCCGGGCCGACCAGGAGCCCGTCCTCGAAGCGGTCCACCCGGACCGTGTCGCCGTCCTTGATCTCCCCGGACAGGATCTCCTTGGCGAGCCGGTCGCCGATGGCGGACTGCACCAGGCGGCGCAGCGGCCGGGCGCCGTACGCCGGGTCCATGCCCTCCTCCGCGAGCCAGGCCAGGGCCTCGGGCGTGATGTCGAGGGTGAGCCGCCGCTCGGCGAGCCGCTTGGCCAGGCGCTCCAGCTGGAGCTTCGCGATGCGCTCCAGCTCGGGCTTGGTCAGCGCCGAGAAGACGACCAGGTCGTCCAGACGGTTGAGGAACTCCGGCTTGAAAGAGGTGCGGACCACCTCCAGCACCTGCTCCTTCTTCTCCTCCTCGCTGGTGATCGGGTCGACCAGGAACTGGCTGCCCAGGTTCGACGTCAGCACGAGGATCGTGTTGCGGAAGTCGACCGTACGGCCCTGGCCGTCCGTCAGACGCCCGTCGTCCAGCACCTGGAGCAGGATGTCGAAGACCTCGGGGTGCGCCTTCTCCACCTCGTCCAGCAGGACGACGGAGTACGGCCGCCTGCGCACCGCCTCGGTGAGCTGGCCGCCCTCCTCGTAGCCGACGTATCCGGGCGGGGCGCCGACGAGGCGGGCCACGCTGTGCTTCTCGCTGTACTCCGACATGTCGATGCGGACCATCGCCCGCTCGTCGTCGAAGAGGAAGTCGGCGAGGGCTTTGGCCAGTTCGGTCTTGCCGACGCCGGTCGGGCCGAGGAAGAGGAAGGAGCCGGTGGGCCGGTCCGGGTCGGCGATCCCGGCGCGGGACCGACGCACGGCGTCGGAGACGGCCCGCACGGCCTCGGTCTGGCCGATGAGCCGCTTGCCCAGCTCGTCCTCCATGCGCAGCAGCTTCTGCGTCTCGCCCTCCATCAGCCGCCCGGCGGGGATGCCGGTCCAGGAGGCGACGACGTCGGCGATGTCGTCGGCGCCGACCTCCTCCTTGACCATGGTGTCCTTGGCGACCTCCTCCTCGGCCTCGGAGGCGGCCTCCAACTCCTTCTCCAGGGCGGGGATCTCGCCGTAGAGCAGCTTGGAGGCGGTGTCGAAGTCGCCGTCGCGCTGGGCGCGTTCGGCCTGGCCGCGCACCTCGTCGAGGCGTTCCTTCAGCTCACCGACGCGGTTGAGGGACTGCTTCTCCTTCTCCCAGCGGGCGGTCAGGCCGCGCAGTTCCTCCTCCTTGTCGGCGAGGTCGCGGCGCAGTTTCTCCAGGCGTTCGCGGGAGGCCGCGTCGGTCTCCTTGCCGATCGCCAGCTCCTCCATCTTGAGCCGGTCGACGGCGCGCTGCAGTTCGTCGATCTCGACGGGTGAGGAGTCGATCTCCATGCGGAGCCGGGAGGCCGCCTCGTCGACGAGGTCGATGGCCTTGTCGGGCAGGAAGCGGGAGGTGATGTACCGGTCGGAGAGCGAGGCGGCGGCGACCAGCGCGCTGTCCGCGATCTGCACCTTGTGGTGGGCCTCGTAGCGCCCCTTGAGCCCGCGCAGGATCGCGATCGAATCCTCGACGGTCGGCTCGGTGACCAGGACCTGCTGGAAGCGGCGCTCCAGGGCGGGGTCCTTCTCGATCCGCTCGCGGTACTCGTCGAGGGTCGTCGCACCGACCATGCGCAGTTCACCGCGCGCGAGCATCGGCTTCAGCATGTTCCCGGCGTCCATGGCGGAGTCGCCGCCGGCACCGGCCCCGACGACGGTGTGCAGCTCGTCGATGAAGGTGATGATCTGCCCGTCGGAGTCCTTGATCTCGGCGAGGACGGTCTTGAGCCGCTCCTCGAACTCGCCCCGGTACTTGGCGCCCGCGACCATCGCGCCCAGGTCGAGCGCGACCAGCCGCTTGTCCTTCAGCGACTCGGGCACGTCACCCTTGACGATCCGCTGGGCGAGGCCCTCGACGACGGCGGTCTTGCCGACGCCGGGCTCGCCGATCAGCACGGGGTTGTTCTTGGTCCGCCGGGACAGCACCTGCACCACGCGCCGGATCTCCTGGTCCCGCCCGATGACGGGGTCGAGCCTGCCCTCCCGCGCGGCGGCGGTGAAGTCGGTCCCGAACTTCTCCAGGGCCTTGTACTGCCCCTCGGGGTCGGCCGTGGTCACGCGTCGTTGTCCTCGCGTCTTCTGGAAGGCGGCCTGGAGCTTCTTGGCGTCGGCCCCCTGCTGCGCCAGCACCTCGCCGGCCGCGCCGCCCTTGGCGGCGAGGGCGATGAGGAGGTGCTCGGTGGAGAGGTACTCGTCCCCCAGGTCCTTGGCGCGGGCCTGCGCGTCGGCGACGACGGCCAGCATCTCGCGGTTGGGCTGGGGCGGCGCGACGGTCGACCCGGTGACGCTGGGCAGCCCGGCGAGCACGCGCTCGGCTCCGGCGCGCACGGCGGCCTGGTCGGCGTCGACCGCGGCGAGCAGGTCGGTGATGTTCTCGTTGTCCTGTCCCTGGAGCAGCGCGAGCAGCAGGTGGGCAGGGGTGAGGTCGGGGTGTCCCTCGGTCACGGCCCGGTTGCTGGCAGCGTTGATCGCGTCCCGGCTCCGGTTGGTCAGCTCGGCGTCCACGTTCGCGTTCTCCTCCTCGCACTGACCCGAACGGCTTGCACAAAGTTGAGTCTACTGCACTCAAGGGCATGGCCGGGAGGATCGGGGTCTAAGTTCCGGGGCATGGCGACCAAGTACTCCGTGGACCCCGGCGCTCCGGACCCGTCGTATCTCGGCTTCTGGCGGGAGCGGCACCTGTGCACCCTGACGACTCCCCGCCCGGACGGCACTCCGCATCTGGTACCCGTCGGGGTCACCTACGATCCCGAGGCCCGTCTGGCTCGGGTGATCACCAATCGGGGGAGCGCGAAGGTGCGGTACGTGCGGGCCGCCGGGGAGCAGGGGGCGGCCGTCGCCGTCTGCCAGCTGGAGGGCCGCCGCTGGGCGACACTGGAGGGGCGGGCCTTCGTCCACGAGGAGCGGGACCGGGTCGCCGAGGCGGAGCGGCGCTACGCGGAGCGCTACGGCAGGACCCCGTCGCCGAACCCGTCACGGGTGGTGATCGAGATTCACCTGACGCGGGCGATGGGGCGAGGTTGACGGAAGTGAAAATCCACACCGGCGATCGACCGGATCCAGCCACCGCCTGATCACGCCCATACCCGGAAATAACCCGGAAAACTGCAGCGGCGTCACCGTGTTCAGGTCACGGTGACGCCGCTGCGGGGGGAAGCACCTGAGCGATCTGTTACGACGGGGGAATCGCGTCAGGCACTGCGGGGGGTGGCAGAGATGGTCCTCGGGGCGGGAGTGTCGGCCTCCACCTGCCGGTGGTCCCGTTGGTCCAGGTTCACAAAGATCATTCCGTACCGTACGGCACATCGGACTGGCTGCGGCGCCCCCCGAGGCCGCCGCAGACACCGGTAGGCCCGGACGTCCTCGTCGTCGTCCCGCGTGACGACCACCGGCTCGCCGAAAACGGTCACCATCAACGAGTCACCGCTGTGGGGGATGGCGGTGACCAGGTCGATGAAGTGCCAGCCGGAACGGTAGGCGGTGGCCATTTCACGGCGGAAGGAGCGGTCGTCGGGTGGAGTGGTCACGTCAGCTCCCGGCTCCGTCTGCAGTGGCCACCACGGACTGGGCAGCCGCCGGCCACACACTGTCGGCCAGGACACGACTCTTGGCAGCCGCCGGCCAGACACTGTCCGCCCGGTCATCGCCGCTCGCGCCCGACAGGCCACTCACGGTTCCGAAAGCCACGACGGCAGAGAAGGCGGCGACAAGCCCCAAGCGAAGCATTCTGTTACGCATAGTCGGCTTCGTCCTCACTTGAAGGTCCCCTCTTCCCCCGTCGAATACGACGATGGCTCATTCAGGCACGTGATGGCCACAGAATCGATGCATCATGTTCCTGCATGTTCAGGACCCTGGGGGGTGGAGATTTGACAACGAATCGGACCAAGGTGACACATCCCCATGTGGTGACCGAGATGTGCGAGGAAGGTGGCCGACTTTACGCGAACGCCCTGCGTGCGGGACGCGTTCTGCGAGCGGACGTGGAAGCGGCCCCCTGCCTGATGGAGTTCGCCCTTCTCCACCCGGACCCTGACGACCCGGACTGGCTGCGCCCCGTCCCCCCGGCGGTGGCCCTTGCCCAACGGCTCAATCCCATCGAGAACGAGATCACCGAGCGCAGGCGCGTGTCGATCGAACTCTCGGACGCCTTCGCCCCTTTCATGGCGCTCAGCGCGCAGACCACCACGTCCAGCGACTCCATCACCGTGCTGGAGGGCAGCGAGCGCATCAACGCGGCGCTCAACCTGGCCACGGCCCAGTGTCAGACCGAGATGCTCACCATCCAGCCGAGCGGCCACCGGCCCGAACGCAGCCTGATCCAGGGGCTCGAGCGCGACCGGCCGCTTATCGAACGTGGTGTGCGCATACGGACGCTGTATCCCCACACGGCACGGCACAACCCCGAAAGGCTCGCGTACGCGGGCCAGTTCTCCGATGGCAAAGTGGAACACCGGACCATCGACGGGCTGATGGAGCGGCTCATCATCTGCGACGAGACGGTCGCGTTCATCCCCACCCGCGACGACCAGAAGGTCGCACTGGAACTCCGTCACCCCGGCCTCGTCAGCTACCTGATCAAGGTGTTCGAGTTCATGTGGGACCGGGCCGTCCCGCTGAGCGCCGGCGCCCCCTACGAAACCGCCCCGGACGGCATCACGGAGCTCCAGCACTCCATCGCCAAGCTCCTGGTCGAGGGTCATGTCGACGAGGCCATCGCCCGCCGACTGGGCATGAACGTCCGCACCTGCCGGGCCCACATCGCCAAGCTCGCGCACGCTCTGGGCAGCGGAAGCCGCGCCCAGCTCGGGTACCTCATCGCACAGTCCGGCATCCTGGAACGCGCAGGTGCGGCCCAGTGAGCGCACCCCATCCGGAGCACAGCGCGGAGGACCTGTGCTCCGCGGGCGCGAGGTTGTACGAACGGGCACTGCGCGAAGGAAAGTTAGCGGCCGCGGAAGCCGACTTAGCCCCCTGTCTCGTAGACCTGGGCCTGCTGCATCCCGCCCTCGACGACCCCGTCCGGCTGGAGCCCGTCACCCCGGTCGTCGCCCTGCACCGGCTCCTGCGCACCTCAGGGGAGCGCATTGCGAACGAACGGCGGCGCGAGGAACGACTGGCCGAGACCTTCGGCTCCCTCATGCGGCTCGCCCGTCAGGGGCCCGCGGCCCCCGAGGCCCCCATGATCCGGCTGCTCGCCGGCACGGAGCAGATCAACCGGGCAATCACCGATGCCATGGCCGATGCCTCCGAAGAGCTGGTCACCGTCCAGCCCCGCGCCGGACTCACCGGAGCACGCGGTGAGGCCGCCGACGCCGCCTCGCTCGGCCGCGACCAGGCCGCGCTGGACCGAGGCTGCCGCATACGCACGCTCTACCCGCACACACTGCGTCACTTCCCCACCATCGCCGCCCGTTGCGAGCGGCTGAAGGGCGACATCGAGGTGCGCTCGCTGGACGAAGTGCCCGACCGCCTCATCGCCATCGACCGCGCCGTGGCCTTCGTCCCGGCCGACAAGGACGGCAAACTCGCCCTGGAGATCCGGCACCCGGCCCTGGTGGACCACCTGGTCACCACGTTCGACCGCCTGTGGCGCCTCGCCACACCCATGCACCCGACGACCGCCCCCCAGCCCTCCCACAACGGCATCACCCCCCGCCAGCACGCCATAGCCGCGCTCCTCGTCGAAGGCCACACCGACGCCGTCATCGCCGACCGGCTCGGGATGAACATCCGTACCGCGCGGGTGCACATCGCCAAGCTCGCCGCGACGCTGGGCAGTCAGAGCAGGGCGCAGCTCGGGTATCTCATCGGGCAGTCCGGGATCCTTGATCGGGAACGCTGAGGGACGGGGACGCGGCCGAGGGGGGAGGGCCGTCCAGGCCCGCCTGGGCGATGCGCACGCCCAGCTGCGTACGACTGGCCGCCCCCAGCGTCTCCGAGAGCCGCGCGATGTGCGCCCGGCAGGTCCGGACGCTTATGCCCAGCCGTTCCGCGATGACGGCGTCCTGATGCCCCTCCGCGAGCAGCGCGGCGATCGACTGCTCCCGGTGGGAGATGCCCTCGATGCCGGTGTCGGGGAGCGGGGCCTTGAGGGGGATGGCGAGGCGCCACAGCCGTTCGAAGACCGTGACGAGGTATTCGACGATCGCCGGATGCCGCAGCTCGAGGGCCATCGTGCGCTCGGAGTTGGCGGGGATGAACGCCACCGTCCGGTCGAACAGGATCAGCCGGTCGATCACCTCGTCCAGCGTGCGCGCCTCCACCGCGTCGCCCATCAGCTCCAGGTAGTTCAGCAACCCCTGCCCGTGCCGGGCGACATGGGTGTACAGGTCCCGCATCCGCACGCCCCGGCCGCGCAGCGCCAGCGCCCGGTGCAGCCCCTCGGAGAGCTCCGCCTCGCGGCGGATGCCACCGGGCTGCACCGTGAGGACCTCGGCCGTGCACGCCTGGGTCGCCTCGTCCATCGCGGCCTGGATCCGGGCGAGTCCGTCCAGGACCCGGATCGCCGGGCCCTCCGAAGCCGGGGCGGCCGGCAGCACCCGGTCGCCCAGCCCGGCGTACCACTCGACGGCCGCGACGGCCGAGCCCACCCGCCGCCGGCTCGCGCTGACCTCGTCGTACATCCCGCGCAGCAGCCGGGTCATGACCTCCTGCGGGGAGGTCGGCACCAGCCAGTCCATGTCGTCGGGGTCCGGGTGCAGCAGGGCGAGTTCCAGCAGGCAGGGCACCGGCTCCGCGTCCCGGCGCGGCACCCGGCCGCGCCGTACGGCCCGGGAATACACGCGATCCCCGGTCTCGCACAGTCGGTCGGCACCATGGGGATGCTCATCCGCCCCGTGCCCGGCCATCGCCCATTCCACCCCCGGTTCCGCCGTCCTCCGCAGCGCAACTATGCGCGGACCGGACGTGCTCCGCAACACGGCTCCCCGCGCGACGACCGCCGGAAACCACCGGTACCCACCGGTATCCCCGGGCTCGGTTCGGCCGGTCGCCGGGCTGGTCCCGGGTCCGGTGGCAGCGGAGGACCGGGGGTGTGAACCCGGTTCCCGGCCCGGCTACTTCAGGCCGATGGCCCGGCACGCCGCCTTGTACTCGGCCGTGCAGATGTCCGACTGCTTGTAGATGTCGTCCGCGACCACCGTGTCCTTGATGTTCTCCTTGGTGAGCGCGACCACCGGCACGAGCTGCGCCGGAATGCCCTTGTCCGTGGGGCTGTCGACCTTGTCGCGGGTGAGGGCGGCGAACTGGATGTCCCGGCCCTGGACCTTGGCGACGGCCATCTCCGCGGCGTTCTCCGCCTCCTGCGGGTAGGACTTGTACACGCTCATGTACTGGTCACCGGCGATGATCCGCTGGACCGCGGGCAGCTCCGCGTCCTGCCCGGTGATCGGGGGCAGGTCGCTCACGCCGGCGGCCTCCAGCGCCTTGACGATGCCGCCCGCCATGCCGTCGTTGGCGGAGTACACCGCCGCGATGTTGTCCTTGCCGATCTTCGCGATGGCCTTCGCCATGTTGGCTTCGGCGTTCTCCGGCTTCCAGTCCTCGGTGTCGAAGGACTCGGCGATCGTCACCTTGCCGTTCAGCTCGGACATCGCCCCCGCCTTGAACTGCTTGGCGTTGGGGTCCGTCGGCGAGCCGTTCATCATGACGATCTTGTCGGACAGGCTCGCCTTCTCGCCGATGGCCTCCAGCAGGGAGCGGCCCTGGACCTCGCCGACCAGCTCGTTGTCGAAGGAGATGTACGCGTCGATCGGGCCCTCGGCCAGCCGGTCGTAGGCGATGACCGGGATGCCGGCCTCCTTCGCCTTCTTCACGCCCCCGGCGATGGCGTGCGAGTCGACGGCGTCCAGCAGGATCACGTCGACCCGGTCGTCGATCATCTGCTGCAGCTGGCTCGCCTGCTTGTCCGCGCTGGCCTCGGCGTTGGCGTACTCGACGCGTCCCTTGTCGTTGGTGAGCGACTCGACCTTCCGCTTGATGATCGGGTAGTCGAAGTTCTCGTAGCGCGTGTTCGCCTTTTCCGGCAGCAGCAGACCGACCGTGATGTCGTTGCCCTTGGCCGGGCTGGCGTCGTCACTGCTCCCCGTCGCGTTGAGCACGCCGCAGCCGGCGAGCGTGACGGACATCGCGGCGGCTGCCACGGATATGGAGATGGGACGACGCATGCGGGAGCTCACTTCGCGTGTGATTCGGACGTGGGCACAGCTTTGCGGCCCATGTGACTGAAAAGCCAACGCGGAGGCGCCCCCCAGCGTCAAGCGGAACCACTTAACGAGATGACAACACCACGCTCCGCAAGCGTTGTGAAGACTCTGCGGAATCACCTTCAAGTGGCGTGCACCACGCGGTCATCCACGGGAGGCACAGCGAAACCAGGGCAAGACCTGCAAAGTGCGCGAAAAGGGCCGGGAGTCACCTCCCGGCCCTTCCCCTGCGTACGCGCGTCAGTCGGACGGCTGCTGCCGCTTGGGCCGCCACACCACCAGCGCGCTGGTCTGCTGCACCTCCTGGTACGGCACCAGGTCGCGCCGGTACGACGCGTGCACCGCGGCCTCGCGCTGGCGCATCGCCGCCGCGGCGCCGTCGAGCGCGTCCTGCATCTCGGCCACCCTCGCCTGGAGCGCGGCCACCTGGTTCTCCAGTTCGATGATGCGCTTGATACCGGCCAGGTTGATGCCCTCGTCCTGCGACAACTGCTGGACGGTGCGCAGCAGTTCGATGTCACGGGCCGAGTAGCGGCGGCCCCGGCCGGCGGTGCGGTCCGGGGAGACCAGACCCAGCCGGTCGTACTGGCGCAGGGTCTGCGGGTGCAGGCCGGACAGCTGGGCCGCCACCGAGATGACGTAGACCGGGGTCTCCTCGGTCAGTTCATACGGATTGCGCCGACGACCGTCCATCTGACTCATGCTCCCTTCGCGGCCTGGAACAGATCCGCCCGCGGATCCTCACCCGCGGTCGCCTCTCGGTACGCCTCGAGTGCGTCACGAGCCTTCCCCGACAGGTCCTTCGGGACACTCACCTCCACGGTGACCAGAAGGTCGCCGCGGGTGCCGTCCTTGCGGACCGCGCCCTTGCCCCGGGCGCGCATGGTACGCCCGTTGGGCGTGCCCGGCGGCAGCTTCAGCGTGACGGGTGGGCCGCCCAGGGTGGGCACCCGCACCTCGCCGCCGAGGGCCGCCTCGGCGAAGGTCACCGGGACGGTGACCGTGAGGTTGTCGTCCTTGCGGCCGAACACCGCGTGGGCGCCGACGTGCACGACCACGTAGAGGTCGCCCGCCGGCCCGCCGCGCTCGCCCGGCGCTCCCTTGCCGCGCAGCCGGATCCGCTGGCCGTCGTTGACGCCCGCGGGGATGCGCACCTGCATGGTCCGCGAGGACTTGGCCCGTCCGCTGCCCTTGCAGACCTCGCAGGCGTTCTCCGCGATCAGGCCGCGGCCCTTGCAGTCCGGGCAGGGGTCGGTGAGGGAGAAGCCGCCGCCGCTGCCCCGGGCGACCTGCCCGGTGCCGACGCAGGTCGGGCACACGCGCGGTGTGCCGTTCTTGTCGCCGGTGCCCGAACAGGCCTTGCAGGGCGACTGCGACGACATGCGCAGCGGGACGGTGGCGCCCTCGATCGCCTCCGTGAAGCTCAGCGTGACCTCGGACTCGATGTCCTGGCCGCGCCGCGGCTGCGTGCGCGTCCCCGCGCCCGCGCCGCCGCGGTTGAACAGGCCCCCGAAAACGTCACCGAGCCCGCCGCCGAAGCCGCCGGCTCCCTGGCCGCCCTGGGCGCCGCCTCCGAAGAGGTCGCCCAGGTCGAAGTTGAAGGAGCCGCCCGCGCCGCCCGGCCCCGGGCGGAAGCCGCCGTTGCCGAAGAGGGCGCGCGCCTCGTCGTACTCCTTGCGCTTCTTGGGGTCGCCGAGGATGTCGTTGGCCTCGGAGATCTCCTTGAAGCGCTCCTCCGCCTTGACGTTTCCCTTGTTGGCGTCCGGGTGGTTCTCGCGGGCGAGCTTCCGGTACGCCTTCTTGATCTCGGCCTCGGTGGCGTCCTTGGGGACGCCGAGGACCTTGTAGTAGTCCTTCTCGATGAAGTCCTTGGTGCTCATCCTCGACGCCCCTCCTTCCCTTCGTCTATGACGTCAGCCCTCGTCCGGGCCACCGCTCTCCTTGTCGTCGGCGTCGGCGGACTCGTCCGCCTTGACCGTCTGCGCCCCCGGCTGGGGTTCGGCCACGGCCACCCGCGCGGGGCGGATGGTGCGCTCGCCGATCCGGTACCCGGGCTGCAGGATCGCGACGCACGTCGTCTCGGTGACGTCCGGTGCGTAGCTGTGCATCAGGGCTTCGTGGATCGTCGGGTCGAAGGGCTCGCCCTCCTTGCCGAACTGCTGCAGGCCCATCTTCGCCGCGGTGCTCTCCAGCGACTCGGCGACGGACTTGAAGCCGCCGACCAGTTCGCCGTGCTCCCGCGCGCGGCCGATGTCGTCCAGCACGGGCAGGAGCTCGGTCAGGAGGTTCGCGATGGCGATCTCCTTGACCGCGATCCGGTCGCGCTCGACCCGGCGGCGGTAGTTCTGGAACTCGGCCTGGAGGCGCTGGAGGTCCGCGGTGCGCTCGTTGAGCGCCGTGCGGGCCTGGTCCAGCTGGGCCACCAGAGCCACGTCCTGGCCCGTGTCCCCGGCCGGGGCCGCCCCCTCCTCCGCGGAGGGGGAGGCGGCCTTCGGCTCGGCGTCTTCGGAGGTGGCGCCGGAAGGGACGTCGGGCTGCTGCTCGTCGAAGCCCGGGGTCTCCTCCGTCACGCGGCACCGTCCTTCCGGTCCTCGTCGACGATCTCGGCGTCGACGACGTCGTCGTCAGCGGCCTTGGCACCACCGGCGGCGCCCGCGTCACCGGCGGGGCCACCGGCGGCCTGGGCCGCATTGGCGTCCGCGTACATGGCCTGGCCGAGCTTCTGGGAGACGGCCGCGACCTTCTCGGTGGCGGTGCGGATCTCGGCGGAGTCCTCGCCCTTGAGCTTCTCCTTCAGCTCGGCGACGGCTTCCTCGACTTCGGTCTTGATGTCGCCCGGGACCTTGTCCTCGTTGTCCTTGAGGAACTTCTCGGTCTGGTAGACGAGCTGCTCGCCCTGGTTGCGGGACTCGGCGGCCTCGCGGCGCTTGTGGTCCTCCTCCGCGTACTGCTCGGCCTCCTGGCGCATGCGGTCGACCTCGTCCTTCGGCAGCGAGGAGCCGCCGGTGACGGTCATCTTCTGCTCCTTGCCCGTGCCCAGGTCCTTGGCGGTCACGTGCATGATGCCGTTGGCGTCGATGTCGAAGGACACCTCGATCTGCGGGACGCCGCGGGGCGCCGGCGGCAGACCGGTCAGCTCGAACATCCCGAGCTTCTTGTTGTACGCCGCGATCTCGCGCTCGCCCTGGTAGACCTGGATCTGCACGGACGGCTGGTTGTCCTCGGCGGTGGTGAAGATCTCGGACCGCTTGGTCGGGATCGTCGTGTTCCGCTCGATGAGCTTGGTCATGATGCCGCCCTTGGTCTCGATGCCGAGGGACAGCGGGGTGACGTCGAGGAGCAGGACGTCCTTGACCTCGCCCTTGAGGACACCGGCCTGAAGGGCGGCGCCGATGGCGACGACCTCGTCCGGGTTGACGCCCTTGTTGGCGTCCTTGCCGCCGGTCAGCTCCTTGACGAGCTCGGCGACGGCGGGCATACGGGTGGAACCGCCGACCAGGACGACGTGGTCGATCTCGCTGATGGAGATGCCGGCGTCCTTGATGACGTTGTGGAACGGCGTCTTGCAGCGCTCCAGGAGGTCCGCGGTCAGCTGCTGGAACTGGGCGCGGGTGAGCTTCTCGTCGAGGTGCAGGGGGCCCTCGGCGGAGGCGGTGATGTAGGGCAGGTTGATCGAGGTCTCGGTGGACGAGGACAGCTCGATCTTCGCCTTCTCGGCGGCCTCGCGCAGACGCTGCAGGGCCATCTTGTCCTTGCCCAGGTCCACGCCGTGGCCGGACTGGAACTGCTGGACGAGGTAGTCGACGACGCGCTGGTCCCAGTCGTCACCACCGAGGTGGTTGTCACCGTTGGTGGCCTTCACCTCGACGACGCCGTCGCCGATCTCCAGCAGCGAGACGTCGAACGTACCGCCACCGAGGTCGAAGACCAGGATGGTCTGGTCGTCCTTGTCGAGGCCGTACGCCAGGGCGGCGGCGGTGGGCTCGTTGACGATGCGCAGCACGTTCAGACCGGCGATCTCGCCGGCCTCCTTCGTGGCCTGACGCTCGGAGTCGTTGAAGTACGCCGGGACGGTGATGACCGCGTCGGTCACCTTCTCGCCCAGGTAGGCCTCGGCGTCACGCTTCAGCTTCTGCAGCACGAAGGCGCTGATCTGCTGCGGGTTGAAGGGCTTCCCGTCGAGCTCGATCTTCCAGTCGGTGCCCATGTGGCGCTTCACGGAGCGGATGGTCCGGTCCACGTTCGTGACCGCCTGGCGCTTGGCCACCTCTCCGACGAGCACCTCACCGTTCTTGGCGAAGGCGACGACGGACGGCGTGGTCCTGGCGCCCTCGGCGTTGGTGATGACGGTGGGCTCGCCGCCCTCCAGAACGCTGACGACGGAGTTAGTCGTGCCCAGGTCGATGCCGACCGCACGTGCCATGGTTGATTCCTCCAGCTGACTTGAGTGGAACGGACTCAAGTGTGCACGACGGCTCCCCAGCGGTCAACAGAGCTGAGTCGGGCAGACTCAACTCTTATCCGCTCCTTACACGCAACGGCGCTCTGACCTGCGTCGATACGCTGCGGCGGGGGCCGTGCACCGGTACACGCGAGAGAGTGAACACCACTACGAGCGCCCCTCCGGCCACCCACCACAGGGCGCCCGCTCCGATCCAGTCGGCGTGCGCGAGTACCCCGACGAGCATCCCTGACAACGCCCCGGCCCCCAGGAGCAGACTCGCCCCCGGCGCGGTCAGACCGAGCCGCCGCAGCCGGTGTGCCAGATGGTCGGGCCCGCTGCGCGTGACACTCCGCCCGCCCAGCCGCCGCGACGCCAGCACGAGGACGACATCGGCGGCCACCACGGCGGTCAGCGCGAACAGGACACCCGCGCTCTCCCCCAGCCCGAATCCGGCCCGGGCGTACACGGCCCCCACGGCGATCACGAAGCCCGCGGCCATGGACCCGCAGCCGCCCAGCGCCGCCCGCGCGGGGTGCCAGTTGTGGAGGAGGAAGCCGGTCAGCGCGGCGGCCAGCACGCTCGCCAGCCCCGCGATCCCGTCCATCACCTCGACGGCCGCACAGGCCGCGGCCCCGAAGGCGGCGACCACCCCGACCGTACCCGCCAGCCCGTCGGCGTGATCGAGCCCCCGGAATCCGGACACCACCGCCACGACCCACACGACGGCCAGCAGCCCGGTCCCGATCCCCGTCTCCCCGTACGGCACGACACACGCCGCCGCCACGGCCGTACCGGCGGCCAGCACCCGCCGCCGCAGCCGCAGTACGTCACCGGCGAGCCCGAGCAGGGCGACGGCGCCCGCGGCGACGAGCACCCCCCGCGCCTCGCCGGCGGACGGCGCGACCCCCAGCCACTCCCCACCCCCGACGACCAGCCCGGTGACGAGCACGACGGCCAGTCCCCCGGACAGCGGCACGTCCCGCTGCCGGCGCCGCTCGACCAGGCGCAGCCGCAGGGCGGGGGCCCGCAGGGCGGCGGCGAGCACGGCGGTGAGGACGAGGGCGGTGGCGGCGGCGGTGATCCCGTAGAGCACGGATATAAGTTAGGCGGGACTATGACATTTCGGTATGAATAACACGACGGGACGCACAACGAGATTCACGGGGACCGGCGACGGCACGCAGGGCGGCTCGCGACGACACGCGCGACGGATCGCGACGACACGCACGGCGGATCGCGGCCGGATCCGGTCTGTTCCTGAGGCAACCCTCAGCGATTCAGATCACTGCCCACCCGGCTACAGTGCGGCGGAGGATGAGGGTAGTCTCAGACGGACTGCATAAGTTACCGCTTAGTAATTTCGGGGCACCTGGAAAACGACAGGCCACCCCGACGAAACCCCTCGCAGGCCCGAGGAGCCCCCATGCAACTCGCCGCGATCATCGTGTCGCTGGTACTGACCGTGGTCGGCGTCGCGCTGCTCGCACGCGCGATCGGCCAGTTCGTCCGGTACTTCAAGCTGGGCCAGCCGGTCCCGGCCGGCACCCGGACCGACAACCCCTACCAGCGCAGCGTGACCCTGGTGAAGGAGTTCCTCGGCCACACGCGCATGAACCGGTGGGGCATCGTCGGTGTCGCCCACTGGTTCGTCGCCGTCGGCTTCCTGACACTCCCGCCGACCATCATCACCGCGTACGGCCAGCTCTTCCAGGCCGACTGGACGCTCCCGGTCATCGGCGGCTTCCTGCCGTACGAGCTCTACATCGAGTTCATCGCGGCGATGACCACCCTCGGCATCGCCACGCTGATGGTCATCCGCCTGCTGAACCTGCCCTCGCGGCCCGGCCGCAAGTCGCGGTTCACCGGTTCGAAGATGGGCCAGGCCTACTTCGTCGAGTACGTCATCCTCACCATCGGCCTCGCCATCTACGTGCTGCGCGGCCTGGAGGGTGCGCTGCACCACGTGGACCACTACGAGGCGGCGTACTTCGCGTCGTACCCGCTGATCCTGGCCTTCAAGGGCCTCAGCGTGGCCGCCCTGCAGAACCTGGTCTACTTCTTCGCGATGATCAAGCTGGGCACGACCATGATCTGGATGATCACGGTCTCGCTCAACACCAACATGGGTGTGGCCTGGCACCGCTTCCTCGCCTTCCCGAACATCTGGTTCAAGCGCGAGGCGAACGGCGGCACGGCCCTCGGCGCCCTGCAGCCGATGACCTCGGGCGGCAAGCCGATCGACTTCACCGACCCCGGTGACGACGACGTCTTCGGCGTCTCCCAGGTCGAGCAGTACTCCTGGAAGGGCCTGCTGGACTTCTCCACCTGCACCGAGTGCGGCCGCTGCCAGTCGCAGTGCCCCGCCTGGAACACGGGCAAGCCCCTCTCCCCCAAGCTGCTGATCATGTCGCTGCGGGACCACGCGCACGCCAAGGCGCCGTACCTGCTGGCCGGCGGCGGCAAGACGATGGAGGGCGAGGAGAAGGCGTCCGAGGGGGCCCTGAAGGACGTCCCCGCCGCGGCCCTCGCGGAGGCCGAGCGCCCGCTGGTCGGCACCGCCGAGGAGAACGGCGTCATCGACCCGGACGTCCTGTGGTCCTGCACCACCTGCGGCGCCTGTGTCGAGCAGTGCCCGGTGGACATCGAGCACGTCGACCACATCGTCGACATGCGCCGCTACCAGGTGATGATCGAGTCGTCCTTCCCGTCCGAGGCGGGCACGATGCTCAAGAACCTGGAGAAGAAGGGCAACCCCTGGGGCCTGGCGAAGAAGCAGCGCCTGGAATGGCTCAAGGAGGTCGACTTCGAGGTCCCGGTCGTCGGCAAGGACATCGAGGACCTGTCCGAGGTCGAGTACCTCTACTGGGTCGGCTGCGCGGGTGCCCTCGAGGACCGCGCCAAGAAGACCACCAAGGCCTTCGCGGAACTCCTCCACATCGCGGGCGTCAAGTTCGCGATCATGGGCGGCGACGAGAAGTGCACCGGTGACTCCGCCCGGCGTCTCGGCAACGAGCCCCTGTTCCAGGAGCTCGGCATGGAGAACGTCATGGCGCTGAACATGGCGTTCGGCGAGGAGATGGACGAGGACGGCAAGGTCACGGCGGAGTCGGCGAAGCCGAAGTCCGCCAAGAAGATCGTCGCCACCTGCCCGCACTGCCTCAACACGCTCGGCAACGAGTACCCGCAGCTCGGCGGTGACTACGAGGTCATCCACCACACGCAGTTGCTGCAGCACCTCGTCGACGAGGGCAAGCTGATCCCGGTCACGCCGGTCGAGGGCATCATCACGTACCACGACCCGTGCTACCTGGGCCGCCACAACAAGATCTACACGCCGCCGCGCGAGATCATCGCCGCCGTCCCCGGCGTCCGCAACGAGGAGATGCACCGCCACAAGGAGCGCGGCTTCTGCTGCGGCGCGGGCGGCGCCCGGATGTGGATGGAAGAGCGCATCGGCAAGCGCATCAACAACGAGCGCGTCGACGAGGCCCTGTCGGTGAACCCCGACATCGTCTCGACGGCCTGCCCCTTCTGCCTGGTCATGCTCACGGACTCCGTCAACGGCAAGAAGAACGACGGCAAGGCCAAGGAGTCCATCCAGGTGGTGGACGTGGCCCAGCTGCTGCTGGACTCGGTGAAGACGCCGGTCCCGGCGGAGGACGAGGGCGACGGCTCGAACGACGACGGCGGCGAGCCGCCGGCCGGCACGTCGGACTCTACGAGCGCGCCGGAGCCGGAGCCGGTGAAGTAGCCGGTCCCAGCCGGTCGTTCCGACCTCTGCGAAGCCCCCTGCCCGATCTCCGGGCAGGGGGCTTCGGCGTTCCCTGCGGGTCATCGGGCACGCCGGCAGGGCGACGGGCCCGGAAGACGGCCGTGCCTCGCCGCCTCAGCGCGACATCCAGCGGTCCACCTCTCGCGCCCGGGTGTCCAGGGCGGTGAGGACAGCGGCCGGCGCGGTCCGCGGATCGCCGGGAACCTGCACGTCGGACCGGACGCCGCCGGCCATGTGTCCGAGCCCGGAAGGCGGGATCTCCACCTCGATTCCGGCGCGCCGCGCAAGCGCGACCGCCGTCGCCACGAACCCCTCGGAGAGCGCGAGGATCACGGAGTGTCCCGTCCGGCCGTGCCAGGCGACCAAGCGGCGCGCGAACTCCGCGTACACGGCCGGATCGACCTCGAGTGTGTCCGGGTCACCCGCGTGCTCGTGACCGATCCCCGACGGCAGCCCGAGCTCCGCCTCGAAGACCTCGACCTGCCGTACGAAGAGGCGGCCGGCGCCGTTCGAGGGGTTCCACAGCGTCTCGTCACCCATGTCGAAGTACATGCTCATCGTCGCTCCCCCTGCTCGGCTGCCCCGGCGCAGAGTAGAAGATCGGGCGGGTGGTGGGCACCTGGGTAAGACGGTGGGGCCTCAGAGGTCACACACGACCGCGTCGGCATCGGGCACGGAGCACCCGAAGACGACACCTGAATTCCCGGCCACGACACGTGGATTCGCGACCACGACACCTGAATTACACGCTGCTCATCCGCCAGGAGGAGTCACCGCTGCGCAGCGTCCGCGACTGGCCGGTCCTGCTCGTGTCCGTCGTCGGAGGCGCGACCGCCGGTCTGGCACCTCACCTGTTCTGAGCAAGGGTTTCCGGCACAGAACAGCCGTTGCGAGCACGGAACAGCCGTGCCCGGCGGGGCGTCGTACGACCCCATGAACCGAGCACCTCGCGGTCGGCGTGCCGCACGAGGACGTCGACGGCAGGGCGGACCAGGGCGGCGTCCACGTCTTCCGCGGGGGCTCGGCGGCCTCGGCGGCGCGCACTCCTCGTGAATCGCCCAGACGGCGCACTGCTCGGCGCGGCACGAGCACGGTCCCGACGAAGAGCGGCGCGATCGCCCTGCCGGAGCTGGGCGGCACCCTTCCCGACTGACGCCCGCCGAGCAGGCCCGGGCGCATCCGCCGGGGCCCGCCACGGCGGACCCGGGGCGGGGCCCGTACGGCCGAACCCCGACACCCCACGGACTCCCAAAGCCCCCTCCCCTTAAGGGATGTCACAGCTCGGCCGCAAAGCCGGGTGCGGAAGCCCGGGCCCGGCGCACCACCGCCGGGGACCAGGTACGTTCGAAGACGTGGCTGGATTCAGGATCGGACGCGGCCGGAACAACGGCGCTCCTCAGACGCGACCGCACAACCCTCCGTACGGGCAGCAGACGCCGCAGGGACCGTCGTACGGCTCCCCGCCGGCGCCGCAGCCGTACCCGCAGCAGCAGTACGGCAACGGCGGCGGTCCCACCTGGCCGCAGCCGAACGCCGGGCACGGCGGCGGCTACGGCGGGCAGGGCGAGCCGGAGTACTTCGGCGACGGCGCGTACCCGCCCGGCCCCCAGGGTCCGGCCGACCCTTACGCGGCGAACAACCCGGGCCACACCCAGGCCTTCTCGGTGGGCGACGACCCCTACACCCAGGGTGACACGTACCGCGCCGGCTCGGCGGCCCCGGCGCCCGGCCCGGTCGGCCCGCGCCTGCACTGGAAGGCCCTGCTGCGGGGGGTCGTCCTCGCCCCCAACCAGACGTTCCTCCAGATGCGGGACTACTCGATGTGGGGCCCTGCCCTCATCGTCACGTTCCTCTACGGCCTGCTCGCCGTCTTCGGCTTCGACGGCGCCCGCCAGGATGCGATCAACGCCACACTGTCGAACGCGGTGCCGATCGTCCTGACGACGGCCGTGGCGATGGTGCTCAGCGCGTTCGTCCTGGGCGTGGTCACCCACACCCTGGCCCGCCAGCTCGGCGGCGACGGCGCCTGGCAGCCCACGGTCGGCCTGTCCATGCTGATCATGTCCCTCACGGACGCGCCCCGCCTGGTCGTCGCGATGTTCGCGGGCGGCGACGCGACGTTCGTCCAGCTGCTGGGCTGGGCCACGTGGGTCGCGGGCGGCGTCCTGCTGACCCTCATGGTCAGCCGCTCCCACGACCTGCCCTGGCCGAAGGCACTGGGCGCGTCGGCGATCCAGCTGATCGCACTGCTGTCGATCGTGAAGCTGGGCACGGTCTGAGGCCACACGAACACGCGAGAGGGGCTCCCCACGGGGAGCCCCTCTTTCTGCGTCCGTTCGCCCCGGTCAGGCGTCGAGCACCTGGTCGTCCCGCCGCACGACGGGCGGCTCGACACTCCACGGGAAGTTGATCCAGTCATCGGTGCGCTTCCACACGTACTCGCACTTCACGAGCGACTGCGACTTCTCGTAGACGACGGCGCTGCGCACCTCGGCGACGGTGTCGAGGCAGAAGTCGCGGACCAGCTTGAGCGTCTTGCCGGTGTCGGCGACGTCGTCGGTGATCAGCACCTTCTTCCGCGAGAAGTCGATCACGTTCGGCACGGGCGCCAGCATGACCGGCATCTCGAGGGTGGTCCCCACGCCGGTGTAGAACTCCACGTTCACCAGGTGGATGTTCTTGCAGTCGAGGGCGTAGGCGAGCCCGCCGGCCACGAAGACGCCGCCGCGGGCGATGCTGAGGACTATGTCGGGCTCGTAGCCGTCGTCGGCGATGGTCTGCGCGAGCTCCCGCACGGCGACGCCGAACGTCTCGTAGGTCAGGTTCTCGCGCACGCCGGTCATGTCTGCTTCGCTCACGTTCGGGTCGCTCACACCTGGGTCCGGTGGAAGTTGAGGAAGGACCGGGAGGCGGTCGGCCCGCGCTGCCCCTGGTACCGGGACCCGTACCGCTCACTGCCGTAGGGGAAGTCGGCGGGCGAGCTGAGCTTGAACATGCACAGCTGCCCGATCTTCATGCCCGGCCAGAGCTTGATGGGCAGGGTGGCGAGGTTGGAGAGCTCCAGGGTCACGTGCCCGCTGAAGCCCGGGTCGATGAAGCCGGCCGTCGAATGCGTGACCAGCCCCAGCCGCCCCAGCGAACTCTTGCCTTCGAGCCGGGAGGCGAGGTCGTCGGGCAGCGTGATGACCTCGTAGGTGCTGGCGAGGACGAACTCACCGGGGTGCAGGATGAACGGCTCGTCCCCCTCCGGCTCCACCAGCCGGGTCAGATCGGCCTGCTCGATGGCGGGGTCGATGTGGGGGTACCGGTGATTCTCGAACACCCGGAAGTAGCGGTCCAGCCGCACATCGATGCTCGACGGCTGCACCATCGCGTCGTCATACGGATCGATCCGCACCCGTCCGGCGTCGATCTCGGCCCGGATGTCCTTGTCTGAGAGAAGCACGCCCCGAGGATACGCAAGGCGCGCGGAGCGACCACAACCGGACGTCTCCGCGCGCCTTGTGCCTGTTGCTGTCGTGCTGTGTCCGTCACCTGCCGCGACGGCTGCCGCCGCCGCAACTGCTGCCGCCGCTAACGCTTCTGATAGCTGACGGGCACCACGCTCCGGAGCCGCGCACATCGCGGGCACCGAAGCAGCCGCCCGGGGCCGAGTCGCTCGGCCTGCTGCATCGGGAACGAAGCGGTGCTGAACACGTGCCCATCGGCACAACGGACGACGGTGCGCTCCATCAAGTCCAAGAGTCCCTTCCCCAAGAGCCGCGTCTGGCTGCTGCTTGCCTGACGACAAAAGCCACAGTACGGGATCAAAGGGACGGCCTTGCAGGCGGCACTCCGGTCCCGCCCGGGCCCTCTTACGCTCCTCCACCGTACGCCCCAACTCCGTTCCCCCGCAGCCGCATCCCATCCCTGAAAACGCCCTCAGACCTCACGGCGCGAACGCCGGAGGCCTGAGATGAGGTACAGTGAGCGAGCATTCGGACACCGGCTCGGTCGGCGTCTTACGCGGGTGTAGTTTAATGGTAGAACATCAGCTTCCCAAGCTGAGAGCGCGAGTTCGATTCTCGTCACCCGCTCCATGTGAAACCCCCAGGTCAGAGACCCGGGGGTTCTTTGTTGTCTAGACCGGTGGCCCGGTCGCGCACCATAACCGCACCATTAGCTCTCAGCCTCCTCTCTGTGGTGCGCGGGGTCGTCCTTGTGGCACTTCGCACGCTCGGCGCGCACCAGGTCGTCGAGACCGGCAGCCACCTCCCGCTGCCGCTCCTCGTCGGAGTGCTGGTAGATCAGCGCCGCCTTCTCGGAGGACTGCCCGGCACGCACCATCGTGTCCTTGAGGGTGGCGCCTGAGCGGGTCGACAGGGTGTGTCCGGTGTGGCGGAGATCGTAGAAGCGGAAGCCCTCCGGGAGACCCACGACCGCGCGAGCCCGACGCCACTTCCGACCGAAGGAGGTACGCCGGAAGGGTGCACCCTTCTCCCCCACGAATAACAGGCCTT
Organism: Streptomyces sp. NPDC029041; assembly: GCF_040637515.1. Classification (NCBI taxonomy): domain Bacteria; kingdom Bacillati; phylum Actinomycetota; class Actinomycetes; order Kitasatosporales; family Streptomycetaceae; genus Streptomyces; species Streptomyces sp. NPDC029041. The sequence continues at coordinate 302,612 of NZ_JBEZWO010000008.1, read as the reverse complement.
CGGGTCCCTTCTCCGCGTACCAAGACAGGTGCCGCTTCACCTCCTTGTGCAGGAAGGCCGGGAGGACGACCGTGCGCATGCCCGCATCGGATTTGGTCTCGCCGGGAGCGCGTCTGCCGTTCGTTCGCTCGGGCTCGGCGACGCGGACGCGGATGACGAGGTTGTCCAGGTCGACGTCTCGACGGCGAAGGCCGGCCAGCTCCTCCGGGCGCATCGGACCGTATGCGCCCAGGTAGACCATGAGGCGCCAGCGGATACCGATCGCGTCGGCGAGGGCGTCGACCTGGGCGACGGTGGCGATGCGTCTTTCGGCGGCGGACTCCTTGCCAGCGCCCTTGATCCGGCACGGGTTGCGGCTGATCAGGTCGTCGTCGACGGCCGTCTCCAGGATGGCCTTGAGGAGGCGATACGCCTTGGCTACGGCCGTCTTGGCCCCGGTGGTGCGGAGTCGCTCCGCTCGCCACTCGCGGACACGGGGAGCGGTGATCTCGTCCAGGTCGAGCGGGCCGAAGGTCGGGAGGATGTACAGGCGCAGGAGATGCTTGTACAGGTCGTCGGTGCGAACGGACAGCTCCCGCTCTTCGACCCACTTCTCGGCGTACACGCGGAGGTTGACGGCTCCGGCGTCAGGGGCGCGCCAGTCCCCGCGGCTGAGGTCGGCCTCTACCTGGGAGAGCCAGATCTCGGCGTCCTTCTTGGTGTCGAAGGTCTCCTCCGCGCGAATGCGCTCACCGTTGGGCCCGAGGTATGACGCGGTCCAGCGTCCGGACCGGTACTGCCGCACCGCACCAAAGCGGCGACGCCTGCCCTTCTTGTTCGCCATCAGGCAGCCCTCCGAAGCGCGGCGCGACGAGGCCTGATCGGCTCGACGGTCCTGGACCGGATGAACTCCTCGATGGCGCTCTCAGGGATGCGTACATGTCGGCCGACCTTCACGTACCGGATGCGCCGTTCCTCGATGAGCCGCCGGGGGAAGCGGGGAGTCGTACCTAGCAGCTCGGCGACCTGCTCGACGGACAGGTAGCGGTCGTTCATGGCTGGGTCGGGCGGCTCCGCCGCTTTAAGCAGCCACTTCGGCACGAGCCCCGAAAGATCATGGCCTCAACGTCGTACTCCGCCAGAAGCTTACGGGCCAAGCCCTGCGAATCACCGCGCACAGCCAGGCATCTGCCGCTATGATCAACAGATGTGATGGGCGTCACAGACGAGCCGATCGGGAGGGTCGTATCCACACACCTGGCCTAACTACCGCCGTTGCAGACCTTGTGACAGTACGGATACCGATGCATGGGTGGCATTTTCTAGCAGGCGCACCCTCCCCGTCGCCTTCCCCAAGCCCATCGTCTAATGTGATTCACTTCGGAAAGACCGAAATCCCCGTTTCAGTCTTCGTTGGTGTAGTGACTGGTGCTGTACTCACCATCATCGTCCAATTCATCACCGGCATCATTCGAAATTATCGAAGCTACCGTTTTCTGATTCGAATGGTTCGAGACGAGATCGCCGATATCGCTCAACAAGTGGACGAGCGCGAGAAACACATCGACCTCGTAATTCCTATGTACCCTTCACTGCCGACGTCCTCCTGGGATGCCATGGTTGAGTCACCGAACCGCAGATACATGAGCGAGAAACGCAGGAAGGCTATCAGCTCTTTGTACAGTGCGGTCGGCAAAGCGAATCGACGATTGGAGCTCCTTCCGACGGCAGTAGAGATCAGCCAACTGGCCAGCGACTCGAAAACCCGGGATGCATACCACGATGAAGCAGTCAATCTGCTCAAGCTCCCGCTCCCAAACATTGCAGCAGCTCTGCCGGCGGCACAGGATGCAGTCGAGCAAAAGAAGTGGTCGTCTTTGAGTCAGACGGTTTTTAAGAGGATCAGGGCAAAGGAAGAGGCGACGGGGGCTCAGGGTGGAAGTTGAAGAAGAGCTCTGGCTCGGAATCGACCGTGAGAAGCTGCGCGCAAAGTGCGCCGATCTCGCCTCCACTCGCAGCGGTCTCTTGGCCGTGCACGGCGACGACTCGATGGGAATCATCGAGGCCGCACGGATCGCAATTGCGATTTTCAAGAACATGGGGTGGCAGACTCATCATGTACCCGACGCCGGAGCCAATGGTCTGAGCACCTTTCGATTTCTCCTGGAACATGTCTCACAATGGGCAATGGATCAAAGTGCAGCGCCGACTCGAGGATTGAGCGTTCGAGCCAGTAGCGTAAGTCTGTCACTTGAAAGATTTACAGAGCTAACTACTGAATTGTTGCGCCCCCTCGCCAAATCACCTGGCCTTGCCGTGATTGTTACAGCGTTCGGTCGGAGCGACGCCCCATCCCGTCTCGATCTTGAGGGCCTAGCCAAACTGGCCCACGCGGTGGGCGGCTGCTGGGTCGTCATGGGCCACTCAGGAAAATCATGGCAGGCATTCTCTAGCGACGCAGCACTAGAGCTACGAAGATTCACCAAACACGAGGTGGCTGCATCTCTGCGCGCCATTGTGCGAGAACGGGGTGGAAATCCCGCTGGCGTGGACCAGTATATGCAGAAGTTTGGGCTCGATGATGAAAAAGTAATTCCTATGTTGGCCTATGCGCACTTGAAGCTCCTGACGCACGTCCCCCTACAGAATCACGGTGAGCTGCTATGACGGATAACAGCGCCGCGACTACAGCCACTGACACTGACTGGGACCAGCTCTGCGACTTGGTATTGAGCGCTGCCGGCGCCTTGTACGGAAAGATCGCGATGCTGCTTAGTGTCTGCCTTGCGACTAGCAAGCAAGAGCTGAAGGAGCTCGCCGCCACAATCTGGGACGACGACCCGTCCGATCTCGCTGATGCGGTGGAGCAAGTTCTCGAGGCGCCGTACGTCGAGGAGACCGCCTCCGGATGGCGCATGATCGAGTCTCTGGCACCCCACCTCGCCCGGCGTTTCCTCTCGGACGACGAGGAATCCTTCCGAATGGCTCACGAAACTCTCGTGGAGAGAGAGAACAGGGCACTCCGTGAGCTGGAAAGTTTGGAATCTTCCGCAACCGACGACGAGTTCGATGACCGCGCTCAAATTGAGAGCTGGTTCAGTCAGAGCCGCCTAGCGTTTTACCTGGCGGGCGTGCACAGCGACCAGTCCGCTGTTAAGTTCGGGGAGGCATTCGAGTCAGCCCCCAGCCGCGATATTGGCGCCGCGCGCATGTGGCTTTCCACATTGGTGTTCCGGCAAGAGCCTTTGCTCGGGGACCAAGTTCGCGTCATCCTGTTCTTCCGGGGATTCCGTGCCTACGTGTCGGGGCAGCGAAATGAAGCAAAAAGGCATTTCGCTGACATCATCCGGGACGACGTCGGTGATATTTATGAGGCGATCGCGCTGCATCTGCACGCAACCTCAGTCGACCCCGTTAGCCGAATCAGCGAACTGCAGAAAAGCGTCACCCTTAGTGAGCAACTCGCAATGCTTGAGAACGAGATCATGGCGCGCAACTCTTTGGTCAGCGCCTATTTCGCAAGGGCTAATAAATTGATGAAGTCCAAGGGTGAAAAGCTTCGGTCGCTAGCTCGCAAGGATCTAGAGCAAGCTTTGAGTTTGGCAGAGCTGAATCGGCAGCGTGCTTCGCATATGCGGGACAGGTCATATCAGATTTACACGCTGACTCAACACGCCACTGCCGTTTGGCTTGTTGTCCAGAACAAGTTTGGTGATGCAACTGCTGCACAGCGCGAAGTGCAGGAGGTCTTGGATGAGTTGAGCCAAGCCCGGACTATCGCCGACAGTGCAGGAATGGTCGAGCCGTCACTCATTGCTCGTAATCAACGAGCTAGTGTACTTCGGGACGTTCACCGAGTATCAGAAGCCCTGGATGAACTAGAGTCGGCCATTCAGCTGATCGGTCCGGTCACGGAAAAAGGTATCGTGCGTCGACTCGCGAAGACGAGTGGTTCCTTGCTGCGTGACGCCTCAAATCAGGATAAGCGACGCATTACCGACCTCCTCAATCAATTCGATAAGTGGCTTGATTGATAAGGGGTGGGCGATCTCCCATTTAGTCCTTCCTTAGCCCTAAATGGGTACGACTTCTCAAGCTGATATCGCACGCTTTCATCAGTCCAGTCAGGGCCTCATGGCCCATCCGCCGCAGGTCTGCCCAGCAGCCGCCCACAGATAACCCGAGCTGCCCAAGCCGAGGGCTCACGCATCATCGTCACGAGTCCGCCGTCGTGGCTTGCTCCGGTCGACGGCACCGGCAACGTGGCTGATGCCGGTGGGGGTGCAGCGAGGCACACGCGTGCGTAGTCGGCTGGCGGCCCCTGCCATCGTGGCTGACTGTCGTCGGCTGAGGTTTGACGGTCGCTTCAAGAACGCTGGCCGTCAGCCGCGTGCGGCGAAGCTGGGCCGTCTCTGGGCCGTCCGAGGTCGCTCGACAGCGGCCAATGACGACCAACGACGACCGCCAGCCGCTCAAGTACAGCGCCCCTGAGCAGCAAAAACCCAGCTCAGCAAGATCCCCGGCAAGACCCAGGGCAAGAAGAAGTATCGCGACACCGATAAGCCCCCGACCTGCGGTTCCTTGGCAGGCCGGGGGCTCTTTGGTGGGGCTGGGCCGTCAGGTGCGACGACGCCAGCGGCGGACTCGGATGTCGAGGACGATCAGCAGCGCCACGGGGACAGCGATCTCGGCGGGAGCGTCGGCCCAGCACCAGGCGTCGTTCGAACCGCTCACACTTGGAAGGCGGCCCGGAGCTCGTCATCCCGGAGCAGGTCCAAGACGGCAGGGTCATCGTCCACGAAGACCAGGGGCGCTTCCTCGGACACGGCCTTATGCAACGCCGCGTAGCAGACGTCGGCGAACGGCTGCGTGCGCATGCGATAGATCTTTCGGCGCATGTTTCTGACATCGCCAGCTGCTCGGGCCTGTTCCCAGCCTTGCAGGTCGTCGGCCAGGTTGAGCCAGCCTTCGGCCCGGACCCGTGGCCGCTTTCCCTCGTTCAGGCCGCAGACCTCGATGGTCCACTCGCCCTTCGCCGAGCCCTCGACCGGGCGGTAGACGCCGCTGGCGAGCCCGAGGTCCAGGTGATCGAAGGGATCCTCGCGGGTCGGGTCGATGAGCAGCGACCCGACCAAGCCGTCGCTGCGGTGTTTGTTCCCCTTGAAGCGCGTGTTGCAGGTGGAGCAGGCCAGCAGGAGGTTCGGCCAGTAGAACGTCCGTAGGCCGCAGCGGGACTTGGGTACGAAGTGGTCCACCGTGTCGGCCATGTGATTGCCGCAGTACATACAGCAGTCGATGCCCGGCGCCATTTCCTCCAGGGCTTCCCGCACCGGCTGGTACACGTCGCGGCGCACGGTGTTGCGCTTCCACATGCGCTCGGCGTGCTCGTTCCGATCGGGGACCGAGGTGTCGGCCATTTCCTGGGACAGGGCGAGCAGAGAGGCTTCCAGGTCGGTCGGGAGCCTCGGCCGTACGATCCTGATCACGAGCCGCCGCTCTCCCGCCTCCTGGCTCGCAGGCTGGAATCCTCGACGTAGGTCGCCTGCGAGCTGGCCAGGGTCCGGCGCAGAGCGCGGAACCGACGCACCGTCTCCGGATCGGCGTCCCCCGCCGCGACCTCGTACTCCAGGTCTGCGAGCTCTTCCCTGAGCGCCTCGGCACGACGGGAGAAGGGGGTTTCCAGGCCGAAGAAGTCGGACAGCACCGCATCGTCTCCGGTGCCGTAGACGATCGTGCCGTACTCCTTCTCACCCACGACCTCGGGAGGGGCCTGCTCGTCCGGAGACGGCAGTCGGATGAGGCCACCGGGATCGGCGGCCTGACAGATGTAGGGACTGTGGGTTGTGACGATGAACTGGATCGCGGGGAAGTGTGTCTTGAACCACTCGCCGATACGTTGCTGCCACGAGACGTGAAGGTGCGCGTCTACCTCGTCAATGAGGACTACGCCCTCGTAGGGCAGGTACGGCCGACCGCTGCCATCTCGGTGCAGCGCCAACGCACCGTAGGCGGCGTGCATCTGCCGTACAACGTCCAGGACCAGGGCCGTGACGGTGCGCAGGCCGTCGCTCATCCGCCACTGCGCGACGAGCGGCCCGTCTCCGTCGGCCCGACGCAGCCACAGCCCTCGCGAGGTCACTTCCTCTACGCGGAAGTCGCCCGGCAGCAGATCGTCGTTCAGGAGCGCGAGGACAGATTCCAACACTTCCCTGGCTCCGGCCTCACCCTCCAGCCGGCGTGTGTGAAGAGAGACCAGCCAGACCACCGACTCGGTAAGCGCCGACTGCTCCTCGAAGAGAGTCCGCAGGGCCTCGATCCGGTCCGGATTCGGGCGGTTGCGCTCGAATAGGGCGGTGCCGCTGAGGCGGCGGAAAGGGCCGTACGCGGCGTGGAACCAGCCCGTTGGTGGCGAGGAGGACCACAACAGACTGGCCACCTTGGCGCCCGGGTCAGCGAGGAACCTTACGCGGGTCGGGGGTGTGTCCTCCGCGCTGAGCGGTTCACGGCCCGGTTCCCATTCCATCTTAACCGTGCGCGGATCTGCAGCTTCGGGAGCACCGAGATCGGCCTTCTTCGCCGCGACCAGCGTTAGTTCCAGGCTCCCCTGGGACCGGCCGTAGGAGAGATAGTCCTCGACCTCGCCGTCGAGCCGACTGGCCCGTTCCGGTCCGGCCAGGGCTAGGGCTAGGGATCTCAGCAGGGTCGTCTTCCCTGCTCCGTTGCGCCCCGCCATGACGGTCCACCCGGCGAAACTCCCGTCCGGGCGTGTGAAGTCGAGGTCGCAGGCCCTGGTGCCGTGGAACCCACGTACACCGTCGAGCCGGAGCCTCGTCACATACACCGCGGTGTCCTTCCTGGTCTTTTCCTGGCCTTCCCCTCCAGGCCGGGCTCGCCGGGCCCATCGCAACCTACCGCCCACTTTACGGACGTGCACTGACAGTGACTCGACGAGCCCTTGGCTTGATCCGGATGGTCATCATCCACGTACTGGCGGAGTCCCTGGGTGGGCCTACGTCGACTGGTGTAATGGGTTCGGCTGGCGGGCGGTTTCAGCGCGCGGCGCAGATGCAGAGAACGGGAAGGCCGCGAGGTACGGGGAGGGATCGTGAGCACTTCTGGCGCGCAGGCGAACGATGACAGAAATGTCAACCTCAGGGCAGAGCAGACGTTGCGCAAAGCCGGCTGGCGAGTCTGTGCCCTGCAGGAACGCGACCTGAAAGCAGACGCGACAGCCGTCCGTATCCCGCACCCCGAACTCAACGGAGCATTTCTCTATCTGCTCTACACGGACCGGGACCTCTGCGGCCTCGTGGTGGCGGGAAGCGAGACCGCTGATCCCCACGACCTGCTCGCTGACGCGGACCACCTGGCCGCCTCGCTCGCAGAGCAGCACCAACGGCACACCTGGCAGGCCCGCGCCCTGCCATTCCGATACGGGACTAACGGACACGTCTGGCGCTTTCTCAACGCGCTCGACGCCGAACATCTCAACGGCACACCCGCTGCGGATGCACCCCAGGGTGGGGCGCGCAGCCGCTATGTGTTCGCCCCGGCGCGACCCACCACCGTCACACGCTGGAAGCGGCAGGCCGTGCAACGCCCAGAGGCGCCCTCCCTGCGGGCTCGGCTGCGTCGGCTGCCAGAAGTCCATCTCGACCCGCAGCGCACGCTATACGACGCCCAGCGACGGGCCATCGAGGGGCTGGAGAGCTCGCTGGCCGCCAACCGCCAGCGTGCGTTGATCCAGATGGCGACCGGTGCCGGCAAGACGTACACAGTCGTCCAGGCCAGTCACCGGCTGCTGCGGAATGCAGGCGCTCATCGGGTGTTGTTCCTCGTGGATCGCTTCAACCTGGGTGATCAGGCATACCAGGAGTACCGCGACTTCCAACCTGCGGACTCGAAGAAGCCGCTGCACGAGGAATACCCCCTCAAGCATCTGTCCGGCGCGCGGTCGGGACTGGCCGACTCCGACAAGATCGTGATCACGACGATCCAGCGGCTGTGGTGCATGCTGACCAACCGGACTCCGCCCGAGCCCGGCAGTGAAGAGGCGAAGAACTATGAGGGCGGAGGGAAGGCCGGGCTCGGCAAGGCACTGCCCGAGGTCCGTTACTCCCCCATACTTCCGCCGGACTCCTTCGACTTCATCGTCATCGACGAGTGCCATCGCTCGATCTACGGCGCCTGGCGGCCTGTTCTGGAGTACTTCGACGCGCACGTTGTCGGCCTGACCGCGACACCGATCGGCCCCACTTTTGCCTTCTTCGAGAACAACCTGGTCAGTCAGTACACGTACGAGGAGGCGGTCGCTGACGAGGTCAACGTCGACTACGACGTCTACCGGATCTCGACCCGGATCACCCGGGACGGCTCGAAGATCCCCGCCGTTACCGAGACACAGTCACCAGACGGCACCATTGAGAAGATCAACACGGTCGTCGCCCAGGTGGACCGGGTGACGCGGAAGCAGCACTGGCACCAGCAGGAGGATGACGACGAGTACACGGCGGCCGAGCTAAACGCACGGGTCGAGTCCACCAGCCAGATTCGTACAGTCATCGAGACGTTTCGGGACCGGCTATTCACGGAGATCTTCCCGCCCGAGGCAGATCCCGATACCGGCGCGATACTCCACCAACGATCCGTTGTCCCCAAGACCCTGATCTTCGCGGCGACGAACCGGCACGCGGACACCATCGTGGCCGAGGTGAAGCGGGCGTGGGACGCGGGCGACAGATTCTGCCTGAAGATCAACAGCGAAACCGCGAATCCCTCTAAGGCGATCAAGGACTTCCGTAACGAGTCGGAGATCCGGATCGCCGTCACCGTCGACATGATCGCCACGGGCACCGACATTCCCGCCCTAGAGTGCCTGGTCTTCATGCGAGACGTGAGGACCTGGTCCTACTTCGAACAGATGAAGGGGCGCGGTGCCCGAATCATCAAGCCCGAGGACCTGCGCAGGGTCACCGAGGACGCGGTGTGCAAAGACAGGTTCGTGATCGTGGACACGGTGGGTGTGACCGAGCACGCGATGGTCGACGCCCGTCCGCTCGTACAGGATGACCTGCGGGAGCTGCCAAGCCTGGAGCGACTCCTCCGTGCATGTGAGGAGGGGGCTGTTCTGAGCGTTGCCGACGTCTCCACGCTGGCCGGTCGGCTCAGTCGGCTCGGACAGCGGCTCGATGAGCAGCAGCTGGTCCGGATCGAGGGATGTACGGGTGGCCGCAAGCTGACCGAGCTCGTGACGGATCTGGTACATGCCGCTGATCCGGACCGACTGGCTAGGGTGCGCGGCGCTGACAACGTTGGGGACAGTGCCAGCGAGACCGGCGATGGCCCCGCAGGAACGGATCAGGCCGGTCCCGCCGCCGACGGGGCAACCGAGGCCAGCGCCGATGCCGTATTGGAGCAGGCCCTGCGACCGTTCATCGAGCGAGAGGCACTCCGCGAGGCGCTTCTGGACGCAGCGCGAAGTCGTTTGATCACGATCGACCACATCAGTCGGGATGGCGACGTGATCGCCGAGGGCGTGACCGATGTCATGCGGGCCGAGCGGACTGTGCAGGACTGGCGGCGCTTCATGGCGGACCGCCAGGACAAGTTCGCGGCCCTGCGTATCGCATTCGAAGAGCGCCGTCCGCTGAGCGTGGTTCAGGCTCAGATCGACGAAATTCTCGGCCTGGTCAGCCCGCCGCAGCAACGGTGGACCGGGCAGGAGCTGTGGAAAGCGTACGTGGACCTCGGTATCGCGCTGACGAGACGGCGGCGGAACGCCGGCCTACCGGAACTGCTCTCCGTACTTCGGTGCGAGCTGAAGCTCGATGACGGCCGGTTCCGGCCGTACCGAGATACCGTGGGGCTTCGCCTCCGGGAGTGGCTCGCGCGTCAGGAGACGGCAGGTGTGACGTTTACGGAGGAGCAGCGTGGCTGGCTAGGGCGTGTAGCGAACGTGGTAGCCACCTCCGCGGCCGTCTCCGCGGACGCGCTGGACCAGCACGCAGTGTGCCGGGCCGAGGGTGGCTGGAGCAGGTTCAGAACGGTGTTCGCGGGAGAAGTGCGGACGCCGGGTGAGCTGATCGACGAACTGGATCGGGAACTGGGTGCGTGAGTGTGGAAAGCCGTGAGGGGGGCCTGGGGGCACAGAATGAAGCGGAAGAGGTGAAGCTCCCGGAAGGATGGGCCTGGGCGACCGTCAGCGACCTACTCGTCGGTTCAGACGCAGGGAAATCATTCAAGTGCGAACCCCGGCCTGCCGCTCCGGAAGAGTGGGGCATCATCAAGGTCAGCGCCATGACCTGGGGCGAATTCCGGGCCGCCGAGAACAAGGCTCTACTCGACAGCACTCTGGTCAACCCGAACTACGAGGTCCAGCCGGGTGACATCCTGGTGAGCCGCGCAAACACCGTGGAACATGTTGGTGCTCCGGTTCTCGTCGGCGACGTACGGCCCCGCCTGCTACTCAGCGACAAAAGCCTCCGGTTCACGCCCGGCTCGACGGTCAACCGGAACTGGCTCGTGTACTGGCTCAGATCTCCAGCCGTACGCAAAGCGATCGCCGCGAAGGCGTCCGGGACCTCGGATTCCATGAGGAATATCTCCCAATCGGACCTCAAGGCGCTCACTCTCCCAGTTCCCCCCACCGCCGAACAGCACCGCATTGCCGACGCCCTCGATTCAGGACTCGCCCGCCTCGACGAGATCGATCACACCGTCGCTCGCGCCCGGACTCACACTGCTGCCCTCCGTAAGCAGCTCCTTCTCGATGCCATCCCCGAGCGCGACAACTGGCCCGAGGGCTGGCAGGCAGAGACCGTCGGCAAGGCCGGAACCGTCAGCCTCGGCAAGGCCCGTCACCCCGACTGGCATACAGGTCCAAAGATGCGCCCGTACCTGCGCGTCGCCAATGTCTTCGAGGACCGTATCGACACCACGAGCCTCATGGAGATGGACTTCTCCGAGGAATTCAACAAGTACCGCCTCCTGCCGGGGGACATCCTCCTTAACGAAGGGCAGAGTCCCCACCTCGTCGGACGTTCGGCCATGTACAAGGGCACTCCCGAAGGCGTGGCCTTCACCAACAGCCTGCTGCGGTTCCGCGCCCGGGGAGACGTGCTTCCCGGCTGGGCCTTGCTCGTCTTCCGCCGCCACCTGCACGCGGGCCGCTTCATGCGCGAGGTACGCATCACGACCAACATCGCGCACCTGAGTGCTTCCCGCCTGAAAGCCGTGGAGTTCCCCGTCCCACCACTCGACGAACAGCGGCGGCTGATCACCGAAGTCAAACGGAGGCTGGCTCGCGCCGACGCTTTGGACCGGCTTCTGGACAGTGCAGAGACCAACGGCACTGCCCTCCGTCGAACGCTCCTTGCCGAAGCCTTCGTCGGCCGACTCGTGCCCCAAGACCCTCACGACGAGCCCGCCGAAGACCTCCTCAAACGCATCCGAGCAGAGCGCGAGGCCGCCGAGGCCGAGCGGAAGCAGGCCCGACGGGCTGCAAACCAGTCGCGACGGCAGAAGAAGCAGGGCGCCGCCGAGCGGCCCGCCACGGCGGCACTGCCCGCTCCCGCATCCCACACCCCCCTACCCGAGGGCAAACAGACCACCCTCCCCTTGGAGTTCACCGAGTGAATCCGGAAGCACGACGTCTCGTCGACCGTCTCTGGAACTACTGCAACGTTCTGCGTGACGACGGTGTGTCGAGCCTCGAATACCTGGAGCAGCTCAGCTTCCTGGTTTTCCTGAAGATGGCCGCCGAAAAGGAGATCGCCGACAAGGACCTCCCCCTCGCGCAGCGCCGCCCGGTGCTCCCCGACACAGACGAGTGGCGGACGCGCGGCTGGCACCAACTGCTCGAACTCTCGGGTGAGAAACTGGAGACGGCCTATACCGAGCTCTTGGCCGATCTCGGCAAGGAGGACGAGGGTCACAAGAGCACTCTTGGTCTGATCTTCTACCGAGCCCGGAATCGCATCCAGAACGCGGCCAACCTCCGCCGTCTCATCGTCGACCTGATCGAGAACGAGAAGTGGCTCCAGTCCAGCAAGGACGTCAAGGGTGACGCCTACGAAGCGCTGATCGCCCGTAGTGCGGAGGACACGAAGGCCGGCGCTGGCCAATACTTCACCCCGCGGGTGCTCATCGAGTCCATCGTGCGGTGCATGCGGCCCACACCAGAGGACACCATCACGGATCCTGCCTGTGGTACCGGCGGCTTCCTGCTCGCCGCGCACAGCCACATCGTGGAAACGTACGGCGAGGACATGTCTGTCGAGGAGTCCGCCCGGTTCGACGAAGGCGTGATCTGGGGCACCGAGCTGGTGCCGGCGACTGCGCGCCTCGCGGCGATGAACCTGCTCCTCCACGGCATCGGCAGACCTGACGGCAAACCGCTGATCCGTGTCGAGGATGCGCTGGCGAAGGCCCCTGCCGACAAAGCCTCCCTCGTCCTGGCCAATCCGCCGTTCGGTAAGAAGTCCTCCATCGTGATCACCCATGTCGACGGCACAGTCAGCCGCGAGGACATGTCGTACCGCCGGCCGGACTTCTGGGAGACCACGACCAACAAGCAGTTCAACTTCGTCCAGCACATCGCGAGTCTGCTCGCCGACAACGGCAGGGCCGCGGTGATCCTGCCTGACAACGTCCTCTTCGAGGGAGGGCGGGGCGCGACCATCCGCCGCGAGCTCCTCAAACGGTTCAACCTGCACACGATGCTGCGGCTGCCCGCGGGCATCTTCTACGCAGGCGGTGTTAAGGCCAATGTCCTCTTCTTCAACGCCGCATCGCCACGTCGCAGCGAGGACGAGCCACCGCACACGAAGCATCTGTGGGTGTACGACCTGCGAACCGGCAAGCGCTTCACCCTGAAGCAGAACCCGCTGCTCCCCAGGCACCTAGAGGACTTCGAGAAGCAGGTGTTCGGAGTCAGTGAGTGCGAGGCAATCTCCGAAGCGATCAACCGTCGAAAGCCCGGTGGACGACTCCAGGTCTTCGACGGCGCGAAGCTCGCCGCCTCGAAGGACGTAAACCTCGACATCGGCCTGATCGAGCCGGATGACAAGAACGCGGCGGAGGGCAAGTCCCTGGCAGACCTGACCGTCGCTCTCTCCACCGACCTGCGAGAGGCACTACTCGAACTCGAAGCACTGGCAGATGACATGGGCGTGGAGCTACCGCTACTCATTGAAGAGACATAAGCCAGACCGCAATGGGGCGTGGCTACCGCCAGCCGGGGGCAGCCACGACCTGAGGAAACTTGCTCTCCTGCTCGACGAAGGGACCGTGCCAGATCCGTGCCAGGTCGGGCGGGGAACCACGGGGAACACCGGGGATCAAGACGACCGACGTCAAAGCCATGGCGCCGATTGGCCCCAGGTCAGACCAGCAACCTCACCTCAAAGCCCCGAGCTCCCCAAGCTGAGAGCGCGAGTTCGATTCTCGTCACCCGCTCCATGCGAACCCCCCAGGTCAGAGACCCGGGGGGTTCTTTGTTGTCTAGACCGGTGTGCCGGTCGCGCACCATAACCGCACCATTAGCTCTCTGCAGCCACCTCGCTGTGGTGCGCAGTGTCGCCCGTGTGGCACTTCGCACGCCGGCCCGCACCAGGTCGTCCAGCCCGGCGGCCACCCCCGCTGCCGCTCCTCGGCAGAACACCCCAGGCGGGCCGGAGCCGTTCGGCCGAGGGCACTACGTCCGCCGGTTCCTGGCCCGGAGCCGGCCGCAGCCGGAGCCGCAGACCTGTCGAGGTGGGCCGGATCATGCCCCGGCGAGGAGGCACCGGCCGGACCTCACGGCGAGTCGGCCTTGACGGCCAAGTGCCGCCACCGGGACGGCTCAACCGTCAGGCCGCACGCATGGGGCAGACTGCCGGAGTCAGTCCGCGCGGTCACTTCGGGTCGCGGTTGAACACCGCCTTCGACCAGCGGTAGCCGAGCGCCGCCAGGCCCAGGCACCAGACGATGGTGATCCACCAGTTGTTGCCGATCTCGGTGCCGAGCAGCAGTCCGCGCAAGGTCTCGATGGCGGGCGTGAACGGCTGGTACTGGGCGATGGGCTGGAACCAGCCCGGCATCGCGTCGACCGGGACGAAGGCGCTGGAGATGAGCGGCAGGAAGACCAGCGGCAGCGCGTTGTTGCTGGCTGCCTCTGCGCTGGGGCTGACCATGCCCATCCCGACCGCGATCCAGGTGAACGCCAGGGCGAACAGCGCGAGCAGCCCGAAAGCCGCGGCCCACTCCAGGGCCGTGGCATCCGTGGATCGGAAGCCGATGGCCACGCCGACGGCGCCGACGAGAGTCACGCTGATGACCGATTGCATCACGCTGCTGATGACGTGTCCGATGAGCACGGAGCCGCGGTGGATCGCCATCGTGCGGAAGCGGGCGATGATGCCCTCGGTCATGTCCATGGAGACGGACACCGCGGTGCCGACGAGGGTTCCGCCGATGGTCATCAACAGGATGCCCGGGACGAGATACGCGATGTACTCCGAGCGGTCGGCGCCGCCGCGCAATCGGCCGGGTCCGCGGCGGCCGCATACTTGATGACCTGCGTGGCGATGCTTGTCCTGCGGCAGCTGGTGGCGGCGCCCGGTGTGGTGCTGGAGCAGGTCGTCTACCTGTCCGCCTCCGCACTCGCCGGTGTCGCGCGGTTCACGGTGCTGCGCCTCGTCGTCTTCACGCGGAACCGCGCGCAGGCCGCGCCCATCGTTCGCACCGCCTGCCCCGTGCACGCGATGGTGGCCCCCACCGCGGCCCCGGCAGGCCCCGCGGTGCTCGGCTACACCGCCTGACCGGTCCACCGGACGGCGTGCCGCGCGGGCCGTGGCCGACGCGACCGAGGACCACTCGCCGGCTCTGGGAGATCACCCGAGCGCTCACCGGGCAGCCCGTCACGGGTCTGTGAGTCGGAGGAACGCGAGCTGTACGCGCGCCACTTCGCGGGTGGTGTGCACCGCCCGGCTGCTCAACGGACTCTCGTGTCCGCCGTGGCGCTTTCCGCAGATGTGGCCTTCACCGGCTCGGTGACCTTCACCGGCTCGGTGACCTTCACCGGTTCCGTGCCGACCGCGCTGTGCCGCTCCGCCCAGGACTCCAGGGCCGTACGGCAGGCGTGGTCGAGGTGGTGCAGGCCCGACAGGTCCAGCTCGACCGGGCGGTCCTGCGGCAGGTTCTCCAGGCTGTCGAGGATCTTCGGCAGCCGCAGGAACGTGGCGTTGCCCGACACGTAGACCTGGATCGGTCCGGCGCCCTTGTCTATGACCTCCAGCTTGACATGCGACGCCTCCCAGGCCGTCTTGACGATCGCCAGGGCCAGACCGATGAGCACGCCCTCGAACATGTTCACCGCGACGATCGACACGGCCGTGATCACGAGGATCAGTGCCTCGCCCTTGTGGTCCCGCCACAGCGCCGCGATCTGCCGGAACGGGATCAGCTTCCAGCCGGCGTGCATGAGGATGCCGGCCAGGGCGGGGATCGGGATCAGGGCCAGGGCCCACGGCATCGCGGCGGCGAACAGCAACAGCCACACACCGTGCAGCACGCGGGACGCCTTGGTCTTCGCACCGGCGGCGACGTTGGCGGAGCTGCGCACGATCACGGCGGTCATCGGCAGCGCGCCGAGCAGACCGGACACGGTGTTGCCCGCGCCCTGGGCGATCATCTCCTTGTTGTACTCGGTGCGCGGACCGTCGTGGAGCCGGTCCACGGCCGCCGCGCTGAACAGGCTCTCCGCTGACGCGATCAGCGCGAACGCGAGGATGGTGCCCCAGATCGCCGGGGCGGCCAGCTCGCCGAGGGCCTCGGCCCCGGGCGGCTGGACGACGCCGAGCAGACCTTCGACCTGGACCGTGGCGACCGGGAGGTCTAGGGCGATGGTGGCGACCGTGGCCAGCAGGACCGCCGCGAGGGCGCCGGGCACGGTACGCACCGCCTTCGGCGTCTTCTTCCACAGCACGATGACGGTGATGGTGCCCGCGCCGATCGCGAGGGAGGTCAGAGCCTGGGAGCTGCCGAACGCATCGGCGAACGCCCCGGGCAGGCCCACGATCTTTCCGACACCGGTCTCCGGCGCCTTCAGGCCCGCCGCCGCGTAGACCTGACCGGCGATGATCACCAGACCGATACCGCAGAGCATGCCCTCGACGACGGAGACGGAGATAGCCCGGAACCAGCGGCCGATCTTCAAGAAGCCCATGGCGAGCTGGAGCAGGCCGGCGAACAGCACGATCACTCCGAGCGTGCCCACGCCGAACTCGCTGACGGCCTCGAAAACGATCACGGTCAGGCCGGCGGCGGGTCCGGAGACCTGCAGACTGCTGCCGGGCATGAACCCGGTGACGAGGCCACCGACGATGCCGGTGATGAGGCCGAGTTCGGCCGGGACGCCGGATGCGACCGCCACGCCGACGCACAGCGGCACCGCGACCAGGAAGACGACGACGGACGCGAGGAAGTCCTGCCGCAGGTAGGGGAACTTGGACAGCATGGTCATCAACTCCCTTACAGCAACTCGAAGGTGCCGGACTCCGCGCGGTGTTCCAGCACGTTTCCGCTCGGGATCTCGCGGTGCCGGCCGGCGGGGCGGGAGTCGGAACAGGTGATGACCGGCCCCTGGAGGGACCGGTCCTTGTCGAGGCGAGCGAACTCCTCGGGGCGCTGTCCGAATAAGCGGACGGTGTCGATGAGGGGCTGCATGGTGTGGGGACCTCCTGGCGCGCCGTGGGGTGCGCGTCGGACTTACCGGGCAGGGGCTTGGGACGCTCGGCGGTTCAGCAGCGGAAGGCCTGCGAGAGGACCGGCGAGTGGGAACCGGGCATTGGCCTTGGTATTCGAGGGCGGCAAGAGGGGACCACGGTCCGGGACGTCACACTTCGGAACATGCGCCCCCCTCAAGGCAGCCCATTACCCTTTGCGCTTACCAATGCCCGGTCAAAAGCCAGTCAAGAACACGTTAACTTGGCAAAGTCGCCAGCGGGGCCAAGTGAGCGTCTACAGGTCAAGAGAGCCTGAAAACCGAAGTGGGGTTGGCGCGAAGCTGTCATTGCCCGAAGAAGGAGTCACGCCCTGCGTTCATCGGCCATGCGGGCGCAGCGGCGACACGCCGCTTGATGAATCGGCGTGGCGCCGCAGGGTGCGGTTGATACGTGATCCGAAGACGACCCTGGGTGGCGTCGGGCGCGTCGTCCTCTGACCGGCTCCGCACCGGAGTTCTGCACCTGTCGGCCGGGGCGGGAAGAGCGCGACGGTGCACTCGGCACGATGATCTCCTCCCGTCCTGCTTGGTCTGCGCGGGCGGGCCGCGTTGGTGCCCGTCCGCCCGGTGAAGCGCGAGTACCCCGAAGCAGCTGTGCGGGACGCAGCTACGACCACCCGCCCAACGGTTCCTTCCCGGCGGTCACGCCTGGTGGCAGTTCGCGATCATGATCGTGACCAGGATGACCAGCACGGGCCACGTGGCGATCGACCACGCCGTGAGCGCGGTGTCGCCCAGACCGAGGGCACACCCGGCCTGGCGGGCCAGCCCGCCGGTGAAGACCACGATCAGCGCGCGATCACGGCCATCACCATCAGCACGACCGTGACGCCCAGCCGCACCGGCAGGACCTTCCACACCGGCCGCCCCCGGGCATGTCGTACACCGCGTCGGCCGAGCGGACGAACGCCGCCACGTAGCCGGAGGCCGACCAGGCAGCCGGCACCAGTCCGACCACCGCCAGACGGAGCCGACCCCGGCGTTGCCCTGCAACTGTTCCACCGCCCCGGTGATGATCACGGCCAAGGCGCTGGTTGCGCATCCTCACTGGGCGACAACCGCCGAGGTGTGCTCCAGACTCGAAGAGAGACCTCCGGTCGACCGCACTTGAGGGGCCGGGCCCGTGTATGACGTTCCGTTCTGGCTGTGGGCGGTGTTCGCCGTCACCGTGCTGGTGTCGCTGGCGGTCGATCTGCTGGCGCACCGGCAGGCCCATGTGATCGGTTTCCGTGAGGCCGCCGCGTGGAGCGGGGTGTGGGTGGGGCTGGCGATCGTCTTCGGTGTGGTGGTGTTCCTCGTGGTCGGCACGACCGCCGGGGTCGAGTACACCACCGCCTGGCTGCTGGAGAAGAGCCTGTCCGTCGACAACCTCTTCGTCTTCGCGCTGATCTTCGGCTACTTCCAGGTGCCGCGCGCCTACCAGCACCGCGTGCTGTTCCTCGGGGTCCTGGGCGCCCTGGTCTTCCGTGGCGTCTTCCTCGCCGCGGGCGTGGCGGTGGTCAGCCGCTTCACGGCCGTGCTGTTCGTCTTCGCCGCCATCCTCTTCTGGAGCACGTACAAGATCCTCAAGGGTGAGGAGGAGAGCTTCGACCCCGGCAAGAGCCTGGCCGTGAGGCTGCTCCGGAAGGTCGTGCCGGTGCGGGACGAGTACGCCGGGCCCCACTTCTTCGTGAAGGAGGCCGGGCGGCGGGTCGCCACCCCGCTCCTGGCCGTCGTCGCCGCGATCGAGGCCGCCGACCTCGTCTTCGCCGTGGACAGCGTGCCCGCCGTGCTGGCCGTGAGCAGCGACGCCTTCATCGTCTACACCAGCAACGCCTTCGCCATCCTCGGCCTGCGCGCCCTGTACTTCATGCTGGCGGGGCTGCTCGACCGGTTCCACTACCTCAGCACGGGTTTGGCGGTCATCCTCGCTTTCATCGGCGTCAAGCTCATCCTCCAGGCCGCGCACGAGACGATCAGCACCGCCGTTCCCGAAATACCCTCGCCCATCAGTCTCGCCGTCATCGCCACCATCCTGGCCATCTCCGTCGCGCTCAGCCTGCTGCGACCACCGCCCGACCAGGCCGGCGGCACGCCTGTCGCTCGGACCGCCGGGCCCGAGAGCTCGTCCCACGGTGACCCCACCCCGCAGACCGACCCGCCGGACCCCCCTGAGGCACCCGACGTCAGATGACCACGCCCACGGGACGGCGAGGGCGGCACCGCAGCGGCTGATCAGCACCGGATTACCACGCCCAAACGATTCCAAATCTACGTAAAGCGGTCGTAAAGTATCAACTATGAGCGCTGAGCGGATACCCCAGGCGACCACGCCGTCCACCTACGTCTGCCCCTCATGCAAGCAGCCGGTGGACGCCGTGGTGGAGCGGCACAAGAGCATGGGGGTCTACGTCCCCCACTGGACCGCCGGCCCCTGCCACAACCCGCGATGCGACCACTTCGTACCGGAGCAGATACCGATCAGCTCGGTCCGCAGCAGCGTCTGGAAGGACATCGCGGGCTGGACCGGCCACTGACCGGCGCCCGCTGTTGCGGGTGATCAGGTCACCGGCCTGAGTCCACTACCGGTGCAGCGGGTTCCCCAGGCGGAAGCGGCTGAGCCATGGCACGAGTACAGAGACCCGGCCGGTCAGCGGGAACAGTCGATGACGACGCCGAAGAGCGGCTCGTCTCGCCGGTCGGCTCGCACACGGAGTGGGATCCGCTGGAGGAGATCATCGTCGTGCGCCCGGAGAATGCAACGATTCCCTCGGCCATGCGGTGGTGACGTGCAGCGTGCCGCCGTGGTCCGGGCGGCTGCAGGCGCTCGCGCCCGCTGGTGGGTGTGTGCCTGGCCGGTCGGGCCAACCATGGCTCACTCAGCCGCTCCATGGCCGGGGCCGCGGCGGAACAGATCCCGGCCCAATGCGAGGGCGCCCCGCACCCACGTCTCCTGTCGGCTTCCGCCTTCTCCTTGATCGCCGCCTTCGGCCGACATCGGCGTGGAGGAAACGCGTCAGGTGATGTCGTGGACGTTGTGCTCGGTCAGTCCGGGCGCATGCCGGGCAACGGCACGGTAGTCGGCATCGTCGTGGAGCACAGCCAGGCCGTGGTGGGCCGCGGTGGCGGCGATGACGAGGTCGACCGCCGAGGCACTGCGGTGCTCCCCGGCCCGGGCCATACGGTGTTGCACCGCGCCGATCCAGCGCCCGGCGTTCTTCGGCACCGACACGTCTGGGTAGAGGTCGGTGAACATCTCCGCGATCTCGTCGTACTCACGTCCGTTGCGCGCACTGTGGAGAAACTCGGCGCGTTGCACGTAGCAAGATGCGATGGCCCCGACATCGATCGCGTCGTACCAGGCCGATTGCAGTTTCGGATCCCGGAGCAGTCGGACCAGACCGGACGTGTCGAGCAGGTAGATCACCGGCTGCGCTTCTCCGCCCGCTGCAGGCGCTCGGCGTCCTCGACCGCACCCCACTCACGCGCCCGCTCGAAGTGACGACTGATGCGCGCCGCACGCTCCTGCTGCTCGGCGTAGAAGTGCAGAGCGAGATTGACCGCCTCCTTCTTGGTCCTGACCTTGGCCAGAGCCATGGCGCGTTCGAGGGCGTCGTCATCGATGTCGATCTGCGTCACAGACATGTGGCACCTCCTCCGCGATGTTGGTGATGTACATAGAAGGATACGTCACCAACATTGCCAGGTCCCGATGTCGATCTCGATCCTGTGCAGCCGCGACGGACACTCCAGACCGGCCCGGGCGACGGTGCCGACCCCGCCAGTGCGAAGACGTCGCGTGCACGCGTGACGCAGTCCTGGTGGCGGCCGCGCCCATTGCGTGCCCGTAAGAGCGGACAATTACGGTCCACAGCGGGGTGATCAGGCCAGCGCAATGGCTTCAGCACGAGGAATCAGTGCAGGTCAGTAGCCATCCGGCCACCCAAGTGCCGTCGCTTCCAGAGCTGAGACCGCGAGTTCGACTCTCGTCACCCGCTCCCTGTGAACCCCCAAGCGGCCGCAACGCCGCGTCCGGGCTGGCCGATCGCCCGCGTTTCCGATGTAATTACATGAAAGTTCAAATTATTGCATGCGCAGTCGCCGCCCGTCTACTTCACCCCCCAAGGGGAGGAACCATGCGCGTTCACCGCCGAGCTGTGCGGTCGGCCGTTCTGGCCGCCACGCTCACCGCCGCCGGCCTGGTCGGCTTCACCCCGACATCCGCCGTAGCCGCGGCTTCGACCGCCTCCGCCATCCTGGCCCGCCGATGTCCCGTTCGCCGCCGCGCTCGACCGTAACGTCGTCTACTACGGAAGCCTTCGGGTCGACAACGGAACCTCCGTCACCTGCATCCCCGCCGACATCGACAACGTGACGTTGGATCAGACGAGCTGGCGGGTGAGCTTCACCACCCAGTACCAGGTCACAGCGGGAACCACCTACGACATCTCGGCCTGGGAGACAGGCCAGTGCAGCACCTACGTCCAAGCCTGGGGAAGGTGGACGAGGTCGCTTGGCGGTGTGACGGTGACCCCCACCGCCGCCGATGTCTCCAGTGGCGTCTACAGGGTCAGAATCGGATGAGTTGACGGCATGCGGGTTGCTCCCGCCCGGCCGGCGTCGCGCCCGTCATCGACGTCGACCCGCTGCCCGAGGCCCGCGAACGGGACCTCGTCTTCGGCGCCGGCCTCGCACTCGACCCCACCGACCCGTGATGCGCCGAAGCCGTGGGCCGGGCCACCGGCGGCCGCGGCCTCGGCGCCGCCTGCGATTTCGCGGGTCGTGACCCGGCTCATCCGCCTGGCCGCCGCCGGCAGGCTCGACCTGGCGCCCTCCATCACCGATCACATTCCCCGGCCAGAAGCGGCCGACGCCGTCATCCGACCGGAGAGGAAAACCGGCAACCCGATCCGCCTCGTCCTCACCCCGTGAATCGTCGAGAAGCTCAATAAGATCTTCGGGGCGAGCAGATCTGCCGCGTGCTTTCCAACTGCGCGGAATGGGCCGCACGGTCGAATCTCCAGCGTCTGCATTCTGCGACCGGCACTATTCGGGCCTGTCGAACCCGAGGCCAACTACTGCCCTCGACACCAGCTTCGACCGGCCGCTGGCCCCAACCCGTAGAGCTCCACTGACCTCGGACGGTTCAGTGCGTGCAGGCGGGCGGGCTGCCGCGCGGAAAGCTCACCACTCTGTCGATCACTCAGCGAACGGTTACGCACGAGTTCGGTCACCAATTCCCGGCCGGTCGCCCCTTTCCGGCGATTGCACGTGCCGTTGTGATCGTCCCTTTATCGAGTGCCCATACCCAAGTCGGTGTCCGTCTTGCTAGATTGAGCCCGCCTCCGAGACCCAAGTCGGGCACTTCTCGCTGCTCACGGAGGCGAATTCCCCCAAGCCTTCACCAAGGCTCCTTCGGATGCCTGAAGCCGTAGCGGCTGAGTTCGCTGCTTCCGGCCACGCTTCATGTCACGCCTTTCGGCATCCCCCCACTAACTGGAAAGCGCACGTACAGTGATGAGACCCCTTCAGCGTTTCGGCCCCGTGCTGGCCGTCTCCGCCGTGACGGCCGTACTGGGCATGCCCGGGCTTGCTATCGCCGACGAGGCGAGCGACGGCAAGGACACCACGTACTACATCTCGCTCGGCGACTCTCTGGCCACCGGCTACCAGCCGGACGTCGACAAGGACACCGACGTCGCCTACACCGACCAGCTCTACGCGCAGCTCAAGCAGCGCACCCCCGGACTGAAGCACATACGCCTCGGCTGCACCGCTGAGACCACCGAGTCTCTGATCAACGGCGGAAAGTGCGACTACCCGGACGCCAAGTCGCAACTGGACGCCGCCCTGAAGGCCATGGCACAGCACCAGGGCAAGGTGGCCTACGTGACCTTGAGCGTGGGCGCGAACGACATCCTCCTCAACTGCGTCAGTCCGGCCGGCGCCCTCGACGGGGCGTGCCTGAACAGCCGGAGCCAGGCCATGGGGAAGAACCTCGCCCAGATCGCGGGCGCGCTCCGCCAGGCGGGCACGAAGAACACCCAGTTCGTGGGCTCGACGTACTACAACCCGTTCCTGGCGGCCTGGATGCTGGGCGCCCCGGGGCAGCAGGCCGCCAAGGAATCGGCACCCCTGATCAAGGCCGCCAACTCGGGGATCACCCAGGTGTACAAGTCCGCCGGCTTCAAGGTCGCGGACGTGGCCGGGGCCTTCTCCTCGGACGACTTCACCACCAAGGTGAACGTGCCCGGCGCGGGCGAGGTGCCGGCGAACGTGGCCAAGATCTGCCAGCTGACCTGGGCCTGCACGAACAAGGACCCCCACCCCAATGCCGACGGCCACAAGGTGATCGCAGGCGCCTTCGCGGCGGAGCTCGCCAAGAGCGACGCGCCCGGTGCGGGAGAATCCCCGACCCCCAGCGAGCCGACCACGCCCGCTGCGAGCGAGTCCCCGACCCCCAGCGAGCCGGCCACACCTGATGCCGGCGCATCCCCGGCTCCCAGCGAGTCCGCCGCCCCCGGGGCCGGCAGCGACGCGGGTGCGAACAGCCCGACTGTCAACGGTGATCTCGCCGAGACCGGCGCGTCGAGCAACACTCCCGTCCTCGCGGGTGCGGCTCTCGCGGTCGTGGCGGTAGGCGCCGCCGCCGTCTACTTCGCGCGCAAGCGCCGTACGGGCGCGCAGAGCTGACGGAAGGTCAATAGCCCCTTTTTAGCAGCAGGCCGCTCGCCGTGTCGCGGGCGGCCTGCTCGGCTCGGCTGCGGACGGCCGGGGTCCGGGCCCCGGCCACTTGGGGGACCGTGGGGGAATCTTCGCGTAGGTGGTGCGGGTGACGACGCCGTGGGCCTCGAACTGGCGCCGCAGCCTGCTGGTCATGGGGTGGGACTAGTTCTGCTCGCCGCTGCCCGGGGACACGGGCCGGACCTCGTCATCACCGACGTCCGTATGCCACCCGGCCAGACGGACGAGGGGCTGAGGGCTGTCCGCCGACTCCAGTCCGAGCAGTCCGGGCTCGCGGTCCTCGTCCTCAGCCCAGTACGTCGAGCAGACCTTCGCCGAGGAACCGCTGAATGACCGCCGTGATTGCGTCGGACGGACTACCTGCTCAAGGAACGCAACGGCGATGTCGAGGAGTTCGCCGATGCCGTCACCCGCGTCGCCGCCGGGATCCACGTCGTCGACCCCGAAGTTCTCTCGCCCAGTCGGCGGCCCTGAACGATCGGCGCCGCAGTCGTCTCACCGAGGCGGCAGTGGCGTTTGGGCCGAGCGGCGGGGCAGCGGCATGGGCCGGGAAGTCCGCCGCGTGCAAACGTCCGCTGGTGCTTCGCCGTCGACTGCCGGTAGATCAACTGGGTCCGCTCCGAGGGCTGGCCTGCGCGGACCACAAGGTCTTTGGGGGTGTGATCGAGGCAGAAGAAAAGTGAATCTTCGCGGCAACCTTTCCGGCCTCCCCGACCACTCCGTGTTGTCCGGGCAGGTGGTCCGGTCAGAGGTAACGGTCGAAAGAGAGCACGAGCATGCCCCTTGAGGGAGATCACAGCCCCATCCCTCGGCCACCCACGTCTTCGGTGGCGTCCCGCGCCGGCGGACGCCGCGCCCGCGCCCGCGGTAGTCGCCCGATGCATCGTGGCCGTCGGTTGTTCGCGCGTCGGGGTTTCTGGGCGGCGGTCGTCATGGCTGTTGTGGCCGGCTCCACTGTTGTGATCAGCACTGCCTCAGCCGACACCGTGAATGCGCAGACGTGGTACGTGCTGGTCAACCGCAACAGCGGCAAGGCGCTGGACGGCCGCGCCTTCGAGAAGAACGACGGCACGGCGGTGGTGCAGTGGCGCCGCCACGGCGGAGCCAATCAGCAGTGGCGGTTCATCGACGCGGGTGACGGCTACTACCGGCTGCAGAACCGGAACTCCGGCAAGGTGCTGGACAACCGCAACTGGTCGAAGACCGCCGGCTCCGACATCGTGCAGTGGGGCGACCTGAACGGCACCAACCAGCAGTTCGAACTGGCGAAGTCGCCGGACGACCACGTGCGTTTGGTCAACCGCTTCAGCGGCATGGCCGTCGGGGTCAGCAAGGCTTCCAAGGCTGACGGGGGCGACATCGTCCAGTACCGCGACCGGGGCAGCGCCCATCAGCAATGGCAACTGGTGCCGGCCGGGAAGGTCGACAGCGCCGCAAACGAGGCTCCGAGCGGCACGCGCCCGTCGGCGCCGGCTCCTGCGGACGGTGGCGGCAGTGCGACGACGCGTTTCATGGGTAGCAGCAAGGTACTCATCGGCGGCTCGATGTCCGACGCCTCGGCGGCCGCCGCGCCGTTCGACGTGCGCTACGCCTATGTGCACAGCAAGCCCGCACCCTCGTCGGAGTATTACTCGGCGTCGCGTTGCCGGGATGACTACAAGGACTGGTGGGGTTGCTGGGGCGGCAGCACCACGGCTCCCGGCAGTTACGTGACCTGGTCGGACAACCAGGCGGCCAAGGCGACCTACAAGGGCAGTCCGCGCCCGCAGAAGTTCTTCTGGACCTGGTACTCATTGCGCGACCTCGGAGACATGGCAGGCGAGGGCGACGGCCCGGGCGAGGTCAAGGCCATCAACAGGGTCGATCTGCTGACCCGGTACATGAACGACTACCGTTTCTTCCTCCAGAAGATCGGCGACTCGCCCGACATGATCGACCTGGAGCCCGACTTCTGGGGCTACGTCCGGTCGCTCGGCGATCCGCACAAGGTTCCCGCGCAGGTCTCGGCCGCGAATCCGAAGGACTGCGGATCGCAGGAGAACAGCGCCGCCGGACTCACCCGCTGCCTGATCTCGATGGCGCACAGGTACGCGCCGAACACCACGGTGGGGCTGCACCTCTCCTGCTGGGACTGGCAGAGCAACATGCAGAAGTGCGCCCAGGACTACGCCAAACTCGGGGCGCAGGGAGCCGACTTCCTGGTCGCCGACGTGTCGGACCGCGATGCGGGCTGGTACGCACAGCCGGCCAACGGCGGACACGACAACTTCTGGACCGACAAGAAGGCCGAAGCCGCGCTGGGGTTCTACAAGACGATGGCCGAGTCCGTGGGCAAGCCGGTCGTCCTGTGGCAGATCCCCGTGGGCAACATGGCGCAGAACAACACCCGCAACCATTACAAGGACGACAAGGTGGATTGGTTCTTCGCGCACATGGACCAGGTGGCGGACGCGCATGTCGCCGCCCTGCTGTTCGGTGCGGGGCACCATGAACAGACGTCGATCGAGAGCGACGGCGGAAACCTGATCCGCAAGACGATCGCCTATCGCAACTCGGGCGGTGTGGCGCTCAAGTAGGCGGATGCTCGAAGGCTCGAACCCGGCCCCGTCTCTTCGACGGGGCCGGGTTCGTCCTCATCGCCGGCTGAGGATGTGTCGGCCGGTGCCGGCCCATACTGCCGTCAAGGTGGCGCCCGTCGAGGCGGCCTTGGCGGAGGAGACTCGTCGCCTACCGCACCAGGCAGGGACGCTTGCCGTCGAACTTCCAGTCAGGGATGAGGTATTGCATGGTGACGGCGTCATCGCGCGCTCCCAAAGCCTTCTCGCGGTAGAGCTCGTGGGCCGCGAGAAGCCGGTCCATGTCGAGGCGGACGCCCAGCCCCGGACTGTCCGGGACGGCGATCTCACCACCGACGATGCGCGGCGGGTCGGTGGTGAGCCGTTCCAGTCCCTCCTGCCAGATCCAGTGTGTGTCCAGGGCGTTGTACTCGCCAGGGGCAGCGGCGCCGCAGTGGGTCACCATGGCCAGGGAGATGTCGAAGTGGTTGTTGGAGTGGCAGCCCCAGGTCAGGCCCATCGCGTTGCACAGCTGCGCCACCCGCACAGAGCCCTGCATGGTCCAGAAGTGCGGGTCGGCCAGCGGGATGGAGACCGACTGGAGGGCCAGGGCGTGGGCCATTTGGCGCCAGTCGCAGGCGATCATGTTGGTCGCGGTGGGAAGGCCGGTGGCGCGCCGGAACTCGGCGAGGATCTCCCGTCCGGAGTAGCCGCCTTCGGCTCCGCAGGGGTCCTCGGCGTAGGCGAGCGTGCCGACCAGGGGACGGCACAGCTCGATCGCCTCGCGCAGTGACCACGCGCCGTTCGGGTCGAGGGTGATCCGGGCTTCGGGGAAGCGGTTTTTCAGGGCGCGGACGGCCCTGACCTCCTCGGCGCCCTCCAGGACGCCTCCCTTGAGCTTGAAGTCCCGGAAGCCGTAGAGGTCGTAGGCGGCCTCGGCCTGACGGACGATCGCTTCCGGCGACAGGGCCTCCTCGTGCCGGACCCGGTACCACTCCACCGGGGAGTCGGGTTCGCGCACGTACTCCAGGTCGGTCCGGTCCGGGTCGCCGACGTAGAAGAGATAGCCCAGCACCCTGACGGAATCCCGCTGCTGGCCGTCGCCCAGGAGCGCCGCGACGGGCACGTCGAGGTGCTGCCCGAGGAGGTCGAGCAGCGCCGACTCGACGGCGGTGACCGTGTGGACAGTGGTCCGCAGGTCGAAGGTCTGGGCGCCCCGTCCGCCGGCGTCGCGGTCGGCGAACCGGTCGCCGATCTCGCGCAGGACGCGCTTGTAGTCGCCCACCTTCGCCCCGACGACCAGCGGCTCGGCGTCACGCAGCGTCCGCGTGATCTGCTCTCCGCCGGGCACCTCCCCCAGCCCGGTACGTCCCTCGGAGTCGGTGAGGACGACGACGTTGCGGGTGAAGTAGGGGCCGTGCGCGCCGGAGAGGTTCAGCTCCATGCTGTCCCGGCCGGCGACCGGGTAGACGGAGAACGCCGTGACGGTCGGCTGTCCGATGCTCATCGGGTGCCCTTCTGCGGTGAGGTGGTGCGGGGGAGGGATCGAGGTTCTGGGTACGGGAGGTGTGCGAGGTCAGACGTTGAGGACGTCGAGGGCCCACTCGGCCACCAGGACACCGCCCAGGCCGAGGACGGCGAGCACCGTCGTATAGGTGGTACGGACCTTGATCGCCTCGATGACGGAGAGGTTGAAGTACTCCTTGAACAGCCAGAATCCCGGGTCGTTGACATGGGAGCAGGCGATGGAGCCGCAGGCGACGGCAAGCACCATCATCTCCGGGTGGACCCCGCTGCCCGCCAGGAGCGGCAGCACCACGCCGGAGGCCGTGACGACGGCGACCGTCGCCGAGCCGAGCGCTACGCGGAGGATGACGGCGACGAGCCAGGCGAGGACGATCGGCGAGATGGACCAGCCCTCCGTCGCGTCCTTGATGTAGTCGGAGATCCCGCCTTCGACGAGGACGTTCTTGAAGGCGCCGCCGGCGCCGATCACCAGGAGGATCATCGCCATCGCCTGGGCCGCCGAGGTGCAGGAGGCGCCGACGTCGTTCAGGCTCCGGCCGATCCGCGGTCCGAACGCCCAGACCGCCAGGCACAGGGTCAGCAGCAGCGCGATCGGCGCCGAACCGATGAAGGTGACGAAGTGCAGGAACGGGCTCTCGGCGGAGGTGGCCATGTCGGTCACGGCGGCGGCCACGATCAGCGCCACGGGGAAGAGCGCCACGAACAGCGACCAGCCCAGCCCGGGCATCTCCTCGTCGGTGAACTCGCGCTCGCTGACCAGGCCCTTGGGGATGGACGGGGTCATCGCCTTGATGAACGGAAGGCGAGGCCAGGTCAGGGCGATGAGCGCACCGGCGGGAACGGCGATGAACAGGCCGTAGAACAGGGTCAGTCCGACGGAGGCGTGGAAGGTCGCGGCGACGGCGGTGGGGCCGGGGTGCGGCGGCAGGAAGCTGTGCATGGTGGACAGGGCGATGGACATCGGCAGACCGACCCACAGCAGTTTCGCACCGGTGACCCTGACCAGGGTGAACGCTATGGGCACCACGATGATGAACGCGACCTCGTAGAACATGGTCACGCCGATCAGCATGGACGTGACGACCATGGCCACCTGCACCCAGCGCGGGCCGAAGGCGTCGAGGAGCTTGCCGGCTATGCGCTGTGCGGCGCCGGAGTCCCCCATGACGCGGCCGACCATGGCGCCGAGTCCGATGGTGAGCATGGTGTCGCCGATCTGGCCCCCGATGCCTTCGGAGAGGACGTCCGGGATGGTCGCGACCGGGATTCCCCGGACCAGTGCGACGCCGACCGCCACGAGCAGGAGGGCCGCGAAGCCGTTGACTCTCAGCCTGGTCATGAGGAGAAGCAGAATCAGAACACTGATCCCGACTACGAGGAGAGGCATGGCAGTTCCCCTTTGAACTGTTGAGCGAGCAGTCGGAGGCTCCGTCGTCTCTGTGCACGGTCCGATCGGTGTACGGCGTGATCGGCCGCACGCCCCGGAGGAGCGGTAGGGCGCTGACGCGTGGCACTGCGGGTGATGCGGGCGGCGCGGTAGGGCGGCGGCTGTGGCCGTACCGGCCCACGGGGGGGAGCGAGGAGAGACCACTGGATTGCGGCCCGGGGCTGCTTCGAGCCCGGCTCCGGGCCAGGCCGTGGCTCACCTGGCGGGCACGCCGGCTGCCCGCGGGTTCGTCAGGCGGGCACGACGGGCGCCCGCGGCTCGGCCGGGCGGGCACGAAGGGTGCCCGGGTTCGTCAAGCGGATCGCCGTACGGCGCCGACCAGGCTCAGGCCGTGGTCCAGCACCTTCTCCAGGTCGGCGAGGTCGATCGGGCCGGGGTCGGTGAGCGGGGCGCGCACCGGGCCGACCGGGAGGCCACGCAGCCGGGCGGCGGCCTTGACCAGAGAGACGGCGTAGCCCGGCACCCGGTCGCGCAGTTCGACCAGCGGGACGTAGAACTCGCGCAGGAGCGTGGTCACGCCCGCGTCGTCCCCGTCCCGCAGAGCGGCGAAGAAGGCGTTCGCGATCTCGGGCGCGAAGGCGTGGACCGCGGACGAGTAGGCGGGGACGCCGACGGTGGCGTAGGCGCGCGCCTGGATCTCGGCGGTGGCGGCGCCGTTGAAGAAGAGGAAGCCGTCGGGCGCGGCGAGCGTGAGGCGCTGGAGCCGGTCGAGGTCGCTGTGTCCGTCCTTCAGGCCGACGACGGTGGGGATTTGCGCGATCCGGCGCAGGCTGTCAGCGGTGAAGGCGACCTGGCCGCGCTGGTACGCGATGAGCGGCAGCCGGGTGCCGGCGGCGATCCGGCGCAGCTGCTCCACCAGACCGTCCTGCGGGGCCCCGACGAGGTAGTGCGGCAGTACCAGCGCGGCGTCCGCACCGGCTTCCTCCGCGATTCGGGCGAACCGCAGCGCCTGCGCCCAGCCGTAGCCGATGCCCGCGACCACCGGCACCCGCCCGTCGGCGACCTCGACCGTGGTCCGCACCACCGCCCGGTACTCGTCCTCGTCCAGCGAGAAGAACTCTCCGGTACCGCAGGCCGGGAACACCGCGCCGGGTGCGGTGGCCAGCCGGTCGGCCAGATACGCCCGGTACGCGTTCAGGTCGAGGCCGCCGTCGTCGCCGAAGCTCGTGAGGGGGAAGGACAGCACCCCGCTCGCCATCCCGTCACGGAGCCGCTGGGCGACCTCTGCGGCCTCCGCGCTGATCTCTGCCATGAGTCCATCCCTGTATGCGGACGACGTCTACGTATGCAGATGGAGGTTAGGTTGGTGAACGGAAGGGGTCAATGGGTGTGCAGGCACGGATTGACGCGCACTTACGATGGGCCCATGTCGGAGGGGAAAGGCGTCCGCGGCGTGAAGTCGGCGGCCCGGACCGTCGCGCTGCTGGAACTGCTCGCCGCGCGGGGCGAGCAGCCCTCACGCCTGGACGAGCTCGCGGAGGACCTGGGCGTGCCCCGCAGCAGCATGTACCAGCTGCTGCGGACCCTCGTCGATTGCGGCTGGGTCCGCACCGATGCCACCGGCTCCCTCTACGGCATCGGGATCCGCGCGCTGCTCACCGGCACCAGCTACCTTGACGGCGACCGGCGCATCCGTGCGGTCCGCCCGTACCTCGATGAGGCGTCGGAAGCGCTGGGCGAGACGATCCACATGGCACGGCTCGACGGCCCGGATGTCGTCTACCTCGCCACCCGGGAGTCCCACGAGTACCTGCGCACCATCAGCCGGGTCGGCCGCCGCGTCCCAGCCCACGCCGGAGCCCTCGGCAAGGCGCTGCTCGCCGAGCGGGCCGACGACGAACTGCCCTTCGCGGACGGGCCATTGACCGCCCTCACGGAGAACACGCACACCGACCGCGCCGCACTGCTCGCCGACCTGGCCCGGGTGCGCGAGCGCGGCTACTCCATCGACCGCGAAGAGACGGTGACCGGTATCGCCGGATTCGGCTTCGCCCTGCGGTACGACACACCGGCCACCGACGCCATCAGTTGCTCGGTTCCGGTGGCCCGGCTGACCCGGGAGCACGAGGTCCACATCGTCTCCGTGATGCGGGATGCGCGAGCGAAGATCGAAACCCACCTTCCGCCCGTCTCAGGGGTACCCGAATGGCGCTGAGGCCGCACGGCGTGCCCCTAGGGGCGGACAACGGCCGTGGTGGGCCGCGGTGGCGGCGATGACGAGGTCGGCCGCCGAGGCACTGCGGTGCTCACCGGCCTGGGACATACGGGGAAACTCGGGGCGTTGCACGTAGCAAGACGCGATGGCCCCGATCGATCGCGTCGTCCCGCCGTCACGACCGGTTTGGCTCCGGGTCGGGCATGGTCGCGGTTGCGGCACCGGGGCCGGGGACGGGGACGGCAAGGGCGGCGGACGTCCGCGTGGAGGTCCAGTGCAGCAGGCGCTCGAGCGGGCCGCGGCCCAGGAAGCGGCGCCACAGGCCGCAGATCGTCACGGCACCGAGGACGAAGCCGAGCAGCGGCACCCAGGGGTGCGCGGCCATGGCCTCCTCCGACGGCAGGAACCGCAGCGTCACCACCTGGGCCGCGTACGCGGTCAGGGACAGCGCCCCGACAGCCGTGAGCGGCGCGAGCAGCGTGCGGAAGCGGTCGCCGGCGAGCAGGCAGAGCGCGAGAACCGCCAGGGCCCAGCCGCCCGAGCCGACGATCTCGAACGGGGTTCCGCTGTGAGGGCCGTCGAGCAGCAGCCTCGCCGGAGTGTCGGTGGGGACGGTTCCGAGGTTCGACCTCTGCATCAGTTCCAGCGGGTCCTTGCCGAGTCCGGCGGCCACCGGACGCATGAAGTCCAGCGTCGGCCGAAGGGCCTCGATGCCCCCGAAGACGTGCAGCGCCAGCCAGGAGCCGCCGCTTCCGGCGACGGCGAGCGCGACACCTGCGGCGAGCAGCCGGAGGCGGATCGCTGCCGAGCGGAGGTCGAGACGTCCGACGGCGAGCCCGGCGAGCACGAGCGGCATCCAGGTCATGACCGGATAGGTGCCTTCCAGCAGGAGGCGGACGAGGCCCGATCCGGCGTCGGACAAGGACGTGAGGTCACTGAACATCAGGGCGCCCCCGCTGGTGCCGACGTTCCCTTCCACCTCGCGCCGGATGAAGAACGACATGACCGGCCCGGCCACCGCCCAGGCGGCGGCGAGGACCGCGAGACGGCTGGGCGGCACGCGGAGGAGCGGCAGCGCCAGCAGGAAATAGAGGGCGTAGAACGACAGGATGACGACGACCTCGGTGCTGATCTGCGCCAGTGCCATTCCGAGGACGAAAAGGATCGCGGCGCGCACGGCGATCCGGGCTCGGTCCCTTCGCCGTGCCACACCGTCGTGCGGCCGGCTGCCTCCGGTCAGCAGGGCCAGTGAGACCCCGGCGAGGGTCGCGAACAGGATCGACGCGTGCCCGTCGCTGACAGCCCCCAGGAATTCGGCAGGGGCACCTGCTGTCCGCCCGCGTCCGGACAGGATCAGGGCCGGGCCGATGTGCGAGACGAACATGCCCAGAACAGCCAGTGCCCGCGCCAGATCCACCCCGTCGAGACGACCGTTCTTCGGTGGAATCGACGGCGAGAAACCGCGGGCCGAATGCTCGGTTCCGCGTCCGTTGATGAGGTCATGCGAGCAAGCTAAGTGGTGAGCCGGGCCACGCTCGCCGAACACGTTCGCCAAACCGAGAGCATCAACTCGATGTGATGCCATTGGCATGTCAGCCGTCATGCGGTTCCTCGAACACGGCCAGAGAGCCGTCCCGCTCGAACCGCGGCACGCGGGGCCGTGGAGTTTCCCGGGACGGCGACCGCTCGGCTGAGTCCGGCTCGGCGTGAAGCTCTCTCCCTCAGTGGACGCTGTCCAGCTTGGCCCGCTGTTCCGGGGTCACTCCGCCACGGCGGCGCCGGTGAGGGGCGGCGAGGGGACGATAGATCCGAGCTATTTCGGCGGTCCAAGCGGGCGTCGCGAGTGAGCGACGGACTGATCCTGACCATACTGCCTACGAAACAGGCAAATTGACGAGTTGATGTCGCACCCCTGGACGCCACAGTTGCGCGGCATCTATAAATTCATCCGATGTAACCGATCTGGCGACCCAGGACCCAGGAGCCGCACCATGTCCTCTGCACCCCTGAGCAGACGTTCTCTGATCAAGGCCGCGGCGCTCGCCGGAGGCGTCGTGGCCTTCGGGCTGCCGCAGGCCCTGCTGCCCGCCACCGCCGAGGCCTACTCCGTCCCGTCCAAGATGGACTGGTGGTACCAGGCCCGGTTCGGGATGTTCATCCACTTCGGGTCCTACTCCTACCTCGGCCACGGTGAATGGGCGTTCAGCAACGGCTGGACCAAGGGCGACTACCAGACCCAGGTGTCCGCCAAGTTCAACCCCACCGCGTTCGACGCGGCGGCCATCGCTCAACTGGCCGCGGACGCCGGGATGAAGTACCTGGTGATCACCGCCAAGCACCATGAGGGCTTCGCCATGTGGGACACCAACGTCCCCGGGTTCACCGACACCACCGGCACCAAGCTCTACAACATGCACGACTACGCCGGTGTCCAGGGTGATCTGCTGGCCGCGCTCAAGACCGAGTGCGAGGCGCGGGGCGTCAAGTTCGGGCTCTACTACTCGATCCTGGACTGGAACCACCCTTCCCAGACCATCCGGGGCGGCGGTCTCACCGCCATGGCCTCGACGGCCGCCCGCACGGGTTACATCGCGGACATGAAGGCCCAGCTGCAGGAGCTGCTGGACCGCTACGACCCGGCACTCCTGTGGTTCGACGGCGACTGGTTCGGCGAACCCGCGAGCCCCACCCTCCAGGACTGGTGGCTCAAGTCGGACGGTGTCGACCTCTACAACTGGCTGATCGCCCGCAAGCCCGGGCTCGTCGTCAACGAACGGGTCAAGCGGGACCTCGGGCTCGGCGACTACGCCGTCGCGGAGTTCGGCTTGCCCGCCGCGCCGCTGGACCGCCCGTGGGAACGGTGCGACACCATGAACGGTGCCTGGGGATACAACGCGGGCCAGGAGAACTCCTACCGGCCCGTCAAGGACTTCGTCCAGGAGCTCGTCACGTGCGTCTCGCGGGACGGCAACTTCCTGCTGAACATCGGGCCCAAGGGCGACGGCTCGGTCACCGCCGGATCCGTGACCGTTCTGCGCGGCATGGGCTCGTGGATGGCGACGTACGGCGACAGCGTGCACGGAGCCACGGCGAGCCCCTTCGCCACCGACCCCTCCTGGGGCACGGCCACCAAGAAGAACGGCAAGCTGTTCGCCCACGTCTTCTCCTGGCCCACGGGCGGTGTGCTCCAGATTCCCGCGCTCACCAACACGATCAACCGCGTCTACCTGATGAACAACCCCTCCGCTTCCCTCGGTTACACCGTCAGCGGCGGCCGGATCAGCGTCACCGTCCCGGCCACCGCCCCGGACGCCGGCGACTCGGTGGTGTGCGTCGAGGTCAGCGGCGTCCCCCAGGCCGCCGTCGGAGCCCGGGTGACGGTGTTCCAGGACGTGGGGTACTCCTCAACGAGCGCCGAACTGAAGCTGGGCGGCTACACCTCCTCCCAGCTGTCGGCCGCGGGGGTGGGGCGCGCGGCCATCTCCTCGCTGAGGGTGCCCCAGGGGTACCGGGTGACGGGCTACTCCGGGGACAACTTCAGCGGCACGGCCTGGACGTTCACCTCCGACAACCCCGACCTGCGAGCGACCGGCAACAACGACGCCATCGTCTCGCTGAAGGTCACGCTCGATCCGGCCACGTACTTCCGGCTGACCAACGTCACGAGCGGGCTGGCCCTGGACAGTGGCGGCAACGTCGCCAGTGGCTCGAACCTCAAGCAGTGGACGCCGGTCGCCAGCACCAACCTCCAGTGGCAGGCCGTCGACCTCGGCAACGGCTACTACCGGCTGGTCAACCGCACCAACGGCATGGTCGCCGACGGCTGGGGGGCGACCGGCGACGGCTCTCCCGCCCGGCAGGCGGCCTGGAACGGCGGCGACAATCAGCAGTGGCAGATCACGGACCGCGGCAACGGCCAGTACTCCATCGCCAACCGCACCACCGGACTGGTCCTCGACGGCGGCGGACAGGTCCCCTCCGGATCCGTGACCAAGCAGTGGACCTGGGTGAACAGCACCAACCTGCTGTGGACCTTCCAGCCCGTCTCCTGACCGGCCCACCCCGGCCCCTCCCGGGGGCCGACGGCGAGACCCCGCCGGGATCACCCCGCGACGGCGTCCCTCGGTGCGCTGTCCGCTTCCGGGGTCCCGTGGGCGTCCGGTGACCCGGCGGGGCCCGGGACGGAGACCAGCGGACGGGCCGCCCACCCGCGGGTGACCCGGACGTAGCCGTAGATCACCGAGGTCATCGCCAGGATGAGGAGAGGCCCGGCCACCTCGGGAAGGGTGGCCATCTCCATCGGCAGGTAGCGGTAGGACACCAGGAGGGCGGCGAAGACCGCTGTGCCGTAGGCGACCAGCTGGATGCCCGACCGGTCCCAGCCGCGCTGCTGTGCGCGCAGGGCCGCCTCGATGGTCAGGGCGAACACCACGCCGGCGACCAGGTCCACGCCGTAGTGGTAGCCGAATCCCAGCGTCGCGGCGAGCGTGACGACCAGCCAGAACGTGCCCGCGAACCGCAGCAGCCGCGGGGCCCGGCGGGTGTGGACGAAGATCGCGACGGCCCAGGCCGTGTGCAGGCTGGGCATGCAGTTGCGGGGCGTGATGCCGTCGTACGTCATCGGGGCCGGGGTGCTGACCGGCAGCGCCGTGTGCGGCCACAGGTTGGCCGTCGCCCATTCCACACCGCCGGTGCCGGAGGCGCCCGGGCCGTAGGCGAAGACCGGCCCGACCACCGGGAAGAGCATGTAGATGCCCGGCCCGAGGAGGCCGATCACCAGGAAGGTGCGCACCAGGTGGTGGCTCGGGAAGCGGCCCTCGGTCGTCACGTCGCGCAGCTGGTAGAGGGCGACGACGACGGCGGCCACCGCGAGCTGGCCGTAGACCAGTTGGAGCAGGTGGGTGCTGAACGGCGCCGTGGCCTCGACGAGACGGCCCGCCGCCCAGGACGGGTTGCCCAGCGCGTGATCGGCCGTCGCCACGTACTGGTCGAGCACCGTCGGGCGGGTCTTCGCCGTGATGAAGAGCCAGGTGTCGCCCGTCTTGCGGGCCGCCACCAGCAGCAGGCCCAGTCCGACGCCCTTCAGCAGCAGGACGCGTTCACCGCCGGTGCGGCGCGTGACGGCGACCACCGCGAAGCCCAGCATCACCCACAACGCGCCCGTGCCCACGGAGTGGCCCTCGACCGTCTCGGCGCCGGCCGCCCGGCGCACGAGCAGCAGGACGGCGTCGATACCGAGCGCGGTGCCGGCCGCGATGAACCGTTGCCGCCAGGTGAGCACCACCATCATCAACGCCAGACCGCCGTACAGCGGCCCCGGCTTGGGGGCGAAGACCAGCGCCCCCACCTGGGTGCTGACCGGTCCGGGCTCGCCGTAGCGGCGGGCGGCGATCTCCAGCACGACGAGGAACGCGAGAGCCACCACGGCTGCCGCGCCCCACAGCACCGCGCGCCGATGGCGCCACGCACCCCACGACGTCATGCCGCTTATTCGCGAAAACACCCGCGATTCCCTGGCTGTCAATCTTTTGGCCGATTCATCCGAATGGCTGGGTAGATGGAGCGATGGGGGGACCATCGCGAGTTCGAACATGCTAGCGGAGTCCACCGGGTCGGCCGCCCTGCCGCCGACCACTCCTGCCCTCTGCCGGGCGGCGACGTCCGCCCGGCGCCGCCCCCCCCCTCGCGAACTCACCCGCACCGCGGTCCGAACCCATCCCACGACCGCCCGGGACCGGCTGTGGGGCGGCCAGGCGTTCAGCGTCGTGACCGCCGGCGCGTCCCGTACCGGCGCCGCGGCAAGGCCCGCGCGCAGTCGGGTCCGGAAGGACTCCGGCGCGATCCGGCAGGCGCGGCCGAGGGCGATCAGCTGGAGCAGCTGTGTGAGGTCGCGGGCCTGGGGACCGGGGACGGCCGGGCAAGGGCCGTCGGGGGCCGGGCCGGGCCGGCGCGGCATCGGCGGTTCGGTGGGGCCGGTGAGGTCGGCCGTGCGCAGACGGGGCGGGCCGGCGAGAGGGTGTCCGGCCGGTGCAGCCCCCCGGTCACGGTCACGAAGTACCGCAACTCCCCTGTATCCACGCCGTGATGGTACTGCGCCGCGCTGGATCGATACCGGCGTCGTATCGCCGCCGGCCTGCCCGACCGGCCCCCGCTGGCCGTTGCCGGCGTCGGCGCCGGATCGCGCCCCCGCCAGGGGATGTGACCTTTGTCGCCGGGGAGGCGTCCCGGCGCGTTCACCGGCGCGGCGCTCACCGACGGCGGCGACAGCGGCAGATCTCCTGTCGGCGGAGGTCACAGGGCCGGCACGCGAAGACGCGCCAGGAAGACCCGTGCCCGCGGAGGGCAATATCTGTGCCCTCAAAATGAGAAATAGAATCGGGGCCCGCCGAATATTCCTCGATCATCCGCCGGATCGGGATTTTCGGTCGACGCGGCGCCGAACCCACCGTGCTACTGTCGATCTCAGTTGCAGGTGTGGTTGCCAGAAGGTTCATTTCCTACGGGGTAATCATCACGGCGACACGGAATTCACAGAAGGTGGATTCCTGAAACCGCCTCCGAAGGAGAAACAAAATGGCTACTGGCACCGTGAAGTGGTTCAACTCTGAAAAGGGCTTCGGCTTCATCGAGCAGGACGGCGGCGGCGCCGACGTCTTCGCCCACTACTCGAACATCGCCGCCCAGGGCTTCCGCGAGCTGCTGGAAGGCCAGAAGGTGTCGTTCGACATCGCGCAGGGCCAGAAGGGCCCGACGGCCGAGAACATCGTGCCCGCCTGACATCGGCGCTCGCGCACATCTCGCAGCTGGGGCCCGCACCTGAAGGGGTGCGGGCCCCAGCTCGCTGTTTTCCCCGCCGGCCCGACCCGGCCGCATTCACATCGGCTCGTCTCGAGATTCTCTGCGCCGCTCCTCTGCTGCGGATTTCCTTGCTACGCGCCCCGTCAAGGAGGTCTCGCATGAAGCGTGCCCGCACATCCCGTTCCCGTGACCGTTTCGCGCGGGGGGACGGTGCCGACCGCCGCTCCGCTGCTCCGCGCCGCACCAGGAGTCAGACAAGCCGCCGCGGCCCCCAGGGCGAGTTCGCCCCGCCGGAGACGGTCACGCCCCCGCTGCCCGCCGTCGAGTCGTTCGCCGATCTCGGCCTGCCCGCACGGCTGTCGGCCACACTCGGCCGCGAGGGGCTGACCGCGCCGTTCCCGATCCAGGCGGCGACCCTGCCGAACTCCCTGGCCGGCCGGGACGTCCTCGGCCGTGGCCGGACCGGCTCGGGCAAGACCCTGGCCTTCGGTCTCGCCCTGCTGGCCCGGACGGCGGGGCGGCGTGCCGAGCCGCGGCAGCCGCTCGCCCTGGTCCTGGTACCGACGCGCGAGCTGGCCCAGCAGGTCACCGACGCCCTCACTCCGTACGCCCGCTCCGTGAGCCTGCGGCTGGCCACCGTCGTCGGCGGGATGTCCATCGGCAGGCAGGCCGGTGCGCTGCGCGGTGGCGCCGAGGTCGTCGTCGCCACGCCCGGACGCCTCAAGGACCTCATCGACCGGGGCGACTGCCGTCTGGACCACGTCGACATCACCGTCCTCGACGAGGCCGACCAGATGACCGACATGGGCTTCATGCCGCAGGTCACCGCCCTGCTCGACCAGGTGCGGCCGGGCGGGCAGCGGATGCTGTTCTCGGCCACCCTGGACCGCAACGTCGACCGGCTGGTGCGCACGTACCTGCACGACCCGGTGGTGCACTCCGTCGACCCCTCCGCGGGCGCCGTCACCACGATGGAGCACCACGTACTCCATGTGCACGACGCGGACAAGCACCGGACGACGACCGAGATCGCGGCGCGGGACGGCCGAGTGATCATGTTCCTGGACACCAAGCACGCGGTCGACCGATTGACCCTGCACCTGCTGAGCAGCGGTGTCCGCGCAGCGGCCCTGCACGGCGGCAAGTCCCAGCCGCAGCGGACGAGGACCCTTGCCCAGTTCAAGAGCGGGGACGTGACGGTACTGGTGGCCACGAACGTCGCGGCGCGCGGGATTCACGTCGACAACCTCGACCTGGTCGTCAACGTGGACCCGCCCAGTGACCACAAGGACTACCTGCACCGGGGCGGCCGTACGGCCCGCGCCGGTGAGTCGGGCAGCGTGGTCACCCTGGTGACGCCGGGCCAGCGTCGCGGTATGAGCCGGCTGATGATGTCGGCGGGCATCACCCCCCGGATCGCCCAGGTGCGCTCCGGCGAAGCGGAGCTGACCCGCATCACGGGTGCCCAGGCCCCTTCCGGCGTCCCGGTGGTCGTCCCCGCGCCCCGCGCCGAACGCCCGCGCGGCGCGTCCGCCTCGTCCCGGAGCCGCCGGGGCCGCCGCCCCGCCGGTCAGGGCCGTCCCGCCGGGGAAGCGGCGCGCCCCAGGGCACAGCGGCGAACCGGCTCCGGCTCGGCCGCGTAGAGTCCGGCCCGCCCGCCTCTGACGGGCCAGGCCCATCGGGCGGGCCTTGACGACCACCACCACAGACCAGTGAGGGCCCTGCCGACGCGCGTCGGCAGGGGGCGCGCGGGCGGGGGGGCCCGGGGGGGGGGGGCGCATGGTGC
>NZ_JBEZWO010000008.1:195381-262870 GCF_040637515.1 Streptomyces sp. NPDC029041 | reverse complement strand
CGGCGACGTCGCCACCGTGAAGCAGCAGGAGGCCACGGCCGACTCCATCACCCGCACCGACGGCAAGCCCAGCCTCTCGCTGCCGTGTCGCCACGCGGCCGGGCGCCACAAGATGCCTGCTTCCGGCGGTTCCCAAAATCTGTCTTTGTCAGAGTAGACATTGGTGCTCACCGGAGCTAGCCTTCTTCTCGTAGACATGGTCAGACGAACCCGAGGAAGGACGGAGGAGCAGACGCCATCAGGATCGCCCGGCCCGGGGAGCTCTCGGTCCGGGTACCGCAAGACCCCGGATTGGATGGTGGTCCCCGGTCACGCAGCCGCGATCCCCGCACCCCTCCCGCAGCCGGGCCGGGTAGCGGAAACAGAAGGTCGGCACCGCATGAGGGCCGACAGATGGTGTTGAATTTCCTTCGGGGCCCTGGTGCCGTACGGCACCAGGGCCCCTCGACGCGTTGTACTACGAGGTGACATGCCAGCAGATACCCCGCTCAGCGATCGTCTGGACGACGACGACTACCCGGCCTACACCATGGGCCGGGCCGCAGAGATGCTGGGCACCACCCCCGGCTTCCTGCGGGCCATCGGTGAGGCCCGGCTGATCACGCCGCTGCGCTCGGAGGGCGGGCACCGCCGGTACTCCCGCTACCAGCTGAGGATCGCCGCGCGCGCCCGCGAGCTCGTCGACCGGGGAACGCCGATCGAGGCCGCCTGCCGCATCGTCATCCTCGAGGACCAGCTCGAGGAAGCCCAGCGCATCAACGCCGAGTACCGCCGTGCGGCACAGAAGGCGTCCGGCGGTTCCGAAGCCGCTCCGAGCTGATCGCCCGAAGCGCCGAGCGGGCCCTCCCCCGCTCCCCGTTCCCCGTTCCCACCCCAGGCCGTCGACCTGGGGTTTGTCGTGCCGCCGCCAGGTGTCCGGTGCCGTTCGACCCGGTTTCCCGCCCCGGGTGAGCCGGTTCCGTCATCAGGTCAAGCGTCCCGGACCCTTGACTCGTCCAGCGGGAGTGGCGATTCTCGTCGCACGCTTTGCGAGGTCATGACAAGAGGGCCTCGCTGATCCGCCGACCGAGGGACGTGGGCAGTGACCGGTTCCGGACGCCCGTACCGCAGGCGCGAGAACGTCACCGTGGTGTCGCTCCTCCTGCTCGTGCTGTCGATCGCCCTCGGGCCCACACCGAGTGCGGCGGCCGGCGACGACTGGTGGGAACCCACCGCACGACCCGCGCCGGACTCCCGGATCGACGTCACGGGTGAGCCCTTCACCGGCACGAACGCCAGGGGCGAGGTGCGCGGGTTCGTCGACGCGCACGACCACATCTTCGCCAACGAGGCCTTCGGCGGCCGCCTGATCTGCGGAAAGGCCTTCTCCGAGCAGGGCGTGGCCGACGCACTCAAGGACTGCCCCGAGCACTACCCCGACGGCTCGCTCGCGATCTTCGACTTCATCACCAACGGCGGCGACGGCAAGCACGACCCGAACGGCTGGCCCACCTTCAAGGACTGGCCCGCCCACGACTCGCTGACCCACCAGCAGAACTACTACGCCTGGATCGAGCGGGCCTGGCGCGGCGGCCAGCGGGTGCTCGTCAACGACCTCGTCACCAACGGCGTGATCTGCTCCGTGTACTTCTTCAAGGACCGTTCCTGTGACGAGATGACGTCCATCCGGCTCCAGGCCAAGCTGACGTACGACATGCAGGCCTACGTCGACAAGATGTACGGCGGGCCCGGCAAGGGCTGGTTCCGGGTCGTCACCGACAGCGCGCAGGCCCGCAAGGTCATCGAACAGGGCAAGCTCGCGGTCGTCATGGGCGTGGAGACCTCCGAGCCCTTCGGCTGCAAGCAGGTCCTCGACATCGCGCAGTGCAGCAGGGCGGACATCGACAAGGGCCTCGACGAACTCCACGCGCTGGGCGTGCGCAGCATGTTCCTGTGCCACAAGTTCGACAACGCCCTGTGCGGGGTGCGGTTCGACTCGGGCGCGCTCGGGACGGCCATCAACGTCGGGCAGTTCCTGTCGACCGGCACGTACTGGAAGACGGAGACCTGCAAGGGCCCGCAGCACGACAACCCGATCGGCAACGCGGCGGCGCCCGAGGCCGAGAAGAAGCTCCCGGCGGGTGAGGAGGTTCCCTCGTACAGCGCCGACGCGCAGTGCAACGTGCGGGGCCTCACCGACCTCGGCGAGTACGCCGTGCGCGGCATGATGAAGCGCGGCATGATGCTGGAGATCGACCACATGAGCGTCAAGGCCACCGGCCGGGTGCTCGACATCTTCGAATCCGAGTCCTATCCCGGTGTGCTCTCCTCGCACAGCTGGATGGACATGGACTGGACCGAGCGGGTCTACGGCCTGGGCGGCTTCATCGCCCAGTACATGCACGGCTCCGAGGGCTTCGTCGCGGAGGCCGAGCGCACCGAGGCCCTGCGCGACAAGTACGGCGTGGGCTACGGCTACGGCACCGACATGAACGGCGTCGGCGGCTGGCCGGGACCGCGCGGGGCGGACGCGCCGAACAAGGTCACCTACCCGTTCCGAAGCGTCGACGGCGGCTCGGTCATCGACCGGCAGACCACCGGTGAGCGCACCTGGGACCTGAACACCGACGGCGCCGCCCACTACGGCCTCGTCCCGGACTGGATCGAGGACATCCGCCGGGTCGGCGGCCAGGACACCGTCGACGACCTGTTCCGGGGCGCCGAGTCCTACCTCGGCACCTGGGCGGCCTCCGAGAACCACGAGGCGGGGGCCAACCTCGCGGCCGGTGCCGCCGCGTCGGCCAGCTCCTCGGAGTGGAGCCTGTTCACGAGCTACAAGCCGCACCGGGCCGTGGACGGCGACCGCGGCACCCGGTGGGCCGGCGACTGGAGCGACGACCAGTGGTTCCAGGTCGACCTCGGCTCCCCGCGGACCGTCGGGCGGGTCACCCTCGACTGGGAGCGCGCGTACGGGAAGTCGTACCGGATCGAGCTGTCCACCGATGGCACGACCTGGCGGACCGCCTGGTCCACCACCGCCGGTGACGGCGGCCTGGACACCGCGCGGTTCGCCGGCACCTCCGCCCGCTACGTCCGCGTCCACGGTCTGGAACGCGGCACCGGCTGGGGCTACTCGCTCCGTGAGGTCGGCGTCCACAGCGGCTGACGGCCACGAGAGGGGCTCCATGGCACGGTTGCCGTCCGCCGAGCGGCGGCGACAGCTCACCGAAGCGGCGATCAGGGCGATGGCCCGGGACGGCGTCCCCAGGACGACGACCCGGGCCATCGCCGCCGAGGCGGGCGTCTCGCTGAGCGTCTTCCACTACTGCTTCGACTCCAAGCAGCAGCTGATCGAGTCCGTCATCACCACCATCACCGGGCACTACGTGACCGTGGTGAAGGAGGCCATACGGCCCAGGGCCACCCTGGAGGAGACCGTCCGGGCCGGTTTCC
This sequence comes from Streptomyces sp. NPDC029041, assembly GCF_040637515.1. Taxonomy (NCBI): domain Bacteria; kingdom Bacillati; phylum Actinomycetota; class Actinomycetes; order Kitasatosporales; family Streptomycetaceae; genus Streptomyces; species Streptomyces sp. NPDC029041. Next base: position 259,438 of record NZ_JBEZWO010000008.1, on the reverse strand, counting down.
AGGCGTACTTCGACCACGTGCGCGCCCACCCCGACGAGCACATGCTCACCTACGAGCTCACGCAGTACGCGCTGCGCCAGCCCGGTTTCGAACACCTGGCACGCCGTCAGTACGAGCTGTACGCCGAGGCGTACACCGAACTCATCGACCAGGTGCGGCAGTCCATGGGGCTGCGCCTGCACGTGCCCGTGCCGGTCGTGGCCCGCTACCTGGCCGCCATGACCGACGGACTGACGCTCAACTACCTGGTTCTGGGCGACGACTCGGCCTGGACGGGCATCCTCGACACGGTCACCGCGCACGTCGCCGGGCTGGTACGGGAGAACTGACGGCACATTCCGCCGAATTGGTTGTCATGGGAACGCCACAGAGGGGCATTCGAACAAAACAAGTCGAAGAAGTGAGGAGAGTGCGGCCCGTTCGGTCCGCGCCATCGACAACTGGGAGTTCTCATGGCGAGTTACGGCGGTTCCTCTGCCGCGTCCTCCGGTTCGCGCACCAACGGCCTGGCGATCGCGAGCCTGTGCTGCGGCATCATCGGCCTGTTCTTCCTGAACATCGTCCTCGGCCCGCTGGCCATCGTCTTCGGTGCGGTCGCCCGCCGTCAGGCGTCGGTCCGCAACGGTGCCGGCATGGCGAAGGCCGGCATCATCCTCGGCATCGTCGACGTGGTCCTGTGGCTCGTCCTCCTGGCCGTGGCCAGCAGCAACGGCGGCTTCAGCTGGTACGTGGGCGGCTGACGGCCGCCCGGACCGACGTGGGGCGTGCGGCGGACCGGTCGGCGCCGGGCCGCGTGGTCAGGGGGCCGTTCCGGTCTTCTTGCGGGCGCGGTACGCGGCGGCCTTGATCTTGTTGCCGCAGGAGTCCATCCCGCACCACTGCCGTCGCATGCCCCGCGAGCGGTCGATGTAGGTCCGTGTGCACTCCGGGTTCCCGCACTCCTTGAGCAGGGGAACGTCCGGGCCGCTCAGGAGCTCGACGGCGTGCCGCGCCACCAGGGAGAGGGCCTCGTCCGGCGTCGCCTGCGTCCAGCGCCCCGACGGGGTGAGCTGGGGCACGGCGGGCGGCGTACGGGCCGCGTTGTTCAGCACGGTCAGCGCCGCCCCGTCGTACTCCTCCCCGAGCCGGCGGGCGGTGACCAGCCGGTAGACCGCTTCCCTTACGGCCCGCGCCCGCTCGACGTCGGCCTCCCGGCCGGGCGAGACGGCGTCGACCAGGCCGGACTCCACGTACCACGCGGTCAGCCGGTCCGGCGTCACGAACATCTCGAAGCGTGCCGAACGGCGCGCCCGGAGCGTGGCGGCGAAGTCGAGCGCCGGGTTCCCGCAGACGAAGACGTGGTCCAGATTCACGTCACCATTCTGACCGGTGACCCACTGCGCGGCAAGCCTCAGAGGCGGTCGGCGTCCGTGACGGCCCGCGCGAAGGCCGCGGGCGCCTCTTGGGGCACGTTGTGCCCGATGCCGGGCAGCGTGCGGTGCTCGTAGGGGCCGGTGAACCGGTCGCGGTACGAGGCGCCGTCGCCCGGAGCGGTGAAGGGATCCCGCTCGGCGTCGAGGGTGACGGTGGGGACCGGGATCACGGGTCGGGTGGCGAGCCGCTCCTCCAGTGCGTCGTAGCGGCGCTCCCCGTCGGCGAGACCCAGCCGCCAGCGGTAGTTGTGGATGACGACGGCCGCGTAGTCGGGGTTGTCGAAGGCCGCCGCGGTGCGCTCGAAGGTCGCGTCGTCGAAGTCCCACGTCGGGGAGACCGTGTCCCAGACGAGCCGGGCCAGGTCGTGGCGCAGGGCCTTGTCCTCCAGGGCGAGCCGGCCCCGCTCGGTCGCGAAGTAGTACTGGTACCACCAGGCGAGTTCGGCCTTGGGCGCCAGGGGCTTCTCATTGGCCGCCAGGCTGGTGACGAGGTAACCGCTCACCGAGACCAGGGCCTTGCAGCGTTCGGGCCGGAGCGCGGCGACGATGTCCGCGGTGCGTGAGCCCCAGTCGAAACCTGCCAGCACCGCCTTGCCGATCTTCAGGACGTCCATCAGCGCGACGACGTCCATGGCGATCGCCGACTGCTGGGCGTTGCGGACGGTCCGGGCGGACAGGAACCGCGTCGTGCCGTGGCCGCGCAGGTACGGGACGATCACCCGGTACCCCTGCCCGGCGAGCAGCGGGGCGACGTCGACGTAGCTGTGGATGTCGTACGGCCAGCCGTGCAGGCAGATGACCACGGGGCCGTGGGCCGGACCCAGTTCGGCGTAGCCGACGTCCAGGACTCCGGCCCTGATCTGCTTGATCCGCGGAAACGCGCGGTGCGCGCCGGGGGCGGGTCCGGCGGCGGGGGCAGCCGCCGCCGCAGGGGCGCTCCACGGGCCGGCCGGTCCCGCGGCCGCCGCGCCCGCGGCCACTCCCAGAGCCTTGCCGAAACTACGCCTGCCGATCACATGGGCCTCCGTGGTGTACGTGCACGGACTGGTTGCGTCGACTGACTGTGACATGCGGATCGTCACCTGTCAAAGGGGTGACGCGCAGCGCGCGGTAGTCATAGTCCCGTATGTACAGGCACTTTGCGACGCACCACTCGCCGGGACATCACCCCTGCAACTGGTGACGCACCGGAGAGAAGTGAAGGCGGTCAGGATTCGTACGATCCGTCGCCCGCCGTGGAGTCGGGGTGGGCACGGCCGGGGACCAGGCGGCGGTAGGCGGCGCGGGCGTGGACGAGGCGGGCCAGGCCCGTGCCGATGAGGGCGGCGGTGAACAGGCAGGCCAGCCAGGTGGTGTCGCGGTGACCGGCCCAGGTGAGGACGCCGGCGGGCGGTATGGCGAAGCCGTTGAGGAACAGCCAGCACAGCACGGCCGTGCCGGGAGCGGCGGTGAAACGTGCGCACAGGCCCAGCAGGGCGGCCAGCAGCGACAGCGCGAGCAGGGCCAGTCCGGGCCGGTCCGGCCCCACCGCGGTGTTGAGGAGCGCCACCAGCGTCAGTGCGCCGGCCCCGGCCCCCGCCCAGACCAGCGGTGTGGCCACGGGCTGGGGTACGGGCCTGGCTCCGGTGCCCAGGGGCTTCCACTCGATCATGCCGGTGCTTCCTTCCGGTCCTCCTGGACGGAATTCTCCCCTGGTTGCCGCGGCCGGCTCCCGGGGTGCTCGTCAGGGTGCCAGCCGGCCGCCCTCCGGAGAACAGCCGATCCGGACAGCCGCTCCCCGCTCAAGGGCGGGCCGCCGCGGTCGCCTTGGGCGTCTCGGCGACCGGTCCGGCGGCCGGTGCCCGGTGGGCCGGGCGGCGGACGACGCGGCGGGCGAGGGGCTCGGTCCAGCGGGCGGCGAGCGGGCCGAGGACGACCAGGATCAGGACGTAGGCGGTGGCCAGGGGGCCGACCCGGGGTTCGGCGCCGACGGCGAGTCCGGCGATGACGATGGAGAACTCGCCGCGGGCGACCAGGGTGCCGCCCGCACGCCAGCGGCCCCGGGGCGAGATACCGGCACGGCGGGCGGCCCACCAGCCGGTGGCGATCTTCGTCAGGGTCGTGACGACGGCCAGGGCGAGTGCGGGCAGCAGCACGGGCGGAATGGCGGCGGGGTCGGTGTGCAGCCCGAAGAAGACGAAGAACACCGCGGCGAACAGGTCCCGCAGCGGCGTGAGGAGGCTGCTGGCGCCCTCGGCGACCTCGCCGGACAGGGCGATGCCGACCAGGAACGCGCCGACGGCGGCGGAGACGTGCAGCTGCTGCGCGAGCCCGGCGACCAGGAGCGTCAGCCCGAGGACGGCCAGCAACAGCATCTCGGCGCTGTCCGAGGACACCGCGCGGCTGACCAGGCGGCCGTGCCGCAACGCCACGTAGAGGACGGCGCCCACCGTGCCCAGCGAGATCAGCAGCGTGACGGCGCCGCCCGCGAGGCCCGCCCCGGCCAGCAGGGCGGTGAGGATCGGCAGGTAGACCGCCATGGCCAGGTCCTCCAGGACCAGCACGCCGAGGACGACCGGTGTCTCCCGGTTGCCGAGGCGGCGCAGGTCGCCCAGCACCTTGGCGATGACCCCGGACGAGGAGATCCAGGTGACACCGGCCAGGGCGACGGCGGCCACCGGCCCCCAGCCGAGCAGGAACGCCATCGCGGCCCCGGGCACGGCGTTGAGGACGAAGTCGACGGCCCCGGAGGGGTATTGGGTCTTCAGCGTGGTGACGAGTTCGGAGGCGCTGTACTCCAGGCCCAGCAGGAGCAGCAGGAGGATGACGCCTATCTCGGCGCCGGTGGCGACGAACTCCTCACTGGCCCGCAGCGGCAGGATGCCGCCCTGGCCGAAGGCGAGCCCGGCCAGCAGGTACAGGGGTATCGGGGAGAAGCCCACCCGTCCGGCGAGGCGTCCCAGGAGCCCCAGGGCGAGGATGATCGCCCCGAGTTCGATGAGCATGGCGGTGGTGTCGTGCACGGGCGTCTGACCTCCGTTGATCCGGTCTGCGGCGTCTGTGCCAGGGGGCGTGAGCGCCCGGGGGTAGGGCTCGGTGAGCGGGGAGCGGAAGAGGGAGCGTGACCTCGCGCGCCGGGCGACGGGTCCGGGCCACGCGGTGTGCGGCGCCGGCGGTCCGCCGCGCTCCGGCCGTCATCGGCCGGGGGTACGCGTGACAGGCCGCGTCACGCCGCGAGTTCGGCGCCGGAGGCAGGCGTCACGCGCAGACGTCACACGTCACGCGTCAGGCGAGGGGGACCGCTATGCGGCGCGGCCGGTATCAGGGACGCCGTCACGGGCGGCGTTGTGGACGCGGACGGGCACCACTCGCCCCATGTCACGCCCCCTCACGCCGGCCCTGGTAGCGGGCGGCCACTGTGTCGTCGTACCGAGCGGCCGAGCGACTGTGCGCGGCCCCGCTCAACCGAGCGTAATGGCTCGGTAAAGAATCCTAGCGCACGCCAACCTTCGTCGATCGCGCGGCAGTTCTGAGGGTGACGGCCGGCATCCCGGTGACGGGCCGCTGCCGTTCACGCGCCGGCCGACCGCCGCACGGCCCGCGGCGACGCGCCGAGTTCCTTGCGGCAGGTCTTGTTGAAGGCCTGGAGGTCGGGGATGCCGACGGTCGCCGCGACGGCCGGGATCGCCAGCGTCGACGCGATGAGCAGGTGACGGGCGCGCTCCATGCGGCGGCGCCGGACCCAGCCGACGACCGTGTGCCCGGTGTCCTCGCGGAACAGCCGGGTCAGGTGCGTGTGCGACACCCCCGCGGCCCGGGCGATCCCCGGAACGCTCAGCGGGTCGGCCAGGTGCTCCTCGATGTGGGCCATGGCCGCCCGCAGCGCGGGGTGCCGGGCGTCGGAGGGCGATGCGGCCGCCTCGGCCAGGCCGGTCGTGCGCCACAGCACCGTCCACAGTTCCGCGGCGGCCCGGACCGGGGACTGGGCACTCGCCGCGATCGTCTGGCGCAGCAGGGCGCTCAGCGCCGCCGCCTCGGTGCCGGCGTCCTGCATCGCCGGCAGGCGGCGCCGCTCCCCGTCTCCCGGCAGCCGGAAGTGGGCGTACAGATGCTCGCAGCGCGGGGCGTCGTAGTGGAAGCGCACCTCGGTGCCGGGCGGTACGAGGCTGAGGTGGCCGGGGCGGATCGGGTGCCGCGCGTCGTCGAACTCCAGGGTTCCGGAGTAGCCGTAGAGGTGGAGCTGCCACAGGTGCGGGAGGCGGAAGACCTCGTGCGGGCCGGCCGAGCCGTGCACGCCCACGCCCGCGTGCACCAGATCGGGCGGCAGGTCGAGGGGGAGTTCCACGAAGGTCGGCATGGTGAAAAATTACCAGTGGTTGCCGATTACGGCCCACGACTGCTGGGGCACGCGCTTCTACGGTTGCGTCATGTCAACCACCACACAGCTGTTGAGCTCCGTCGAGGTGGCGCGGTTCACGGCCCACGGATTCCTGCGCCTCGACGGCGTCGTGCCCCGGGAGATGAACGAGGAGGCGCTCGGGCTCTTCGCCGCCGGGACGCTGCCCGCCGTGCCCTACGGCACTCCGGTGCCGGCGGCCTTCCCCGAGGGTTCCTTCACCCGCCGCCTCCTCGGACTGCCCGTGGTGGCGGGGGCGCTGGAGAGCCTGGTGGGGCCGGATCCTGACGTCGACCACCACTACGTCCACACCCGCATGCCCCGGGAGGGCAGTGCGCAGGCGGTGCACGCCGACGCGCTCATCGATGTGCGGCCCGACGCGTTCGACGTGCAGCTCATGTACTACCCGCAGGAGGTGACCGCCGACATGGGCGGCACACTCGTCGTCCCGGGCAGCCATCTGCGGCGCATCAACGAATCCGACACCGGCCGCTACCAGAACCTGCTCGGCCAGACCCGGCTGACGTGCCCGGCCGGGACCGTGCTCCTGATGCACCACGGCATCTGGCACGGCGGCCGGCGCAACGACAGCGACATCGTGCGCCACATGTACAAGATCCGCTTCAACCCGACCGTGCCGCAGGTGCGGCTGTGGGACACGCGGGACCTGGACTCGCCGGCGGTGCGCGAGGAACTGGGGCGTTTCTTCCCCTGGTACGAGCAGGCCACCGGCCGGCTGGAGATCCACAACCGGGTCCTGCTGTGGCGCTCGCTGTCCGCCGACCCCGGCTTCGACATCGAGCACTGGGCCACCCGCATCGCCAACCGGCCGGGCACGTACACCACGCCCGCCGCACAGAGGAGCACCGTATGACCACCACCCGGCAGCAGGTTCTCGTCCTCTACCTCGACAACTCGGCCCTCGATTCCCGGGTCGTCGGCTGGGCCCGCTACGACGGCACGGGCGCCAGCCGCCCGACGACCGGCGACAGCGACGAACCCCCGTACAAGTCGGGGGTCGACGCCCTGGAGGACGGCTGGCGGCTCTTTCAGGCGTCCCCGCTCATTCCGCCGTATCCGGGGGCGGAGCACGCGACGTCGTTCCTCAAGCACGAGTTCTTCTTCGAGAAGCTCGTACGCCGTTGAGCTCGGTCAGGAGGGCGCGGGGGCACACCTCGTAGCGCCCCCGGGCGGGCGGGCCGGGCGCTGTCCGAGCCGGGCATGACGAAACCCCGGGTGGCGGCCCGGGGTTGGTTCGTCGTGGTCCGTGCGGGGGCTCAGACGAAGGCGCTCTGGCCCGTGATCGACTTGCCGACGATCAGGGTGTTCATCTCACGGGTGCCCTCGAAGGAGTAGATCGCCTCGGCGTCGGCGAAGAAGCGGGCGATGTCGTGGTCCAGCAGGATGCCGTTGCCGCCGAAGATCTCCCGGCTCCACGCCACGACCTCCCGCATCCGGGAGGTGACGAACGCCTTGGCCAGCGAGGAGTGTTCGTCACGGAAGATTCCCGCGTCCTGCAGCCGGGCGAGCTGCGTCATCATGCCCCAGGAGGCCGTGATGTTGCCGAGGCTCTTGACCAGCAGGTCCTGCACCAGCTGGAAACCGCCGATCGGGCGGCCGAACTGGCGGCGCTCCCGGGCGTAGTCCAGGGCGAGTTCGTAGGCGCCGATCATGACGCCGAGCGCCTGCCAGGCCACTCCAGCGCGGGTCGCGCGCAGGATCTCGGCGACGTCGCGGAAGGAGTTGATGTTCTGCAGCCGGTTGGCCTCCGGCACCCGGACGTCGGTCAGGGTGATCTCGGCGTTCTCCACGATCCGGAAGGCGATCTTGCCCTCGATCTTCACGGGGTCGAAGCCGGGCGTGCCCTTCTCGACGACGAAGCCCTTGACGTGGTTGTCGTCGAGGTCGCGCGCCCACACCACGACGTAGTCGGCGAAGGTGGCGTTGCCGATCCACTTCTTGGCGCCGTTCAGGACCCAGGAGTCGCCCTCGCGCTTGGCGGTGGTGCGCATACCGCCCGCGACGTCGGACCCGCCGAGCGGCTCGGTCATCGCGAACGCGCCGATCTTGTCCATCGCGGCCATCGCCGGCAGCCAGCGGTCGCGCTGCTCCTGGTCGCCGCCGGAGTAGATGGAGTACATGGCCAGTCCGTTGTGGACGCCGAAGAAGGTGGACACCGAGGCGTCGGTGCGGGCCATCTCCATGGCCATCGTGCCGCTGAGCAGGTTGCTGACACCGGGACGGTGCTCGCCGTAGCCCTCGTAGGGGAGGCCGGCGAGGCCGCTCTCGCGGAACAGGCCGATGAGCTCCGCCGGGAACTGGTCCTTGCCCCAGTTCTCGTTCACCAGCGGCTTGACCTCGTCGCGCATGAGGGCGCGGGTCTTGAGGAGGAGCTTGCGCTCGTCGTCGGGCAGCAGCGCCTCGTAGGCGTAGAAGTCGGCGACCAGCTGGTCCTGGAGAGGTTCGTGCGTGGTGGTCATCTCAGTTCTCCTCCTTGTCCGCGCTGTCCAGGGCTGCCAGGACAGCGAGTTGCCTGCGGTCGCGCGTCCCGGTGAGTTCCGAGTACGTGGAGGAGCCGTAGGCCTTTTCCACGGCTTCGATGAGCCGTTCCTGTGCTTCCTCTTGTTCCTTGTTCTGTTCCTTGCTCCGAGACGGGGTGCCGAGGCCCGCCCCCGTCTGCTGCATCGACTTGCCGATGTGCTCGACCAGGTGCCGGTAGCCGCCGGGTCCGCCGCCCAGGTGCGCGCCGAGGAACGGCCCGACGGTGGCCCAGCGCAGGCCCAGCGAGTTGATCACGACCTTGTCGAGGTCCTCGGGGGTCACCACACCCTCCTGGACGAGGTACGCGGCCTCGCGGCTGAGGGCGTTCTGCAGGCGGTTGCCGACGAAGCCGGGGATCTCCTTGCGCTCGACGACCGGGGTGCGGCCGACCGAGGTGTAGAAGTCCACCGCGTCCAGCACGGCGTCCTCGCCGGTGCGTATCCCGGGCACGACCTCGACGAGCGGGACCAGGTGCGGCGGGTTGAAGGGGTGGCCGATCAGCACCCGGGCGGCGTCCTCGTCGGACAGCTCCCCGGTGAACGCGCTCGACGGGATCGCCGAGGAGGAGCTGAGCAGCAGGGCGTGTGCGGGTGCCTCCCGGGCGAGCGTGGCGAACAGGTCCTTCTTGAACCCGGCCCGCTCGGGGCCGTTCTCCTGGACGACGTCGGCGTCCCGGACGGCCTCGGTGACGTCGGCGGCGAGGTGCACGCGGCCGGCGAGGCCGGTGACGTCCAGGCCGCGGGCGGCCAGATGCGGGGCGTAGGTGGCCAGGGCCTCGTCCACGGCCTCGGCGAGGTCGGGGCGCGGGTCGCTGACCCGTACGGTCAGGCCGTGCGCGGCGAACAGCGTGGCCCAGGACAGTCCGATGGTCCCGGCGCCGATCACCCCGGCGGTACGGAAGGCGCGGTTCATGACGCGGCTCCCTTCAGGTAGTCGTGGACCGGCTCGACGCCTGCCAGCGTCAGGTCGGTGAGGATGTGGCTGGCGGAGACGACCTCCAGCACCGGCAGGTCGGCCAGCGGGGCGAGCACGTGCTGGAACAGCTGGAGCCGGGCGGGGCCGGTCCAGGCGCCCTTGACGGTGACGTCGGTGATGCGGGTGCGGACGAGTTCCTGCACACGCGGCAGACCGTCGTAGCCGGGGATCGTCTTCAGCATGAAGGTGGGCACGGTGATCTGTGCCTCGGCCTCGGACCGGTCCAGCTCGTGGTGCTTGTAGCCCATGGTCGCGGTGGCCACCCGCAGGCTGCCGTGGTCGAGGGTGCCGACGAGCGCGCCGGAGTCGATGTACAGCGCCGGGGAGCCGATGACCTTCGGGTAGGCGGAGACCTCGCGGCCGGAGGCGGTCGCCGGGAAGTTGTCCAGGTGCATCGCGTGCAGGTACTCGCCCCGCTCGCCCTCGAAGCGGACGGGAATCGCCTGGCCGGCCTCGGTGTAGGGACCGTATCCGCTGACGTCGCCCATCTTCATGACCTCGAACCGGACCAGCGGCTCGTCGATCCGCAGGGGTTCGGGGACGACGGCCCGCAGCGCGTCGGGGTCGGTGCGGTAGACGACGTTGAGGTATTCGCGGTCGGTGAAGCGCGGGACCATCGGCGCGTACGCCGGGCTGGTGAGGGGGGTGGTGACGTGCTGTCGTACGTCTGCGGCCTTCATGTCCGGCTCACCGCCCGGTCCACCGCGCGGGGCGGCGCTCGGCGAAGGCGGTCATGCCCTCGCGTACGTCGTCCGAGGCCATCAGGGGCTTCGTCTGCGTGCGCTGGAAGGCGAAGGCCTCCTCGTCGGACGCTCCCTCGGCGGCGCGCACGACGCGCTTGACCGTCGCGAGGGCGAGCGGGGCGTTCTCCGCGACCCGTTCGGCGAGCCGCAGCGCCTCGGCGACGGCCTGCCCCTTGGCGGTGACCCGGTTGGCCAGGCCCAGTTCGCCGGCCCGGCGGCCGTCGACGGGATCGCCGGTCAGCAGGAACTCCATCGCCAGGTGGTGCGGGATGCGCCCGGGCAGCCGGATCACGCCGCCACCCGCGGCGATCAGGCCGCGCTTGACCTCGGGCAGGCCGAACCGGGCGTCCTCGGCGGCGACGATCAGGTCGCAGGCCAGGGCCAGTTCGAAGCCGCCGCCCATGGCGAAGCCCTCCACGGCGGCGATGAGGGGCTTGTCCGGCCGGGCCTCGGTCAGGCCGCCGAATCCGCGGCCCTCCACCTCGGGCGACTCGCCGCGCAGCGCGGCCTTGAGGTCCATGCCGGCGCTGAACGTGCCGCCCTCGCCGGTCAGGACGCCGACCCGCAGGGCGGGGTCGGCCTCCAGCTCGTCGAGAGCGGCGGCCAGCGCGGTGGCGGTCGCCGCGTTCACGGCGTTGCGGGCCTCGGGACGGTCCAGGGTGATGAGCAGGGTGGAGCCGATGCGTTCGGTGCGCACGACGGGAGATGTGGGGGTGCTCATGGCTGTTCCTCCTGTGACGATCAGCTGACGATCAGCGGGTGGTGGCGTCGAGTTCGGCGAAGACGTCCTCGGTGTCCTGGCCCGCGACGGGGGCGAGGCGGCGGATCGAGCCGGGGGTGGCGGAGAAGCGCAGCGGGATGCCGATGGTGCGGACCGTGCCCTCGGTCGGGTGCTCGACGCTGTCGAGCAGGTGGCCGTCACGGACGTAGGGGTCGTCGTGGGCGCGGTCGAGTTCCAGCACCGGGGCCATCGGGATGCTGTGCTTGGCGCACACCTCGGCCCACTCCTCGGTGGTCAGCGCCGGTGCGCAGGCCGCCAGCAGCTCGGCCAGGTCCTCGTGGTCGGCGCTGTCGATCGCGTCGCCGTTCACACGGGGGTCCTCGGCGAGGTCCGGGCGTCCGGCGGCGGTGAAGAAGTCCCGGTAGTTGTGCGGGTTGTACGGCATGACACAGGCCAGGCCGTCCTTGGTGCGCACGGCCTTGTGGCCCTTCAGCATCGACAGCGCGAAGCCGGTGGGGCCCGTCTCGGGCACGTGGGTGTGGCCCGCGAGGTGCTCGACCAGGTTGAACGCGATCAGCGTGTCGGTCATCGGGATCTCGATGAGCTGGCCCTGGCCGGTGTTGTTCCGGTGCAGCAGGGCGGCCAGCACGCTGTAGGCGATGGTCAGCGAGGAGACCTTGTCGCCGATGATGGTCGGCAGGTAGACGGGCTCGCCGAGCGCCCGGTCGGCGATGTCGACGAGGCCGGAGGCGGCCTGCACGGTCTCGTCGTAGGCGGCGTTGCCGGCCCGGTCCGAGTCGCTGCGGAAGCCCTGGGCGTGCGCGTAGACGAGGCCGGGGTTGCGGGCGGCGATGTCGTCGTAGGACAGGCCCAGGCGGTGCAGGGCGCCGGGGCGCATGTTGGTGATCAGGACGTCCGCGGTGTCGATCAGCCGCAGGGCGCGCTCGCGGTCGGTGTCGTCCTTGAGGTCGAGGGCGACGCTGCGCTTGTTCCGGTTGACGTTGAGGTTCAGCGGGGTCATGCCCGGGGTGGTCTTGTAGTGGCCCACGCGGACGGTGTCGGCCGGGGACTCGATCTTGATCACGTCGGCGCCCAGGTCGCCGAGGATCTGGGCGGCGTAGGGGCCCATCACCACGGTCGAGAGGTCGATCACGCGGACGCCCTGCAGCGGGCCGGCGACGGTGTCGTTGATGTCCGTCATCGGTTTCTTCACTCCTTCGCTCGCCATGTGTGTGTATCTGGAAACTAAGTTAGCGCGGCGAGTCGGCGAAGGGAAACGAATGGCGTGACCGAATAGCGAAAAGCGGTATGACCACAGTGGTCATACCGCTTTTCGTGAAGGTTTTCCGGAGGTTATGAGTGGAGCGGCTCGGCGAAGATCTCCCGGGCCGCCTCTACCACTTCCCGCAGGTCACCGCCGTTGGCTCGGTCCTTGCGCCAGATCAGCCCGGTCTCCAGACGAGGGTGGAAATCGGAGAACGGGAGGACGGTGACGCCGTCCAGACGGTAATTCTGCACGGGACTTCTGGGGTCCAGCATGGAAATGGAGAACGCCAGACCACTGGAAACTATTTCGGAGATTCCCTCGAAGGTGGCGGTGCCCAGTTCGATGCGCTTTTTGATGCCGAGTTCCGCGAGCTGCTGGTCGAGGCCGCGGAAGTAGGCGTTCGTCACCGCCGTCGGGGAGCCCGCGTAGGCGAGTTCCGCCAGTTCCGCGAGGGCGACGGACTCGCGCCCCTCGAACAGGTCCCGGGGCACGACAGCGCCGAGCCGCTCCGACATCACCGGCATCTGCTCCAGCGCCGGATCACCGCCGGCCGGGAGCCGGGCCAGGGTCAGCGCCAGCCTGCCGTCGCACACGGCGTCGACGAGCCGGTCGGTGCCGCCGGGCCAGCGTTTGATCTCGAACCGCTCGCCGACCCGCTCGGCCAGGGCGTCCATCCGTTCCCGCAGGTCGGGATGGACCCCGGTGGGCACGCCGAGCAGCAGGGTGGTGCGCTGCGGCCGGGCCGTCTCGTCCAGCCGCCACTTGATGGAGTCGACCTGTTCCAGCACCCCGCGGGCGATCGGCAGCAGCGCGTTGCCGGCCTCGGTGAGCCGTACGTGATGGGTGTCCCGGTCGAACAGCCGGTGCCCGACCTCGTTCTCGAGGTCCTTGATCCGCCGGCTCAACGGGGAGGCCGCCATGTGCAGTTTGCGGGCCGCGGTGGAGAAGTTCAGCTCTTGGGCGACGGCGAGGAAATAGCGCAGGTGCAGGAGCTCCACGGGATCAAGCGTAGCCTCTGCGCCCGTGCCCCTCGCCGCCGCCGGAGACGTCAGGTGTCAGACGTCAGGCGTCAGGCCTCTTCGATCGTGATGAAGGGGTCCCACTGGAAGTAGCCCTTCAACTGCCGGTGTCGGTCGAGAATCTGGAAGAAGAAGTGGTACGTGACCTTGCCGGTCCTTTTGACGGTCGTGCGCCAGTAGTGGTCCGCATAGCGCTGGGTCTCGAACTCCGGCCTGCCTTCCGTGCCCTCCTTCGGCAGGGGGTAGACGCCGTCGACGACCTCGATCTCCGGAGTGCGGATGAGCTGGTGCTGGGGGTCGCTGCTGACGTACCGGTAGAGCAGGGCCTTGTAATCGCTGCCGAGGGAGAGGGTCGTCTCGCGCCAGCGGATGCTGTCGCCCGGCTCGGCCCGCAGGTTCAGCTCGGCGCCGGACGTGCCGACGATGTGGTCGTGGCGGGTCGTCATGTAGATCAGGCTCTGGTCGACCTGGGTCGGCGCCTCGGGGTTCCGGGAGGCGCCCGGGTTCCGCTCGACGATCGTCGCCGCGTCGAACGCGATCAGGACGTTGAGATCAGCCATGTGACTGCTCCTTCTCGTGGGAAACCTTGTAGGCCATGGCCCTCGGATAGTCGTGCCGGTGCAGACGGACCCGGACCAGGAGTGGTCCGGCGTTGAGCGGATCGGCCGGGTCGGCGAGGCGGTCCAGGAGGTCGTCCAGGTCCCCGGCGTGCGCGACGACCACCCCGTTCGCCGGGGTGTCCCGGCCGGTGAAGACGTCCGCCAGGCGGTCGTAGTGCCAGGGGTGCAGGACGTTGTAGTGGTCCGGCTCGTGGTCCCGGTCCGCGTAGTACGACGGGTGCACCAGCATCTGCTCGATGCCGTAGAAGTGGCCGTTGTCCATGACGAACACGACGGAGCGCAGTCCGAGCCGGGTGTGGGTGGAGAGTTCCTGGCAGGTCTCCTGGAAGGCGCCGTCCCCGACGAACACCATGGGGCGGGCGTCCTCGCGCTCGGGGGCCAGGGCCGCTCCGGTGGCCGCGCCGACCGACCAGCCGATGGACAGCCAGCTGACCTGGGAGAGGAACCCGCCCGCGGGCAGGGACAGGTTCATCGAGCCGATGAGGGAGAACGCCGCGTCGGAGACGACCGTCCAGTCGTCCGCGCTCTCGTGGTTCAGGAAGTGGTTGATCCGGTCGAAGACGCCGTCGTAGGTGAGGCGTTCGGAGCGCCGGTGGGGCGAGCGTGCGGTGCGGAGCGAGGCGCGGTGGTCCTCCAGGGCCGCCGGGCGGTGGCCGCGCGAGCCGTGGTGGCCGTAGGGCTGGGCGTAGTAGTCGGCGGTCAGGCCCCCGGAGCCGTACGCCTTGACCAGCGCGTCCTGGAGGGCGGGCAGCAGCTGTTCGAGCCGGACGTCGGGGAAGTAGGTCGTGCCGATGCTGACCCCGCCGTGCGCGGCCATCACCCAGTCGCCGCCGACGGACTGCTCGCCGCCGAGGTTCTTCGACGTGGACCAGGCGCCGAGGCCGATCCGGCAGGTGGCCCAGTCCTTGAAGACGCCGTGCACGTCCGGGTGGCCGGCGTGGCCGTTGTAGACGCCGTGGAACTGCGGCAGGTCCTCGTCGACGACGGCCTTGGCGCCGACGGTGGTGCAGAACGGCACCCCGGTGGCCTCCACCAGGTCGGTGAGCTGTCCGGCGAGCCGGAACCGGTCGATCTCCTCGCCGGCCCAGATGATCGGACGGGGCCTGCCGTCCGGGCCCGGATGGTCCTCGACGAGGGTGAGGACCGCCTGCACGGCACTGTCCAGCATGGTCCGGCCGCGTGCGCCGAACGGCCGGTCGCGTCGGACGAGCGGCGCATCGGCCTCGGGGCAGGACTCGTCCCAGAGGTCCTCCATGACCTCCAGGTAGACCGGCCTGCGCTCGGAGAGGCACGCGGTGAGCGCCGCGTCGATCTGGCCCGGCGCGAGCCCCGGGTTGGAGATGACCTGCGCGTCGACGGTGACCTGCCGGTAGGCCTCCAGGTTGCTCTCGGCGCGGGGGCTCATGTGCGAGGTGAGCAGACCGAGGGCACGGTAGTTCTGCCACTGCTCGTAGGGCGGCGAGGCGTTGACGGCGATCAGCGGGACCTGCTCGACGTAGGCGCCCCCACAGGCGTTGAGCAGATTGAACGCGCCCACGCTGTAGGTGACGGCCGCCGCTCCCACGCCGTGGATACGGGCGTAGGCGTCGGCGGCCTGGCCCGCGCCGCCCTCCGTCGGGGTGCCGACCCACTCGATGTCGCCCTCGGCGCGCAGGGTCGTCAGGAACGGGCCGAGGTGGTTGCCGGGGACGCCGAACAGGTGGGTGATGCCCAGCTCGGCCAGCCTGAGCGCGAGATGGCGGGCGACCGTGCACGGCGGGCTGATCGCGATCACGAGCGCTCCCCCTCCCGGTGGGGACCCGGGGTGGTGACGGCCGGGGCCCGGTGGACGGCGAGGGCGGCGCGCACGGCGCTCTCCAGTGCGCCCTCGATCCAGGCGTGCTTGAGGGAGGTGTGCTCGCCGGCGAAGTGCACCGGGCCCTCGGGCCGGGAGACGTCCAGGTGGAAGCTGGTCATCTGGTGGGCGGTGTAGATGGCGGCCTCGCCGAAGGCGTACGGATCGCGGGCCCAGCTCTTGGTGGCGCCGCGGCCGGTGAAGAACACCTCGATGCGGCGGCCGTGCAGGGCCTGGAGGTTGCGCAGGGCGTAGACGTAGCGCTCGGAGGCGCGCATGGAGTCCCAGCGGGCGGCGTCGTCGGACCAGCAGTAGGAGGCGAGGACGACACCGCCGGTGCTGCCCTCGACCCGGTGCGACGGGTAGTACATGAACCGGTTGGGGTTGTCGGCGGCCGAGCCTCCGCCGAAGCAGTGGGTGGCGGGGCGGACGGCCGGGCCGCGCAGCGGCAGGCCGCTGTTCAGCTCCCGCATCTCCTCGGTGACGCTGCTGTCCTTGACGGCGGCTCCGAGCAGCTCGGTGTTCCCGCCGGAGAAGGTGAGGAGGGGCCCGCTGTCCGTCTCGGCGAGCGCCGGGCCCGGCCCGCTCTGCCGGTAGTACTCGTACAGTCCCGGCGCGATGCGGCCGAGTTCCTCGCGCCAGTCGTCCTCGGTGAACTCCCACCACCGGTGGCTGAACTCCAGCAGCACCTTGGTGGCCTGGTCGTAGTGGGTCTCGATGATCGCGCGACGCTTCTTGTACGACATCGACGGGACGATCTCCACGAAGCGCAGGGCGGAGAAGGGCACGGTGACGATCGCCAGGTCCGCCGTCCACAGCCGGGGCGGGGCCTGGAGATCGTCCTCGGCGACGGTCTGCACGGCCACGCCCCAGCCGTCGGGCCCGACGGCGCCGGTGCCCTCGGGGTCGGTGTCGCGGCTGGGGTCGTGGTACTCCAGGCGGATCATGCGGTGACCGAGCCGCACCTCCTCGCGCAGCCCCTGGTGCAGGGCGTGCGGCAGGCGCCAGCTGCCGCCGGGAATCTCCCAGTAGCGCACGCCGGGGTTGATGTCGCTGCGGCTGAGGAAGCTGTGGAAGAACGACAGGTGCAGCCGCGAGGACATGTTCTCCAGGGTTCCGACGGCCTCGATCGCCTCGTCGCTGAGCCCGGCGTGGTCGCGCAGGAAGCCGCCCATGGAGTAGCCGTCGAAGTCGCGGATCACCCGGGCCCAGCCCTCGACCCACTCGTCGTACGGCTTGTCGACGCGCCTGCCGTCGACGACGTCGGAGTAGTAGTCGCGCACGGTCTCCAGCGCCTCGTCGACCATCTTCACGACGGGGGCGCGGACTTCGTCGCCGGTGAGGTGGAAGCCCTCGTTGATCCGCTCGGGCGTGCTCGCGTAGTCGGAGCGCCTGACCTGGACGCGGTTGGTGCGGATCCAGGAGTTGCCGCGCTTGTCGGGCTCGCGGAAGCCGGGGCTGTCGTCGCCGTAGGTCCACGTCCGGCCGGTGGGGGACGTGTACGTCACCGGGGGTGGGGCGATGTCGGGGCCGCTGCCGGTTTCCGGATCGACGTCCACGTTGTAGAACTGGCGGCGGCCGAGCCCGAGTTTGTCGACCAGGGCGAGGACGAGCGGGTGGAAGTCGGGAAGCCGCATGGCACCGGCTTCGGCGTACTGGGCGGGGTCGTCGAAAGGCTGATGGTGTTTGGTGGCGCGAAAGGTTTTGATGCGCCCGCCGACGCGGCCGGCGTTGGCCTCCAGAATCGTGACGTCGTGGCCGGCGTCCTTGAGTAATCGCCCGGCGACGAGTCCGGTGATTCCGGCACCGACGACGAGGATTTTCTTGCGCGGGTGGCGGGTGGGGCCGAGGCGGCCGGTGTCGATCAGAGTGTGCAGGTAGTCGAGCTTGAGGTCCTCGCCGTCCGGCCCGACGAGGAGGAGTTCACGGGCGAGCTCGAGGCAGGTCTGCCAACGGGCGCGGGTGGCGGAGTCGTCCCGAGGTAAGTCGGTCATAGCCAGCGATCGTAGATATGCCGGAACGATTTCCCGGACGCCCCGGAGAACAACGACTTGAAATAAACGATCGCGCAGCCGGGCGGAATCTCGACAGGATCTTCCGCCCCCTGCGAGAACGGATGTTCCGCCAGGGACGGAAGGGAAGGAGAAATGAAGTCGGTTCGAATACCCATTCGCGGAATATGAACCTCCTGAAAAACCCGACGGTCGAGGTCGCGCCAGCGGATTCGAGGCGGCGTGGTCCCCGTCGGCCGGTTCCCGCCGGGCGCGAGATGACCCCGCGACGGCTGCCAACGGGTGAATCCGGGCCCCGCGCGCAGGGCGATCGCCGGCGCACCGGGAAGGCATGCCGCACCTCCGACAAGCGATGGGCGGGAGACAGCCATGCCGAAGTTCCTCATCCAGGCCGGTTACACAACCGAAGGCACCAAGGGACTGCTCAAAGAAGGCGGCAGTGGGCGCAGGGCCGCCGTGGAGCAGGTCGTCAGCGGGCTCGGGGGGCGGGTCGAGGCGATGTACTTCGCCTTCGGGGACGACGACCTCGTGATGATCGTCGACTTCCCCGACAGCGTCTCCATGGCCGCCGTCAGCCTCACCGTCAAGGCCAGCGGAACCGTCCGCACCCGGGCGACGCCGCTGCTCACCGTCGAGGAGATCGACGAAGCCGCCCGCCGGGAGGTCACCTTCCGGGCAGCGGGAGCATGAGGGGGCTCACGCGCGCGGCGAAGCCGTGAGGACCCGTCACACCGGCTCGGACACCCGGCGCCGGCCGGAAAGGACGACGAGCCCGCCGACGACGGCGAGTCCCGTCAGGACGGTGCCGAAGAGGGTCGCGCCGGCCGGCAGTCCCACCGCGTCCATCAGGTAGCCCGTGGACACCGGAAGCAGGCCGGCCGGGACGTAACCGCCCACGTTGAGCGCGGCGTTGGCCTCGGCGAGGCGCTGCGCCGGGACGGTGGAGTTGAGCAGCGACAGACCGCCGAGCTGGCCCATGCCCTGGCCGGCCCCGGCGAGCAGGGCGGAGGCGACGAGCAGCACGACCGACGAGGCCCGCACGGCGGCGATCAGCGCGGCCATGCTGAGGGTGGTGCTGATCGCACCGGCGGTCAGGATGGTGCGCCGGGGCAGCTTGCGCACGGCGAACTGGACGCCGGTGGCGGCGAGGAACATGACGAACGCCATGGCTCCGGCGACGATCCGGCTGGTGGTGCCGAGCAGTTCGGTCAGCAGGGTGGGACCCAGCGACAGCACGAAGGACGTGGCGGTGATGCCGGGGGCGAACACCGCGATGCCGAGGGTGAGGTGGATGCCGTTGCCGTGCGGGACGCCGGGCACGCGCACCCAGGCGCCCTCGCCGCGGGCGGCGGGGCGGCGTAGCGGCATGCGCAGCACGGCGAGGACGGCCGTGACCAGCAGGACCGCCTCGACGGCGAAGACGGTGGCGGTGGGGGCCGGGAGCGTCTCGGACAGCAGGCCGGCGAGCAGCGGGCCGAGGCCGGCGCCGAAGACCATCGCGCAGGAGGCGAGCAGGGCGGCCAGCCGCTTGCGCTCCGGACCCGCCACGTCCGTCACGGCGGCCATGCCGGCGGAGACGACCGCGCCGACGGCGATGCCGGTGAACAGCCGGGCGACGATCAGTGCGGCGACCGTCGTGGCCGTCGCGAAGATCGCGCAGGCGGCCAGGGCGAGCCCGAGGGCGGGCAGCAGCACCGTCTTGCGTCCCAGCCGGTCGGAGACGACACCCGACACGAGCAGCGAGCCGAGCAGTCCGACGATGTAGAACGCGAAGACGACGGTCAGGGTGCCCTTGGAGAACCCGATGTCGCGCTGCCACAGCACGTACAGCGGGGTCGCCGCGTTGGACAGCACGAAGACGGCGGTGACCGGCCAGGCCGCCAGCCACACCCACCAGGTGGGCGTGCGGGCCGTGGCCGGCTCCGGCGGTGCGGCCTGCTGTTCGTCCGCCGTCTCGGCGGACAGGGTCCGGCTCTGCGACATGGGGTGCTCCTCCGGCGAGGCAAGTACGAGTTTTTTCGAACTTAGCACGCGGTACGATTGAACTCGTACAGCAGATCTCGGTGATAGGGAGCTGACCATGTCTGCGACGGTTCGACCGACGCCGGTCGTCGAGGCGGTGCCGGAGCCGGAGGACCTGCCGGAACCGCTGCCCGAACCGGCGGTCGGGGAGCTGCGGCTGGAGAGCGTGCTGGGCGCGCTGAGCGACCCGCTGCGGCTGCGGATCGTGCGCAAACTCCTGCTCGAGTCGGAGGCGTTCGACCACTCCTGCGGCTGGTTCGGCCTCGACCGCCCCAAGTCCTCCCTCACCCACCACTTCAAGGCACTGCGCGAGGCGGGCGTCACCCGCCAGCGCCAGTACGGCCTGGAACGCCGCAGCCACGTCCGCGTCGCCGACCTCAACGCCCGGTTCCCCGGTCTCCTGGACCTGGTGGCGGCCTGGACCCCCGACAGGCCGTGAGCTGACCCGGGACCACCACGGCCGGCCCTGGCGCGTTGTTCGGGTTGCGGTACGGCTCGCCGAACAATGCGCGCCGCGGCTGAACTGGACCTGGGGAACCAGGTCGCAGCAGGGAGAGGAGCCGTCGGATGGGCAGGGGCAAGGGCGTCGTCGTCGCGGTCGCCGGGCTGGTGCTGGCCGTCGCGGGATGCGGGGGCGGCGGGACGGACGAGAAGACCGGCAAGAGGGCGGCCGATGCGGCCGAGTCGAAACCGAGCCGGGCGCCGTCCGGGAAACTCGTGCAGTGGGCCGGGAAGATGTGCGAGTCGGCGGTCGCGCTCAAGGAACTTCGGGCGGACAGCGCCGCGGACCTGAAGGAGATCCGGGACTCGGACGACGAAACGGGCTTGCTCGCACGGTCCCGCGCCGTCCACTACCTCTTCGCGACGCCGTCGGACGTGGAGACCGCGGCGAGTGATCTCGACGGCCTCGGCCCGTCGGGCGTTCCCGCGGCCGACCGGCTGCTCGCGGCCTGGCAGAAGAAGGTGAAGGGTGTCGCCACCGAACTCGACGAGGTCTCGCCGGCCGTGCCCCTCGAACAAGCCGAGGCCACCGCCGCGGACGTCGACAAGAAGGTGCAGTCCCTCACCCCGCCCCAGCCGGACCTGCCCGCGCTGGCGAGGAAGGATCCGCGGCTCGCCGCCGCCTACGAGCGGGCGGAGCAGTGCGCCCCGGGCTGGAAGCCCCACGCCGACGGGAGCCCCGCGCCCGGGTCCACCGGCCCGCTGCCCGAGGCCGCGGACGGCAAGGACTACGCGGCCTGTTCGGACGGCGCGTGCGAGGTGCTGGTGACCTCCACGGCCGAGATCAGGGCGCGAGGGAAGAACCTGCACGTCTCCGTGTCGGGCGACTCCGTCACCTTCCAGTCGGACGACGGCTCCCTGGCCCAGCTCGGTGGCGCGGGCGGTGAGGCGGGGTTCGGCGACGCGGTGAAGGCCACCGTCGTCGCCCACAACGAGGACGGTGCCGTGATCGAGTTCGCGCGGCCCTAACGCTCCTCGCACACCTCCCGGTACCCGAGCCGCGGCAGGTGCTCCTCCCAGACGACCCCGGTCAGGACCCCGCCGGTGTGGTCGCAGACGTAGTCCGCGGCGCGGTCCGGGTCGAGGGTCCACACCCGGGCCGTCAGGTCGTAGCCGGCGGAGGCGATCGTGTCGCCCCGGGGGCCGAACGCGACGGTGGTGACGGTGTCGAGATGGCCGGTGAGCTCCTGGCCGTAGGGCTCGGTGCGAGCCGGGTCGGACACGTCCCACAGGCGGACCGTGTGGTCGCCACCGCCGGTCGCCAGCGTCTTCCCGTCCGGGGCGAAGGCCAGGGCCCGGACCGCCGCCCGGTGTCCGGCCAGCTCCTTGCCCGACGAACGCGCGGCACCGCCGCGTTCCACGTCCCACAGCCGGACCGTGCGGTCGTCGCTGCCCGTGGCCAGTGTCCTGCCGTCCGGGGCGAAGGCCACCGCGTTCACCGCCTCGTCGTGTCCGGTGAGGGCGGCGCCCGCGGGACGGGCCGACGTTCCCACGCGCACGTGCCAGAGGCGGGCCGTGGAGTCCTCGGCACCGGTGGCGAGGAGGCGGCCGTCACGGGAGAAGGCCACCGACGTGACGGCGTCCGTGTGGCCGCGCAGCGGTGCGCCGAGCGGGCGTGCGCGGTCCCTCAGCCGGACGTCCCACAACCGCGCCGTGTCGTCCTCGCCTCCGGTGGCGAGCGTGTGGCCGTCCGGCGCGAACGCGACGGCGTCGATCCCGCCCTCGTGCGCGGGCACGGGTGCGCCGAGCGGGGCGGGTCGGTCCGGTGTGGAGACGTCCCACAGACGTACGGCGCCGTCCGCGCTGCCGCTGGCGACCGTGCGGCTGTCCGGGGCGAACGCGACGGACAGCACCCGGTCCTCGTGGCCGAGCGTCCGCGGCAGCCGGCGCGGACGGTCAGGGCGGCTCACGTCCCACAGGCGGACCAGTCCGTCGTCGGTGCTGGCGGCGGCGAGCAGGCGGCCGTCGCGGCTGAGGGCGACGGCGGTCACCGGGTTGGTGAAGTCGGTGAGGACGGTCGGCGGCCGGTGCCACAGCAGGACGCCGCCGTCGGCTCCGGCACTGGCGAGGGTGCGGCCGTCGGGACTGAAGGCGACCTCCCAGACGGCCTCCGTGTGGCCGGTCAGCGGCTGTCCGAGCCGCTGCGGGTAGGCGGGGTTGGCCACGTTCCACAGCAGCGGCGCGTCGTCCTCACCCGCGCTGGCCAGCGTCTCGCCGTCGGGGCTGAACGCGACCGACATGACGGGCGCGGTGTGCCCGGTGAGCGGTTCGCCCAGGGACTCGACGTGGTCCGGGTCGGACGCGTCCCACAGGCGTACGGTCTCGTCGAAACCGGCGGTGGCCAGGGTGCGGCCGTCGGAGGAGAAGGCAAGGGTCCACACCGGGTCGGTGTGGGCGCGCAGCGGCTCGCCCAGCGGTGCGATGCCGTCGTGCGTGCCGTACCGCCACATCCGCACGCTGCCGTCGTAACCCGCCGTCGCCAGCGTCCTGCCGTGCGGGGCGAACGCGACGGCGCGGACGCTGCGGTCCCGTGACTCGTCGGCCGTGGCGGGCTTCCCGAGCGGCTCCGGGCGGGCCGGATCGGAGACGTCCCACAGCCGTACGGTGCCGTCGTCACCGGCCGTGGCCAGGGTGCGGCCGTCGGGCGCGAAGGCGGCGGTGACGATGTTCTGCCCGTCGTGGCTCGCCCGCGGCCTGCCCACGGCGCGCGGGCGCTCCCGGTCGCGCAGGTCCCACAGGCGGACGGCGCCGCCTTCGCCGGTGGCGACCAGCAGGTCGCGGTCGCCCGGCGCGAAGGCCACCGCACCGACCCGGCCCGTGCCGAGGCGCAGGGGTTCGCCCAGGGCCCGGCCGCCGGTGTCCCACAGCCGGACGGTGCCGTCGTGGCCGCCGCCGGCGAGAGTGCGGCCGTCGGGTGCGAACGCCACGGAGCTGACCACACCGTCGTGGCCGGGCAGCCGCGTGGCCAGCACCCGGCCCGCGTCCGAGGCCAGCCGGGTCCGCAGGTCCGGCGTGGAGCGCATGCCGTACGCGGCGACGTCGAACCGCGCGGCCAGCCCGGCGTTCGTGTCGCGGACCCGGTCGGCCTCGGCGGTGAGCTGTCCGAAGACGGCGTCGTCCCGTTCGGTCTGCGCCGTGGCCCGGGCCTGGAGGGCGACGACGGCGGTGCCGGTGGCGAGCAGGGCGAGCGCGGCGAGGACGGCCACGACCGTGCGGCGCAGGAGCGCGGCACGGTGCCGGCGGCGGAGGGAGGAGGTGAGGAAATGTCTCTCCAGCGGGGTGAGTTCGTCGTCGCCCGGGTCCTGGTGTGCCGTGTCGCGCGGGAAGGCGTCGCGGGCGGCGCTCAGCCGCGAGCCCGCGTAGAGCGCGGCGTTCTCCTGCCCGAGGTCCTGCCAGGTGCGGGCGGCCTCGGAGAGCGCGCGGTGCACGCGCAGCCGGTCGCGTTCGGCGTCGATCCACGCGCGCAGCCGGGGCCAGGCGGTGATGAGGGCCTCGTGGGCGAGGTCGGCGGTGCCGTCGTCGAAGGTGATGAGGCGGGCCCGGGCCAGCCGTTCCAGCACGAGCCGGGTGTCGGCGGGGTCGCCGAAGCCGAGTTCCGCGTGGTCGGTGGGGCGGCGGGTGTCGGGAGTGCCGTCCCCCGGAGCCACCAGGCGCAACAGGATGCGCCGGGCCAGTTCCGCCTGGTCGTCGGTCAGTTCCCCGTAGACCTGCTCGGCGGTCCGTACGACGGCGCCGTGCAGCCCGCCGGCGGACTCGTACGCGGCCTCCGTCAGGGCACGGCCGCTGCGGTGGCGCCAGGTCTCCAGCAGGGCGTGCGACATCAGCGGCAGCCCGCCGGGGGCACCCTCGACCTCGTCCAGGAGCCGGTCGGTCAGGGCACGTTCGACGATCAGGCCGGCTGCGGCGGCCGGGCGGACGATGGCCTCCCGCAGCTCCGCGCGGCTCATCGGCCCGGCGAGCAGTGTGGCGTCCTGCAAGGCCGCGGTGAGCCCGGGGTGTTCGGCGCAGCGGGCGAGGAAGTCGGCCCGCACCGCTATGGCGACACGCAGCCTGCTGTCGGCGTCGGTGGCGGCGACGAGGCGGTCTATGAAGGCGTCCCGGTCGGCCGGGTCGGCGCCGAGGGTGTACAACTCCTCGAACTGGTCGACGATCAGCCAGGTTTCGGCGTCGGTGTCGGGTACGGGTTCCAGCCGGTCGGCGTGGGTGCGCAGCGGGTCCGTGCCGGGAGTGAGGATCCGCACGGCCGCCGGAGGCACGTCCTCGTCGGAGGCTGCCCTCAGCCGCGGGATCAGACCGGCCCGCAGCAGTGAGGACTTGCCGCTGCCGGAGGGGCCGAAGACAGCGGTGAAGCGGTGCTTGCGGTTCAGCTCGACGAGCCGCTCCAGGAGTTGGTCCCGGCCGAAGAACAGTTCGGCGTCGCCCGGCTCGAAACGGGTCAGACCGCGGTAGGGCGGCCGGGCGGTGTCGGCGGCGGCGGCCCCGGCGGCCAGTTCGTCCGACGCCTCGCGCCAGCGCCGCTCCCACTCGGCGATGTCACCACCGCACGCCTTCACGTAGGCGAGCGTCACCGCGCGGGTGGGCAGCTGCTTCCCGGCCGCCGCCTGCGACAGGGTGGTCACGCCGTAGCGCGCCCGCCGGGCCATCTCCCGGTAGGTGGGCCTGCCGGCCGACTCGCGCAGCGCCCGCAGCCCGGCGGCGAACCGCTGCACCGGCCCGGCCTCCGGATCCAGCTCTCCCTCGGACCGCCCCGGCCCCGCTTGTCCCGGCATGCCTCCGCCCCTCCCCGCGTACGCCCTCCCCTGACCATCGGCGGTATTCCCGTACGGGACACGGGCGTTCACTCGATTCTCACGCTTCCTCCAGGCCACTCGGTGCCGTTCGCGCCGCGGGGTTGTTCGGTGCTGGTGAGGGGCCAGCCGAACAACCGCGCACGGCGGTCGAATGGCTCCAGGACGCGGCCCGGACGGGCCATGGCGCGGCGGTCCGAACCCCGCGAGGGGAGGGTTCGGGCCGCCGTCCGCACACACCCGCGACAGGCTGGAGGAGAACCATGTACGGACGACATCGCGCCCGGCACCTCGCCGTGGGGCTGGGCGCGGCGGCACTGACGCTGACGCTCACGGCGACGGCGGCGCCCGGATCCGCGAGCACCGCGGCGGAGCGGCACGGCTGGGGCGACCCGCTCGCCGCCTGGTCGGACGAGTTCGACTACGGCTCCGGATCCGCTCCGGCCGTACCGGACCGCGCCAAGTGGCGCCTGGCGGGCGGCGGTCCGGACAAGTGCTGGCCCGGCCACGCCGGCAACGGCCGCCGCTGCGACGCCAACACCCGCGTCGTCGGCGGAGTCCTGCGCATGACCGGCGAGACGGACGGCGACACCGGCTGGCTCGCCTCGCAGTACGGGCAGAGGTACGGCAGGTGGGAGGCGCGCGTACGCTCCCGCCCCACCGCGCCCGACAACGGCCGGACGTACCACCCGCTGCTCATCCTGTGGCCGGACTCGAACAAGCACCCCGAGGACGGCGAGTACGACTACCTCGAGAACGGCGCCCCGGGCGAGGACTGCGCCGAGGCGTTCCTGCACCACCCCCACCCCGAGGACGTCCCCGTACAGCAGGAGCACGCGCGCAAGTGCGGCGTGGACCTGTCGCAGTGGCACAACATCGCCGTCGAGTGGACCCCGGCCCACCTGCGCGGCTTCATCGACGGCGAGGAGTGGTTCCGCTTCTCCGGCGGCGCGAACGAGGACCGGGACTGCGTCCAGTGCGCCCCGTCGATGCACCAGACCATCCAGCTCGACAACTTCCACGGCGACGGCCTGCAGAGCGCCGTCCACGAAGTGGACTGGGCGCGGGTCTACGACCTGCCGGACGACGAGAGCGCGAGGTGACCGCGATGCCGGACCCCACGACGACACGCATGCCGAAGTCACTGATGTGGATCCTCGTCCTGGTCTGCGTGCACGGGATCGGAACCTTCTTCGGCGCCTGGGCGATCATCGACGAGAACCAGAACAAGCTGGACCACGGCCAGGACCCCCTGATGCCGATGCCCATGGCCTGGTTGCTGGCGCTGTTCTGCTGTGGGCTGGCGGCGCTCCACCTCACCTGTGTCGTACTGGCGCGCGGGCGACGCCCCTGGGTGCGGGTCGCGCTCATCGTGTGCCTGTCCATCGCGTCGCTGGGGGTGGTCTTCGCCGCCCTCGGTTCGCTGGCGGCCGGAGCACCGAGCCTCCCGGCCTTCCTGTTCGCGCTCGCGGACCTGGCGGCCCTGTGGACGGTGAGCGGCGGGACCGGCCGCCGGTACTTCTCGGCACGCGCGGAGGTGCGGACTCCATGACGTACCGGACGTACGAACCCCCGAGGGGGTCCGTCGACCCCCTGGCGGTGGCCCTCGGCAACGCCACCCTGCTCGGCACCGGCTATCTGCTGCTGCGTCGCAAACGGCTGGCGGCGACCGCCGTGCTCGGCGCGGCCGTGCTGCTGCACCTCACGGCCAGGACCGCCGAGGCCCGCTACGAGGTCCTGCTCCTCGCGTGGTGGGCAGCCGGCATCGCCCACGGCTGGTTCATGGCCCGACGGCGCCCCGAGCACGCCGTACGTCCCGGTCAGCGCGCGGGCACGCTCGCCCTCGCCCTCGCGGTGGTGCTGACCGCCACGCTGCTGCGGATCGACGCGTACGGCATCGAGGAGCGGGTGACCGAGGCCCGCGAGGACGGCGACTGCCGGGCAGCCGTGGCGGCGCAGGGCGGGGTGTGGTGGGGCCACCGGCTGGCGGGCGCGCCGGTGGTGGAACCCGGCGACGCGGTCGTGGCGGCCTGCCACCGGCTCGACGGGGCGGCGTCCGTCCTGGCCCGCGCCGCACGCACCGGCAGCACCGAGGACCTGGGGCGGGGCTTCGGCACCCTCACGGGTGTCCTGAACGACGGCCCCGGCAACGAGCAGACCGTCAGCACGACCCTGGACACCTTCCTCGACGCACTGCCCACCGACGACGCCTGCGGCACCGCCGCCCTCACCGCCTGGCTCCGCGGCCGCGGCCCCAGCCACGACGTCCTGGACCGCTCCGCCGGTACGGCGGCCCGCACCGAACCCGCCGCCCTGGTCGGCTGCGGCGACCACCTCATGACCGAGGACGCCTGGCCGCGGGCGCGGGACCACTACCAGCAGCTCCTCGACACCTACCCGGACGACTCCCGCACGGACGAGGCACGCGGCGGCGTGCGCAAGGCCACCCTCGCCATCGAACTGAACCGCGTGCGCGGCCTGGTGGACGACACGTATGACGCGTCGTCCGGCTACTGCGCCAAGCCGGCGAAGTACAGCGGCGCCCCGGCGTACCGCAAGGGCTCCGGCCGCGCCCTGTTCCTCGGCGACTCCGAGTACACCGGCCAGCTCCCCGGGTCCTGGCGCACCGGCGACCCCGCCAAGGCCGCCCTCGTGGTCTGCGCGGACGAGGCGGAGAACGGAGCCGCCGTGCAGACGTGCCGCTACGAGAACAAGAAGTCGAAGTACCTCCCCCACCAGGTGACCTTCCACAAGGTCAAGATTCCCCTGAAGGTCTACGCACTGCGCACCGGCAAGCGCCTGGACCCCCGCTCGGTCCAGATCGGCGGCGGCAGCTGCCCGAGCGTGCTGCGCTACGAGTACTACATGTACGACCTGGGCCCGGGCGACCAGTTCGTCTCCACGTCCAAGTCGGGGGTACGGGACGCGTTCCGGCCGGTCCTCGGACGGTGAGGCTGCCTCCGGTCAGGCCCGGCTCATGCGTCCGGGCGTGGCCCGGGCCGGGAGCAGCCCATGGGCGGTACCGAACAGGACGGGGGCGGCCACGGCCAGTCCCAGACCGGCGCCCAGGGCCACGACGGAGCACGTCCCGGCGGCGAGCGTCAGCAGCACCTGGCGCGGTGTCGCACCGGACAGTCGCAGGACCCGGAGGTCGTGGAGGCACAGTCAGACCATGGTGAGCCGCTGTGGCAGCAAGGGCAGCCCATAGCCTGCGCTGTCCGCAGACGCCATCCGTCACTCCGAGTGCCGTCCGGCCAGGCGGACGAAGGCCTGCGGACAGTCCGGCTGCTCCAGGCCGAGCAGCCCGCGCCGGCGGTCCTCGTCCTCAGCCAGTACGTCGAGCAGACCATCGCCGACGAACTGCTCGACGACCGGAAGACTTCGCCGACGCCGCCGCCCGCGTGGCCTCCGGCGCGACGGTCGTCGACCCCGAGGTCGTACGCCGGCTCCTGGCCCGCCGCCTGGTCGTCACGGACGCCGCCGTCGCCAAGCACATCGCGAGCATCCTCCAGAAACCCGGCCTCCCCCATCTGCCCCCGACGACCACCGCCGGGTGCCGGCGGTACCGGCGGGCCCGGACCCGCTGGGCGGTCAACGGGCGGGCCGGCCAGTGAGGTTCACTCGTCGGCCTGCTCGGCCGCGGTCCTCGGGAGCGCGAGCATCACGAGTGCCGCGACGACGTAGAGCACCGCGGAGACGACGAGGACGACGGCGAGCGCATGACCGTAGCCGGCCGGTTGGGGTGTGCCGGTCGCCGATCCGGTGACAGTCGTGAAGAAGACCGTGCCGAGGACGGCGATGCCGACGGCGCCGCCGATCTGGTTGACGGTGGAGAGCACGCCGCCCGCGGCGCCCGCGTGGCGTCCGGGGACGCCGGCGAGGACGACGTTGACGAGGATGGGGGCGGCGAAACCGAGCCCGAGGCCGCCGATGAAGAGGGCGAGGGCAAGGTGCCAGTATCCGGGATCGTTGCCGTCCCTGATGACCGCCCACAGGACGAGATGGGACGCCGCGATGGTGAGCGAGCCGGTGACGAGCAGGGTCCTGCCGGCCCTGGCGGCGAGAGCGACACCGAGTCCCGAGGTCATGATCGAGCCGAGCGCGTACGGCAGGATCACCAGACCGGTCTCCCACGCGGTGCGGTCCGTGCCCATCTGGAGGTAGACCGACAGGGTGAGGAAGAACGACCCGATGCCGCCGAAGAAGAGCACGGACGCGCTCAGGCCGACCGTGAAGGAGCGGATGCGGAGCAGAGCGGGATCGAAGACTGGTTCTTCCCCGCGTCCGGTGAGGCGACGTTCGTGGACGAGGAAGATCGCCAGCACGGTGATTCCGGCGGCGAGGAGGGCGTAACTGGCCCAGGTCCATCCCCAGCTCTCCGTCTGGATGACCGGCAGGAGCAGGAGCAGGATGCCTGAGCCCGCGAGCAGCGCGCCCGGGAGATCCTGCCGCGCGGTCGAGGCGGAGCGGGACTCCGGCAGCACCTTCGCGCCGATGACCAGCGCCAGGATGGAGACAGGAATGTTGATCCAGAAGATCGTGCGCCATCCCAGATCGAACAGGTCGCCGTCGACGAGCAGCCCGCCCAGCAGCGGTCCGGCGACCGACGCGAGCCCCTGCACCGCTCCGTAGGCGCCGAACGCCTTGGCACGCTCGCCGGGGGCGAACGATGCCCGGATGATGCCGAACACCTGCGGAACCATGATTCCCGCGGTCAGTCCCTGCGCGGCTCGCATGCCGATGAGCGTTCCCGGGCCGGATGCCAGCGCGCAGAGGGCGGAGGTGACCATGAACCCGGCCAGCCCGGTCATGAACAGGCGCTTGCGGCCGTACTGGTCACCGAGCCGTCCGCCGGTGATCAGGCCCGCACCCAGGGCGAGGACGTAGGCGGCGATCACCCACTGGATCTGAGCGTCGCCGGCCCCCAGGTCCCGGGCCATCGCCGGGGCCGCGACGGTGACGATCGTCGCGTCGAGAAGGTCCATGAAGGAACCGAAGAGCACCACCAGAAGCGCTGCGTTCGCGCCAGCGCCGGAGACGAGTGCCGAGGAAGCGGCGGGTGCGCGCGTGTCCTCGTGGGGAGTCTGTGAAGCGGCCATGCCGGCCACCATGGCAGGCATAGTTGCCATCGAGTGACCGCTTCATGTGAGGGGATGAGCCAGTGACCGCCACCTCCGCACGGACGCTGAAGCTGCTGTCGATCCTCGGGGTCGGCGCGACGCTGACCGCCGGGGAACTCGCCACGAGGCTGGGGACGTCGGCACGGACCGTGCGACGCGACATCGACACGCTCAGAGAGCTCGGGTACGAGATCGAGGCCGTGCGCGGGGCCGGCGGAGGTTACCGGCTCGGCCGCGCCACCCGCTTGCCGCCGGTCGTCTTCGACGAGGAGCAGGCCGTCGCGGCGGCCGTCGCGCTCCAGACAGTCCCCACGATCCTGTCCGGCATCCGCGAGAACGCGGCCCGCGCCCTCAGCACGCTGCGGCAGGCCATGCCTGCCCGCAGCCGCGTCAACGCCGAAGCCTTCACCGTCTCCGCGGCGCGCAACTACTGGGAGTTCCCCGCAGCGCCCATCGACGCAGAGATCGTCCGCGTCATCGGAGGCGCGATCAACCGGCAGCACATCGTCCGCGCGGACTACACGGGCGAGGACGAACCGACGACCCTCACACTGGAACCGCACGACCTCGTCGTGTGGGCGGCACGGTGGTACCTCGTCGCGTTCCAGCCGGACGCCGACCGATGGCGCGCGATGCGCATCGACCGCCTCGAACCACGTATGCCCACGGGGAGGACCTTCGACCGCCGCGACGTCCCGCACGGCGATCCGGTCGCGTTCGTCATGACCACGCACGACCGAGGCGACACCCCGGCGGAATGGCCGTGCCGCGGCTCGGCGCTCATCGCGCTGCCCACGCCCGTCGTCGCCCGGTTCGCCCCCGGCGGATCGACGGTCGAGCACCACACCGACTCCGACTGCCGGCTCACACTCGGTGCGTGGTCATGGGCCGGGCTGGCAGGACTGCTCCTGACCTTCGACGCCGACCTCATGGACATCGAACCGGCAGAGCTGAGGAAGGCGCTCAGCTCCCTGCGCACCCGCATCGACGAAGGACTCGGGCGCTCTGGGTGAGTGCACCGGGATGTCTCCGCTGCACTCCCCCGCCCCGCCGGGAAGACATGCCCCACACCGGACAACCGACGGGCGGCTGCTCACCGTCGACGAGATCGACGAGGCCACCCGTCGCCAGGTCACCTTCCGGGCCCCCGGGGCGTGACGCGGCCCGTTACCGTGTGCAGGCGTGGGGGGAATACACAGGGACATACGGAAGTGGTGGCAGCGCGCCCGGGCACTCGGGGCGGCCAATCCCCTGGTCGTCGACATCGGCATCGCGCTCCTGGTCCAGGGCGCGATGACCATGCCGTTCGTCGTGCCGAGGGCGGCCGGTGCGCCGCCGGCGACCTGGGCGGCGTACGGGCTGAGCACACTCACCGTCGTGCCCCTGGTCTGGCGGCGGCGCGTCCCCGTCACCGTGCTGTTCGCGGTGCTGGCCGCCAACGCGCTGTACCGGCTGACCGTGGACGGCCCCGGGCAGCCGCTCCCCTACACCGGGCTGGTGGTCGTGTACACGATTGCCGCACTGTCGTCGGCGCGGAAGCGGCTGGTCACCGGCGGGGTGCTGCTGGTCGCCGTGCCGGTCGGAGTGTGGCTCAACACCCGCTCCGCCCGTGAACTGACCTTCTCCCTCTTCGTGTTCGCCGCCGCCTACGTGTTCGGGCGGCTGACCGACGCCCGGCAGCGGGCCCACCGTGTCGAGGCCGAACAGGCCGCCGCGCGCGAACGGGCCCGGATCGCACGGGAGATGCACGACGTCCTCTCCCACGCCGTGAGCCTGATGATCGTGCAGGCCGAGACCGGACCGGTGGCGGTGCGGGCCGCGCCCGAGCGGGCCGTGGCCGCCTTCGACGCCATCTCCGCGACCGGGCGCGACGCCATGACGCAGTCGCGGAACATGCTGGGCGTGCTGCGGGACGACGCCGACGAGCCCGGTCTCCTCGACCGGGTGCGCGGAAGCGGGCTCGACGTGACGTACCGGGCCGTAGGGGACGTCCGGCCCGTTCCGGAGGGCGCCGGGGCCACCGTCTTCCGGGTGGTCCAGGAGGCCCTGACCAATACCCTCAAGCCCCGGTACGAAGCCGCGCATCACCAAGCCGCACAACCACGGCTACCAGACCATGCGGCTCGACGACGGCACGACCGGGCTCCGGGACGTCTCCGTGTGGGGGACGACGGACGGCTGGGCGGCCGGGGACCTCATCTCGACCACCGCCGACCTGGAGCGGTTCACGCACGCCCTGTTCGGGGGGCGGATCGTACGCGGGCCGCTGCTGGACGAGATGTTCACGCTGCCCCAGGTGACCGACTTCGGGACCGGGGAGCCGGCCGCCTACTCCGCGGGCCTGTCCATGAAGGTGCTCGGCGGGCGGGAGGTCTGGGGCAAGACGGGCGGGCGCTGGGGATACAACGCCGCCATCGCCTCCACCCGCGACGGCTCCCGCACCCTCGCCTACAGCGTCAACTCCACCGACGCCAAGGGCCGGGGCATGAACCGGACCGCCGAGAAGATCATGGTCGCGGCCTACGGCATGCCGTAGGCGGCCGGTACGCCGCTCACGCCGGTGGTGTCGCCCGTACGAGCCCCGTCTGGTACGCGATGACGACCAGCTGTGCGCGGTCCCGGGCGTGCAGCTTGGTCATCGCCCGGTGGATGTGCGTGCGCACGGTCAGCGGGCTGAGGATCAGGTCCTCGGCGATCTCCGAGTTGGACCTGCCCTCCGCGGCCAGGGCCATCACCTCGCGTTCGCGGACGGTGAGGTCGGTGAGGCGCTCCGGCGGTGCCAGGTGGGTGCCGGGGGCGGGGGCCAGGAGGAAGCGGGTGATGAGGGAGCGGGTGGCGACGGGCGACAGGAGGGCCTCGCCGGAGGCCACCGTGCGCACGCCGTCCAGCAGGGTGTCGGCGGTGACGTCCTTGCCGAGGAAGCCGCTGGCTCCGGCGCGCAGGGCCTGGGCGACGTAGTCCTCGGTCTCGAACGTGGTGAGGATCAGGACACGCGTGGCGGACAGCTCCGGATCCGCGCACAGCTCGGAGGTGGCGGTGAGGCCGTCGGTGCCGGGCATGCGGATGTCCATGAGGACGATGTCCGGGCGCAGCTTCCGGGTCAGACCGACCGCCTCGGCACCGTCGGACGCCTCGCCGACCACCTCCATGTCCGCGCAGGAGTCGATGAGGATGCGGAAGGTGGCCCGCAGCAGGGCCTGGTCGTCGGCGAGCAGCACCCTGATGGTCATGCGGTGGTCCCTTCGGTGAGGTGGGAGGAGGGTTGCAGGGGCAGCGCGGTGGTGACCTCGAAGCCGCCCTGGGGGCGGGGGCCGGCGCACAGTTCGCCGCCGATGGACAGGGCGCGTTCGCGCATGCCCATGACGCCGAAGCCGCGGCCCCGGGCGGCCTCCGGCACCCTGGGACCGTCGTTGGTGACGGTGATCAGCAGACGGGAGCCGGTGTAGACGAGCAGCACGTGGGCGGTCTCGGCGGTGGCGTGCTTGGTGACGTTGGTGAGGGCTTCCTGCACGATCCGGTACGCGGTCAGGTCCACGCCGGGCGACAGCGGCCGCGGTTCCCCTCGCGTGGTGACGGTGACCTCCAGGCCCGCCGACTCGCACGCCGAGACCAGCTCCGGCAGCCGGGCCAGGCCCGGGGACGGCTCCAGCCCGGCGGAGCCGGGGGCGTCGTCGTCGCGCAGCAGGCCGAGCGTGGCCTTCAGTTCCCGCAGCGCCGAGGACGTGGTTCCGGTCAGGTCGGTGAGGATCTTCCGGCTCTGTTCGGGGCTGGTGAGCGCGAGGTGCGCGGCCGTGCCCGCCTGGGCGTTGGCCAGGGCCATGTGGTGGGCCACCACGTCGTGCAGCTCCCGGGCGATGCGCACCCGCTCCTCGGTGACGCGCAGGCGGGCCTCCTCCTCCCTGGTGCGCTCGGCGTGTTCGGCCCGGGCCCGCAACGACTGGAGGTAGGCGCGCCGCAGCTGCGTCATCTTGCCGGCGGCGAGCGGCAGCATCAGCCAGAAGATCGGGCCGATCGTCCGCAGCAGCAGCGAGACGTGGTTCATGGAGCCGGAGAACACCGCCGCGAGCGTCACCGCGAGCAGGGCGGAGAGGCCGTAGACGCGGGTGGCCCTGCGGTCGGTGAGCGCCGCCAGCCAGTAGAGGGCCGCCATGACCGGTGCCAGCAGCAGGGGCGTGACCAGGTAGCCGAGCGCGACCGCGGCCACCGTGCAGGTTCCTGCCACGACGACGGCGGTGCGCGGGTGGGTGCGGTGCTTGAGCAGGACGAGGCAGGCCACACCCATGAGGGCGGTGGCGGTCTTGTCATGGTCCGGCGGGTCGGCGCCTGGCATGGTGAGCGTTCCGCCGAGGGCGGTACAGCCCATCAGCGCCAGGACCGTCGCCAGATCGACGAGGAACACATGGCGTGCCGAGAATTCCTCGAGGCGATCCTGGTAGCGCCGCTCCGGGCTGATGTTCATCGGGCTCTTTCGGTCGGTGGGGCTTCGACCATCGTGGTCGACGCCGGGCGGGAAGGCCCGAGGGGCCGCCCGTGTCCTTCGCCACGGGCGGCCCGGGGGTGCGGGTGCCTCAGGTGCGGGCCGGCTCCAGGTCGCGGGCGGGGTCCGCGGCCGGTGCCGGCTCCGGCCGGCTGAGGGCCTCGCCCTCCACGTCGACCCGGGGCAGCGCCCGGTCCAGCCACTTCGGGAGCCACCAGGCCTTGTCGCCGAGCAGGGCGAGAACGGCCGGCACGATCGCCATCCGCACGACGAAGGCGTCGAAGAGGACCGCGGAGGCCAGTCCGAAGCCGATCATCTTGATCATGGAGTCGCTCTCGCCGATGAACCCGGCGAACACGGCGATCATGATGAGGGCGGCGGCCACGACCACCCGGGCGCTGTGCCGGAAGCCGGACGTGACCGCCTGGGCGGGCGACTCGCCGTGGACGTGGGCCTCCCGCATCCGGGAGACGAGGAACACCTCGTAGTCCATCGCGAGGCCGAAGACGATCCCCACCAGGAAGATCGGCATCAGGCTCATGATCGGGCCGGTCTGCTCCACGCCGAGGAGCTCCGCGCCGTGGCCCTGCTGGAAGACCACCACGACCGCGCCGAGGGAGGCCAGCACCGACAGCAGGAAGCCGAGGGCCGCCTTGAGCGGGACGAGCAGGGACCGGAAGACCACCAGCAGCAGCACGACCGCCAGGCCGACCACGACGACCAGGTACGGGACCAGCGCGGCCTGGACCTTCTCGGCGATGTCGATGTTCATCGCGGTGGTGCCGGTGACCTCGTAGGTCGCGCCGGTGCCGGACTCGAGGCCGGGGCGCTCGTCCCGGATGGTGGTCACCAGGTCCTTGGTCTTCTCGTCCGTCGGCGCGGTGGCCGGCACGGCCGAGAAGACCGCGGTGTCGCCGGCTTCGTTGAAGCGGGCCGGGGAGACGGACACGACGCCCTCGGTGCCGCCGATCTCCTTCGCGATCGTGCCCGCGGCGGCCTTCGGGTCGGCGGCCCCCCTGGCGTCCACGACGACGGTCAGCGGCCCGTTGAAGCCCGGCCCGAAGCCCTCGGCGAGCGCGTCGTAGGCCCGGCGCTCGGTGGCGGAGACCGGCTTGGCCTCGTCGCCGGGCATGCCGAGCTGGAGGCCGGCGGCGGGCAGGGCGAGGGCGCCGAGGCCGACGACGCCGAGGAGCAGCACGGGCAGGGGGCGGCGCAGCACGAACCGCGCCCAGCGGGTGCCGGCGTTGTCCCCGGTGCTCCCCTCGATCCGGCCGCTCCTGCGGGCCCGCCGGGTGAGCACGGCGTTCGGCCAGAAGCCGAGGAGGGCGGGGACGAGGGTGAGGGCGACCAGTACGGCGACGACGACCGCGCCCGCGGCGGCCAGCCCCATCTTGGTGAGCATCGGGATGCCGACCACGGCGAGCCCGGCCAGCGCGATCACGACGGTGAGCCCGGCGAAGACGACCGCGGAACCGGCCGTGCCGACGGCCAGCGCCGTCGCCTCCTGCGGTGTGCGGCCCTTGGCGCGCTCCTCCCGGTAGCGGGAGACGACGAACAGGGCGTAGTCGATGCCGACGGCGAGGCCCAGCATCATCGCCAGGGTGCCGGTGGTCGTGGACAGGCCCAGCGCACTGGACAGCGCGAGGATGGTGGCCATGCTGACGCCGACGCCGACGACGGCCGTGAGCAGGGGCAGCCCGGCGGCGGCCAGCGAGCCGAAGGTGACCAGGAGCACCACGGCGGCGATCGCGACACCGATCACCTCGGCCGCGCCGCCCGGCCCGCCCTCGGCGCCCAGCGCGCTGCCGCCCGCCTCGACGGTCAGGCCGGAGTCCCGGGCCCGGTCAATGGTCCGTTCCAGGTGGTCGCGGCTCGCGTCGGTGAGGTCGTCGGCACCGACCTTGTAGGTGACCGTGGCGAAGGCCGTCGTGCCGTCCTTGCTGATCGTCTTCGCCGCGAACGGGTCCACGGCGTTCGCGACCTGCGTGCCGTCGCCGAGCCCGGCCACGGCCTTCTCGACGGTCTTCCTGTTCCCGGCGGCCGTGACCTTCTCGCCGCCCGGCGCGATGAAGACGACCCTGGCCGTCGCGCTGTCGGCCGTGGCCCCGGGGAAGCGCTGGTCCATCAGGTCGAACGCCTTCTGGGACTCGATGCCGGGCATCGAGAACCCCTCGTCACCGGCCGCCGGGGCCTTGAGGGAGCCCAGCCCCACGGCGGCCAGGACGGCCGCCCAGACCAGGGCGACGTACCAGCGCCGCCGGAAGGCCAGACGGCCCACTCGATACAGGAAAGTTGCCACGGCAGGAGGTCTCCACATCTGGTGTCGGACGTCTGCCAAGCCTGTCCGTGGGGGGCCTGTCCCGTCGTCGTGCGCCTGCCGACAATCTCCGGTACTCGGAACGCAGTACGCGGGGGCGCCGGGTCCACCCCGGGTACGAGATTCCCGAGCCTTCTGAACCGGCCTGTGCTACCTTGGCTGGCGTTGCAGTTTTGGTTCCCAGAGACTTCGAGTGCTCTTTCGACCTTTGTCGACGCGAGCACTCTTTTTTGTTTCCGAGGATTCTCGGATCTCCTTAGGGTGATCATTTCGGCGACTACGGGTCCGCAAGGTGCGGGCCCTGAGTACTGCCCTCAAGGGAGATTCATATGGCTACCGGCACCGTGAAGTGGTTCAACTCGGAAAAGGGCTTCGGCTTCATCGAGCAGGAGGGTGGCGGCCCGGACGTCTTCGCCCACTACTCGAACATCGCCACCTCTGGCTTCCGTGAGCTCCAGGAAGGCCAGAAGGTCACCTTCGACGTCACGCAGGGCCAGAAGGGCCCGCAGGCCGAGAACATCGTTCCCGCCTGACGCGTACGCGCATGCCCTGACCGGGGCCCGCACCCTCGCGGTGCGGGCCTCGGCTCGTTTTGTTTGTCTCCGGCTCAACTCTTGCGAATCCCGCGGCACTTCGCTGCCGCGGCGCATTCCTCGACGCGTGCCGCATCGAGGAAGGTTCCCCATGGACCGTACGGCTCGCAGGAACAACGGCTCTCCCCCTTCCCGCGGCAGCGGGTCCCGCTCCCGTAAGCCGGGTGGCCAGGGCACGGCCTCCCGCCCGTCCGGCGGCGGCCGCGGCGGGCGCCGCCCCGCCCCCAGCCGGGAGTTCGCACCGCCCGCCACCGTCACCCCGG
Source organism: Streptomyces sp. NPDC029041 (assembly GCF_040637515.1). Lineage (NCBI taxonomy): Bacteria > Bacillati > Actinomycetota > Actinomycetes > Kitasatosporales > Streptomycetaceae > Streptomyces > Streptomyces sp. NPDC029041. The sequence goes on along the minus strand of NZ_JBEZWO010000008.1, from coordinate 221,839 downwards.
CGCTGCCCGCCGTCGAGGCGTTCGACGACCTCGACCTGCCCGAGCGGCTGCGCGCCGCGCTGCGCGCCGAGGGGCTGACCGCGCCGTTCCCGATCCAGGCGGCGACGCTGCCGAACTCCCTGGCCGGCCGGGACGTCCTCGGCCGTGGCCGCACCGGCTCGGGCAAGACCCTGGCCTTCGGGCTCGCCCTGCTGGCCCGGGTCGACGGGCGGCGGGCCGAGGCCCGGCAGCCCCTCGCCCTGGTCCTGGTACCGACGCGCGAGCTGGCCCAGCAGGTCACCGACGCCCTGACCCCCTTCGCCCGCGCGCTGCGGCTGCGTCTCACCACCGTGGTCGGCGGCCTGCCGATCGGCCGGCAGGCGAACGCGCTGCGCAGCGGCGCCGAGGTCGTCGTCGCCACGCCCGGACGCCTCAAGGACCTCATAGACCGAGGTGACTGCCGTCTGGACCACGTCGACATCACCGTCCTCGACGAGGCCGACCAGATGACCGACATGGGCTTCATGCCGCAGGTCACCGCCCTGCTCGACCAGGTGCGGCCGGGCGGGCAGCGGATGCTGTTCTCGGCCACCCTGGACCGCAACGTCGACCGGCTGGTGCGCACGTACCTGCACGACCCGGTGGTGCACTCCGTCGACCCCTCCGCGGGCGCCGTCACCACGATGGACCACCACCTGCTGCACGTGGAGGACGACGACAAGCACGCCACCACGACCCGGATCGCCGCCCGCGACGGACGCGTGATCATGTTCCTGGACACCAAGCACGCCGCCGACCGGCTGGCCAAGAAGCTGCTGGCCGTGGGCGTGCGGGCGATGGCGCTGCACGGTGGGAAGTCCCAGTCCCAGCGGACCCGGACCCTGGCCCGTTTCAAGGACGGCCAGGTCTCGGTGCTGGTGGCGACCAACGTCGCCGCACGCGGCATCCACGTCGACAACCTCGACCTCGTCGTCAACGTGGACCCGCCCGGCGACCACAAGGACTACCTGCACCGCGGCGGCCGTACGGCGCGGGCCGGGGAGTCCGGCACCGTCGTCACGCTGGTCCTGCCGCACCAGCGGCGGGAGATGAACCGGCTGATGGCCGACGCCGGGATCACCCCGCAGGTCACCCGGGTCCGCTCGGACGAGGCCGAGCTGAGCCGCATCACCGGGGCTCAGGAGCCCTCGGGCGTGCCCGTCGTCCTCGCCCCGCCGGCCGCCGAGAAGCCCGCCGCGCGCACGGGTTCGGCGTCGAACGGACGGCGGAACAGGCCGTCCCGGGGGCGCCGCCGCTGAGGTGCCGGGCCGGGTGGCGCCGGTGCCCGCCCCGGGCCGCCGCGAAAGCGCCGGACACGGGCCGGCGGTGCCCGCCTGCCCGGGGGCACGTCCGCCGGCCAGGCGGACGCGGCGGCGCCGCTGCCCGCCCCGGCCCCTGTGTCCCGAGGCCGCCGCCGAAGCGCCGGGCACGGCCCTTCGGATGCCGGCCCGGCCGCGCTGCCGGGCTCCCCGGGGCCTCCGCGCAGACACCGTTGATTCCTCGGTCCGCTCGTGACCCCGCCGTCCCCCTCGGGGGTCGCCACGGCCGTCCGCTGCCGCCGGACGGGCGGACGGGCAGCACGACGCCCCCGCCGCGTCGCACAGGGCGGCGGGCGGCGGGGGCGTCTCGGCTCAGGCGTGCGGAGGCCTCAGGCGTGCGGAGGCGTCAGCCGTTCGTCACGTCCGTCACCGTCCAGCGCTGGTTGGAACCGGAGTTGGGCTGCCACACGCCGACAGAGGCGCCGTCACTGGTGGACTGGCCCGCGACGTCGGGGAGTTGGCCGGTGGCGGCGTTGACGAGGGTCCAGGTGCCGTCGCCGGTCGTGGACATGATCCACTCGGCTGCCCTGTCGCGGCTGCCCTCGTCCGGCTCGGCGACCAGGGCGCCGTCCCGGACGGCCAGCCGCTTGCCGGAGGCGGTCTCCGTGAGGACGTACCGCTTGCGGTTGTCCTTGCCGCGGATCTGCTCGACCCGCCACCGCTGACCGCTCGGGTCGCTCGCGTTCGCGCCCTTGATGACCAGGCCCGTGCCGTTGCCGGCGATGGTGAGGTCCTTGCCGCTCTGGACGCCGGTGAGGCGGTAGGTGTGGCCCTCGCGCAGCTCGGCGGCGTCCTTCGCCACTCCGGAGACGCCCTTGACGAGGAAGGACGTCACCGACTGCGCGGGCACCGTGAGGGTGGCCTGCTTGCCGGAGACGCGGACGGGCTTGTGCTTCTCCAGCTTGCCGTCGGCGCTGGTCACCACCGGGGTGACCGTGGCGCGGGAGGAGACCCGGCCGAACTTCGACAGGTCGAGCGTGACCTCGCGTGCCTCGGTGGCGCTGTTGACGTGCACGACGGTCGCCGCGTCACCCTTGCGGGAGATCGCCGCCGCGCTGGAGGTGTCGTTCGTCTTGATCAGCCGGTCGCCGGGCTTGATGAAGTGCGTGAAGTTGCGGGCCGTGTCGAACTTGGTGTTGGTGTAGACCGGGCAGGTCTTCAGGGTGTCCTTCGAGGTGCAGCTGAACGGGAGCTGGATCTCGCCCCAGTTGCCGCCCTTGGCGGACTCGCCGCCCGGCTTCATGTTGTCGTAGTCCTCGACGGGCTGCCAGAACACCCAGGCCTTGGGCTCCAGTTCCCGCAGGTCGTCCACCATGCGCTGGGCGAGGCCCAGGCCGGGCCGCATGTCCGTGAAGCTCTGGCCGTCGCCCCAGTCGCCCTCGACCTCGCTCATCCACAGCGGCTTGTCGGCGGCCTTGGCCAGGTCGCGGACGGTGGTGCGCTGGCCGGTGCCGTAGGTGTGGACGTTCATCTGGGCGACGAGGTCGCGGACCTCCTGGGGGTAGGAGTTCCAGTTCGTCGCGAACGTGCCCGGGTTCGTCTCGTCCATCGCGGATATCTCCGCGTGCGAACGGGACTTCTCCAGGACCGGGGCCAGGGCGCGGATCACCTTCTGCTGGAGCTCGGGGCCGATGTGGGCGCCCTCCTGGCGGCCTCCGACCGGCTCGCCGTCGGGACCGAGCTTGGTGCCCCAGTAGTTCGTGTTCGGCTCGTTGAAGGGGTCGAGGGTGTCGACCTTGATGCCGTGCGCCTTCTCAAGACGCTCGGTCGCCCCCACCAGGTACTCGGCGAAGTCGTCGACCGACCCGGGCTTCAGCTGGTCCTTGCCGGCGTCGAAGTTGCCGGAGACGTAGCCGCTCTCGGTCATGAACCAGGGCGGGGAGTTGCTGAAGGTCTCCCAGTGGGTGATGTCCTTCTTGATGCGGTCGACCCACCAGCGCTGGGTCTTGTCGGCCTTCTTGTTCCAGTCGGCGGGGTCGTCCGCGTCCCACCAGTCGACGTCCTCGCGGGTGGTGCCCGCCGGGGCCTTCCACCAGCCCTCGACCGCCCCGCCGGCCCGCAGGTAGTCCTTGACGTCGGGGGCGTTGCCGCCGCCGATGTTGTAGCGGGCGATGTTCAGGGCGAGGCCCTCGTCGCCGAAGAGCAGCTTGTAGAGCTTCTCGCGGATCGCGGGCGGGTAGTCGCCGGTGGCGTTGGCGAACCAGACCAGGCTGGTGCCCCAGCCCTCGAACTTCTCCCCCGCGTAGGAGGGGTCGGGCCGGACGGTGACCCCGGCGGCCGCGGCCCGGGCCGGCTCGGCGTGCGCGGCGGGCAGGGTCGTCGTGGCCAGGAGGGTCCCGGTCGCCACGGCGGTGACGCCGATGGCCCCGAGGAGCCTTCTCCGACGGGTGCGGTGTGCCATTCGAGTACTCCAGCTCTTCTGCGTGCCGCGCGTCCCGGCGGCCGCAGAGATCGGGGCCTGCGTGGTGCGACTGGTACGGGTTCGGTTGCTTCTCGTACGATTTCGCCTAGGCAATGTTTACGTAAACATCCACTGGCGGGATGTCTACACTGTCCGAATCTCAGGGGTCAAGGACTCGTTCCGGACCGAAATCCGCGCCCGGTGCGCTGCGAGGGAAGCGAGGGGCAGGTGGGCACGGTGAACGGTGAGAGCGAGCCGGGCGGCACGAGCCGCACGAGACGGCGTGCGGCCCGCCCCCGGCAGGGCGCCTCCATGGCCGACGTCGCCCGGCTCGCCGGGGTCTCCTCCCAGACGGTCTCCCGCGTCTCGAACGGCTTCCCGGGCGTCACCGCGGACACCCGCGCGCAGGTCCTGGCCGCCATGCGGGAGCTCGGCTACCGGCCCAACAGCGCGGCCCGGGCGCTGCGCCGGGGCGAGTTCCGCACGCTCGGCGTGATCACCTTCTCGCTCTCCACCATGGGCAACATCCGCACCCTGGAGGCCATCGCCACCTCCGCCGCCGAGCACGGCTACGCCGTCACCCTGCTGCCCGTGGCCGTCCCCACCCAGGACGAGGTGAACGGCGCCTTCTCCCGGCTGGGCGAGCTCGCCGTGGACGCCGTCATCGTCATCATGGAGATCCACCTGCTCGACGCGGCGACGGTCTCCCTGCCGCCCGGCGTGCAGGTCGTGGTGGCCGACTCCGACGCCGGCGACCGCTACACCGTCGTCGACACCGACCAGGCGGGCGGCGCCCGGGACGCCGTACGGCACCTGCTGGACCTCGGCCACGACACGGTCTGGCACCTGGCCGGTCCGGAGGGCTCCTTCGCCGCCCAGCGCCGGGCCAACGCCTGGCGCGACACGCTGACCGCGGCGGGCCGGGTTCCGCCACCGCTGGTCCGGGGCGACTGGTCGGCCGAGTCCGGCTACCGGGCGGGCCTCCTCCTCGCCGACGACCCGGACTGCACAGCGGTGTTCACGGCCAACGACCAGATGGCCCTGGGCCTGCTCCGCGCCCTGCACGAACGCGGCCGCCGCGTCCCCGACGACGTCAGCGTCATCGGCTTCGACGACATCCCCGAGTCCGCGTCCTTCCTCCCGCCCCTGACGACGATCCACCAGGACTTCGCGGAGGTGGGGCGGCTGTGCGTGGAGGGGGTGCTCAGCAAGATGCGCCAGGACGGGGTGGAGCACGGGACGACGCTGGTGCCGACGCGGTTGGTGCGGCGGGGGAGCACGGGGGCGTGGCGGGAAGGCTAGGGTCCGTCCGGCGGATCTTGGGTGAGGGTTGCCAGCAGGTGTGTGACCGGAGGGCTTTGGTCGTTCTTGCGCCAGGCGACGGCGACTCTCGTGCGAGCGGTGCTGGGCTCGATCCTGCGGAAGGCGACGCCTTTGAGGCGCATGCGCCGGATGCCCGCCGGGGCCAGGGAGACGCCCAGACCGGTTTCGACCAGCGCGCACACGGTTTGCCACTCCACGGCGTACTGGGCTACCTGCGGTGTGAAGCCCGCTGCGGTGCACAGGCCGGTGATCTGGTCGTGCAGCTGCGGGCCGACCGCCCGCTCCGGTCCGGCGGAACGGGCGGGGTGCCCGCGGTCCGCGAGATGCTCGCGGGGTGCGGGCGGGCGTTCGGCCTGCCCGCCCGCCCCGCGTAGCGGTCAGCGCCGTCCGATGACCTCCGCGACGCGGATGAAACCGTCCTGCCCGTGCCCGAGCCCGACGGCGCGGCGGGCCATGCCCTCGGCCGCGCGCATGACACCGGCGTCGATGCCGTGCGACTCGGAGACGTGGACGATGTGGGACATGGACGACACGGCCGAGGTCAGCGGGTTGCCCTCACCGGAGTAGGAGCCGTCGTCGGCGTCCACGGCGGTCTGTGCGAACAACGGCGGGAGGATCGCGCCGATGCCCTGGGCGAAGGGCGCCAGTTCCCTCGCGGTGATGCCCTCGGCCCTGGCCATCGCCATGGCGTGCGCATAGCCGGCCATGGCCGTCCAGAAGATGTCGAGCAGGGCGATGTCATGGGCCGCGGCCCGGCCCGGCTCCTCGCCGAGATGGGTATGGGTGCCTCCCAGCGCTTCCAGTACCGGGACGAGTTCGCGGTAGAGGTCCTCGGGTCCGCTGTGCAGGAGAACCGCGTCGGGCGTGCCGATGGTGGTCGCCGGGGTCATGATCGCGCCGTCCAGGTAACGGACGCCGTGCGCGGCCGCCCAGGCGGCGGTGTCGCGGGCCCGGGCGGGGGTGTCGGCGGTCAGATTCACGACCGTACGCCCCTTGAGGGCGGCTTCGACCTCGTCCTGGCGCAGCACGGCGTCGGCGGCGTCGTAGTTCACCACGCAGACGACGATCACCTCGCTCGCCGCCACCGCTTCGGCCGCCGACGCCGCGCCCACCGCACCGCGGTCGAGGAGCTCCCGGTCGCGGCCCGGCGTACGGTTCCAGACGGTGGTGCGCAGGCCCGCGTCGGCGAACGCACCGGCCAGGGCCCGGCCCATCGGGCCGAGACCGAGGACGGTCACCGCCCCGGCCGGGTGATCGGCGGGCGGCCGGGCGGAATGCGCCGAGGCCGGTGCAGCGCTGTGGGAAGGCATGCTGAACTCTCCTGAAGTGAAAGACACTTGATGACAAAGGGGGCGACTGTGACGCGTCGGCGCCAGGATCCGAACGTCTGCGGAGTGACCGCCGCGATCGCCGTGATCGACGGCAAGTGGAAGACGGCCCTGCTCTGGCTGCTGGAATCGGGCCCGCACCGCCCGGCGGAACTGCGCCGGCGACTGCCGGGCCTCTCCGAGAAGGTGCTGACCGAGGCCTTGCGGGAGATGGCGGCGGACGGACTGGTGCACCGTGAGGTGCACGACGTGCTGCCGCCGAAGACGGTCTACTCCCTCACCGACTCCGGCCGCGAACTCGCCGACACGCTGGCGCCGTTGTCCGACTGGGGCCACCGCCGCCTGGAAAGGCTGGCCGAGGCCGCCCGGCCGGCCTCCTGACGCGGGCGCCACCTCCGTCCCTTCCGCGCCCTGTGCCTCACCGGCCGCCCACCACCAGGTTCACCCGGCGTCCGCGTGCTGCCAAGTCCCCACAAAAAGGTGGGTGTTCCGGAGGCCCGATGATCCGGCTCGATTAGCGTGGTCCGGTGATCAGGATGCTTGAGTGGGACGGCCTCACCGACCGCGCGCGGTTCAGCCAGTGGTACCTGGACCGGCGGGACGGCTTCTCGGACAGGGCGCGGGACGCCGACTGGGGCCGGCTCTTCGAGGCGCTGGGAGAGTGGCCGGAGTGGGTCAACCTGCCCCGGCCCGGCAACCGCAGCGGCTTCTCCCCGCTGCATCAGGCCGCCTGGCACGGCGCCGACTTCGCCGTGGTGTCCCGGCTGATCGCACACGGCGCCTGGCGCACCCAGCGCACCCGGGACGGCCGCCGCCCCGTCGACATCGCCCGGGAGCGCGGGCACACGCACCTGCTGGAGCTGCTCGAACCGGTCACGGTGCGGCCCCTGCCCGCCCCGGCGGACGTCCTGGAGCAGCAGGTGCACACGCTGATGCGGCGGACGACGGGCCGGTGCTTCGAGGAGGTCGAGCACCTGCTGCCGCCGCTCGCTCCCCTCACGGAGGGGCACTCCGTGAAGGTCGTCTTCACGGTGGTCGGCATGATGGGCGGCTTCCGGTACCACCTCGAACGTGACCACGTGCACGTGCACGCCAGTTCACGGATGGACGCCGACGACGGGGACCACTACAAGGTGACGCCCGAGGGCTGGGACGAGATCAGGTAGTCGAGGGCATCGCACCGGGCGGGAGCGGGCTTTCCGGCACGCGAACCCGCACCAAGGCGAGAGGGGACATCCGGCATGACCGAGCTCTACCCCGCCGGCATCGAGCCGTACGCGCACGGCATGCTCGACGTCGGCGACGGTGACCGCGTGTACTGGGAGGCCTGCGGGAACCCCGCGGGCAAGCCCGCCCTCGTGCTGCACGGCGGGCCGGGGTCCGGAGCGGGGCCCTTCTGGCGCCGGCTGTTCGACCCGGCGGCCTACCGCATCGTGCTCCTCGACCAGCGCGGGTGCGGGCGGAGCACGCCCGACGCGGCCGATCCCGGGACCTCGCTCGCCGCCAACACCACGCACCATCTCATCGCGGACATCGAGCTGTTGCGGGAGCACCTCGGCATCGGGACGTGGCTGGTCCTCGGCGGCTCCTGGGGCGTCACCCTCGCCCTGGCCTACGCCGAGCAGCACCCCGGGTCCGTGTCCGGGCTGGTCCTCTTCAGCGTCACCAGCACCACGCGCCGCGAGGTGGAGTGGGTCACGCGGGACATGGGGCGGATCTTCCCCGAGGAGTGGGCCCGGTTCCGCGACGCCGTGCCGGAGGCCGAGCGCGAGGGGAGCCTGGTGGACGCCTACGCCCGGATGCTCGCCGACCCCGATCCCGCCGTACGGGAGCGGGCCGCGCGGGAGTGGTGCCGGTGGGAGGACGTGCACGTCTCCACCCTGCCGGGGCACCGGCCCGACCCGCGCTACGAGGACCCGCGCTTCCGGATGCGCTTCGCCCGGCTCGTCACGCACTACTGGCGGCACGCCGCCTTCCTGGAGGACGGGGCGCTGCTGCGCGACGCCGGGAAGCTGTCCGGCATCCCGGGCGTGCTGATCCACGGCCGGATGGACATCAGCGGGCCTGCGGACATCGCGTGGCACCTGGCACAGGTGTGGCCGGACGCGGAACTCGTCCTGATCGGCGGCGAGGGGCACGGGCTGTCGGGAACCTCCTCGACGGCGGCCGTGGTGGCGGCGACGGACCGGTTCCGGGACGCCTGAGGTTCCCGCGCCACCCTCTGGCGGCGAGCCGCCACGGTTCTGAGGGCTGCACGGTCCGCCGTCCGGCGGCCGCAGCGGTTCCGCCCGGCGACGGACCGCCTGCGGCGCCGCCCTCGACGCACGCCGGGGGCCCGCCGGGGACCGACCCGGCCCGGGACGCGTGAGGGCTCCGCCGTCCGCCGCCGGCGGGCCGCAGCAGTCCCGCTCGGCGTCGAGCGGCCTACGGCCACCCCCAACGCACGCCACAGTCCCGCCGAGGACCGACCCGGCCCGGGACGCGTGACGGCTCCACCGTCCGCCGCCGGCGGGCCGCAGCAGTCCCGCTCGGCGTCGAGCGGCCTACGGCCACCCCCAACGCACGCCGCAGTCCCGCCGAGGACCGACCCGGCCCGGGACGCGTGAGGGCTCCGCCGTCCGCCGCCGGCGAGCCGCAGCAGTCCCACTCGGCGTCGAGCGGCCTGCGGCCACCCCCAACGCACGCCGCAGTCCCGCCGAGGACCGACCCGGCCCGGGACGCGTGAGGGCTCCGCCGTCCGCCGCCGGCGGGCCGCAGCAGTCCCGCTCGGCGTCGAGCGGCCTGCGGCCACCCCCAACGCACGCCGGAGTCCCGCCGGGGACAGACCCGGCCCGGGACGCGTGAGAGCCCCCCGTCCGCCATCAGCGGACCGCCGTAGCCCCGTCCGGCAGCGGGCCGCCCGTCCACTCCGCCCGGCGACAGGGCTCCGAACCCCGCCCTCCCTCAGCTCACAGCACAGCCCTGTCCCGCCCCGCACGTGCGCAGGCTGCACCATCTGCGGCGGCCGCTCTCGTCGAGGAACAGCCAGCCGCAGTCGGGGGCGGGGCAGGCGCGGACGGTGAAGCGGCGGGGGTCGGTGAGGAGTTCGCCCGCCGTGCGGGCCACCGCGTGCAGGGGCAGGCGCAGTCCGGCGGACGGGGACGGCTGCCAGCGGCCCAGGCCGTCCTCGCCCCGGGTGAGGACCGAGAGACCAGCAGCCTCCTGCACCACCGCGGCGACCGCCTTGAACGCCCGGCCGTCCTGCGGGTCGGTCAGGCAGGCGTACAGGTCCGTGCGGAACCGCCGGGCCTCGTCGAGGGCGGTGGTGGCCTCGTCCGGCCGGCGCAGGGCCCGTTCCCGCAGCCGGGCGGTCTGCCGGTGCTCGATCAGGTCCAGGTGCCCGGCCCACACGGCGAGCGTGGCGTAACCGCGCAGCCACTCCGACCCGGGCAGCCGGTCCCCGCCCCACCCGGCGTAGGTGTTGCAGAACTCCAGCGCGGGGTGTCCGCTCGTGCTCCAGGGGAGCCACTGGTCGTCGACCCGCACCGCGTAGACGGGCCCGGGCGGCCGGTCCAGCCGGGGGTCGCCGCTGAGCATCCGCTCGTGCAGGGTGCGCAGTTCGCGGCCCGGCCCGATGCCGAGGTCGGTCGCGAGGAGGGCACGGGTGCGGTCGTAGAGCCGGAGCGCTTCGGCCCGGCGGCCCGTGCGGTGCAGGGCGGTCATCTGCGCGGCGACCAGGCGCTCGCGGGCCGGATGCTCCGGGAGCAGCGGCGTCAGGTCCGCGACGACCCGCTCGGGCAGCCCCATGCCGAGCTGGGCCTCCGCCCGTCGTTCCACCGCCGACAGCCGCAGTTCGCCCAGCCCGCCGTCGAGCCGGGAGCGCAGCCGGTCGTCGGCGACATCCGCGAGCAGGGGGCCCTGCCACAGCGCGAGGGCACGGTCGTAGTGGCCGATCCGCTCCACCGGGTCACGGGCGTCGGCCGCGTGCCCGACCAGCTCGGTGAACTCCCGCGCGTCGATCCGGTGCGGGCCCCGCTCCACGGCGTAGCCGTCGTGCCGGGTCTCGACGGACACCCCGTACGGCCGGAGTGCGGCGCGGAGCCGGCCGACGTAGGTGTGGACGGTGGCGCGGGCGGAGGCGGGCGGGGCGTCGTCCCAGAGCAGGTCGATGAGGCGGCCGGTCGGGACGGAGTGGCCGGCGTGCAGCAGCAGGACCGCCAGCAGGCACCGCTCCTGACGGCGGCTGCCGAGCAGCACCGGCCGCCCCTCGTGACGGGCGGCGAACGGACCGAGCAACTGGAAATCCATGACTGTCCGGCAGCGTAACCGGGCGGGCCGGGGCCCGGCGGCGGGAGTGGTGAGGCTTTGGTCAGAAGCAGGGGCCAGACTTCGGCGCACCGTCCTTTCACCCCTCCGCACAGGGAGAACCATGCGCCGAACCGCCCTCGCCCCCGTGGCACTTGTGGCCGTCCTCCTCGGCCCGCAGCCCGCGTCCGCCGCGACCGGGACCGGCTGGGAGCCCGCGCCCTCCGCACCGTGGGACGTCGCCGCCGGTGTGCGGTGCGACTTCCCCGTCCACGGCGAGCCCGTCGTCGACGAGGTCGTGCGGCGGGTGCTGAGCACCTACCCCGACGGCTCCGCGCGGCGGGTCGCCTACCGGGGCGATCTGGTCATCCGCGTCACGAACACCGGGACCGGCGCCACCCACGACGCCGACGCGAGCGGCTCGGCCGTCGTCGAGTACCGGCGCGACGGATCACAGCGCTGGGCCGTGCGCGGCCCGGTGTTCGTCGGTGTCGGGGAGGGCGGTGGCACCCTGCCGCGCGGCCTGTACATCGTCGACGGCGTCTACACGATGGACATCGGCGCCACCGGGTACAAGTCCGTGCACCTCGTCCACGGGACCACGGACGACCTGTGCGCCCGCATCGGCTGAGGTGAGCGGGGACCGCAGCGGGGGTGACACATCCCTCACCGGTCCCTCGCGCACGGCACTGGCCCCGCCGCCCTGCTCGGTTCCGACTTCCCCAACATCCCCTACCCGTACCTGGACCAGCTCCACGCCCTGGAGCGGCTGGGACTGGGGGACGCGTGGCTGAGGGCCGTGTGCCACGACAACGCGGCGGAGCTCTTCGGTCTCTGACCGCACCGGCCGACCAGGGAGCGACCGGCCTCGCGGCACCTTTCCATCAGCCGGGCTGACCCCCGGCCGGGGTGGGGGACACCCCCTGGGCCCGGGTCCACCGAACGGTGGACGGCAGGTTCAACCGACTGCCTCTGTCCGGCAACTGTCCTGTTCAGCAACGCTTTCAGGCATGAATCCACTGACTGTGCGCGTGGCGCGCTGGAGTGCGCGACATCCGTGGCGGGCGATCGTCGGCTGGCTGGTGTTCGTGGTGCTGTGCCTGGGGGCCGGCAGCGCCGTCGGCATCAACAGCGCGAAGACGGCGGACTACCGGGTCGGTGAGGCCGGCCGGGCCGAGACCCTCGCGGCCGAGGCCCGGCTGGAACGCCGGTCCGCCGAACAGGTGCTGATCTCCGCCCGTTCGGGCGGTGCCCTGCACCAGGCCACCGCCCGGGCCGCCGCCAAGGACCTGACCGACCGGATGCGGCGGCTGCCCGAAGTGGCGGGCGTGGCGGACCCGTTGCTGTCCGGTGACCGGCGGACCCTGATGGTCGAGGTGACGCTGAAGGGCGAGGAGCGCGACGCCAAGGACAAGGTCGACGCGCTGCTGGCGCAGACGGCGGCGGTGCAGAAGAGCCACCCCGGGCTGCTGCTGGAGGAGACCGGAAGTCCCTCCGTCAGCAAGGGCGTCGACCAGCAGCGCAGTGACGACCTGGCGCTGTCCGAGGCGATCACCCTGCCCGTCACCCTCCTCACCCTGCTGGTCGTGTTCGGGTCGGTGACCATGGCCGGGGTGCCGTTGCTGCTGGCGCTGTCGTCGATCGCGGCGGCAGTCGGCCTCTCGATGGTCGTCTCGCACGTGTCGCCCGACGCCGGGGTCGGGACGAACGTCATCCTGATGATCGGCCTCGCGGTCGGCGTCGACTACACGCTCTTCTACCTCAAGCGCGAACGGGAGGAACGGGCCCGCTCCGGCGGCCGGCTGTCCTCCGAGGCCCTGGTGGAGCTGGCCGCGGCGACCTCGGGGCGGGCGGTCGTGGTCTCCGGGTTCGCGGTGGTCGCCTCCACGGCCACGCTGTACCTGGCCTCCGACGTGATCTTCTCGTCCCTCGCGACCGGCACCATCGTGGTCGTCCTGGTGGCGGTGGCCAGTTCGCTGACGGCCCTGCCCGCGCTGCTGGTGAAGCTGGGGCGGCGGGCGGAGCGCCGGGCATCGCGGCGGGCGCAGCGGGGGAAGCCCGTCCGCAGGGGGCGGGGCCAGGGTGGCGGCGGCCGGATGTGGAACGCGCTGCTGCGACCCGCGGCCCGGCATCCCCTGGCCACCCTGTGCGTATCGGTCATGGCGCTGCTGGCGCCGGTCCTCCCGCTGGCCGGGCTGAAGATCACCGAGATGAGCCGGGACACGCACTCCCGCGAGATCCCCGCGATGCGGGTGTACGACCGGCTGAACGAGGCGTTCCCCGAGCAGCGGGTGACCCACCAGGTCGTCGTGCGGGCAGAGGCCTCGCGGTCGGCGGAGGTGACCGCAGCTCTGCGGGAGGTGGCCCGGCGGGCGGAGGCCGACCCGCTGTTCACCGGGGCGTCGCGGATCCGGACGTCGGCCGACGACCGCACCGGCACCCTCGAACTGAAGGTGCCCTACCTCGGCAACTCCGACGAGGCGTACGACTCCCTCGACCGGCTGCGGGACGACTTCCTGCCCGCCACCGTCGGCCGGATCAGCGGCGCCGAGTACGGCGTGAGCGGCGACGTCGCCCGCTACGCCGACTATCCCGCCCACCAGAACGGAAAACTGCCGCTGGTGCTCGGCGCGTTGCTGCTGGTGACGTTCGCCATGACCGTGTACGCCTTCCGCTCGGTGGTCCTCGGGCTGCTCGGCGTCGCCCTGAACCTGCTGTCCGCGGCGGCGGCGCTCGGGCTGCTCGTGCTGGTCTTCCAGGGGACGTGGGCGGAGGGCCTGCTGGGCTTCGAGTCCACCGGGTCGATCGGGTCGCGCGTGCCGCTGTTCCTCTTCGTGATCCTGTTCGGGCTGTCGATGGACTACCAGGTGTTCGTGGTGAGCCGGATCCGGGAGGCCGTACTCGCGGGTGTGCCGACACGGCAGGCCGTGCTGGACGGGATCCGGTCCTCGGCGAGCGTGGTGACCAGCGCCGCGGCCGTGATGACGACCGTGTTCGCCAGTTTCGTCTTCCTGCACATCATCGAGATGAAGCAGATCGGCTTCGTCCTGGCGGCGGCCGTGCTCATCGACGCGTTCGTGGTGCGCGTCATGGTCCTGCCGGCGGCGATGCTGCTGCTGGGCGAAGCCAGCTGGTGGCCGTCGCGGGCGGCACGGCGGGTGGTGTCCGCTCCGGAGAAAAGGCGCCCCTCCCACGCGGCGGCCGACGTACGTTGATCGGTATGACCGCTCTCGCCGGTTCCACCGCCGACGCCCTCTGGGCCGTCTCCCTGCGCCGCTGGAACGCGGTGTGCTGGATGCTGTTTGCCGTGATGGCCGTCGGGCTGGTCGCCATGAACCGGGCCGGCGGGAGCAAGTGCGCGGCGCTGGTCCTGCTCGGTGCCGTGGTGCTGTGCTACGGGGCCCTCGACCGCTTCCCGGCCAACCCCGTCGTACGGCCGCACGGGTACCTGTCGGTGCTGGTGGTGGCGCTGGGCGGGCTGGCGTATCTGCGCGGCAACTACGCGGCCCTGTTCATGGTGACGCTTCCGCACTACTGGATGTTCGGGCGGACGCCGAGGGCCGCGATGGTGTTCCTGGGGCTCGCCGCGGCAGCGACCCTGGCCGGGGGCGTGCTGCGGGACGACGGGTGGACGGTGGAGTTCTTCACCGAGACGCTCGTGTCCACGCTGCTCGTCGTCGCCGTCGGGGCGCTGATCGGGCTGTGGGCGCACTCCGTGGTCGCGCAGAGCGCCGAACGGGCCCGGCTGCTCGCGGAACTGGAGCAGACACAGGCCGAGTTGACCGAGGCGCACCAGCGCCAGGGCGCGGCGGACGAGCGGGAGCGGATGGCGCGGGACATCCACGACACCCTCGCGCAGGGCTTCGCCTCGATCATCGTGCTCGCCGAGGCGGCCCGGGCGGGGCTCGGCCCCGATCCGGCCCGCAGCGGCCGGCAGTTGCGGTCGATCGAGTCCACCGCCCGGGAGAACCTCGCCGAGGCGCGGGAGCTGGTCGGCTCGGGCCGGCGGCCGGACCAGACCGCGGCGGGCTCGGTGGCCCAGACCCTCCGCCGCACCCTGGACCGCTTCGCCGAGGACACCGGCCTCACCGTCGAGGCCGAGCTGGAGGACCTGGAGTGCGACCAGCAGACCAGGATCGCGCTGCTGCGCTGCACCCAGGAGTCCCTCGCCAACGTCCGCAAGCACGCCCGCGCCTCCACGGTCGGGGTGGTCCTGACCCGCCGGCCGTACGGGGTGGAGCTCGAGATCACCGACGACGGGGCCGGGTTCCTGGTGGAGGACTCGTCGGGCTTCGGTCTCGACGGCATGCGCAAACGAATGGCGGAGCTGGGCGGGAGGCTGACGGTGACGAGTTCGGTGGGGGACGGGACACGGGTGCTTGCGCTGATACCACTGGAGAGCGCGGCATGACGGACGGACCGCTGCGCATCATCGTCGTGGACGACCACACCGTCATGCGGGCCGGAGTGGTGGCCCTCCTCGCGTCCGGGACCGGCATCGAGATAGTCGGTGAGGCGGGTGACGGCCGGGCGGCCCTCGAACTCGTCGAACGGCACCAGCCCGATGTCGCCCTGGTCGACCTGCGGATGCCCGTCCTGGACGGCGTGGCCACCACCACCGAGATCGTGGCGCGTTTCCCCCGCACCAGGGTCCTGATCCTCACCACGTACGACACGGACGCCGAGATCGAGCGGGCGGTGGAGGCCGGGGCGATCGGCTACCTCCTGAAGGACACCACCCGTGAGCAACTGGCCGACTCGATCCACGCGGCGGCCCGCGGGGAGACGGTGCTGGCGCCCCGGGTCGCCGAACGCCTGGTCGCGCGGATGCGCCAGCCCGCCCAGGTTCCGCTCACGGCCCGCGAGTCGGACGTCCTGAACGCGGTCGCGGACGGCCTCACCAACGCCGAGATCGGCCGCCGCCTCGTCATCGCCGAGGCCACGGTCAAGACGCACCTGCTCCGCCTGTTCGCCAAACTCGACGTCAACGACCGGACGCGGGCGGTGGTGGTGGCGATGGAACGGGGCCTGCTGCAGCGGCCGTAGGGCCTTCAGGAGCCGATGTCCACCACCCGGGCCCATTCGGGGGGTGAGTCCGGGACGTACTCGGGGTTGGACTCGTCGTAGGCGTGGCTCTCGTACTGGCGCGGGAAGAGGCCGATCACCGTGCGGCACGGGGGCCGGGTGTCCGGCCAGGGGGTCTGGCCATCGGTCAGGACGACGATGACGTCCGGGGACGGGCGGGTGCGCAGGGCGCGGGTGAAGCCTGCCCGCAGGTCCGTGCCGCCGCCGCCCGTGAGCGCGATGCCCTCCTCACGGCACAGGCGGCGGGCGAGCCCGGCCGAGGCGTCGCAGGGCACGACCGTGACCAGGTCGCGACGGCCGCCCACGGCCCGGGCGATCGCGGCGACCTCCAGGAGCGCGCTGCCCAGTTCGGCGTCGCTGACCGAGCCGGAGGTGTCGATGACGACCGACACGCGGGGCGGGCGGCGGCGCAGGCTCGGCAGGACCGTGCCGGGCAGGGCGGTGGAACGCCGGGCGGGGCGGCCGTAGGTGTAGTCCTCGCCCGCACCGGGGCCGGACGCGGCCGAGCGGACCGCCGCGCCCAGCAGCTCCCGCCACGGCTGGGGCGGGTGGAAGGCCTCCTCGGCCCAGCGCCGCCAGTTCTTCGGGGCCCTGCCGGGGCGGCCGGTGATGCCCTGCGCGACCCGGAAGCGGACCGCGTCGCGCTCCTGCTCGCTCAGGCCGTGCGCACCGTCCGCGCCCAGTTCCCACTCCCGGTCCAGGCCGTCGGCGCCGCTGCCGCAGTCCAGCCAGGCCAGGTCCTGCATCCTCGGACCCACGGTGAACTGCCGCAGGTACTCCTCCATCAACTCACCCTCGGCCAGGCCGAGATCGCCCGGTTCGACGATGCCGTCGGGGCGGGTCAGGCCGTCGCCGTAGACGTCGTCGTTGATCTCGAAGTCGGCGGCGATGTTCATCCGCAGCCGCTCCCCCGGGCCGTACAGACCCCGCTCCTTGGCGACCCGGTCGCTGCGCCCGTGATGGTCGCGCAGCAGGTGCGACACCTCGTGCACCCACACGCCCGCCAGTTCCTCGACGGGCGTACGGTCCACGAACCCCGGCGACACGTAGCACCGCCAGTACCGGTCGACGCCCATCGTCGGCACGCGCCGCGACTCCACGACGTGCAGGGCGAAGAGGGCGGTCGCGAGGTAGGGACGGACGCGGGCGGCGTGCAGCCGGGCCGTGAACAGCTTGTCCCGGTCGAGAGTTCCGGACGCGGGCCCGGGGATGGTCTCGCGGGCGGTCCCGGGTCCGCCCGCCCTCACCGGCCCGCCGTCGCCGCGACCGGGTCCGCCGTCGGCCGTCGCCACCGGCCCGCCCTGGCCGCGACCGGGTCCGGGTCCGGGTCCGCCCGGGGGCGTCGTCAGCGGCCCGCCCTCGCCCGAGCCGTGCCCACCGCCGTTCGTCGTCGTCTTCATCGCCCCGCCTTCGCCGCGGCCGCGACCGCGGCCGTCGTGCGGTCCGCCCTGCGGGACAGGGTCACCACTCCGGCCAGACGCTCGATCGACGCCGGGACGTCCCAGTCGTCGCGGCGCAGGGACGCGAGGGTGGTCGCGGGGACGACCAGCACGTCCGGCGGGCCGGTTTCCAGGGCCTTGACCAGGAGCGTCCAGGCGGCGTCCCAGCGGGGCCGCTCCGGGCGGTTGCGTACCGCCGCCACGACCCCGTCCAGCGCGGCCTGCCGCAGATCCCCGCGCTCGGGCAGCACCGCACCGGCCGGGTCGGCCAGCAGCGCCTCGGGGTCCGGGAGGTCCATCCGGTCCAGGCTCGCCAGGAGTTCGAGGCCGGGCCCGTCCCCGACCGTGCCCCTGACCAGGAGTGAGAGGACGTCACGTGAGGAGCCGGCCGCGGTCGCGAAGGCGATCAGATGCAGCGTCATCTCCCAGCTGCGCGGGGACGGCCAGGGCCCGCCCCGGCGCGTCTCGCCGCTGGGCAGCCGGTGCGCGAGGGCGGGACGGGCGGCCAGCAGCCCGCACACCGCACGGCGGGCGAACTCCACGGCCTCCGGCAGCTTCTCCGGGTCGAGCCGGGGCAGGGTCGCCCGCGGCCAGATCCCGCCCAGGCCGCGGACGACGACGTCGGTGTCGTGCGTCCACTGCAGGTGGACGAAGCGGTTGGCGAGCGGCGGGCTCAGTTCCCAGCCGTCGGCGGCCGAGGAGCGCGGGTTGGCGGCGGCCACGATCCGTACGCCCGGCGGCAGCCGCAGCGCGCCGATCCGCCGCTCCAGCACGAGCCGGAGCAGGGCGGCCTGCACGGCGGGCGGCGCGGTGGACAACTCGTCGAGGAACAGCAGCCCCCGCCCGGCCCGCACCAGCCGTACGGCCCAGTCCGGCGGGGCCAGCGGCACGCCCTGCTCGGCCGGGTCGTCGCCGACGATCGGCAGCCCCGAGAAGTCGGACGGCTCGTGCACGCTGGCGATCACCGTGGTCAGCGGCAGGTCCAGGGCCGTGGCGAGCTGGTTCAGGGCCGCGGTCTTGCCGATGCCCGGTTCGCCCCACAGCAGCACGGGCAGGTCGGCGGCCACGGCCAGGGTGAGGGCCTCCAGTTGGCTGTCGGGGCGCGGTTCGGTCGTGGTGTCCCGCAGCAGGGCCAGCAGGTCGCCGGCCACGTCGAGCTGGTCGGCGGTGTCGGACAGGGACGAGGTGTGAGTGCGCATGTGTGATCACCAGTTGCCGGTGGTGGGCCGTCTCGGTGGAGCGAAGAGCAGTCGTGGGCAGGGCGGTCGACCCCGGTCGGGTCAGGTCGGGTCGGAGCGGGGTGCGTCACATGTGGCGTGGGTGCGGGCCGTCGTCGCGGGAGCGGCGGCGGTCCCAGGGGCGCAGGCTGCCGGGCGAGGGACCCTCCAGTCCCGCCCGGAACAGCCCGTGGGCGATGCGCCGCCGCGCGGCCGTCTCCAGCACGTCCCGCAGCGGCCCGTCGCGCAGCACCGCCTCCGGGCCGAGCAGGCTCTCGACCGCGGCGAGCGCCCCGGCGGTGTCGCCGTGGTGGAGGCGTTCGCGGACGCCGGGAAGGCACTCGGGCCTGCGGTGTGCGTCGTCGACGGCCCGCAGACAGGGCAGCGGGGGTCCGCCGAACGCGGCGAGCAGTTCCTCCCGCCGGACCTCGGCCGGGTCGTGGTCGAGGGCGGCCAGGACACCGTCGACCAGCCCGATCCGGTGCCGGGCGCCGCGGCATTCCACCACCCGTGGATCACCCGCCCGCTCCGGCACCGGCCGGGTGCCGGACCGCTGCGCGCCCAACGCCGAGGCGACCAGCGGGTGCAGGCACCCGGGGTCGATCGCCCCGGCCCGCAGCAGGTCGAGGTCGGGCAGCACCCAGGTCGCCGCGTCGGGCAGCACGGGCAGCGAGGGGTCGGGGGCGCGTGCGTACGACAGGGCGGTCCGCTCGCCGCCGTCGGAGACGTCGAGGACGACGCGGTGCCGTGCCCCGAGCCGTACGCCGACCCTGCCGCCGGACCGGCCCTCGGCCCGCAGCAGGATCGCCGCCTCGGCCGCCCACCGGTCCACGGCACACCGCTTACCGTCGGGCAACGGCCCGGCAGGCGGCGGCCCGGCGGTTTCCGGGAGCGGACCGCCGTCGCCGGCCCGCTCCCGCAGTTCACCGGTCCGGCGCGCGTCCCACAGATGACGGTGCAGGTCGAGCCGGAAGCGCCGGCTGGGCCGGGGGTGCGGATGCCGCCGGTCTCTCTCGTGCCTGCGGGAGGCGTCCCACAGGGCGAGGCTGATCCGCTGCCCGGCGTCCGCCCAGGCGGGCGGCGTCCGCGCCACGAGATGCAGCGCTTCCGTGCCCGTGCCGTACCGGGCGAGGGTCAGGGTCAGGCCCGGCCGCAGCAGCCCGTCGGGAGCTACCCGAGGCATGTGCCAGCGCAGCAGGTCGGGAGCGAGGTGGCGGAGGTCTGCGCGGAGCAGGGCGGCGAACTCACTGCCGTGGCGTCGCGCGAGGAGACGGGGCCGGAGGTCGACGTCGACGTTCGCGGCGGCGCAGGCACCGGCCCAGTCACCGGCACGGCGGCGCGCCGTCGCGGTCTCGATCATGGAGGGCGGCACGGCGAACTCGCGCACGCGCGGCCAGAAGGAAAGCGGGACGTTCCCGTTCGCGAGGTCGGTGAGCATCAGCACTCACCTTGCGCGGACGGGTCCCCCAATCTGTTCATGGAGTGAGTGGTCATCGCGTCGGATGCTAGCGGCCCCGACTCCCGGGCGCAGCCGGGTATTCCGGAGCCACCGCGACGACTTTGCCATCTCTTTACAACCCGGTCCGCCGCCGCCTCGTCTCTCCGCACGATCTGTCACCCAGCCCGCCGACCGTCGGGCGGACGACGAAGGAGTGCGATTCCATGCGCCGAACTGTCCTCAGCGCCCTGGCCCTCGCGGGCACCGCCGTACTGCTGGGCACGGGGCCCGCGTTCGCGGACGGGGCGACGACCCCGAGCCCGGTCCCGTCGGCCGCCTCACCCACCGCCGGGCCCGCGGAGAGCGCCGAACCGACCCGGGCGCCCGAACCGACCCGGGCGCCGGCCGAGGACGAGCCGACCCCGGCGCCGGCCGAGGACGAGCCGACCCGGGCGCACGACGACGGCCAGGTCTCCGTCCGGCCGAGCGGCGCGCCCGACACCGGTGTGACGGCGTCCCGGGACGCGGGGACGGGCGGCACGGCGATCGGCGCGGGCGCCGCCGCGGTGCTGGCCCTGGGCGGCGGCACCGTCCTCGTCGTACGCCGCCGCCGGGCGACCGGGGCGTGAGCCCGTTCTCCAGGCGCGTGTTCACGGCCGGGGCTCTGGCGTCCCTGCTGACGGCGTGCGGCGGCCACGGAACCACCGGCCCCGAAGCCACCGGCCCCGACACCGCCGGTCACGACAGCACCGCGCGCCGGCCGGGCACCACCGCCGGGCCGGTGCCGGTCGACGGCGCACGCCCCCTGGCCCGTTCGGTCCCCGTCCGGCTCCTGATCCCGGCCATCGGCGTCGACACCCCGGTCATCCGGCTGGGGCTGGCGGCCGACGGCACGGTGCGGGTGCCGCCGGTGACGGACCACGACCGCGCGGGCTGGTACCGGCACTCGCCCACCCCCGGCGAGACCGGCCCGTCGGTGCTCCTCGGCCATGTCACGGTCGGCCCGTACGGTGACGGCGTCTTCCGTCACCTCGCCCGGCTGCACCGGGGCGACCGGATCGGGGCGCGCCTTGAGAACGGCACGACGGCGGAGTTCGCCGTCACGGCCGTGCGGACCGTCCCGAAAACCGACTTCCCGGCGGACGACGTCTACGGGAACGTGGACCGCCCCGAGCTGCGGCTGATCACGTGCGGCGGGGCACGCACCGGGGACGGCTACGCGGACAACGTGATCGTGTTCGCGGCGCTGAGCGGCGCGGACACCCCCACCCCTGGAGAGCGTTGAAACGGTCCCGAGAGAAGGCGGCTTCCGAGCTGTTCGCCGCTCTCTACCCGCGCCTCGCCGGCTGGTGCCGCCGGCTCGTCGACGACGACGGAACGGCCCACGAGATCGCCTCGGAGGCGTTCACCCGGCTCTGGGCCCGCTGGACGTCCGTCGCGGAACCGCGCGGGTTCCTCTACGTCACCGCGGCCAACCTGGTCCGGGACCACTGGCGCAAAATGGAGCGCGAGCGCCGGGCCCTGCACCGCGTCACCTCGGAGGCCGCCGTACGCCCGCCCGACGAGCAGAGCGACCCGTCCGTGCGGCTGCTCGTGCAGTCGCTGCCGGAACGACTGCGCGTCCCGATCCTCCTCCACTACTACGCTGACATGCCGATCCGGGAGGTGTCCGCGCTGACCGGGCGCAAGGAAGGCACCGTCAAGGCCGATCTGCACGCGGCCCGGGAACTGCTCCGCGTCCACCTGAGGAGAAGCCTTGACCACTCGTCTTGACGGCGACCCGGGCGACCCGGAGCACGCCCCCGACGACCCGCTCGCCGTGATCCTGCGCCCCTCCTCCTCCGACTACCTGGGTGCTCCCGCCGGCCAGTACCAGGCGATCCGCCGCCGTGCGGCCCGTCGCCGCCTGCTGCGCGGCGCGGCCGGGGCGGGCCTGTGCTGCGTCGCCGCGGCCCTCATCGCTCTCCCCCTGCGCCACACCGCGTCCGAGCACCCCCCGACCCCGACGATCCCGATGGCCCCGCCCACCACGAGGCCGGCGCCGGCCACCGACTCGGCACCTCCCACCCCCGTGCCGTCCCCGTCCGCCTCCCGCTCCCGGCCCTCGCCCCCGGGCACGGACGCCCCCCGCACGGCCAGGCCCGGCACGCCCACCCCCGAGGAGGCGACCGACCCGAGGGAGCCGTCCCGCGCCCCGTCGGCCACCCCCACGTCGGTCCGCCCCGTCCCGTCGGCGGCCCGGCCGGCCACGGACCGGGAGAGGGCGCCGGAGACCCGCTGACCGGCACCGGCCGGGCCCGGGTCAGTCCCCCGGCCGCTGCCGCCGCATCCGCTCCGCCACCTCGCCCGCTTCGGTCTCCCACCAGGGCCGGACCAGTTCGGCGGACCCCTCCGGGGTGGCCACGGACCCGAGTTCGCCGTCGAGACGCCGGTCCAGTACGGCCGTCCGGGCGCGCTCGTCACGCACCCACCGGACGAGGACCGCCAGCAGGAAGGGGACCGCGACCAGTTCGGCGATGCCCAGCATGGCGCCGCCGCCGAGCTGCTGGTCGTGGAGGACGTCGGGGGACCAGGGCGGCGCGTGGTGCAGGTACCAGGCGCCCGCGATCAGGGTGCCGTGCGTCATGATCACCAGTCCCGGGAGCGCGTCGACGACCCCGTCCAGGAAGACCAGGGCCGCCCGGACCGGGTGGGTGCACCAGGCGGGCAGGGCCTGCTCGCGGGACAGCACCGGCAGGACGAACAGGCAGCCGGCCGCCAGCAGATGGAGGTACATCAGCTCGTGCAGCCAGCCCACGCGCAGCGCCGTGGCGAAGTACGGCGTGAAGTAGAGGGTCAGTTCGGTGGCCGGCACCAGCGCCGTGCTGACGAGGGGGAACGTCAGCAGCCCGACCAGTCTGCCGGTCAGCACCCGCCGCAGCCGCGCCGCACCGCGCTCCGGCAGCGCCTCCACCGCGAGCCGCAGCGGGTCGCCCAGGGCGAGACCCAGCGGCGCGAGCAGGTCGAGTCCGACGTTCTGCACGGCGGCCGGCCAGAACAGTTCACGGTCGTAGACGGCCAGGCCGGACATCGTGGCCACGACGATCGCGCCCAGGCCGAGCAGCACGAACGCGGCGAGCCGCGCGGGCGGCCAGGCTCCGCCCCGCCCGCGCACCCGGACGACACCCCAGCCATAGAGCCCGCCCAGCACGCCGACGAGCAGCAGGGCGGGCACGTCCAACTGCCACGATCCCAGCAGCCGTCCGGGAGTCGCCTCCGGCAGGTACACAGCCGACAGTTCGCTCACGAGCGGACGATAGCCGCCGAAGTTCAGGGGGGCGGCGGCAGGGTGGACGAGCGCGCACGGCGACTCGTCATGACGTCCGAAAGCCTTGGTAGCCTGGCCGTATGGCACTTGCATACAACGCTCTGCCGCACTGCTTCCTCTGACGCCGCGGTGAGGACGGCGACGTGAGTCGGTCACGTCGCCGTCCTCGGCGTGCCCGCCCCCCTGCCGCCGGTTCACGGTGGCCGGCCGGCGCGCGCCGACGCCTCACCGTTCGCCGCCCGCACGCGACGCGCCGCCCCGCCGCGGCCACCGCGTAACGAGGAGCATCCCTTGCCTTCCGATCGTCTTCTGTCCGTCCTGACCTGCCCGCTGTGCCCGGCCGCCCTCGAACACACCGCCGGTGCCCTGCGGTGCGCGAGCCGGCACACCTTCGACATCGCCCGCCACGGATACGTCAGCCTGCTGACCGGCCACCGGCGGGCCCCGAGCGCCGACTCCCCCGGCATGGTCCGCAGCCGCGCCGCGTTCCTGGGCGCCGGGCACTACGGCCGGCTCGCCCGCACCCTCGCACGCCTCGCCGCGGAACTGGCCCCGCCCGACGGCGTCGTGCTGGACGCCGGGGCGGGCACCGGCCACTACCTCGCCGAGGTCCTCGACGTCCTGCCCCGGGCGCTGGGTGTGGGGCTGGACAGCTCCGTTCCCGCCCTGCGCGCGGCGGCCCGCGCGCACGCCCGTGCCGAGGCCGCCTGCTGGGACGTGTGGCGGCCGTGGCCGGTGCGCACGGGCAGCGCCGATCTCGTGCTCAACGTCTTCGCACCCCGCAACGGGCCCGAGTTCCACCGCGTCCTCGGCCCGGACGGGGCGCTGCTCGTCGTCACACCCACCGGACGGCACCTGCGCGAACTGCATGAGCCGGTCGGGCTGCTGGCGGTCGACCCGAGGAAGGAGGAGCGCCTGCGCCGGTCCCTGGACACCCGCTTCCGGCTCGATCGCACCGAGCCACTGGAGTACGCCATGCGTCTCACCCCCGGGGACGTCACCGGCCTGGTGGGCATGAGTCCGACGGCGCATCACCTCACCGCCGCGCAACGGGACGACCGTATCGGCCGGTTGCAGGCGCCCGTGTCGGTGACGGCCTCCTTCGCCGTGTCGGTGTTCCGGCCGCTGCGGGCCGCTCAGTAGCCCTTGCCGGCGATGTGCTCCCGCTGCGCCGTCGTGAGCGTGTGGACCATGAGGGCCGCTGCCCCGGCCGCGGCCACGATCACCAGATCGGCGGCGAGCAGGGGCAGAACACCGTGGTAGGCACGGGCGATGACCTCGTCCGTGTCGTCGGCGTAGATGATCCCGACGCCGCCTGCCAGGCCGGCCAGCCACAGGCCCCACCACCAGTTCACGACGGCGGGCAGCCGCCGCTCGGGGAAGACCGTGCGGTGGACGTCCGCGACGACGCCCCGGGGTATCCACAGGTTCACCACGGGCACGACCCAGCCGAACCACAGCCAGCCGTAGCCGTAGCGGGGGTTCGCGCCGGAGAGAGCCTTGGCGTTGTCGCGCACCCGGTCCAGCCAGAACAGGAACGCGATCGCGCAGACGGCCGTGACGCCGGCGCCCGCGGAGGAGACCAGATGGTAGGAGTCCTCCAGGGAGTTCAGCGGACGGTGCACCCCGCCGCCCTGGTCGGGCGGGCCGGACGCCGGCTCGCCCGCGACGGCGAGCCGGATGTGCCACACCGCCCGGACCAGCCAGGCGGCTCCGGCGAGGGCGAGGGCCACGACGGCGCAGCGGGCCGTTCCCCGGACGGGGCGCAGGCCGGGCGGAGGGTCATGGGGGGAAGACTTCTGTTCGATCACCTCGTCATCCTGTCGCACGCAGCTCGGCGGCCCTGCCCTCCTCGTCGAACCGCACCTGAAGGACGTGGTCGACGGCGTCCCGGTCGAGGGGGCCGAAGACGTGCGGGAACAGGACGTCACCGGAGACGCCGGGCGGCGGTGCGGGGGCCGCCGCCTCCCACTCGACCCGGGCGGTGAGCCGCGCCTCGTCGAGGGCGAGCACCAGCAGGGGCCCGGGCGCGTCCCGGTAGAAGGCGTTGACGACGGCCAGCGTGGTCGCCTCGTCCGGGGAGCAGTGCACGAAACCCTCCTCGGCGAGGGAGGCCGGCGCGTACGTCCGGCCGGTGGCGGTGGTCCAGACGGTGTGCGGTACGACGTGATAGATCATGACCCCGTTATAGACGGCGACGGCCGCCCCGGGAGCCCCAGGGCGGCCACGGTCCGCCGGGTCGCCTCGGCGATCAGGGCGTCCGAGGGCTCCGTTTCGGGTCCGGGCCGGTCGGTCATGACGGCCAGGACGAGCGGCGCGGTGCGCGGCGGGTGGACGACCGCGATGTCGTTGGCCCGGCCGTAGCGGCCCGTGCCGGTCTTGTCGGCCACCTTCCAGTCGCGCGGGAGCCCGGCCCGGATGCGGCGGGCGCCGACCCCGGTGGCGTTGCGCGAGAGCCAGTCCATGAGGAGCCGGCGTTCGCGGGCGGGCAGGGCGGTGCCCAGGAGCAGGGCGCGGAAGTCGGTGGCGATCGCCTGCGGGGTGGTGGTGTCGGCGGGGTCGTCCGGCGGCACGTCGTGCAGTTCGGGTTCGTAGTGGTCCATGCGGCTGACGGTGTCGCCGAGCCGGCGCAGGTAGGCGGTGAGCTTCGCCGGGCCGCCGATGTCCCGCATCAGGAGGTTGCCGGCCGTGCCGTCGCTGTGGCGGACCGCGGCGTCGCACAGCTCGCGCAGGGTCATCCCGCCCTTCACGTGCCTGCCGGTGACCGGCGCCGTGGAACGCAGGTCGGCCTCGGTGTAGGTGACGCGCCGGTCCAGGCCGCTCAGGGTGCGGTGGTGCAGGACGGCCGCCGCGGCCAGCGCCTTGAACGTCGAGCAGAACGCGAAGCGCTCACCTGCCCGGTGCACGACGGTGGCACCGGTGCCGGTCGCGAGGGCGTAGACGCCGACGCGGGCGCCGTACGCGCGCTCCAGGTCCGCCAGCCGGGGACGGTGGACCGGCGGCCTGCCCGACGGCGTGGTGGAGGGCGTTCGGCTCCTGCTCGCCTCGGCGACCGGCCGGTCGTCCGTACCGCAGGCGGCCAGCGGCAGCACCCCCACGGCGGCCAGGAGGGCACGACGGGACGGGTCGGTCTGGGCGGAGTGCATACGCGGTGCTCCTGTCACGGCGGCGGGCGGGGGGCGCTCCCACCACGGCGGGAGGCGGCGTGCTCCCGTCACGGCGGTCGGGCGGGGCGGGCTCCTGTCACAGCGGCGGGCGGGGCGGGCTCCTGTCACAGCGGCGGGCGGGGGCGCTCCCAC
>NZ_JBEZWO010000008.1:158193-195285 GCF_040637515.1 Streptomyces sp. NPDC029041 | reverse complement strand
CCACCACGGCGGGAGGCGGCGTACTCCCACCACGGCGGCAGGCGGGGGCGGGCTCCTGCCACGGCAGCAGGCCGCGACGCGCTCACGTCACCGCGGGCAGGCGGGGCGGCATCCCGTCACGGCGGCAGGCGGGCTGGCTCCTGTCGCAGCGGCGGGCGGGTGGCGCTCCCACCACGGCGGGAGGCGGCGTACTCCCACCACGGCGGCAGGCGGGGGCGGGCTCCTGCCACGGCAGCAGGCCGCGACGCGCTCACGTCACCGCGGCAGGCGGGGCGCACTCCCACAGCAGGCTTCGGCACGCCCCGCCTCGGCGGCAGGCGGCAGGCGGCGCCATGCCCCGCCCGGCGGCAGGCGGGGGGTGCTCCCGTCACCGCGGAAGGCAGGGCGCACTCCGCCACAGCGGAAGCCGACGACGCGCCCCCACCCCAGCGGCAGGCGGCGGCGCGCTCCCGTCACCGCGGAGTCACGCCCCCGCTCGCCGGTCAGAGCTGGAACTCGGCCGGGGACACCCCCAGGGTCGCGCAGGCCTCGCGCAGGACCATCTGCTCGGCCTGGGAGAAGTCGCCGTCGGAACCGGCGATGACGATGCCCGTCTGGATCACGGCCCGGGCCTCGGTGGGCTTCTTGGCGGCCTTCGCGATCTCCTGCATCGCCTCCGACTTCCCGAGCTGGAAGTTGGCCGTCAGCTGGTCCACGTGCTTGCCGAACCGCTGCCGGAGCTGCTCCGGCGGGAAGTTCTGCAGGACGTCGTTGCTGAGGATCATCGACTCGACCTGCTGGCGCTCGGCCGGGTCCACATGTCCGTCGGCCGCCGCGACCAGGGCGCACATCGCCATGCTCGCGTCCCGGTACGCGCCGCTCTTCAGCTCGTTCTTCAGCGAACCGAGCTGCGTCTTCAGCAGGCCGACCAGCTGGGCCTTGCCGCCACCGCCGGACCTCGTCCCGCCGCCGTGCCCACCGGTCGTCGCGCCCCGCGCCCCCTGACCCTGCTGGAAAGCCTTGGCCTGGTCCTTGAGCCGGTCCCACACTGCCATTGACGTCACCTCGGTACTAGTCGGCATCACCCGGCGCACCTGCTCACGCGCGCACACCCCTCCAACGCCCGGCCCACGGGCAAAGGTTCCGCAAAACGAAAGGCGACGGCCCGCCCCCGGTGGCCGGGCGCGGGCCGTCACCGCGATGACGTGATGTCAGGCGCCGTCGCGGGAGCCCGGCTTCAGGCGCGCGAGGCGGAGGGCCGCGAAGCCCACCGCGGCCAGGGCCGCTGCCACCGCGAGGAGGAGACCCGTGCCGCCGGCGCCGGTGGACGCGAGGCTGCCGCCGTCGAGGGCGGTGGACGTGCCGCCGCCCGTGGCCGGGGTGCCGTCACCGCCGGTCGTGCCGGAGGTCGCGGTGCTGCTCGACGGGCTCGGCTCGGCGGAGGGGCTCGGATCGCTCGTGGGGCTCGCGGACGGGGAGCCGGACGCGTCGCCGGGGCCGGGCTCCGGTGCGCCGTCATCCTCGACGACCTCGACCGCGAACTGGGTCATGGCGTCACCCACCGACGCGGCCACGGTGTACGTGCCCATGCCCTCACCGGCGGTCAGGACCGGGGCGGTGGCCCTGCCCGACGCGTCGGTCTCGGCGCGGACGACCCGCTTGCCGTCCGCGAAGCGGGGAGCGTCCTCGCTGTCGTCCTCGACCCGGAACTCGACCTCCGTGCCGGCCGGCGCCGACCGGCCCGACCTGACCACCTCGGCGAGCAGCGCGTCGGCGAAGTCTGGCGGTGCGGGGCGTTGCGCGCCTGGGGAGAAGGCCGGGTCCGGCTCCCGAGCGGCACACGCGGGGACGCGACGGCCGGACCCGGCCTCTGGCCGCAATCTGCCACCCCCGGCCCCGCGCCGCCTCCCGGGAGGGCCCGAAGGATGACGGCCGGGCGGACCTGTGATGATGAGCGCATGTCGACCGTCGCCACGCTCGCGGTGCTGGCCCTTGCCGCGCTCCACGCCTACATCCTGGTGCTGGAAATGTTCCTGTGGACCACGCCGAGGGCCCGGGCGGCCTTCGGCACCAGCGCCGAGTTCGCCGAGGGGACGAAGGCCCTGGCGGCCAACCAGGGCCTCTACAACGGCTTCCTCGCCGCCGGTCTGGTGTGGGGCGCGGTGGCGTCCGACCCGGTGGGCTTCCAGGTCTCGGTGTTCTTCCTGGTGTGCGTGGCGGTCGCCGGGGTCTACGGCGCCGCGACCTCGAGCAGGAAGATCCTCTTCGTGCAGACCGTCCCGGCGCTGGCCGCCCTGGCCCTGGTGCTGCTGGCGCACTGAGCGGCCGGGCCGGGTGTCACCCGTCCTGGGCGACGGCCCGCTCCATGAGCCGGCCGGCCTCCGCCGCCGCCGTCGAAGGCGGCACCACCAGCAGGTCGTAGCGTCCCCGGCCGGGCGCGAGCAGGCAGACGGTGTGCGGCGCGGAGGGCGAGTCGTTGTGACCGACGTGCACCGCCTGCCCGGCGACGACCAACTGCGCCGGGCAGTCCGGCCAGGTCTCCCCGTGGACCAGGACGCTGCTGATGCGCCCCCAGTCGCGTGGGAGCACGCCCAGCAGCCCGGTCAGCTCCTCGGCCAGGTCGTCCGACCGGGGCCACCACGCGCCGTCGATACGCCGTGCCGTGCGGCCGTGCGGGGTCGGCCCGGCGAGCCGTAGCCGGACTTCTCGCGGCGCGGGGAGCGGTGCCGGTGATGAGGAGGAGGCGGAGGTCATCGGGGGGCTCCTGCTGCGGACCGGGGGCGGCCGGAAGACCACCCGGGGGCGGCCGTGAAGCCACCCGAGGGCGGCCGGAGGCCGGTGCGGCCCGTGGTTGCGGCTCACCCTCCGCCCTCCACCGTACTCCGCGGGGTAGCAGGACATTCCGGGCGCTTCATCTCATTCCGTCGGTGATACTTGGGGCATGAATACGGCTACGTATGCAGAACTGGCGGCGTCGTCAGATCACGCGGTCGCCGTGACCATCGCCTTCGTCGGCGGGCTGATCGTGGCCTGCGCGCTGATCTGGGCCGTGCGGGTCGGGATGCGGGTCATGGACAAGGACACCCACCACCCCGCTCCCGAGGAACAGCCGCACCTCCCGGAGGGCGGGCCGGTCCGCGAGACCAGGGAGATGCGGGAGCCCGACGACGTACCGGTCGTGGCACGCGACGGCCAACGGCTCATGCCCCATGAGCTCCACCGAGCCAGCACCAGGACCGGCAAGGACCAGAAACCGCGCCGCTGGTCGCCCGGATCCAGCGGATCGTTCGGCGGCGGCGGGCTCGGACGCACATGACGCCGCGAGGCCCGGGAGGCCCGGGAGGAGCCTGGAGGCCCCGGGGAGGCGGCACGTCCGCCCGCCACCGCAGGCGCTGGGCGACGGCCGGGGCGGCCCTGGCACTGGGCCTGTCCGCCGTCCTCGCGGGCTGCAGCGGCGACGACACCCCCGCGGACACCGCGAGCAAGGCGCAGTCCGCCGTGGGGTCGATCGCCTCGGAGGCGTCCGAGGCGGTGGAGGCGGTGGAGTCCGCCACGGCCGAGGCCCAGCGGCGGCTCGACGACATCCAGGACGGCATCGACGTCAAGGACGACGTGAAGGCCGGCCCGCCCGTCACCGGGTCCGACGGCCGGGTCCGCACGGAGGTCACCGCCCGCAACACGGACGACTCGACCCGGTCCTTCGCCGTCCAGGTCGACTTCCGCGACAGCCAGGGGCAGCTGGCCGACACGGTCATCGTCACGGTGGACCACGTCCAGGCCGGCCACTCCGCCACGGCCACCGCCCGCAGCACCCACGACCTGTCCGGTGAGGTCCGTACCGAGGTCGCCCGGGCGGTCCGCTACTGACCCGCGCCGGCCGGGAAGGCCGAACCCGGGGTGCACGCCCAGGTGCCGTCGGAGGCCGGCGTCGTCGTGCAGGCCTCCCGTTCGTCCCGGTCACGGACGGTGACCTGGGAGCCCGGGTGAGCGGTGCAGGAGACCTCCGGCCGGGGGACAGCGGTACGCCGGACAGCGGGCGGGTCAGGGCCGGCCCGGCCAGGCCCACGGTCACGGGAACACCGCCCGACGGCCGGCGGCACGCCCCGCACGTCGGTGAATTTCAGGGAGCAGTCCGGCAGCCGGAGGCCCGGAACGGCATCCGCCGACACGGCCGGCACGAACGGGAAGACCCGGTTCCGTCCGGCCGCGGTGTACCGGTCACTCGCGTCCCCCGGGGCGCGGTCAGTGTCAGCACGGCCCCCTCGAAGACCTCCCCGACGCCCCCGACCCCGACGATGCCCTCCCGCCCGGGCGCGATGGTCGCGGCACCCCACAGCCCGCCCTCCCGGGCCGCCGCGGGCGGGCCTCCCCGTCCGTACACGGCCGGTGGCACGATCCTCCCCGGCACCCCGCACACGGCTCGCCCCACTGGGCCACGTGAGCGGGGCCCGCGCCCCGGAGGGGCGCGGGGAACCGCGCGACCAGCCCCCACGACGCCGCAGACGGACGACGGCCCGAAACGGCGCTACGACGGAGCACTCACCGCCCGAGCCACACCGTCGTGTCCGGCCCGAGCCGGCCGTCCTCCAGAGGCACACTGCTCAGCAGCACCTCACCCGCCGGCAGTTCGACCGCCGTGCCGGAGAGGTTCGTGACGCAGCGCCACCCCTCGCTGCGGTCGAACCGGAGGACGCCCGGCGGGGTGTCGTCCGCCCAGGTCAGCTCCTCACCGTCGAGAAGCTTCCGGCGCAGCCTGAGGGCCGTGCGGTACAGCTCCAGGGTGGAGCCCTCGACCCCGTCCTGGGCCTCGACGGCGTAGGCGGCGAAGCCGGGCGGCTGCGGCAGCCAGGCACCGCCCGGCCCGAAGCCGTACGACGGTCCGGTCGTCGTCCACGGCAGCGGCACCCGGCAACCGTCACGGCCCTTGCGGACGTGGCCCGTCTGCTCCCAGATGGGGTCCTGGAGCACCTCGGTGGGCAGGTCGGCCACCTCGGGCAGACCCACTTCCTCACCCTGGTAGACGTAGGCCGAGCCGGGCAGCGCCAGCATCAGCAGCGTGGCCGCCCGGGCCCGGCGCAGCCCCGCCGCCTCGTCGACGGCCGGGGCGTGACCGCCGGCCAGGAGCCAGGCGTTGAGGTCGGTGCCGGGCGGCAGCGTCAGCCGGGAGGCGTGCCGGATGACGTCGTGGTTGGACAGCACCCAGGTGGCCGAGGCGCCCGCCGCCCGGGCGGTGGCGAGCGAGTCGGTGATGACCTGCCTCAGCTCCTGCGCGTCCCATCCGGCCTGGAGGTACTCGAAGTTGAAGGCCTGGCCCAGCTCGTCCGGGCGGGCGTACAGCGCACGCCGGGCGCCGGGCACCCACGCCTCGGCGACGGCCATGCGGGGCGGACGGTAGGCGTCGAGGATCTTGCGCCAGTCGCGGTAGATCTCGTGCACGTCGTCGCGGTCGTAGAAGGGGTGCGTGCCGGGCGGCATCGCGGTGAGGCCCTCCTCGCGGCTCAGCTCGGGCCGCCCGAGGTCGCGCAGCGGTTCGCTCAGGTCCTTGACGAGGGCGTGGGCGACGTCGACGCGGAATCCGTCGACCCCGCGGTCCGACCAGAAGCGCAGGGTGGTGCGGTGGTCGGCGCGGACCTCCTGGTTCTCCCAGTTGAGGTCGGGCTGCTCGGGGGCGAACAGGTGCAGGTACCACTGCCCGTCGGGCACCCGCTTCCACGCGCTGCCGCCGAAGACGGACTGCCAGTCGGTGGGCGGGAGTTCGCCGTGCTCGCCGCGGCCGTCCCGGAAGACGTAGCGGTCGCGGGCGGCCGATCCGGGCCCCGCGTCCAGGGCCTCCTGGAACCACGCGTGCCGGTGCGAGGTGTGGTTGGGGACGATGTCGACGATGACCTTCAGGCCGAGGCGGTGGGCCTCGGCGACCAGGGCGTCGAAGTCGTCGAGGGTGCCCAGGCGCGGGTCGACGCCCCGGGGGTCGGCGACGTCGTAGCCGCCGTCGGCGAGCTCGGACGGGTAGAAGGGGCTCATCCACAGGGCGTCCACACCCAGGGCGGCGAGGTGGCCGAGGCGGCGGGTGATGCCGCGCAGATCACCGAGTCCGTCGCCGTCGGCGTCGGCGAAGCTGCGGGGATAGATCTGGTAGACGACGGCCTGGCGCCACCAGTCGGGGTCCCGGGACGACAGGTCGAGGGTCGAGCGATCGGTCACGCGGTCTCCTTCGCAGGGCATACGGGCGACTGCATTGAATCTGTCCAGAATGCCGGAAAAAGGAACCATCGCGCTGATCGGAGCGATCCATTCCTGCTGTGACGAAAGTGTGATGGCGGCGCAACTTCCTTTGCATCACCGCAGGTTGACAGTGTGCTGCGGCGCCGCCACCATGGGGCCACTGAGGCACATGTGACCAATGAGCCCAGTGCTTCTCAGACCACTCACTTCCCGGTGCGGCCCGGCAGCCACGCGCTGCCCGCATGCCGCCACCCGGGTTCGGCACACGCCAAGAAATGGGATACGCATGTCCATAGCGAGACGTGTCACCGCGCGACGCCTGCTGGGGACCAGCGCCGCGGCCCTCGCCCTCTGCGCCGCCACCGCCACGACCGCGTTCGCGCACGGCGCGCCCGGCGGAGACGGCTGGTCGTCCGGCGGCGGCTACAAGCCCGGGACGGGCGCGGGCACGGAGACCGGGACCGATCGCTGCCAGTTCTCGCTCGACGGCACGAACTTCTACGACTCGGTCAAGGTCGACGACCAGAACCTGAAGCCGACCGAGGACGGCAAGGTCCACATCAAGGTCCGCGCCGCCGGTGACGCGGCCACCTGCACGGCCTCCCTCGCCTCCTACCTCGCCCACGGCGCGACGTTCGCGACCTCCGGCGAGCAGGTGTTCGTCGACTTCGACTCCGTGACGGTCAAGCAGGGCGGCACCGACGCGCTCGACATCGCCATCCCGGACAAGGGCTGCTTCGGGCAGATCGACCTCTACCGGGGCGCCGTGAAGTTCGACGGCAAGCTCGACGCGAAGGACGGCTTCGAGCACGGTGAGCTGCCCAAGGGCCCGGACCGCCCGGTCATCAAGGACAAGCTGATCGCGGCCTGGAACGGCGGCACGAAGGACTGCACCACCACCCCGCCGCCGGCGGAGACCGAGCCGCCCGCCTCGACGCCGCCGGCGAGCCCGTCCGAGCCGGCCGAGGAGACCACGCCTCCGGCGTCCCCGTCCGAGCCGGCCGAGCCCTCGACGCCGCCGTCCTCCGACACGGACACGCCCACCCCGAGCGCCTCCGAGTCGACGCCCGTCGCGCCCAAGCCGAACGGCGGTGGCGGCGACCTCGCCGAGACCGGCGCCGACAGCAGCACCGGCCCGATCGCCCTCGGTGCCGCGGCCCTGCTGGCGGGCGGCGCGGCCCTCGTCGTCGTGACCCGCCGCCGCGCGGCCAAGCGCGGCGCGTAGCACGCGAGACCCCGCAGACGCCCGAGGTGCCGTCGTCCGGCGGCGACGGCACCTCGGGCGTTCTCATGCCCCGGGCGTTCTCACGCCTCGACGGTCGCCAGGTACAGCTTCACGTAGCGCTCCACGTCCACGTCCAGCCCCACGTCGACCAGCGGCTGTTCGCGCGTGCCCTCGTGAAGCTCCGACTCGCCGGGCCGGGGGCGGCGGTCCACGATCGTCATACCGCGCGTCGGTCCGGGCGCGAGGGACACCTCGACCGGCAGGCGGTGGGTCGTCAGGCCCTCGGGGTCGGCGACCGCGCACACCGCTCCCGCGTCACCGAGGCCGCCGGACGTCTCGGCCGGGTCGTCGGGGCGGCTGTCCGGATGGGCCGGGCGGTACGAGAGCAGTTCCCCGGCCAGCCGTGTCCCGGGTTCCCCGCTGGTGCGCAGCCTCCGCACGTCCGCCGCGGGGACCACGACCCGGTTGAACACGTCCAGCCCGTACATCGTGATCGGCACCCCGGCGGTGAGCAGGATCGCGGCCGCCTCCGGGTCGTGCCAGACGTTGAACTCCGCGACGGGCGTGGCGTTGCCGACGGCCGCCGCGCCGCCCATGAAGACGATCCGCTCGATGCCCCGGACCACCTCCGGATGCGTGCGCAGGAGCAGCGCGATGTTGGTGAGGGGCGCCGTCGGGATGAGGGTGACCGGGCGGGGTGAGGCGAGGATCTCGCGCCGCAGCAGCGTCACCGCGTCGACGTCGGCGGGCCTGCGGGAGGGCTCGGGCAGCCGCAGGTCCCCCATGCCGTCGCGCCCGTGCACGTGCTGCGCCGAGCGGGGGGCCTCGATCAGCGGCCGCTCGGCGCCCCGGGCGACGGGGATGGGGGGAGCGCCCGCCTGTTCCAGCACCTTCAGGGTGTTGCGCACGACGCCGTCGACGTCCGTGTTCCCCGCCACGCAGGTGATCGCCCGCACGTCGAGCGCCGGGTGCCGTACGGCGAACAGCAGGGCGAGGGCGTCGTCGACACCGGTGTCGCAGTCGATGATCACCGGGATGGGCCGGCCGTCCGTCACGGGGGGACTCCTTCCAGTGGCTCCGCGGGAATGCTCCGCAGCAGCGACCCTACGGCCCGGACGACGACCCGCTCCCGGTCCGGGCCGGGTCAGGACTGTCAGGACCGGCGCAGCGCCGGGACCACGACCGCTGACGGCCGCACTGCACCCGGTCCGCGGCGCCGGGCCGGTGCCCGCTTCTTCGCCGAACGTGCGCGGAGTGGGCGGTCAGCGGCCACCCCGCCTGGTGGCGCGCAAGGACGGCGTCACCGTGTCGGTGCCGGCGTTCGACACCGCGGACGACCGGATCCAGCACGTCCGGGCCGTGCTCGACCCGGACAAGCTCCGGCCCCGTACGGCCCGCCGACCGGGCCGTACGGCGACACGAACGGACGCGGCGATGATTCCGGCCCCGCCGGACGGTCGTTACGGGCAGGAGACGACGAAGGAGTCACACCATGCCCGCACAGCGACCGACGACCGAACTCGACGCCCGCTACAGCTCCGCCCTCAATCCACGCCCGGGTGCCTCGGAGGTCACCGCCACCCCGTGGGACGAGGCACAGGGGCGGTTGGCGGCCGCCGAGATCTTCTGGGTGTCCACCGTGCGGCCCGACGGCCGGCTGCACGTCACGCCCTGCATCGCCGCCTGGCACGAGGGGGTGCTGTACTTCTCCACCGGCCGCACGGAGCAGAAGGCGAAGAACCTCGCACACGACGCGCACTGCGCGCTGACCACCGGGGCCAACTCCCTCACCGACGGGCTCGACCTCGTCGTCGAGGGCACGGCCGAGCCGGTCGCCGACCGTGCGCTGCTGGAGGAGGTGATCACGGCGTTCGAGACGAAGTACGGGCCGCACATCACCTCCCCCGAGGGCACCTTCCACGGCATGGGGGACGAGTTCCGCGGCGGCGACGCGGTGGTGTTCGCGCTGGCCCCGGACACGGCGTACGGCTTCGGCCGGGACCACGGCGTCTACAGCCACACGCGGTGGACGTTCTGAACCCGTCCTACGGCTGATCCCACAGCTCGGTGCCGCGGGTCGCGACCCGCTCACCGATCCGCCGCAGCAACGCGGCGGAGGGGAGCGCGTCGAGCCGGCGGCCGTCGCGCAGCCGGGCCGCCACCAGGCCGGCGGCGGCCTCCCGCCCGCCGATCACCGCCTGGTACGGCACCAGCCGGGCCGCTCGGATCCGGGCGGCCAGGGTGCCCTGCCCTGGGCCGGCGACCTCGGCGCGCAGACCGAGCTCCCGGGCGCGTGCGACCAGGGCGTCCGCGGCCCCGGACTGCTCCTCCCCGACCGGCAGGACGGCCAGCTGCACCGGCGCGAGCCACGGCGGGAAGGCCCCGCCGTGCTCCTCGACGAGGTGGGCGACCGCGCGCTCCACGCTGCCGATGACGCTGCGGTGCACCATGACCGGGCGGTGCTTGGCCCCGTCGGGGCCGATGTAGTGCAGGTCGAAGCGTTCGGGCTGGTGGAAGTCGATCTGCACGGTGGACAGGGTGGACTCCCGGCCGGCCGGGTCGGTGATCTGCACGTCGATCTTGGGGCCGTAGAAGGCCGCCTCGCCCTCGGCCGCCTCGTACGGGATGCCGGAGCCGTCCAGGACCTCCCTCAGCAGGGCGGTGGCACGCCGCCACAGCTCCGGGTCGGCCACGTACTTGCCGCCCTCCCCGGGCAGGGACAGCCGGTAGCGGTGTGCGCGGATGCCCAGGTCGGCGTAGGCGCGGCCGATCAGCTCCAGCGCGCCCCGGGCCTCCTGGACGGCCTGCTCCAGGGTGCAGAAGATGTGCGCGTCGTTGAGGGTGATGCCCCGCACCCGGGTCAGACCGCCGAGGACACCGGACAGCTCCGAGCGGTACATGCCGCCCAACTCGGCCATGCGCAAGGGGAGTTCCCGATAGCTGTGGGAGCGGGAGCGGTAGATCAGGGCGTGGTGGGGGCAGAGGCTGGGGCGCAGCAGGACCTGCTCGGCGCCGAGGTCCATCGGCGGGAACATGTCGTCGCCGTAGTGGTCCCAGTGCCCGGAGATCTCGTACAGCTCGCGTTTGCCGAGGACGGGCGAGTACACGTGCCGGTAGCCGGCCCGGCGTTCCGCGTCGCGGACGTACTCCTCCAGGGTGTGCCGCACGAGCGCGCCGTCGGGCAGCCAGTACGGCAGCCCCGCGCCCATCAGCGGGTCGGTGTCGAACAGGTCCAGTTCACGGCCGAGCCGGCGGTGGTCGTGCATGGTGTGACTCCTCACGGCGGGGAGGCGAGCACCACACGGCGAAGCCCCGGGGCACTCGCCCCGGGGCTTCGGACATCTGGGTCAGCTGTCAGCGCGCCGGGACACTCTCCGGCGTCGTCGTGGCGGACGGGTACGACTGGGCGCGCTGCATGGGCGTGACAGTAACAAGCAGGCCGAGAGCGGGGCGAGGGGTTTTCGGGCGGCGGGCCCGGGGCCCGGTCCGCTCACCCGGACGGCCCGTATCGCTGGTGGCCGGACGGTTGCGGTGGTGCCGTAGGAGCACGCACCCGATCTTGGAGAGCGGCCCCGCCCCGAGGCGCCTCCGCGAGCCCCCGCAGGAGGCACCCGATGACCCACCCCTCGGCCGCCCGTGCCCTCCTGGCCGCCGCACTGTCCGTGACCGCTCTGCCGGCCATGGCCGGCTGCACGGTCGGCGACGAGCCGCGACCCCGGTGGTTCTCCGCCTCCCCGTCCGCCTCCGGCGCGTCCCCCGCCGTCGAGCGGCCGTCCGGTTCCCGAGCCGCCCTGACCGAGGCACAGGCCCGGGCGGCGCTGGTCACCGAGGCCGATCTGGGGGAGCCGTGGGCACCGTCCGGGGGTGCGCGGACCTGGCGTGACGGACTGCTCAAGGCGACCACGGAGGACCCCGAGTGCCAGCGGCTGCTGGACGTCCTCTACACGGAGGAGCCCTTCGGCACCCCGAAGGGCCCGCAGGCGACGTCCGCGCTCGACGACGGCGACACCGATGCCCAGTTGCGCTACCGGGTCGCCGCCCATCCTCCGGCGGAGGTGGACCGCACGCTGGACTGGATGAAGTCGCTGCCCGGCAGGTGCGGCGAGTTCACGGCCACGACCACCCGCGGCGGTGTCCAGGGCGTGGAGGTCCGTGACCTGCCGCTGCCGCCGGTGGGGGACGCCCGGCAGGCCCTGCGGGTCATGCTGGCCGGCGAGACGGAGGAGGGGGAGCTGACGTACCTCACCATGGACCTCGCCGCCGTACGCGTCGGCGAGGAGGCGATCACGCTCACCAACGCCGGCCTGGACGAGGTGTACGCGGAGGTCACCCGGCAGACCGCGGAGCTCGGGACGCAGCGCCTGACCGAGATCAGGAAGCAGGGCAGGGCACAGATCTGAGGCCGCGCTCCCCGGCGTTCAGTAGCGGTCGAACCGCGTGCGGTGGGCGAGCACGTCCCGCGCCACGTCCAGGGCCGTACGCCCGTGCGCGAAGGCGTCCGCCCGCAGCCGCGCGAGCGCGTCGTCCGCGCCCACGCCGAGCTGCGCCATGATCATGCCGACGGCCTGGTAGACCTCGTCGTGGTCGGTGGCCAGTCCGCTCAGCCAGTCGTCCCCGTCGGGCGTCCCGGGCTCGTCGCCGTGCGGCAGCGCCATCAGGGCCACGGTCATGACACCGGCCACGACCCGGGCCGTGTGCAACTCGCGGTCGGTGAGCCCGCCAGGGCGGTCGCGGTACAGGTCGAGCGTGCCCACGCACACCGCGCCGCTGCCCAGCGGCACCGCGTACACCGCCCGCACCCCGGCCTCCGTGGCCTGCTGGGCGAAGACCGGCCAGCGTCCGGCGTCCCGGCCGGTGGTCAGATCGCAGGCGAGGACGGGCGCGCCGTCCTCCAGCGCGCTCTGGCAGGGGCCGTCGCCCAGCGTGGCCTGGATCTGCGCCAGGTGCGCGGCCTGCTCGCTGCTGGCGCTCAGCTGGACGGGCATGCCCTCGCTGCGCAGGGACACGCTCGCGCCGATCACCGGCAGCAGTTCCACCGCCACTTCGCACAGCCGCCCCGGCACCTCTCCGGGCTCGGCACCCCGCACGCCCCTGGCGATCGCGTCGGCGGCCCGGGCTCCGTCCGGGTCCGGGCCGCCACCCCTGGCGCGGCCGGGGCCCGGGTCGCCGTCGGGAGCGTCTCGGGGATCGTCCCTGGGCCGCACGACCACCGCCTCCTTCGCTCACCGCGGCTTGCACCGTCGACGGTTTCCGGGGGCGGGGCCACGGCAGGAGCGGGCCGCCCACGACCGCCCCGCCGTGCGACCGGCGGACGCCTGTGCCCGGCGCCCGCCGCGCACCGGGCCCGGCCCTCTCGGAACCGTGCCCCGACTACCCGTGGGGGGTGGGGCAAAACACCTGCACCGGGGCCCGGGCGCGGGGTCTCAGCGCTTCTCGTACACGTCGTCCGGCTGCGGCACCCGCCGTACGGAGGCGGCGTCGACGACCGGTGGCCAGGCGGCGGCCGACCCGGGCTCGCCCTCGGGGTGCCACCTGCCGGTGACCGTCACCCAGGTGTCGACCGGCGGGGCCGGCGCGCCGCGCACCTCGGCCTCGACGGCGGTGGCGTCGGCGGCGCAGCAGGAGACGAGGAGGCGGGTGACGTACCAGGTGCCGTCGTCGTCGCGGGTGACGAAGCCGGTGAGCCGGACCGTACGGCCCTGAAGGGAGCGGCCGCTGTCGTAGACCGCGCGGGAGCCGAACTCTCCGAGGGAGAGGTCGACCGGGTTCCCGGACGGCAGGGCCGGGAAGGTCCCGACGCCCTGGGCGGCACGCCGGCCGGCGTCGCGCTCGGCGCTGTAGGAGCCGAGCGCGGGCGGCGGGAAGAGCAGCAGGGCGAGCGCGGGGAGCGTGAGGAACCAGGCGACACGGGGCCCGGCGGGGCCGTGATCGTGCCCGGTGCGATCGCCGTCGCCCTCGTGTCCGTGCGCGTCCTCGACCCGGGTCGTCAGCACCGCCGACGCCACCCCCAGCAGCAGCAGGGCCACCCCGGACACCACCAGGTACGGCCGCAGCCCCGACCGGACGTACCGCAGATACAGCTCACCGAAGAGCGACACGCGCAGGATCGCCGCGCCCATCAGGACCAGCAGCACGGCAGGGCCGTAGCGCCTCACAGCAGCCACCACCCCACGAGGACGCTGCTCACCACGGCGACCACCCAGGTCGCCGCCGAGAACCGCACCGCGAAGGTTCGGCCGAACGTGCCCGTCTGAAGCGCGATCAGCTTCAGGTCCACCATCGGCCCGACCACCATGAACGCCAGCCGCGCGGTCGGTGGGAAGCCGCTCAGCGAAGCCGCCACGAACGCGTCGGCCTCACTGCACACGCACAGCACGACCGCCAGCAGGGCGAGCAGCAGCACCGACAGCCAGGCCGATCCGGTGAACACCTCCAGCAGCGACCGCGGCACGACGACGGCGAACGTCGCCGCGGCCGCCGCCCCGACGACGAGGAACCCGCCCGCGTGCAGGAAGTCGTGCTGGAGCCCCGCGGCGAAGGCGCGCGGGCCCCCACCCGGCTGCTGCCCACGGCTGCGCTTCGGCAGCCGCAGCCACTCCTCGCGCCCGAACCTCGCCCACAGCCAGCCCATCACCACGGCCGTGCCGAGCGAGGCGAGCAGCCGGCCGAGGACCATCTCCGGCTGCCCCGGGAAGGCGATCGAGGTCGCCACGAGCACGACGGGATTGATGGCGGGCGCCGACAGCAGGAAGGCGAGCGCGGCCGCCGGCGCGACACCCCGCCGCATCAGGCTCCCCGCCACCGGCACGGACGCGCATTCGCAGCCGGGCAGCACGACTCCCGCCGCCCCGGCGACCGGCACGGCGAGCACCGTACGGCGGGGCAGCAGCCGCCGGAACACCCGCTCGGGCACGAACGCGCCGATCGCCGCCGACACGACGGTGCCCAGCAGCAGGAACGGCACGCCCTGGATGGTGAGGGCGGTGAACACGGTCCACCAGGCCGCGACCGGCGGGGTGTAGAGGTCGAGCGCCAGCAGGGGCCCGAGCACCGAGACCACCGTCACGACGGTGAGCAGCGCGGCCCCTGAGAGGACGGCGTACACCAGGGCCCGCAGGCCCAGCCGTATGCCGTCGGCCATCGTCCGTCGGTTGTCCACGCGCGCCCGCCCCGGTCGTTCACTTACCCGGGAGGAGGCTAACCCGCACGGCTGTGCGAGGACACGGTTTCGTCAGAGGGGAGGCTGGGCGGGCGCGGGTCCGAGGGTGGTGGTGCCGGGGGCGGTGCGGTGGCCGAGGCCCGTCCGGTAGGCGTCCAGGGCGGCCTCCACCCGTCCGGTCCTGCGCAGCAGGTCGCCCAGCAGCCGGCACAGGTCGGCCAGGTCACCGGCCGCGCCGGCCCGCTCCAGCAGGCTCAGGGCGCGGACGTAGTGCTCCTCGGCGTCCTCGGTGCGGCGGGCGTCCTCGGCGATGATGCCGAGCAGCCGGTGCGCGGCGGCGGAGTGGACGGCGCCGCGCTCGGGGGACAGGTGCCCGAGGACGTCGTGGAGCAGAGCCGCCGCCTCGTCGGAGCGGCCGCGCCGGTGGAGCACGTCGGCCAGTTCGACGGTGACCTGGCTGCTGTAGAGGGCGGCGCGCCGGGCCGACAGCATGCCGAGGGCCTGCCGCAGCTCCTCCTCGGCGCGTTCCAGGCGTCCGTCCTGGGCGTAGACGTAGCCGCGCATCCAGTGGCAGTTGGCGAGTTCGGTGCGGATCTGCAGGCTCCGGTACAGCTCGGCGGCCTTGGCCAGGGAGGCGTCGGCCTCGGCGAGACGGCCCTCGGCGACCAGGGTGCGGGCGACGGAGCGGTGCATGCGGGCGACCAGGGCGGGGTCGCCGGACTGCGGGGCCAGGGCCAGGGCGAGCTCGGCGGCCTGGGCGGCGCGGGCGTGCGCGCCCATGTCCATGTAAGGGCCGATGGCGCTGGCGTAGAGCAGCAGCAGGGCGTCCGGGTCGTGCAGGCCGCCGCGGTTGAGGTCGTCGAGGGTGGTCTCCAGCAGGTGGACGGCGTACCGGAGTTCACCGGCGAGGTAGTGCGCGACGGCCCGGCCGCGCAGGGCCGGGACCCGGGCGGGCAGGGGGGCGCCGGCCAGGCACTCCTCGGCCCGCTCGAAGTACTGCCGGCCGGCGACGAGTTCACCGGTCTCCAGGGCGCACTCGCCGAGCCCGAGCAGGGCGGCGGACCGCTCGGCCGTCAGACCGTGCGTCCCGGCCTCGG
Source organism: Streptomyces sp. NPDC029041 (assembly GCF_040637515.1). Lineage (NCBI taxonomy): Bacteria > Bacillati > Actinomycetota > Actinomycetes > Kitasatosporales > Streptomycetaceae > Streptomyces > Streptomyces sp. NPDC029041. The sequence goes on along the minus strand of NZ_JBEZWO010000008.1, from coordinate 179,603 downwards.
CGAGCAGCTCGGCGTACTGCCCGGCCGCCGCCTCGGCCTCGCCGTCGGCCAGAGTGCGCTGGGCTTCGGTGAGGCGCAGCCGGAGCCCCGTGACGAGCCGGGCCGAGCGTCCGCCGGCGAGCTCGTCGAAGGCGACGCCGAGCCGCTCCGCGAGATGCCGCAGCGCGTCGTCGGAGGGCCGCACCCGGCCCGACTCGAGGGTGGAGATGTAGGCCGGTGTGTACACGGGTTCCGCCAACTGCCGTTGCGTCAGTCCGCGTTCCGCACGCAACCGCTGCACCCGGCGTCCGATGGTCCCCGGATCGTCACGTTCCCCCACGCCAACTCCCCCTGAAACTCTTGCCGTTCGACCGGAACTGCCCCTAGGTTAAACGGAGCGTTAAGCGGGATTGTCGAACCTGCTTAATACGTTGCCGTCCTAGCCGCCGCCCCTGTTGCGAGGTCGCCGTGCTCGAACGCACACGCACCGCCGAGCGGTACGCCCGAGGCTTCACCGCCGCCCTCGTCGCGGTGGCGACCCTCCTGCTCGCGGCGAACGCGGGACCGGCCCGGGCGGAGGCACCCCGACCGGAACCCCGGGCCGTGGCGACCTCCCGCTGAGGCGCGACCGGACATCCCGGAGCAGTCCCGACCTGGTGACGGCGCGACGTCCGGTGCGGCACGCCACACATCGGCGAGCTCCGAGAGGTGGACCAGTCCCTCGATCCCGTCGGCGACCCGGACGAAGACGCCGAACGGAAGCAGCTCGGTGACCTGCCTCAACCGGGCAGAACCTTCCTCAGCGCCTCGTCGAGGCTTTGCGCGATCTCCGCGTCGCCCGGCCGGCCCCCGCTCGGGCTCGGGCCGTACAGGGCGTCCAGTTCGGTGATGAGGGTGTGCGTCACCGCGCCGTAGAGCGGAGTGCGTGGGCGGTGCACGCCCTCGCGCAGGGACGGGAGCAGGACGTCCTGGGAGAAGCCGACCCCGTCGGCGATCCGGTCGGGGGGCAGAGGGACGGTGCCCTCGCCGGTGGGCGGCGCCGAGGGGGTCTCGGCGTACGCCGGGGCGTGCCGGCACGGGGGAGCGGTGCCTGACTCCTGGTAGGCGGAGACGCGGGTCGCGGCGAACCCGGCGCGCAGCAGGCAGCGTTCGCTGTCCGGGTCGGTCAGGAACGCGATCAGTTCCGCCGCCTTCGCGGCCCGCTGCTCGGTCGTGGAGGAGGTGACGGCCAGGTTCTGCCCGCCGAGGACCGTCTTGCCGGGCAGCCGGGTCACCCCCAGGTCCTTCCCGTAGGTCTCGTACAGGGCGGGGTAGGCGTACGGCCAGTGCCGCAGGAAGGTGGTGCGGCCCTCCGCGAAGGCACTGAGCGACTCGGCCTCGCGGGACTCGGAGGCCTCGTCGAGGGTGTACGGCGGGGACGTGCGGGCCCGCAGTTCGGCCACGCCCGACGTGAGCTGCTCCACGGTCGCCGCGTACTCACCGTCGCCGTCGGTCAGCCGGAGTCCGGGCACGGCCGAGGAGAACGCCTCGATCGCGTTGACCGTACGGCCCTCGTACGGGGCGAGCTGGGTGGCCCAGCCCTCGTGGCCCTGGGAGCCGAAGTGCTTCTTCACGGCGTCGATCTGGTCCCGCAGTTCGTCCCAGGTGACCCCGTCGCTGAGGTCGGTCCGGGAGACACCGGCCTTCCGCAGATGGTCCTTGCGGTAGTACAGCAGCCCGGCGTCGCTGTTGAACGGGACCGCGTACCGCTCGCCCTTCCAGTACGACGTCCTGTCCACGGACGGAATGATGTCGTCCGGGGACCTGACCGCCGCGTCGGTCAGCGGGCGGATCAGGTCCGCGGCGGAGAACTCCGGAACCCAGGTCACGTCGAGGTTCACCACGTCGTACTCGGCGCTGCCGGACTGCAGGGCGCCGAGCAGCTGGCTGCGCTGCTGGTCGGCGGAACCGGGCAGTTCCACCAGCCGGGCCTGGAAACCCCGCGGGCCCTCCTCGGCGTTCCAGACGTCGATGAGCTGCTGGCGGATGCCGTTCTTGCCGGTCACGTCCTGTCCGCTGGCCACCACGATCCGGCGGCGGTTGTCGGCGTCCGGCGGCTCTTCGCGCACGTCACCGCCGGTGCAGGCGGCGAGGAACAGCAGGGTCAGCACGGTCAGCAGGGACGGCGACACGAGTACGGCGGCCGGTGGTCGTCGGGCCATCATTCCTCCCCGGTTCCGATGCGGGCGACCTCGTCGCGCAGCGCGGGCACGAGGTCGTCCCCCGCGTCCAGGCAGCGTCCCTGGGCGGCCTCCGCGACGCGTGTGCCGGGGCGGCCCCGGTCGCAGCCCCCGGACTTCAGCGTCACCATGGCCACGGGCACGCCCGCCTCGCGTGCCCGGTCCTCCACCTCGCGGAGGCGGTCGCCGGCCAGGCGGTCGTCGTCCTCGCCGTCGGTGAGGTACACGATCAGCTGCGGTCGCTCGTCGCCGGCGCCGCGCTCCCGCATGAACGCCAGGGCGTCCAGCAGGGCGGCGCGCGGATCGGCTTCCGCGTCCCGCACCCGGGCCCCTGTCTCGCCGGTCCTGAGGGCCTTTTCCGCCTCCGCGCGGGAGTGCCTGCCGAAGTCCAGCAGTCCGGTGTGGGTGGGTCCCCCGACCCCGTGCACCGCCCACACCCCGTACTCGTCCCCCCTGCCGAGCCCCGTCAGGGTCTGCTTGAGGATGCCGGGGCCGCCGCTGGGGCCGTCCCACAGGCCGGCCATCGAGCCGGAGCTGTCGAGGAGGAACAGGACGCGGCCCGGTCCGTGCGCGTTGCCGTACCGCTCCAGTGTCCTGTCCAGCCGTGCCGCGTCGGCGGGGTGCGCCGGCGGAACGGCACCGGTCAGCCCGTGGTCGGCCGCCTTCCCGGCGAGCAGCCCCCGTTCGCCCGTCGCGGACCTGAATCCCTGCCGGCCGAGCACCTCCCGGCCGCCCTCCCCCGTCAGCCAGTCGCGGAACCGGTCCACCCTGTCGTCCCGCGCCTGGACGTCCCGGTCGCCGCCCTCCCAGCGCACCCGCACGAACGTCGGTTCCAGACCGGGCACGTCGTCGGGGTAGACGGCGGTGCGCTCGGCGCGCGTGACCGAGTGGCAGCCGACACCACTCCTGAGCAGGAACTCCGGCACCAGGACCGCGCTGCGGTCGTCCGCGGCGTCGTCCGCGGGCAGCGTGCACAGCAGCCTGACGGCGGAGGGCTCGGGCCGTCCCGCCCGGCTGATCAGCTCCTCGGCGCCGCGCACATCGGCCCCGTCGCCGTACAGCCCCACCGTCGCCAGCAGCGCCGCGTCGCTGAACTCGGGGTCGGGCCTGCGCACTTGTGCCCTGCCGTCCGCGTCCTTCAGGTCCTCGACCAGCTCCGGCAGCGACTGCCCGGTGGGCGGGAGACCGGCGTCGAGACCCTCCGGGACGGCCAGCACGACCGGTGAGTACGCGAACGGCCCGCGGTCCGGCTCCAGCCGGGCGAAGACGCGTTCCACCTGCGCGTCGCCGGCCCGGTCGACGTCCGCTCGGGTCGCGGGGATCCACACGTCCGGCTGCGGGCCGATGTCCCGCTGCGGGTTGACGTCCTCCCTCGGCTGCTGCCAGGGGTCGGAGTGCTCGCCCAGCGCGGTCACCACATGAGCGGCACCGGCGCTGTAGACGGTGATGCCGCTGCGCGGGCAGCCGTCCTCCGTGGTGTTGGCGTCCGAGGCGAGGTAGGCGTCCTTGGCCGCCCGCATCGCCGGCTCCAGATCGGGGTCGGTGAGGACCCGCAGCTCCAGGGGCGGTTCGCAGGGGCCGGACCCCCCGGTCAGGGTCAGGACTCCGTAACCGGCGGCACCGATCCCGACGAACGCCAGCACCAGCGCCACGACGGTGCGGCCGAACAGGCCGATCGACTCCCGGACGCGGGCGAGCGGGCGCCGGAGCCAGGAGAAGCGGCCGGGGGGTTCCTCGGTGTCGCCGCCGTGCGGGTCCACCGGTCCTGCCGCCAGCAGCACGTCCGCTTCCGGGTCCCACGGGGGAGCCAGTGCCTGCGGCCGCTGCGGATCGTCGTCCTCCGCCTTGTACTTCGCCGCGGCCATCCGGTCCTTCACGGCGGCGTACAGCCCGGAGAGCCACACCTCGCCGCCCTCGTCGAGGACGCGGGCGAGTTCGCGGGTGAACGGGGTCGCCGCGTCCGCGTCCCCGCCCAGGATGCAGCGGTTGGGCTGCACGCTCATCAGCAGCAGGATCTTGTGCTTCTTGCGCCTGGGATCGTCGAAGCGGTGCCAGATCCCCGCGGCGTTGCCCGCGTAACAGCAGTCGAGGATCACCACCACCTGCTCGGCACGGCTCTCGACGAGCTCGCCGAGCACCTCGCTGAAACTCACCGAGCCGGGCAGCCCGTCGCCCGTGAGGACGCGGGCGGTACGCATCTGCAGGTGCAGCTCGCTGCCGGAGGTGGAGGTGACGGCGTGCCCGGCGAAGTAGAGCAGCAGCAGCCCCTCGGCTTCACGGCAGGCGCGGCGCAGCTCCACCGTGAAGTCGTCCGGGGCCGGCGAGGCCAGGGTCCGCACCTCGCCCGCGCCGAACACCCCGCCCCGGCGCAGCGCGTCCTCCAGTGCCCTGCGGTTGTGCCGCACGGCCGGGAGCTGGCCGTTCACCCCCTGGGCGTCGTCGGGGGCGGTGTGGTCGTACTCCGACACACCGGCCAGCAGCGCCCGGTTCACCTTGCGGCGCGGGTCGAAGCGGCTCACCGCCCTACTCCCCGTCGGGGTCCAGCGGGCGGATCTGCGGCTCGGGATCGCCGCCCTGCAGCCTGCGGCGGTTGTTGGTCCAGGTCTTGACCGCGCGGGTGGTGTACTCGGTGAGCGCCACGATCGTGACGATGTCACCGAGGAGTTTCAGCACGAGTTCGAGGTCGGGCCCGAGCCGCCCCGGGGTGCCGTCCGTGGCGGGCTGCGCCTCGATGCGCAGGTGCCGCCCGGAGACCAGTTTCTCCAGTGGTTCGTCGCGCTCCAGCCAGGTCTTCAGAGCTCTGACATCATCCACGGTCGCGCCGGCGCCCAGCCGTACGCGCACGCCTAAGACAGCCACTTCGTCCCCCTCTGTCATGCCCGACATCATGACACCGGGGCAGGCCCCGGCGGCAGACCCGTGACGTGACCCGCGCAAGCGATTGCACGCCCCCTTCACGCCAGGCGCACACGGCGGACACGGCTCAGCCCTGGGTCTGCAACTGCCTCAGCTGCCGCTGCACATGGTCCAGCGCCCCCTCGCGCCGCCCGGGCACCCGCCCGCGCAACGCGGCGAGCGCGGCGCCCAGTTCGCGGGCCGGGGCCGGGTCGCGGACCTGGCCCCACTGGTGGTGGGCCCGGTCCACGGCGGCCTCGACGGCCGGGGCGTCCGGGGCCTGCCCGGCGTTCAGGCGGGCGGTGGCGATCATCAGCCAGGTGCGGCAGCTGCGGGCCGCGTCCCCGGCGAACATCGCCAGGTCGGCCCGCACTTCGGCCCAGTGCAGGGCCTCCTCGGACGCGGGCCCGTGGCCGGTGACCGCGGCCTGTTCGTGCCGGGCGGCGAGCGCGTCGGCGTCGGCGTGCCGGCCGGACTGGACGGCGGCGGTGATGGCGGCGTGCGGATCCCCTGCGGCCGGGCCGGGCGTGCTCAGCACCAGGTCCGTGCCCGCGCTCTCCGGCGCGATCCGGGTCAGGGCCTGCTGGTGCAACTGCTCGACCGGCGGCCGGAACCCGCTGCGCAGGATCGTCGCGACGGCCTTCATGTACGCCGGCTGCGCGACGCTGCGTCTGGACGGCGGGGGCGCGATACGCCCGTGGACGGCGTTGCCCCGCCCCGAGTCCAGCGGGGTGCTCCGCAGCAGCTCCCAGGTCTCGGCGTCGGCGTGCAGGTCGAGCAGGAGGGTGGTGGCGCCGGCGGGCCTGAGCCGCAGCTCCTCCCGGAACCAGTGCCAGGGGAAGGCGGTGTAGCGGGCGGTGGAGGGGGTGGTGCGGGCCAGCGCGAGGTGGGGCAGGCGCTGGCGGCGGTCGAGCTGGAGCTGGCCGGTGACGTACACGGTGAGCGGACCGGGGGCCGCGGCGGCGGCGCGCAGCCGGGTCAGGACGGCCTGCGGCTCCAGCGGGTCGGCGAGTTCGACGACGTTGGCGGTGTCGGTGCCGGCCAGCACGGCGGGCGCCACGGCGGCGAGGACGGGGAGCACGGAGGCGGCGTCCACCAGGCGCCCCTTGCCCACCGGCGAGGCCGCCAGCAGCAGCACGGTTCCGGGCATCGCCCCACCCCCTGTGTCGATCACGTACGTCAGCACCGTAACCGCTGCGGCTGCAAAGGGGGGCCCCAGGACCGCAAACGTCCGCCTTCGGGGGCTTCTGCCCCGGCTTCCTGACGGACGGTGAACAGGAGACCATGCGGAACTCGCCGACGGTGCCCGGCCCACCCCCGCGACGGCGAGAAGCAGCGGCACGCCGGGGCACACCGCGTCCCGGAACCCGCAGCGGCACCGGGCCACCGTCACGCCCCGCATCCGCGGCGACTCCTGCCGCCGCACGACGTCGGCCGCATCCCCGTTCCGGTCCGCTCCGCCGACTTGCCACGGGCCGCGCGCCGGTGTGCGCTGGTTCCAGGGGCAGGGACAGAGAGGAGAGCTGTCATGGCTCATGCGGCACCCGCCTCACGCAGGATGATCACGCAACGCCGCAGGCCCGATGTGTTCGGCCCGCGGGTCCACACCGCCGTGAAGGTCGGCCTGCCGGTGGTGCTCGGACTGGTCTACGGCTTCTGGGCCGCGGCCAACCAGCGTCACGGCGGGCCCATCACCGGCTGGAACCTGCTGTTCGGCTTCGTCACGGCGCTCGTGTTCGCCGTGCTGTTCGCCGCCGTGTGCGCGCTGGCACCGCTGCTGCCCCGTGAGCTGCACGCGGCGTGCTGGTTCGTCTTCTCGGGCTGCGCGGTCGGCTTCCTGTACAGCCAGTCCGGCGCTTCCGTGTACAGCTCCAGCGGCCTGGGGCTGGTGGTGGGGGCGGCCGTCTTCGCGATGGTGTTCTACCGCTCCTACACGCACGAGGACGCCGCAGGCCGGCGCATCGGCTGAGGAGGCTCGGGACACCGCTCGGGACACCCGTCCGGGGGAGCCCGCCGGAGCGCTCCCCCGAAGCCGTTTCCCGCAGGTGGCACGCCCCGCGGCACGGCATGGCGGGCGGCCGGACGGCGTCGCAGCGCTCGCGGGCCCGGCCCGGGGCGTCTTGCCTGGAAGGGTGTCCGAGCGCGACCGGGCGCCCCTGGCCGGGAAGACGCCCCCACGATCGCGGAACGTCCTGTCGGCCGTTCTGCTGCTCCTCGCGTGCCTGCTCGTGCCGTTCGGGGCGCTCGCCGCCTGGGCGGCCCACGGGCTCACCGACACCGGCCGCTACGTCCGGACGATGGCACCGCTCGCCGCCGACCCGGACGTGCGGCGCGCGGTCGCGGACGCCGTCGGGGACGGTGTCCTGCGGGAGGCCGGACGCCGGGCCGGCACCCCGCTGCGCGGGGCGGCGGGGCCCTTCGTGCACGACGCGGCGCGCTCCTTCACCCGCACCGAGGCGTACCGCGCCGCCTGGGACGCGGCGAACCGGGCCGTGCACGACGCGGTGCTGCGCGCCCTGCGCGACGACGGCGCACATGGCGCCCCGGTCACCGTCGACCCCGCTCCCGTCATCGCCCGGTTCAAACAACGACTCGCCGACGACCACGTGCCGTTCGCCCACCGCATCCCGGTCACGCACACGCGGATCCCGGTGCTCCCGGCCGACGACGCGGACCGACTGCGCAAGGGGTACCACGTGCTGGACACCGCCGCCCTCTGGCTGCCGCTCGCCGCCGCCGTCCTCGCGGTCGCCGGGATCGCCGTCGCCGCCTGCCGCCGCCGCGCGGTCACCGCCCTCGGGCTGGGCACGGCACTGGGCGGCGCGCTGCTGGTCCTCACCGTCGCGATCGGCCGCCGCCTCACCCTCGCCGACCTGCCCGACGCCCTGCACCGCCCGGCCGCGGGAGCCGTCTACGACGCCCTGACGGCCACCCTGCGCACGGTGTCCTGGCTGCTGTGCGTCCTGGGGCTGGCGGTCGCGGCGTGCGCCTGGATCACGGGCCGGTACGGTCCCCGGCTCGCCGGGCGGCGACGTGCGCGAGGGTCCGCAGTGCCCGCCGCAGATCCGGTTCCGGAGCCGACGCGAGGCCGAGCCTGACCGCGTCGGGGGTGTGCCCGGAGGCGACGGCGAAGGCGGGTCCGGGCGTGACGGCGATGCCGTGCGCGGCGGCGGCGGCCGTGAAGGTGTCGGCGCGCCACGGGGCGGGCAGCTCCCACCAGGCGAAGCAGGAGGCCGGGTCGGACCGTACGGCGAAGCCGGTGAGCTCCTCGGCGAGGATCCGCTGCCGTCGTACGGCGTCCGCCCGCTTGGCCGCCACCAGCCGCGCCACCGTCCCCTCCCCGGCCCATCGCACGGCCGCCTCCAGCGCGAACCGTCCCGCGCTCCAGCCGCCCGACCGCACGGCGTCGGCCACGGCGGCGACCCGGTGCGGGGGCACGACGAGGAATCCGACGGTGAGCCCCGGGGCGACCCGCTTGGAGAGCCCGTCGACGACGTGGGTGAGGGCCGGGGCGTGCACGGCGAGCGGATCACCGGGCTCCCGCAGGAAGGACCAGATGCGGTCCTCCACCACCGGCAGGTTCAGGTCGTGGAGCACCTGGGCGAGTTGCAGCAGCCGCGGGCGGCTCGTCGTCCGGGACGTCGGGTTGTGCAGCGTCGGCTGCAGGTAGAGGGCGGACAGCGGGGCCGTGCGGTGCGCGGCGGCGACGGCCTCCGGGAGCAGTCCGGCCGCGTCCCCGGCCAGCGGCACCAGGGTGATGCCGAGCCGCGTCGCGATCTCCTTGACCAGGGGGTACGTCAGCTGCTCCACCCCGACCCGGCCGCCCGGCCGGACCAGCGAGGCCAGGACGGCGGCGATCGCCTGCCGGGCGTTGCCGGTGAACAGCAGCCGCTCCGGGGCGGGGCGCCAGCCCGGGGTGGTGAGCACCGTGGCCGCGGCCTCACGGGCGGCCGCGGTGCCGGTGGCGGCGGCCGGTGACAGCGCCTCGGCCAGCACGTCGGGACGCAGCAGCGGCGCGAGCACCGGGGCGAGCAGCTCCGGCTGGCCGGGCGCGGCAGGGTAGTTGAGCTCCAGGTTGACGGGCGCGGCGGCCGGCGCGGGTTCGACGAGGGCCTGCCCCGCCGGTCCGGCCGGTGCGGCCCGTACGAAGGTGCCGCGTCCGACCTCCCCGACGACCAGCCCGCGCCGCACGAGTTCGCCGTAGACCCGCCCGGCCGTCGACGGGGCGATGCCCCGCCGTCGTGCGAACGCCCGCTGCGGTGGCAGCCGTTGGCCGGGCCGCAGCCGTCCGGTGGCGATGTCGTCGGCGATGCGGTCGGCGATGCGCCGGTAGTCACTCATCGGCCGGTCTCCCCCTTGGATTGCACCGAGAGCAAAGATTTTATTGCACCGAGTAGTCGGGCGCCCTAGGGTCGACGCCATGGCACCCTTCCTCGCATACGAGGACAAAGGGCCCGATACGCATCGGCTGCCCCTGGTCCTTGTCCACGGCCACCCCTTCGACCGCACGATGTGGGCCCCGCAACTCGACAGGTTCCCGGGTACCCGCCGCGTCATCGCCCCCGACCTGCGCGGCTACGGCGCCTCCCCGACGGCCCCGGCCGTCACGGACTTCTCCGTATTCGCCCGGGACATCGAGGCCCTGCTGGACGAGCTGAAGGTGGAGTCGTTCGTGCTGGCGGGCCTGTCGATGGGCGGGCAGATCGTCATGGACTGCTACCGGCTGTTCCCCGAGCGCGTCCGCGGCCTGGTCCTCGCGGACACCTTCCCGGCGGCGGAGACCCCCGAGGGCGTGCGCATCCGCGACACCATGGCGGACCGTCTCCTCACCGAGGGCATGCGCGGCTACGCCGACGAGGTCCTGGAGCGGATGGTCGCCCCGTACGCCTCCGCCGAAGTCAAGGCACACGTCCACGGCATGATGACCGCCACCGCGCCCGAGGGTGCCGCCGCGGCCCTGCGCGCCCGGGCCCGGCGCCCCGACTACACCGCCCTGCTGGCGCGCGTCCGCGTCCCCGCCCTGGTCGTCGTGGGGGCCGACGACACCTTCACACCGGTCTCCGACGCCCGGGCGATGCACGCGGCCCTCCCGGACGCGCGGCTGCACATCGTCGAGGGCGCGGCCCACATGCCGAACCTGGAACGCCCGGAGGAGTTCGACCGCGCGTTGGAGGAGTTCCTGGCCCGGGTCGACGCCCGGCAACCTTCCCCCACGCCGCCCCGTCTTTGAGGGAGGATTCGGGCATCCCATCCCGCGAACGGAAGGCCGGGCCTTGGACACCGCCGCTGCCGAGTGGACCGCCAGGGACGACGGGCGCGAACACCGTCCGCCCGGACGGCGGTTCGGCCTCCGGTGCGCCGCCCTGATGTTCGCCGGGGTGAGCGTGGTCGTCGGTTTCCGGGCCGCCGACAGCGACGGCATGACCCCCGTCCCGCAGCTCCTCGCCTTCCTCCCCTGGCTGCTCGCCCCCACCGCCGTGGGACTGCTGCTCTCCCTGCGGTCGCGGTGGTGGCCCGGGGCCGTCTGGGGAGTGGTCCTGCTCGGCCTGCTGGCCTGGTTCACCGAGCCGTACGGCAAGGTCGGCGACCCGGTGGGCCGCCCGGTCGCGGACCTGCGCGTGCTGACCTCGAACGTCGAGTTCGGCCAGGGCACCGGCTCCCTCGTCGCCGCCGTCCGCCGTGAGAAACCGGACGTGGTCTTCGTGGAGGAGTGCGACTCCGCGTGCGACGCGCTGCTGAAGCGGGACCTCTCCCCGGACTACCCGCACCGCCGGGCCGTGGAGGGCGGCGGCTCCGAGGGCTCCGTCATCCTCAGCCGCTTCCCGCTCCGGCCCACCGCGGGCGTGCCCGGCACGATGGGCATGCCCGGGGCGGTCGCCGACGTCGACGGGCACGCCGTGCGGCTCCAGCTCGCCCACCCGATGCCCCCGCTGCCCGGCCAGGTGGACCTCTGGCGCCGGGAGCTCGCCGCCCTGCGCGAGGCGGCCACCGCCGACCCGGGCACCCCTCTCGTCCTGGCCGGCGACTTCAACGCCTCCCAGGACCACGCGGCCTTCCGCGGCATCCTCGACACCGGCCTGCACGACGCCTCCCGCCTGGACGGCTCCGACCGCACCGCCACCTGGCCGGCCCGGACGGCCCCGGCGTTCGGCGCGCAGATCGACCACGTCCTCGTCTCGCGGGACTTCGGCGCGAGCCGTACCCGCATCCTGGACCTGGCCGACACCGACCACCGCGCGGTCGTCACGGACCTCACGCTCCACGCCCGCCGCTGACCCGGCCCGGTGCGCGCACACGCATACGGCCGGCCGGGACGACCGAGGACGTGACCCGATCCCGGCCGCAACGCGCAGAGCGAGGCCCCCGGCCTGGACCGCTGCGAGGTCACCTGCGCGAGGAAGAACTCGACAGCGTCAGACGGCCGGCTGTCGGATGAGTGACACGCGCTGGACCGCAGCATCGGAATAGTGACGCTGCCCCGCCTCGGAGCGTGAGCTGGTCAGCAGGCCCTGCTCTTCGTAGTACCGCAGTGAGCGCGGACTCGCACCCGTGCGCTTGGACAACTCGCCTGTCCGCATCCCCGAGAGCCTACGTCCGCGTGCTCCCCCGAACCGCTGCGGCCGAACGGCTCAGACGCCGATGTCGGACCCGTCGGCGCGCCACACGGCCACCACGGCCGGGCGGACGTACGTCCCGGGTCCGTCGGGCCAGGTGCTCGCGGGCTTCTCCACGGACGCGCCGTCGATCTCGCCCGGGTGCTGCACGGCGACCAGGACGCGCCGGTCCTGGACGATCGGGCCGCAGGTCTCGGCGCCCTTCGGCACGGTCAGGAACTGCTTGAGCTCGCCGCGCCGCTCACCCCGGGTCGCCACACCGAACAGGCCGTCATGCGAGCCGAGCTGGGCTCCGTCGGTGGAGATCCACAGGTTGCCGTAGGGGTCGAAGGCCACGTTGTCGGGGCAGGAGATCTGGCTGACGGCGTCCTTCGGGAACCCGGCGAAGTACGTCGCCGGGTCGTCCGGGTCACCGGCGACGAGGAACAGCGACCAGGCGAACCGGGTGCTCTCGGGCCGGTTCCACCGCTCGGTGAGCTCCAGGACGTGTCCGTGCTTGTTGGCGTTGCGCGGGTTGGCCTCGTCCGCCTTGGCGTTGGAGCCGACACCCCGGTTGCCGTTGTTGGTCAGGGCGACGTACACCTTGCCCGTCACCGGGTTGGGCTCGATGTCCTCGGGCCGGTCCATCTTGGTGGCGCCGACCTTGTCACCGGCGAGCCGGGTGAAGACGAACACCTCCTCGGCGCTCATCCCCTCCACGTGCGAGACGGCACCCTTCGCGGTGGCGGTCGCCAGTGGGATCCACTGACCGCTCCCGTCGAACTCGCCGTCTCCGGGCAGCTTGCCGGTGCCGTCGATCTCGATCGCCGGGGAGTCACCGGTGAGCTTGGCGACGTACAGCGTGCCCTCGTCGAGCAGGGAGAGGTTGTGCTCGCGGACGGCCCGGGAGGTGCCGTGGCGCATCCGCTTGCTGCCGACGAACTTGTAGAAGTAGTCGAACCGCTCGTCGTCACCGGAGTACACGACCGGCCGCCCGTCGTGCGTGAGCCGCACGGTCGCGGCCTCGTGCTTGAACCGCCCGAGGGCGGTGTGCTTGCGGGGCGTGGAGGTGGGGTCGTACGGGTCGAACTCCACGACATAGCCGAACCGGTGCACCTCGTTCGGCTCCTGGGCGACGTCGAACCGCTTGTCGAACCTCTCCCACTTCCGCTCGCTCGCCCCGGTGCCGATGCCGTACCGCTTGTCGGTCGCCCGGCTGCTGTTCGCGAAGTACTGGTTGAAGTTCTCCTCACCGTGCAGGGTCGTGCCCCACGGGGTGACACCGCCGGAGCAGTTGTTGAGGGTGCCGAGCACCTTGGTGCCGGACGGGTCGGCGGAGGTCCGCACGAGCTCGGACCCGGCCACGGGCCCGGTCAGCCGGAACTCGGTGGTGGCGGTGACGCGCCGGTTCAGCTCGTGCCGGGGGACGGGGGTGAGCCTGCCCGTCTTGCGGTCCCCCTCCACGACGACGGCGGACAGACCGTGCGCGGCCCAGGCGATCTCCACCTGCTCACGGGTCGGCCGGGCGGCGTCGTACCCCCGGAACATCAGGATCTCGTCGGTGTACTCGTGGTTGGCGACGAGCAGCTGCCGGCCGCGCTCACCGGGCAGCGGCAGCAGGGCGAGGAAGTCGCAGTTGTACCCGAACTGCCCGGCCTGGGCCTTGGCGGTCTGCTTCTCCGGGTCGAAGGCGGGCGCCCCGCGCAGGATGGGCTCGCCCCAGCGGATGACGACGTTCTGCCGGTACCCCTCCGGCACGGTGACCGCGTCGGCGGTGTTGGGCGCGACGGGCGCGAAGCGCAGCCCGCGCGCGCCCTTGGTCTTGCGCCCGGCGGCCTCGGAGGCGGCAGCGGCGGCCGGGCCCGCGGCCGGTGCGGCGGCCGCCTGCGGGGCCCGGGCGAGGCCGGCGGCACCCGCTCCGGCGGCGGCCACGGTCACCACGGCCGCGGCACGCATCATCGACCGGCGGCCGATCGCACCGGCGATCACGTCACCGACGTACTCGTTGGAGCTGGTGTTGGGCACCTCGTGGAAGCAGGCGTCACCACATCGGAAACGACAGGTCATGGCGGACCGGCCGCCGGGGTGCGAACCGGACGGAGTCCCGATCAACGGCAGCAGCTTGCGCACTTTACTCTCCCCTGAGATGCCCTTGGTGTCAGCGTGACCGTAGGTGCGCATATGTGCGACAGCCGGGCGTCCGGGTGAACACCGAATGAACCCCCGGCTGCCGTACGGGGGTTGCGGCCATTCAGCCCGGCGACACCTGCACCGGCCGGATGCGCTCTTGACAGAGTGGGCCCGGCACAACAGACCCTGCCCAAGATCACACAGGAGGGCCGCTAACCTTACGTGTCCGTCCTGGCCAGGGATTGACGGGCTTCAACTCACGCGAAGGGTTGCGCGCACATGGGCATTCTCACTCGGTTGCGGAACGCGTTCGGACGGTCCCGCAAGTCACAAACCGCCGAGGCGGAGGGTGCGGAGCGTACGGCGACCGCCGGCGAGACCGGCGGAACCGAGGGCCTGACCAGCGAGGACACCGGCCGCGAGGCCGCTGCCGCGCCCGCGTCACCCCCCGCCACGGACCCGAAGGTCCCGTCCCCCTCCCCGGAACCGCAGCCCACGCCGTCGGCCGGCGTCCCCGAGCCGCGCACGTCGGACTCCGGGGAACACGACCTCGTCTCGGCGGCCTTCGACCATGTGACGGTCCCGAGGCCGACGCGGTCGACGGAGGGCGAGCGGGGGGCTTCGGCGGAGCGGCCGGGGGCGGAGGAGCCGGCGGGGGCCGAGGAGGCGGCTGCTGAGGAATCGGCGGGGGCCGAGGAATCGGCGGATGCCGGGAAGGCCGAGGCTGTCGCGGAATCGGCGGGGGCCGAGAAGGTTGCCGCTGACCAGGAACCGGCGGACGCCGAGAAGGCCGCCGCTGACCAGGAACCGGCGGTGGTCGCGGAGCCGACCGCCGTCGAGGAGCCGGAGGCGGCGGAGCCTGCCGTGGCGGAGAAGGCCACGGATGCGGAGGCTGCAGCCGCCCCGGCGACGACCGAGGAGCCGAAGCCGACGGCAGCGGAGAAGCGCGGGGCCAGCCCCACGGACGAAGCGCAGTCCGAGCCCACGGCAACGAAGGACGCGAAGAAGGCGGCCGAGTCCGACGCACCGGCGAAGGCGGAGGCCGAGGCAGCGGCAAAGGCCGAGGCAGCAGTGGAGGCCGAGGCAGCGGCGGAGAGGGACGCCAAGCCCGAGCCGCAGGCGGAGACTCCCGCAGAGCCGGAGCCCGAGCCGACGGCGGAACCGAAGCCCGAGCCCGCAGCCGACACGAAGCCGAAGGCCGAGCCCAAGGCCACACGGAAGGCCGCGCCGAAGGCCGAGGCCGGCTCCGGGACGCAGTCCGAGGAGACCCCCGAGGTCGAGGCCGACGCGGTGACCGCCGACAAGGCGTCCGCCGAGACCAAGCCGAAGGCCAGGCCCAAGACCGCGAAGAAGGCCACGACGAAGGCCACGGCCAAGGCCACGACGAAGGCCGAGCCCGCAGCCGGGGCCGAGCAGGCGGACCAGGCCGAGCAGGGGAAGAAGTCCGAGAAGGCCCCCGAGCCCGCGGCCGCCGACGGCGACACCGCCCCGCAGGGGCCACCCGCACCCGGCGACGAAAGCCGCACGGGTGGTGCGGGTGGGAAGAAGAACACGGCCGAAGGCGAAGCCGAGGCCGAGGCCGGACCCGCCCTCACCCTCGCCGCCCTCAAGAAGCACGCCCCCGGCCTCGCCACCGCCTACAAGGCCGCCACCACCACCCTCGAAAAGCACAACCTCACCGGCACCCGAGCCAAGGTCTACCTCGTCCTCGACCGCTCCGCCTCCATGCGCCCGTACTACAAGGACGGCTCCGCCCAGGCCCTCGCCGAGCAGACCCTCGCCCTCGCCGCACACCTCGACCCCGAGGCCACCGTCCCGGTCGTCTTCTTCTCCACCGAACTCGACGGCACCGGCGAGATCACCCTCTCCGAACACGAGAACAAGATCGACGACCTGCACGCGAGCCTCGGCCGCATGGGCCGCACCAGCTACCACGCGGCAGTGGAAGCGGTCCTCGCCCACCACGACAAAACCGCGGACCCCGCCGCCCCCGCCCTGGTGGTCTTCCAGACGGACGGCGCCCCGGACGCGAAGACCCCCGCCAACCAGGCCCTCTCCGACGCCGCAGAGAGCCACCCCGCCGTCTTCTTCTCCTTCGTCGCCTTCGGTGACCCGGAGAACAAGGCCTTCGACTACCTCCGCAAGCTCAAGACCCCGAACACGTCCCACTTCCTCGCCGGCGAGACCCCCCGCGAGCTGACGGACAAGGAGCTCTACGAGGGCGTACTGGCGCACTGGCGCCCGTAACCCTCCCCGGCCCCATACGCCGCCCGCGTCCCACCCAGCTAAAAGGGGAGGCGGGCGGCGTACCCGTGTCAGCTACGATTTCAAGGTTCGTAGACGACCGAGACCACGAGATCGTCACCCCGCGTAGCGACTTGGGAGCAGCCCGCGATGGCTCGACACCTCATCACCAGCGCCCTTCCGTACATCAACGGGATCAAGCACCTGGGCAACATGGTGGGGTCCATGCTCCCGGCGGACGTCTACTCCCGTTACCTGCGCCAGCAGGGCCACGAGGTCCTCTACATCTGCGCGACGGACGAGCACGGCACCCCCGCGGAGCTCGCCGCGAAGGAGCAGGGCATCCCGGTGGACGCGTTCTGCACCGAGGCGCACCACCAGCAGAAGGCGATCTACGACGGCTTCAACCTGGCCTTCGACTACTTCGGCCGCAGCTCCTCCCCGCAGAACCACGAGATCACGCAGGAGATCGCCCGGGAGCTGAAGGCGAACGGCTTCATCGAGGAGCGTTCGATCCGCCAGGTGTACTCGAACGCCGACGGCCGCTTCCTGCCCGACCGGTACATCATCGGCACCTGCCCGCACTGCGGCTACGACAAGGCCCGCGGCGACCAGTGCGAGAACTGCACGCGCGTCCTGGACCCGACCGACCTGATCGACGCCCGCTCGGCGATCAGCGGCAGCAGCGATCTGGAGGTCCGCGAGACCAAGCACCTGTTCCTCCTCCAGTCGGCGCTCGCCGGCGAGGTCGAGGCATGGGTCGACGAGCGCGCCGACAACTGGCCGGTCCTCGCCTCCTCCATCGCCCGCAAGTGGCTGACGGAGGGCCTGCACGACCGGGCGATCACCCGCGACCTGGACTGGGGTGTCCCGGTCCCGGCCGACACCTGGCCGGACCTCGCCGCGGAGGGCAAGGTCTTCTACGTCTGGTTCGACGCCCCGATCGAGTACATCGGCGCGACGAAGGAGTGGGCGGACCAGGACCCGGAGAACCGCGACTGGCGCTCCTGGTGGTGGGAGTCGGACGCGAACGTCCACTACACGCAGTTCATGGGCAAGGACAACGTCCCCTTCCACAGCGTGATGTTCCCGGCGACCCTGCTGGGCACCCGCGCGCCGTGGAAGAAGGTCGACGTCATCAAGGCCTTCAACTGGCTGAACTACTACGGCGGCAAGTTCTCCACGTCCCAGCGCCGGGGCGTCTTCACGCACGACGCCCTCGACATCCTGCCGGCCGACTACTGGCGCTACTTCATGATGGCGAACGCCCCGGAGTCGGACGACTCGTCCTTCACCTGGGAGCACTTCACCGCCACGGTGAACAAGGACCTGGCCGACACCCTCGGCAACTTCGTCAACCGCGTCCTGTCCTTCTCCAAGAAGCGCTTCGGCGAGGAGGTCCCGGCGGGCGCCGAGCCCGGCGAGGCGGAGACGAAGCTGGGCGACGAGATCGCCCGCCTGCTCGCGGAGTACGAGGCCCAGATGGAGGCCATCCAGTTCCGCAAGGCGGCGGCCGCGCTGCGCGCCCTGTGGTCGGCGGGCAACTCCTACCTGGAGGAGAAGGCCCCCTGGCTGGAGATCAAGACCAACCCGGAGGGCGCGGCGCTCACCCTCCGTACGGCGATGAACCTGATCCACCTCTACGCGGTGGTCTCCGAGCCGTTCATCCCGACGTCGGCGCAGAAGATGCGCGAGGCGTTCTCCCTGGAGAACGACACGGCGACCTGGGTCACCGCGGACGAGGCCCGCTCCCTCACCGCCGTCCCGGCCGGTACCCCCTTCGCCATCCCGCCGGTGCTGTTCGCCAAGCTCACGGACGAGGACCTGGAGTCGTACAAGGAGCGCTTCGGCGGCGAGTCGGCGTAACTCCCGCCCCGTACCCGCCCCTAGGGGGACCTCCTCCTGGGGGCGGACGCGTCTCCCGACCGGCTCGTCCTCAGGCTCATCGCCCTGAGCGGCCCCTGTTCGTAGGATGAGTGAGGCACCCGGCCCACCGGACGGTCCGGGCAACCAACCGGGGGACACCATGGCACTGTTCGGCAACGCGCACACCGTGAACCCGCAGTCGGCCCAGCAGGACTACGCCCGCCTCCTCGGCCACGGCGAGCAGGTCCACGCCGCGTTCCTGCTGATCCGCGACACCATCCTCTTCACGGACCGTCGCCTGATCCTGATCGACAAGCAGGGCATCACCGGCAAGAAGGTCGAGTACCACTCGGTCCCGTACCGCAGCATCACCCACTTCTCGGTGGAGACGGCCGGCACGTTCGACCTGGACGCCGAGCTGAAAATCTGGATCTCCGGCACCCCGGCCCCCATCGAGAAGACCTTCACCAAGGGCGTCGACATCTACGAGGTCCAGGCGATCCTCACGCAGTTCGTGGCGAGGTAGCCCGGGAAGTTTTTCCCAAGCTCGAAAGAGTGAACACCTTCCACCCGCCGGAAATGCAGCCTTCCGCCCACTTACATAGCCGGGCGACGACCAAGTGGGCGACCGACCCTTCTCCTGTGGCACGCGGGGCTGGATCGCCCAGATGACGTACCCCTTGGTCGTCGGACCGGACAACCTCCCGGTGATCACCGATCCGAGGACGGAGGCGGAGAAGCCGGCGATGGCCGTGTTCTCCGCTCTGGCTCACGCCAACAGCCCCCACATCGACGCCGTACTGGACGCACTGGGCCGTGCCCTCGCAGGGATGGACTGGAACGCCGCCAGCTACCGGAAATCATGCGCAGTGCTCCGGCCTTTAGGCCGGAGGTGAGGCGAATCTTGTGGCTGCGACGCGGAGCGTCGCATCTCGTTCCGGCGGAGCCGGCCCTGCTTCGTGACGGTGATGGATCGTTCAAATGTTCCTGCTGGCGGCGTGAGTTCGACGTGCCTAGTGTGATCGTCATGCAGCTCCGGTACGCCTTCCGGTTGTACCCCGATGCCGCTCAGCAGGCCGCGCTGGCCAGGGCGTTCGGGTGCGCCCGTGTCGTGTTCAACGACGCCGTGCGTGCCCGCGAAGACGCCCGCCGAGCCGGTCAGCCGTTCCCGACGGCCGGTCAGCTGTCCCGGAAGCTGATCACCGAGGCGAAACGGAGGCCGGAGCGGTCCTGGCTGGGCGAGGTCTCCGCGGTCATCCTCCAGCAGTCCCTGCGGGACGCCGAGACTGCATACCGTAATTTCTTCGCCTCCCTCAAGGGCACCCGCAGGGGACCGAAGGTGGGCCCGCCCCGCTTCAAATCCCGTAAGGACGCCCGACAGTCGGTCCGGTTTACCGCCAACGCCCGCTGGAACATCACCGACCACGGACGGTTGAACCTGCCGAAGATCGGCGCAGTGAAGGTGAAATGGTCTCGCACGTTGCCTGCCACCCCGACCTCCGTCACCGTCATCAAGGATGCGGCCGGCAGATTCTTCGCCTCCTTCGTCATCGACACCGATCCCGCCGCCGACGCGGCCCGGATGCCGGAGACCGATCGCACCATCGGCATCGATCTCGGCCTCACCCACTTCGCGGTCCTCTCCGACGGCACGAAGATCGACTCCCCGCGCTTCCTGCGGCGCGCGGAGAAGCAACTGAAGAAGGCCCAAAAGGAGCTGTCCCGCAAGAAGAAGGGATCAAGGAACCGGGTCAAGGCCCGCCTGAAGGTCGCCCGCACCCACGCAAAGGGCGCCGACGCACGCCGTGAGTTCCACCACCAGCTCTCCACGAAGCTGATCTGCGAGAACCAAGGGATCGCCGTGGAAGACCTGTCGGTCAAAGGACTCGCCCGCACGCGCCTGGCCAAGTCGGTGCACGACGCCGGATGGGCATCATTCATCAACATGCTGGAATACAAAGCCGAACGGTACGGCCGCACCCTGGTCAAGATCGGCCGGTTCACACCGACCTCCCAGACCTGCCACACCTGCGGCGCCATGGACGGACCCAAACCCCTGAACGTGCGGGAATGGACCTGTACCGCCTGCGGCACCGTCCACGATCGGGACACCAACGCCGCGATCAACGTAAAGACGGCCGCCGGACTGGCGGTATCGGCCTGCGGAGCGCCGGTAAGACCGGGAGCAGCCCCGGCACAGCGCGAAGAAACAGGAAGCCACGGATTCCCCACCGAAAACCGTGCCGAGTAACGACACGGCAACCAGTAAGGGAAGGCCGGAATCCTCGCCCCTCAGGGCGAGGAGCATGCCAATTCTTTCAGTTTCTCGACTCGGCGTTGGGGGATACCCCCGCCGGAGACAAATGGAGGGACATCGTGACGTTCGTCAACTACTTCCCCGGCCGGGGCACGGTGATGGAGAAGGCCTACCTCGAGGGCGAGGCCAAGGGCGAGGCCAGAGGCGAAGCCAAGGCCATTCTCCGCTTCCTCGAAGCACGAGGCGTCTCGGTCCCCCAGGAGGCCCGGGACCGCATCGCCGGTTGCACCGACCTCGACCTCCTGAGCCGCTGGCTGGACCGGACGCCCCACGTGCAGAGCGTCGACGAGCTCTTCGCCGAGGACGCGGCGCCCGCCGTGGACCGGACCGAAACCTGACCCCGGGGCGATCGTGATCGACGATCCGGACGCCGCACCGGAACTCCACGAGTTGCGCCGGTTCACGGTGACATGCATGGGCTTGGGCATTCCGCCGGAGCGAGTCATGGGTGATTTCCGTTCCGGGCTGGAGAAACTATGACGAACACGAGGACGAGGAATGGGTCCGGGGGTACAACCCGGATACAAGGCGGCGTTGGTCGGCGCGGTCCAACGGCTCTTGGAGACTCGTGACATCACGGTCCCCAAGGAGGTCTTCCGCAACGGTGGACACACCGGAGGAACTGTTCGTCGAGAAGTAGGGGCCCCAGAGGTCCGGAGGCTACCCGGTCAGGGCCTCGCAGCGTGGGCCACGAAGTCCGCCCAGGCGCCGGGCGTGATCGCCAGACGGGGGCCATCGACGTTCTTGGAGTCCCGAACGTGCACGGTGCCGGGGGCAGCAGCGACTTCGACGCAGGAGTCACCTTCGCTGCTGCTGCTGTAGCTGCTCTTGAACCAAGCCGGTCCGGAGGCTCCCTCAGCCGAGATGTTCCGGATCATGTCTCCCCCAGCAGTTGCTCGATGAAGGCGGTGGACTCCCGCGGCGAGAGGGCCTGAGCCCGGATGATGCCATACCGCAGTTCGAGGATACGGAGCTGTTTTGGCTCAGTAACCGGTCGGCCGTTGGCCACCGCCGGCGAACGGCCAACCACCGAGCCGTCCTCGAACTTCAGCACCTCGATGCCGCCGGCCAAGCCGGCGTGCTCCTCGCGGTCCATCGGCATCACCTGAAGCTCGACGTTCCGCAACTGGCCCATGTCCAGCAAGTGCTCAAGCTGACGCCGCAACG
>NZ_JBEZWO010000008.1:16085-158098 GCF_040637515.1 Streptomyces sp. NPDC029041 | reverse complement strand
TCAAGCCGGCGTGCTCCTCGCGGTCCATCGGCATCACCTGAAGCTCGACGTTCCGCAACTGGCCCATGTCCAGCAAGTGCTCAAGCTGACGCCGCAACGCGGCCTTCCCACCGAGTGGGCGACGCAGCGTCCACTCCTCCAGGACAAAACTGAGCTCAGGCGCCGGTTCCCGATCGAACACCGACTTGCGGGCCACTCGCGCGGCGATGAATCGCTCCACCTCGTCCTCGGTGTAAGCAGGGCGCCGCATCAGAAGCAATCCCCGAGCGTATTCCGGGGTCTGCAGCAGTCCGTGAAGGTTCAGCGGATCGTACAGCTGCAGCTCGACCGCCCTGGCCTCCATCTGCGCCAAGTCCCGAACCTTCTTCGGATACCGGACCCTCTTCACGTCCTCCCAAGCCGCCGCGACGAGCCCACCCGCTCCCAGCACCTCGTCGGCCTTGTCCAGATACTCCTGCCGAGGAATCCGCTTCCCGCCCTCGACCTTGTAGACCAGGTCCTCCCCGTATCCCACCGCCGTCGCGAACTCGGCGGCCCGCATCCCCACCGCCTCACGCCGCAGCCTCAACTGCCGCCCCACCGTGGCGATCACGGCCACTCCCCACTCGTCGTCCGGGTCCACCTCCCACCCCGGCTCGTCCGCTTCCCCACCGAGCCGACGCACCTCGCCGTCCACCGTCATGCCGCACCTTCCGTCGTACTGCCGACAGCCCGGACAAGGGCCGACAAGCCCCGGACAGTCACTCTACGTACCTCCGCTGTCACTGTTCACGGTAGGCAGGTACCGCCACGCTCAGTCACGTGAATCAGGAAAAGTCCACCCAACTTCTCGCACCCACCGAGCACTTCAGCGTCCTGTTGTCGTCCACCCCACGCGGAGCCCGCCTCGCCCGGCTCCTGGCCCGGGAGTGGATGCGCACCGCGGAGATGCCCCACCGCATCACCGGGGCCGCCGAACACCTCGTCGCCGAACTCGCCGCGAACGCCGCCACCCACGGGCGGCTCCCCGGCCGGGACTTCCGCCTCGTACTCCGGACGCAAGGCGAAGCCCTCCGTATCGAGGTCACGGACACCCGGGGTGACGACCTCCCCCGCCACCACCCAGCCGCCCCCGACGCCGAGTCAGGCCGCGGCCTCCTCCTCGTAGAGGCCCTCGCCGACCGCTGGGGCGTGCGGACCGGGCCGGTCCCCCGCAAGACCGTATGGGCGGAACTCGATCTGCCGAACCTCTGACCAGCCAAAACGACACAGGCACCGTGACCCGGCCGCGTGTGCTCCGGTGCCGTCGGCGGTCTTCCCCAAGAAACACGAGAGGGAAAGAAACCGCACCAAGCCCCACCCCTCCCGCCCACGGCGCACACTCACTCCGGAGAGTGAACATCACCAACTGAACTGGATGTGGGACCGGTTGCCTGCCCTACGCTCAGCGCAACACCGAGCACCACGGAACAACCCCCAGACAGGCAACGGCCCTCGCCGGGACTGGCATCCCAATGCGAGGGCCTGACCACCAAGGAAGTCAGACCCTTCCCGATGGACACCACCAAGGAAGTCAGACCCTTCCCGATGGACACCCAAAACCCTAGCGTGCGCCCCCACGCCCAGTCCCGTAACAGCGGCAAAAACCACCCGCACCGGCACACCGGCGGGCACGCCCGCCCCGGCGGCGGCGTCATCCACGACAACACCCGCCACACCACCCGCTTCACGGTGATCGGCAACCACCTCACGCAGCACCCCGACCTGTCGCTCCTCGCGATCGGACTGGCCTGCCACATCCAGTCGCTGCCCACCGGCGCGGGCATCGACATCAAGTCCCTCGCCGCCCGCTTCCCCGAGGGCCCCACCCGGATCGCCGCCGCCCTGCGCGAGCTGGAGACCCACGGCTATCTGAGCCGCACCCGCGAACGCACACCAACCGGCCGCATCGTCACCCGCACCGTCTCCTGCAACCAGCCGCGAGGCCACCGCGACCACGACAGGCCCGAAGCGGCACCGCCCAAGCCCCCGCCCCGCCGATCGGCAACCGCCCCTCAGCAGAAACGCCGCGCCCTCCCCGCCGTGCCCAAACCCGCGTACATCTCCCCCACCCTCCTCCAGGCAGCCACCGATGTCCTGGCCGCCCTGCGCCGCACCGACCCCCGCCTGCTCCTCTCCGCCACGGACACCGAACACCTCGCCCCCGGTGTCGCCGCCTGGCTGGAACGGGACCTCACCCCCACCGCCGTACGACACGCCCTGACCAGCGACCTGCCACCAGAGCCCCTGCGCCGCCCGGCCGCCTTCCTGGCCCACCGCCTCACGTCCCAGCTGCCACCGCTGCCGACGTACCACCGGCCCGAGCCTCCACCGGCCGCCCGGCATCCCCTCCAGAACTGCCAAGGCTGCGACCGGGCCTTCCGCGCCCCGGCCCCCGGCCGCTGCCGCGACTGCCGAACCGATCTCCCCGGGGGCCGCCTAGCATGAACGTGACGATCCTTGCCCCTGGGCACAGACGACGAGGAGCGAGCGCCATGACCATCGCCCCGGAGAACGCGCGGCAGGGCGCCTCCCACCTGTACCGGGTCATGCGGGATTTCGTTCAGTCGGCGGACGACAACCTCCCCGGCAAGTTCGAGATCACCAAGGAAGGAATCGTCCTCGACATGATGTCGCCCATGAAGCCGCACGAACTCACCGTGCTGCGCGTCCGCAAGCGCCTGGAGAAGGTGATGCCGGACGAGATCGTGGCCCACACGGGTGAGCCCGACGTGGAGGACGAGCCCGAGGGCATCATGCGGCGCCCCGACGTGATGGTGATCGCCGAGGCGGACATGGAAGGGGAGGGTTCCTTCGACCCCCGGTCGCTCGTCGCCGCCGTGGAGGTCATCTCCCGCTCGAACCCGGACAACGACTGGGTCACCAAGATGCGCGACTACCCCCTGATGGGCGTCCCCGTCTACGCGATCTTCGACCCCCGCACCGGCACCGGCACGGTCCTCACCGACATCCACGCCACCCCCGACGGCCCCCGCTATGCCACCCGCAAGGACTTCGTCTACGGGGAGGACGTCACCATCGCCGACTGGACGATCACCACCGAGAACCTGCCACGTTACGAGAGCGGCACCGGCGAGCAGCGCTGAGCCTCTGACGCGACTTCTACGTCCTCAGCAACGCCGCGAGACGGGTAGCGGTCCGCTCGCCCGCCCGCTGCCTGATCAAGCCCTCCTTCGCGACGACACGGATCGTCCGTCGATCCCCACCGGATCCCGGCCACCCCCAGCCGGCCCTTCGCCCCGCTCGTCCGAGCACGGAGGCGACGCGCTCGACGGCGTCTTCGAACGGCAGGGCGACCACCAGGTCGATCCGTGAACGTTTTTCCTCATCAGCCTGGCCACGAGGCGGGTCGAGCCACCCCAGGCCCCGACAGCGGCAGCCAGAGCCGCAAGCTCCTCGGCCGGTGTCCGGTCCTCGTCGTCGTCCACACGCCCCCCTTCCCCTTGGAGACGAAAGTGGCTCGGAACCGGCGCCGGTTCCGAGCCACTCAAAGGCGTTCAAGAGAACGCGATCGCCTACTTCGGCTGCGGCTTGCGCACCGACAGGTGCAGCTCCTTCAGCCGCGCCTCGTCCAGCTCCGTCGGCGCGCCCATCATCAGGTCCTGGGCGTTGCCGTTGAGCGGGAAGGAGATGGTCTCGCGGATGTTGGGCTCGTCGGCGAGCAGCATGACGATGCGGTCGACGCCCGGGGCGATGCCGCCGTGCGGCGGGGCGCCAAAGCGCAGGGCGCGCAGCATGCCCGCGAACTTCTCCTCGACGGTCTCGCGGTCGTACCCGGCGATCTCGAAGGCCTTGAGCATGATCTCCGGCTCGTGGTTCCGGATCGCGCCGGAGGACAGCTCGACACCGTTGCAGACGATGTCGTACTGCCAGCCGAGGATGTCCAGCGGGTCCTGGGTCTCCAGGGCCTCCAGGCCACCCTGCGGCATGGAGAAGGGGTTGTGCGAGAAGTCGATCGCGCCGGTCTCCTCGTCCTTCTCGTACATCGGGAAGTCGACGATCCAGCAGAACCGGAACACGCCCTCCTCGAAGTGCCCGGCACGCTTGGCGGCCTCGACCCGCACCGCGCCCATGATCTTGGAGACCTCGTCGAACTCGCCGGCGCCGAAGAAGACGGCGTGGCCGGCCGAGAGCGACAGACGCTTGGTCAGCTCGGCGACGTTCTCCTCGGTGAGGAACTTCGCGATCGGGCCGGACAGCGAGCCGTCCTCGGCGACACGGACCCAGGCCAGGCCCTTGGCGCCCTGCGAGACGGCGTAGTCACCGAGCTGGTCGAAGAACTTGCGCGGCTGGCCCGAGACGTCCGGCACGGGCAGGGCGCGGACGTGCTTGCCGGCGAACGCCTTGAACTCCGAGCCCTCGAAGACGTCGGTGATGTCGACGAGTTCGAGCTGGGCGCGCAGGTCGGGCTTGTCGGAGCCGTACTTCAGCATCGCCTCGCGGAACGGGATCCGCGGGAACGGCGAGGTGACGTGACGGCCGCCGCCGAACTCCTCGAACAGCTCGGTCATGAGCTTCTCGACGGGCTGGAAGACGTCCTCCTGCTCGACGAAGCTCATCTCGATGTCGAGCTGGTAGAACTCGCCCGGCGAGCGGTCGGCGCGCGCGTCCTCGTCACGGAAGCAGGGCGCGATCTGGAAGTACCGGTCGAAGCCGGAGATCATCAGCAGCTGCTTGAACTGCTGGGGCGCCTGGGGAAGGGCGTAGAACTTGCCCGGGTTCAGGCGGGAGGGGACGACGAAGTCGCGGGCGCCCTCGGGGGAGGTCGCGGACAGGATCGGCGTCGCCATCTCGTTGAACCCGAGGGCGACCATCTTCGAGCGGATCGAAGCGATCACCGACGACCGCAGCATGATGTTCTTGTGCATGCGCTCGCGGCGCAGGTCCAGGAAGCGGTACTCAAGGCGCCGCTCCTCGTTGACCCCGTCCTCGGTGTTGATCGTGAACGGCAGCGGGGCGGCCGCGCCGAGCAGCTCGACCTCGCCGACCTCGACCTCGACCTCACCGGTCGGCAGCTCGGGGTTGATGTTCTCGGCACCCCGGGAGACGACCTTGCCGTCGACGCGGACGGTCGACTCCTTGGAGAGCTTGTCGAGGGCCTCGTAGGCGGGGGTGCCGGGTCGGGCCACGAGCTGCGTGATGCCGTAGTGATCGCGCAGATCGATGAAGAGGATGCCGCCCAGGTCGCGCCGATTGTGCAGCCAGCCACTCAGCCGGACGTCGCTGCCGACGTCAGAGGAGCGGAGCTCGCCGCAGGTGTGGGACCTGTACCGATGCATCGTCGTTCATCCAGTCTTCGCTGATCGGGGTCTGTGTTTCACGTGAAACGCCTCCCCAGCGTACCGGGCAGGCGAAGATCAGCTCTCCCCAGTTGTCGATCGAGCACGCCGTGGCCGTCGTTGCGGCGCGTGTCGCCATCGGTGGCAGCGGGCGAGCGCGTGTTCTTAAAGTAGGCCAATGCGCACTGGCGAGCCTCTGCCCGCCGTGGGGGAGGCCCTCGCCGCCCTCGCGACCGGCCTGTGGCACTGGGACACCGCCACCGGGCTGGTCACGGTCGATGCCGAGGCGGCCCGGTTGCTCGGGCTGCCCGCCGAGCAGATCAGCCTCACGGAGGCCCAGGCCCGGGCCCGGCTGCACCCGGTCGACTGGAACGAGATCACCGGCGTGATCCAGCTGGCCGTGGCCGAGGGCACCCTGGCCGAGGTCCGGATCCGGATCATGGACGAGCAGGGCCGGGTCGTCCGGATCGTCCGCAGCCGCTCCAAACCGTCCTTCGACCGGGCCCTCAAGGCGTACCGGATGATCGGCACGCTCCAGGAGGTCACCGAGCCGACGCCGGGCACCCCGGCCGGGCGCAGCGCGGTGACCGGGGACTGGCGGCGCTCCCGGGAGGCGTTCCTGCTGGACGCGGGCCGGGCGCTGGCCGAGGCGCGCTCCACCCAGGAGGTCCTGCGCGTCACGGCGAACCTGTCGATGCCCGGGTTCTCGCCGGACGGTCTCGCCGTGTTCGGGGTCTCGGGCGACCGCCTGACGGTCATCGGCCACCACGGGCAGCAGCGGGGCACCGAGAACCCCTTCTCGGAGATGCCGCTGGACACCGACTACCCGGCCGCGGAGGTGGTGCGGACCGGCCGGGCCGTGTACCTGTCCTCCGCCGAGCAGTACAAGGCCCGCTACCCGCTGACCTGGCCGCTCGCAGAGCGCTTCGGCCGCCGCTCCTGGGCGTTCCTGCCGCTGACCGTGGCCGGGCGCACGATGGGGGCGTGGATGGCGGCGTTCACCTACCCGGTGGCGTTCACCCCGGACGAGCGGTCCGTGCTGGCGACGGTGGCCCGGATGCTGGCACAGGCCCTGACCCGGGCGGGCCTGGCCGAGAGCGAGCGGGCCCTGACCGACGGCCTGCAGCGCACGATGCTGCCGAGGCTCGGACCCCAGCGCATCCCGGGCATGAGCGTCGCCGCCCGCTACGTCCCCACCGGTGGCGGACTCCAGGTCGGCGGCGACTGGTACGACGTGATCCCCCTGCCCAGTGGACGGTTCGCCCTGGTCATCGGTGACGTACAGGGCCATGACGTCCGGGCGGCGGGCCTGATGGGGCAGTTGCGGATCGCCCTGCGGGCCTACGCGTCGGAGGGCCACCGCCCGGACGCGGTGCTGTCACGGGCCTCCCGCTTCCTGCACGGCATCAGCGACGAGGATCCGGCCGATGCGCGCTTCGCGACGTGCGTGTACGTCGAGGTCGACCCCTCGACGGGGGTGCTGGACATCGCCCGCGCCGGACACCCGGATCCGGCGATCCGGATGGCCGACGGCACGGTGATGACCCGGCCGACGTCCGGCGGGCTGCCGCTGGGCATCGACCCGGACGCCGACTACCCCACGACCCGGCTCATCCTGGAATCCGGCGAGACGATGCTGATCTGCACGGACGGCCTGCTCGAGACCGGCGGACATGACCTGGAGACCGGCTGGCGGCGGCTGCGCCTGATCCTGGAGGAGCACAAGGGCGATCTGGAGGAGCTCGCCGACACCCTGGTGCAGGCCGTTCACGGGCCGTCCTCGCACCACACCACCGGGCCGCTGGCCGACCGCCGCGAGGACGACATCGCGATGCTGCTGCTGAGCCGCGAGGGCGGGGGCTGCGGCTGCGGCGACGCGATGACCGTACGGCCGCCGGTGCGGCGCTCGGTGCTGACCGTCGCGCAGGCCGAGCCCGAGCGGGTCGCCGTCGCCCGCCAGCAGCTGCGCGAGCTGCTGCACGACTGGGCCTCACGCGACCAGGTCGACTCGGCGGTGCTGCTGCTGTCGGAGATGCTGACGAACGTCCTCGTGCACACCGACTCCGACGCGCTGCTGGTCGCCGAGATCACCGGCGAGGTGGGCGGGCGGCGGTTGCGCATCGAGGTCACCGACGCCGGCGACGACCTGCCGCACCGACGCAGCCCCGGTGAACTGGCCTCGTCCGGCCGCGGCCTGGTGCTGATCGAACTGCTCGCGCACGCCTGGGGGGTGGACCCACGCGGCGAGGGCAAGAGCATCTGGTTCGAGCTCTACGAGTCCACGAACGGCTCGGGCGACGGCTCCTGGTCCCCCTAGCGCTCAGGGGCACTCACGCCTCCTTCGACGAAGGCCCGGGCACCGGCGGCTCCTGTTCGCCGTAGCGCGTGCGCAGTTCCTGGATGACGCCGAAGGCCGCCGCCGTGAGCGGGACGGCCAGCAGCATGCCGAGGACTCCGGCGACGGACGCCCCGGCCGTGATGGTCACCATCACCACCGCCGGATGCATCTGCACGGTCCGGCTCTGGATCATCGGCTGGAGCACGTGCCCCTCCAGCACCTGCACGGCCAGGACCACGCCGAGCGCCCACAGCGCGATGACGAACCCCCGGTCGGCGAGCGCGACCAGCACGGCCAGGGCTCCCGAGATGAACGCGCCGAGATAGGGGATGTACGCGCCGACGAAGACCAGCGCGCCCAGCCCGGGTGCGCCGGGCACGTCGAGGACGAGCAGCCCCACGGTGATGCAGAGGGCGTCGATGAGGGCGATGAGGGTGGTGCCGCGCATGAACCCCTCGACGGCCCTCAGAGCCCGCCGCGCCATGGCCTCCAGGACGTCCGCCGACCCGCGGGGCGACAAGGACCGCAGCGTCCCGGCGGCCTTGTCGGAATCGCGCAGGAAGAAGAAGACGAGCAGCAGCGCGAGGACGGCCATGGCGATGGACTCGCCGACCACGCTGACGCCGCTGATCACGCCGGAGGCGGCCGTACCGCCGAACTTGCCCAGCAGCTCCCGGGCGTTGGAGGCGAGGTCGTCCAGCGAGGTGCCGGCCGCCCCGAAGTGCTCGGAGACGCCCCGGGCGGCCTCCTTGAGCGAGGCGACGATCTCGTCGCCGGTGTCGATGAGCGCGGCGACGACGATGTACACGGCACCGCCGACCACGGCGACCACCGCGACACAGGTGAGCCCGGCCGCGAGAGACCGGTGCACCCCGGCCTTGACCAGCCGCCGGTGCAGCGGCCCGAGCAGCGCCGTCCCGAGCAGCGCGAGCAGCACGGGCACGACGGCGGTCCGGAACTCCACGACCAGCCGGATGCCGACGTAGACGGCTCCGGCGGCGAGCAGCAGGACGGCACACCAGGCGGCGAAACGCCGGGCGGCTTCGGGGAGCAGCGGGGTGGAGGCCTGCACATGCCCACCCGACCACGCCCCGGGCGGGCCGTCCCGTCAGGGAGGCCCGCCAGGGTGACGGGGCGTCAGCCGACCCCGTGCCGCGTCAGTCCTGCGGACCGCTCGCGGTCATCCCGTGCACCGCCGGGACCGTGCCCAGGCGGCCCTTCTGGAAGTCCTCGAAGGCCTGCATGAGCTCGTCCTTGGTGTTCATGACGAACGGGCCGTAGTGGGCCATCGGCTCGCGGATGGGCTGCCCGCCGAGCAGGACGACCTCCATGTCCGGCGTGTGCCCGTCCTGCTTCTCGTCCGCGCGGACGGTCAGCGAGGAACCCGCGCCGAAGACCGCGGTCTGGCCCATGTGGAGGGGACGCCGCTCGGCACCGACCGCGCCCTTGCCCGCCAGGACGTACGCCAGGCCGTTGAAGTCCTCGCGCCACGGCAGGGTGAGCTCCGCGCCCGGCGCGAGGGTCGCGTGGACCATCGTGATCGGCGTGTGCGTGATGCCGGGGCCCTCGTGGCCGTCCAGCTCACCGGCGATGACGCGCAGCAGCGCACCACCGTCGGGGGAGGTGAGCAGCTGGACCGAGCCGCTGCGGATGTCCTGGTAGCGCGGGGCCATCATCTTGTCCTTGGCCGGGAGGTTCACCCACAGCTGCAGGCCGTGGAAGAGCCCGCCGGAGACGACGAGATGCTCGGGTGGGGCCTCGATGTGCAGCAGGCCCGAGCCCGCGGTCATCCACTGGGTGTCCCCGTTGGTGATGGTGCCGCCACCGCCGTTGGAGTCCTGGTGGTCGAAGATCCCGTCGATGATGTAGGTGACGGTCTCGAAGCCGCGGTGCGGGTGCCAGGGCGTGCCCTTGGGCTCGCCCGGCGCGTACTCCACCTCGCCCATCTGGTCCATCATGATGAACGGGTCGAGATGGCGGTAGTTGATCCCCGCGAACGCCCGGCGTACCGGGAAGCCCTCGCCCTCGAAACCGCTCGGAGCGGTCGTGACGGCAAGGACGGGACGGGCCACGGCGTCGGCCGGCGCGGTCACGCGGGGCAGCGTCAACGGGTTCTCGACGGTCACTGCAGGCATGTCGGTTCCTCCTCGTGTACGCCCAGTTTAGTTGAGCGTTGAACTTTCTGCTACCCGGAACAGAGAAAACCCGGAGGGCATTCCCACCCGGGGGACGGCGCAGCGAACCACGGGAGACGGGCATGACGAAAGGCCGTCACCCCGTCGCGGGTGACGGCCCTCGGGCACCGGTGTCGGATTCGCCCACGGCCTGGAGGCCGTCCTCGACGGTCCGGCGTCCGCCTGCCGAGCCGGTGGGACGTCTCAGCCGCCGTCTGCGCAGCGATGGCGCCTAGCCATACATGCGGCGCATCGCGAACTCGACCATCTGCTCCACGGCCTTCGCGTCGAACACCATGCGGTGCTCGCCCTCCATGTCGAGGACGAAGCCGTAGCCGGTCGGCAGCAGGTCCAGCACCTCCGCGCCGGTGATCACGAAGTACTTGGACTCCTTGCCCGCGTACCGGCGCAGCTCCTTGAGCGTGCTGAACATCGGGATCACGGGCTGCTGGGTGTTGTGCAGGGCGAGGAAGCCGGGGTTGTCGCCACGCGGGCAGTAGACCTTCGAGGTGGCGAAGACCTGCTGGAAGTCCTCGGCGGCCATCTGCCCGGTGGTGAAGGCGCGCACCGCGTCCGTGAGGGAGGGCGGGGACGGCTCGGGGTACAGCGGCGGCTGCTGCCCGTATCCGCCGGACATCGGCTGCTGCGGAGGGGCGTACTGCCCTTGCGGGCCCGCTGTCTGGTCGTAGCCGTACATGAGCGCAAGCGTACCGAGAGCGGACGGGCGGGCGGGCCGGTACGGCCGGTCAGGGAAACCGACAGCGAGTCGACAGCGCCGGGCCGTGGATCGGCCCGGCCCGCGCTCGTAGCGTCGTGGCATGAGCGCACGCCCCGGCCAGAGCCCGCCCGCGCACGACGGGGGCCTCGCCCTCGACCTGCCCGTCCTCGCCCGGCGCCGGATGATCCGGCTGATGGCGGGCGTGAGCCTGGTCCCGCTGGCGGGCTGCACGTCCGAGTCCCCGGAGGGGACCCCGGAGTCGTCCTCGCCCGGCGGGTGCGCGGAGATCCCCGAGGAGACGGCCGGGCCCTTCCCCGGCGACGGCTCGAACGGTGTGAACGTGCTGAGGGAGAGCGGGGTCGTGCGCAGCGACATCACGCGGAGTTTCGGCGACTCCGCGGGCGGCACGGCCGAGGGCGTGCCGCTGACGGTCCGGCTCACGGTGGTGGACGCGGCCTCCGGCTGCGGGGCACCGAAGAAGGGAGCGGCCGTCTACCTCTGGCACTGCGACCGGGAGGGCGCCTACTCCTTGTATTCCGAGGGCGTCACGGAGGAGAACTACCTGCGGGGCGTGCAGGAGGCGGACGACCGGGGCCGGGTCACGTTCACCAGCGTCTTCCCGGGCTGCTACCCGGGCCGCTGGCCGCACCTGCACTTCGAGGTCTACGGCAGCCTCGCCGACGCCACCGCGGCGACGTCGATCACGAACACCTCGCAGCTCGCCTTCCCGAAGGACGTCTGCGACGCGGTCTACGCCACGGACGGCTATGGCGCGAGCGTGCCGAATCTGGCCGGCCTGTCCCTGGAGGACGACGGTATTTTCAGCGACGGCCACGACCGCCAGCTGGCGACGATGACGGGCAGCGCGAAGGACGGCTACACCGCGGCATTGACCGTTCCGGTGTGACCTGTCACAGATGACGGATCGGGGTTGCTTCTTATTACCGACGGGTAGCATCATCGTAGCTACTTGTTGGTACGTGAACTAGCGCGAGGATCCAGTGCCTCGCCGATCTCTCTACGGAGCCGGGAGCCGTCGCCATGGGGCACTACAAGTCGAATCTCCGCGACATCGAGTTCAACCTCTTCGAAGTACTCGGGCGCGACAAGGTGTACGGCACCGGCCCGTTCGAGGAGATGGACGTCGAGACCGCGAAGAGCATCCTGGAAGAGATGACGCGCCTCTCGGAGAACGAGCTGGCCGAGTCCTTCATCGACGCCGACCGCAACCCGCCGGTCTTCGACCCGGAGACCAACACCGCGCCGGTCCCCGCGTCCTTCAAGAAGAGCTACCAGGCCTTCATGGACTCCGAGTACTGGCGCCTGGGCCTGCCCGAGGAGATCGGCGGCACCACCTCGCCCCGCTCCCTGATCTGGGCCTACGCCGAGCTCATCCTGGGCGCCAACCCGGCCGTGTGGATGTACTCCTCGGGCCCGGCGTTCGCCGGCATCCTCTTCGAGGAGGGCAACGAGGTCCAGAAGCACATAGCCCAGGTCGCCACGGAGAAGCAGTGGGGCTCCACGATGGTGCTCACCGAGCCCGACGCGGGCTCCGACGTGGGCGCCGGCCGCACCAAGGCCGTGCAGCAGGAGGACGGCTCCTGGCACATCGAGGGCGTGAAGCGCTTCATCACCTCCGGTGAGCACGACATGTCGGAGAACATCCTCCACTACGTGCTGGCCCGCCCCGAGGGCGCAGGACCCGGCACCAAGGGCCTGTCCCTGTTCCTCGTCCCGAAGTACCTCTTCGACTTCGAGACCGGCGAGCTGGGCGAGCGCAACGGCGTCTACGCCACCAACGTCGAGCACAAGATGGGCCTGAAGGCCTCCAACACCTGCGAGATGACCTTCGGCGACCAGCACCCCGCCAAGGGCTGGCTGATCGGCGACAAGCACGACGGCATCCGCCAGATGTTCCGCATCATCGAGTTCGCCCGCATGATGGTCGGCACGAAGGCGATCTCCACGCTCTCCACGGGCTACCTCAACGCCCTGGAGTACGCCAAGGAGCGCGTCCAGGGCCCCGACCTGGCGAACTTCATGGACAAGACCGCGCCCAAGGTCACCATCACCCACCACCCCGACGTGCGCCGCTCGCTCATGACGCAGAAGGCGTACGCCGAGGGCATGCGCGCGCTGGTGCTGTACACCGCCTCCATCCAGGACGAGATCCAGGTCAAGGAGGCCGCCGGCGAGGACACCTCCGCCCTGGAGGCGCTGAACGACCTGCTCCTGCCCATCGTCAAGGGCTACGGCTCCGAGAAGGGCTACGAGCAGCTCGCCCAGTCGCTGCAGACCTTCGGCGGCTCCGGCTTCCTGCAGGAGTACCCGATCGAGCAGTACATCCGGGACTCCAAGATCGACACCCTCTACGAGGGCACCACGGCCATCCAGGGCCAGGACTTCTTCTTCCGGAAGATCGTCCGCAACCAGGGCGCCGCGCTGAACTCCCTCGCCGAGGACATCAAGAAGTTCCTGGCGCTCGGTGAGGGCGGCGAGGAGCTCGGCGCGGCCCGCGAGCACCTCGCCAAGGCCGCCGTCGAGCTGGAGGCCATCGTCGGCCTGATGCTCACCGACCTCGCGGCCACCGAGCAGGACGTCAAGAACATCTACAAGGTGGGCCTCAACAGCACCCGCCTGCTGATGGCCTCCGGTGACGTCGTCGTCGGCTACCTGCTGCTCAAGGGCGCCGCGGTGGCCGCCGAGAAGCTGGAGACGGCCGGCTCCAAGGACAAGGCCTTCTACACCGGCAAGATCGCCGCCGCGAAGTTCTTCGCCGCCAACGTCCTGCCGGGCGTCACCCTGGCCCGCAAGGTCGCCGAGGGTGTCGAGCTGGACCTGATGGAGCTGGACGAGGCCGCGTTCTAGATCTTTCACGTCCTCTGTGCGAGGGCCCGTTCCCCTACCCGGGGAACGGGCCCTCGTCCGTCGTTACAGTGAACCCATGACCGAACGAGCCCGCTTCGACCGCGGCCACACCGACGACCTCATGACCTTCCTGGCGGCGAGCCCCTCGCCGTACCACGCCGTGGCGAACGCCGCCGAGCGGCTGGAGAAGGCGGGCTTCAGGCAGGTCGCCGAGACGGACGCCTGGGACGGGACGAGCGGCGGCAAGTACGTGCTGCGCGGCGGCGCGATCGTCGCCTGGTACGTGCCGGAGGGCGCCGCGCCCCACACGCCGTTCCGGATCGTCGGCGCCCACACCGACTCCCCCAACCTGCGCGTCAAGCCCCTCCCCGACAGCGGGGCGCACGGCTGGCGCCAGGTGGCCGTGGAGATCTACGGCGGACCGCTGCTCAACTCCTGGCTGGACCGCGACCTCGGCATCGCGGGCCGCCTCACCCTGCGCGACGGCTCGACGCGCCTGGTCAACGTCGACCGGCCGCTGCTGCGCGTCCCGCAGCTCGCCATCCACCTGGACCGCTCGGTGACGGCCGACGGCCTCAAGCTCGACAAGCAGCGGCACATGCAGCCGGTGTGGGGCCTGGGCCACGACGTCCGCGACGGCGACCTGATCGCCTTCCTGGAGGAGACGGCCGGCGTCCCGGCGGGCGAGGTCACCGGCTGGGACCTGATGACGCACTCCGTGGAACCGCCCGCCTACCTGGGCCGCGACCGCGAGCTGCTGGCCGGCCCGCGGATGGACAACCTCCTGTCGGTGCACGCCGGGACGGCGGCCCTGGCGGCCGTGGCGTCCGGGGCGTCCGCCCCCTCCTCCATCCCGGTCCTGGCCGCCTTCGACCATGAGGAGAACGGCTCGCAGTCGGACACCGGCGCGGACGGGCCGCTGCTCGGCAACGTCCTGGAGCGCTCGGTCTTCGCGCGCGGCGGCTCCTTCGAGGACCGGGCCCGCGCCTTCGCCGGCACGGTCTGCCTGTCCTCCGACACGGGCCACGCCGTCCACCCCAACTACGCGGAGCGGCACGACCCGACGCACCACCCGCGCGTCAACGGCGGCCCGATCCTCAAGGTCAACGTCAACAACCGCTACGCCACGGACGGTTCGGGCCGCGCGGAGTTCACGGCGGCCTGCGAGGCGGCCGGTGTGCCCTTCCAGTCCTTCGTCTCCAACAACTCCATGCCCTGCGGCACCACGATCGGCCCGATCACCGCCGCCCGGCACGGCATCAGGACCGTCGACATCGGCGTGGCCATCCTGTCGATGCACAGCGTGCGCGAACTGTGCGGCGCCGACGACCCGTTCCTGCTCGCGGGCGCGCTGGCGGCGTTCCTCGAGAGGTAGAAGAGGCCGTCACCGCATGGGTGTTCCCTTCGGGGGTACCCGGTGTTCCGGGACCGGAACGGCCGGACCGTACAGGGAGGCGACACACATGGGCCTCGGCGGATGCATCATCCTCATCGCCGTGGGAGCCATCCTCACGTTCGCGACCGACTGGGACATGCAGGGGGTCAACCTCGACCTGGTCGGCATCATCCTGATGATCGTCGGACTGATCGGCGTCACCACGTTCAGCAGCATCGCCAGGCGCCGACGCGTGGTGGTGCCCCCCGCGACCCCGGTCGTGGAGGACCCGGCGGTGCACCACCGCCGCGACGGCTACAGCGACGGCTACGGGGTCTGACCCCGGAGGCCTCGCCGCTGCGCAGCGGTTCCGGCGGGCGGGAGGGCTCAGCCCTTCGGCCTATCGGCGGCGTTGCATCACCGGCCGCCGGGAAGCCCTGGTCTCATGAGATTCCTCGTGTACGACCGGCTTCTCGGGTTCGGTGACGACTACTGGATCGAGGACGACCGCGGCAGCAAGGTGTTCCTCGTCGACGGCAAGGCCCTGCGGCTGCGGGACACCTGGGAGTTGAAGGACACCCAGGGGCGCGTCCTCGTCGACATCCATCAGAAGATGCTCGCGCTGCGCGACACCATGGTGCTCCAGCGCGGCGGGGAGCCGCTGGCGACGATCCGCAGGAAGCGGCTGTCCCTGCTGCGCAACCACTACCGGGTGTCCCTGGCCGACGGCAACGAGCTGGACGTCAGCGGGAAGATCCTCGACCGGGAGTTCGCCGTCGAGTACGACGGCGAACTGCTGGCGGTGATCTCCCGGCGGTGGCTGACCCTGCGGGACACCTACGGCGTGGACGTCGTCCGCGAGGACGCGGATCCGGCGCTGCTGATCGCCGTGGCGGTGTGTGTGATCCACCTGGCGGAGAAGGAGCGGGAGGACTGAGCCGACCGGGCGGGCGCTCGCTTCGTCAGGGCCGGCGGGGAGGCCGGAGTCCCAGCACCCGGTCCTTCAGTGCCGGGAACTGCTCCCGGGTGGCGGCGACCTTCCCCGGGTCGAACTCCACCGTGAGGACCTCCTCGCCGGCGCCGGCCTGCGCCAGCACCTCACCCCACGGGTCGACCACGATCGAGTGACCGGCCTGCGGAACTCCGGCGTGCGTCCCGGCCGTTGCGCAGGCGAGGAGGAACGTCTGGTTCTCCACGGCCCGCGCCCGGGCCAGCAGCGTCCAGTGGGAGCGGCGGCGCTCCGGCCAGCCCGCCGAGACCACGAGCGTCTCGGCACCGGCGTCGACGAGACCGCGGAAGAGCTCGGGGAAGCGGAGGTCGTAGCAGGTGGACAGGCCCAGGGTCGTCGCGGGCAGACGCACCGTCACCAGCTCGGTGCCCGCGCCCATCAGCACGGCCTCGCCCTTGTCGAAGCCGAAGCGGTGGATCTTGCGGTAGGCGGCCGCCAGGTCGCCGGAGGGGGAGAAGACGAGGGAGGTGTTGTAGAGCGGCCCGTCAGGGTCCCGCTCCGGGATGGAACCGGCGTGCAGCCACACCCCCGCCTCGCTCGCGGCCTTCGCCATCGCCTCGTACGTCGGCCCCTCGAGCGGCTCGGCCTCGCGCCCGAACTCCTCGTAGGCGAAGGCGCCCGTGGTCCACAGCTCCGGCAGGACGACGAGATCGGCTCCGGCCTGTTCCCGGACCAGCGCCGTCACGCGTCGGCGGCGCGCTTCGACCGATTCGTCCTCGTTCACGGCAATCTGGATCACAGAGGCGCGCACACTACCACCGTCCTGGCATTCAAGCCGTTCACACGGGCCTACGATCGTCACACGAAAGCACTGCCGGGGTGCCTCACAGCAGCGTAACTTAGCTCGCAAGACGCCCGCCGACAGCCGCCGCCTCCCACTGGCAACGCCGCCACCACCTGCCCGTGACCGAACCGCCGAGGGGTCCCGTTCCGTGAGTCTGCATCCCACCCTCCAGCCCTACGCCGACGCCTGGACCCACTCCATCGAAGCGATATCCGAGCTGCTGCAGCCGCTCCCGGAGGCCGAGTGGAACCGGCGGACGCCGTGCCCCGGGTGGTCGGTGCGGGACGTGGTCTCACACGTCATCGGTCTGGACTGCGAGATGCTCGGCGACCCCCGGCCCATCCACAGCCTCCCGCGCGACCTCTTCCACGTCACCAACGAGCACCAGCGCTACATGGAGATGCAGGTCGACGTCCGCCGCCACCACACGGCACCGGAGATGACCTCCGAGCTGGAGTACGTGATCATCCGCCGCAACCGGCAGCTGCGGAACGAGTCGCGGGACCCGGGCACGAAGGTACGGGGGCCGCACGGCAGCGATCTCACCCTGGAGGAGTCGATGCGGCGGCACGCGTTCGACGTGTGGGTGCACGAGCAGGACCTGCGCACGGCGCTCGGCCGCCCGGGCAACCTCGACTCCCCCGGCGCGCTGATCGCCCGCGACGTGCTGCTCGGGGAGCTCCCGCGCGTGGTGGCCGAGGACGCGCAGGCGCCGCGCAGCTCGGCGATCGTCTTCGACGTGCACGGGCCCGTCGAGTTCCTGCGCACGATCCGCGTCGACATCCAGGGCCGCGGCACCCTGGAGACGGCCCCGGCCCTCGGCCCCGCCGCCACCCTCACCCTCGACTGGGAGACGTACGTCCGTCTGGCCTGCGGCCGCGTGACCCCGGAGTCGGTCTCCGACCGCCTGAAGACGGAGGGCGACCCGGAGCTGACGGCGGCGATCCTGAACAACTTCGCGGTGACGCGGTAGGAGCGGCGCACCCACCCGGCCCCGGCACCGGCCCCCGGGGGCCGGAAAAACCCCGTGCCGCCGTCCCGCCCCGGCCCCTACCGTCCCGGCCATGACCACCCCACCCCACCGCACCCGCCTCACCTTCCACGGCCCGATGTCCGGGACCCGGGCGGACGCCCTCGTACGACGTCTCACCCGCCACCGGCCCACCACGGTCCTGGACATCGGCTGCGGCTCGGGCGAGCTCATGCTGCGCGTCCTGGCCGCCGTGCCGGGGGCGACCGGCACCGGCGTCGACCTCGACGCCGGTGACCTGGCGCGCGGGCGGAAGGCTGCCGAAGAGCGGGGCCTGGCGTCCCGGGTCCGTTTCGTGGAGGAGTCCGCCACCGGGACGACCCGCGGCCCCGCCGACCTCGTCCTGTGCGCGGGATCGAGCCAGGCCCTCGGCGACCGGCTCCCCGAGGCCCTGGCCGAGCTGCGCCGCCTCGTCACCGACCACGGCCGCGTCCTGCTCGGCGAGGGCTTCTGGGAACGCACTCCGGCCCCCGACGAGCTGTCCCGCATGTGGCCGGACGCCGCCGCGACGGACCACCCCGGCCTCGCGGCGCTCATCGGGATGACCGTCGACGCGGGATTCCGGCCCGAGTGGACGGAGACGGCGAGCCTCGACGAATGGGAGGAGTTCGAGTCGGGGTACCTCGCGGACACCGAGGTGTGGCTCGCCGAGCACCCCCGGCACCCCCTCGCGGAGGAGACGCGGCAGCGCGTCGACCGGCACCGCGCCCGGTGGCTCACCTACCGCGGCGTGCTCGGCCTCGCGTACCTCACCCTCGTACCCACCGCCTGACGGAACGTCACACCGGCACGTGCACCGTCTCCACCCGGCTCGCCACCAGCCGCTCCCGCTCCCGCCGCTGCGCCCGCCCGCGCAGCCGCAGGATCTGGGAGACGCCGACCGCCTGGAGCACGAACACCGCCGAGAAGGCCAGGGACCAGTTGTCGCCGGTGGCGTCCAGCAGGACGCCGATCGCGAGCAGTGTGGTCATGGAGGCCACGAAGCCGCCCATGTTGGTGATGCCGGAGGCGGTGCCCTGCCGTTCGGGCGGGTTGGCCGGGCGGGCGAAGTCGAAGCCGATCATCGACGCCGGTCCGCACGCTCCGAGCACCGTGCACAGGACGATCAGCAGCCACATCGGGGCGTGCGGGCCGGGGTGGGCGACGGTCGCCGCCCACAGGGCCGCCGTCGTGCCGACCGTGCCGAGCGCGAGCGGCAGCCGGGCCCCGTGGTGCCGGGCGACGATCTGGCCGTAGACCAGGCCCACCACCATGTTCGACAGGACGACGAGGGTGAGCAGTTCACCCGCGACCGCCCGGGACAGCCCCTGCGCCTCGACGAGGAACGGCAGCCCCCACAGCAGCAGGAACACCATCGCCGGGAACTGGGTGGTGAAGTGCACCCAGAGGCCGAGCCGGGTCCCGGGCTCGCGCCAGGAGGCGGCGATCTGGCGCCGTACGTAGGCCGCGCCCTGGTGCGGGAGCGGCTCCGGCTCCTGGCCCTCGGGGTGGTCCTTGAGGAACAGCAGCACCAGGACGAGCACCACGGCCCCGGCGGCCGCGCTGCCCGCGAACGCCGCCGTCCAGCCGATGCCGTGCAGCAGCCGGGCCAGTACGAGCGTGGAGACGAGGTTGCCGGCCATGCCGACCAGTCCCGCGAACTGGGCGACCATCGGCCCGCGCCGGGCCGGGAACCAGCGGCTGCCCAGGCGCAGCACGCTGATGAACGTCAGCGCGTCACCGCAGCCGAGCAGCGCCCGGGAGGCGAGCGCCGTGCCGTACGACGGGGAGAAGGCGAAGCCCAGCTGCCCGGCGGTGAACAGCACCGCGCCGAGCGCCAGCACCTTCTTGGTGCCGAGCCGGTCGACCAGCAGGCCGACGGGGATCTGCATGCCCGCGTAGACCAGCAGCTGCAGAATGGAGAAGGTGGACAGGGCCGAGGCGTTCACGTGGAAGCGGTCGGCGGCGTCGAGACCGGCCACGCCCAGGGACGTGCGGAAGATGACCGCGACGAAGTAGACCGAGACGCCCGTGCCCCACACGGCCAGCGCCCTGCGCCCGCCTGGGGGTGCCCCCTCTGGGGGAGGCTCACCGGGTGTCACGCCGGCGCTCATCGGACCTCTCCGCGGGCCAGGTGCGCGAACCAGCCGATGTGCCGCCGGACGAGGCCGACGGCCGTCTCCGCGTCGTCGGAGCGCAGGGCGTCGAGGATCTCCTCGTGCTCGGCGAGGGTCTTGGCGAGGCGGTCGGGGTGGGAGTGCATGATGGCGACGCCCATCCGGAGCTGACGGTCGCGCAGCTGGTCGTAGAGCCGGGAGAGGATCTCGTTGCCGCCGCTGCGGACGATCTCGGCGTGGAAGCAGCGGTCGGTGACGGCGGCGCCGGCGAAGTCCCCGGCGGCGGCCTGCTGCTTCTGGCGGGCCAGCAGCTCCTCCAGACGCTCCACGAGCCCGGCGGGCGCGGGCACGGCCTTGCGCGCCGCGTGCTCCTCGACGAGCAGCCGGGTCTCGATGACGTCGGCGATCTCCTGCGCGGAGACGGGCAGGACGAGGGCGCCCTTCTTCGGGTAGAGCCGGATGAGCCCCTCGGCCTCGAGCCGGAGCAGCGCCTCGCGGACCGGCGTGCGCGACACCCCGACGGCTTCGGCGAGCTCGCCCTCGGTGAGGAGGGAGCCGCCCTCGTAGCGGCGCTCCAGGACGCCCTGTTTGACGTGGCTGTAGACGCGGTCGGCGGCGGGCGGTTGCTTCACGGCCAGGGTCATGCGGACAGCATAGATACATCACGTACGCATGGATGGATACGTCCAGTATGCGGACTTGAATGTCACACATCCGTGGCAAAGGGGGGCCCGGTTCGGCAACAGCACAACCTCGTGTGCTAGTTACGAGTCAGATACGTGCGGCCCCCTTCCCCTCGTCCTCAACTCGGCCGCACCGTTGGGGCATTTCGACGTAATCGGGGTACTTGACTTGATAACCGGCATTAAGGGCACTCGTCTCCGCAGAGCCGCGGCCGTCGCCGTCACCACCGGCGCCATGCTCGCGACCGGTGCCCTCACCGTCGCACCGGCGCAGGCCGCCTCGGCGCCCTCCATCGCCGCCAAGGGCGGCTACGTGATGAACAACGCGACCGGCACGTCGCTCTACACCAAGGCGGCCGACACGCGCCGCTCGACCGGCTCGACCACCAAGATCATGACCGCCCTGGTCGTGCTGAAGCAGTCGAACCTGAACCTGGACAGCAAGGTCACGATCCAGAAGGCGTACAGCGACTACATCGTCGACAACAACTACGCGTCCAACGCGAAGCTGATCGTCGGCGACAAGGTCACCGTCCGCCAGCTGCTGTACGGGCTGATGCTCCCGTCCGGCTGCGACGCCGCGTACGCGCTCGCCGACAAGTTCGGCTCGGGCTCGACGCGCTCGGCGCGCGTGAAGTCGTTCATCGGCAAGATGAACACCACCGCCAAGAACCTGGGTCTGAAGAACACCCACTTCGACTCGTTCGACGGCATCGGCCACGGCGCCAACTACTCCACGCCGCGCGACCTGACCAAGCTCGCCAGCTCGGCGATGAAGAACTCCATGTTCCGCACGGTCGTCAAGACCAAGAAGTACACGGCCAAGACGACCACCAAGACCGGCGGTACGCGGACGATGGCGCCGTGGGAGAACACCAACCCGCTGCTCGGCAGCTACTCCGGAGCGATCGGCGTGAAGACCGGTTCCGGCCCGGAGGCGAAGTACTGCCTGGTCTTCGCCGCCACCCGCAGCGGCAAGACGGTCATCGGCACGGTCCTCGCCTCGACCGGCCTGGACGCCCGCAAGGCGGACGCGACGAAGCTGCTCAACTACGGCTTCAGCAGGTAGGACGACACCGGCAGGACGGCGAAGGGGCTCCACCGCACACCGCGGCGGAGCCCCTTCGTCATACGGAGGTCATGCCGCGGTGCGCTGTCGGCGCTCCAGCGCCCGGGCCGCCTTGCGCCGGACGCCCGACAGCACGTTCACCGGGACACCCGCACCGGCTCCGGGCTCCAGCTGCCAGCCCCGGATCCGCGCCGCGACCCGGACCAGCCGCCGGTCGTCCGGACGCACGTCGATGCTGAACAGCGACTCGTCGGGCGTGCGGTCGTCGCCGCCCCAGCGGACCACGCCGTCGAGCTCGGCGAGGATGTCACGGATCACGGTCTCCTGCTGCGGGAAGAAGCCGCCCCGGGCGCCGCGCGGATAGAACCCGGGCCGGATCCGCACGGCCGTGCCGGACGCCAGATTGGACTCGGGCCTGCTCCTGGCCAGGCCGGCCGGCTCGCGCCATCCGGTGACGTCACCCCGCCGCAGCGGATCCACCTCGTAGTGGAACCGGCGCACCAGGTGCACGAGGACGGTCTCCACGTCGCCCATGCGCACGGCGACGCCGGTGAGCGGGGTGCCGGGGACGGGCCGGGTGTAGACGGTGCCGCCGTCGTCGGCGGCGTTCTCCATCTCCCAGCCGTTGTGGGAGCGCGAACCCGCCAGCACGCGCCGGGTCCGGTCCTGCGCGTTGCGCAGGGCGTCCCGCACACGGGCCGGGATCGGGTTGTCCGCGTCGGCGTACGCCCGGGACAGGAAACGGGACAGGGGCAGGGCGGCGACGCCCACGGCAGCGCCGACGGCGGCTGTCCGGCCGAGCAGGGCTCGGCGGGACAGGCTCCTGCGGTGGCCGGCGCCGGGCGCCGACGGTCTGCGGGGGACGCGGGGGAGGCTGAGTTTCAACGGAGTCTCTTCCTGAAGGTGTGTCGCGCGCACGCGCTCAGGCGTTGCGGAAGATGCTGTTGTACTTCTCGAAGATCTGGTAGACGGCCAGGCTCTGGTGCGTCTGGGAGTCCACGTCGGGGTCCCAGGCCCGGTAGCGGCGCAGGAGTTCGGTGATCTCGAACTCGACGAGGTCGAGGCGCATGGACCGCGGGGTGGTGACGCGGTCGCCGGGAGGCAGCTGTCCGCCGGGCCTGCCGCGGGTGCCCCACAGGTGGATCAGCGCCGCGGTGCGCACGCTGAACGCGTCGTCCTTGTTCAGCCGCTGCCACACGGTCCACAGGTCGGCGTCCTTCGCCGGGTCACGGTGGTCGCCGGTGGCGAAGCCCCAGCCGATGCAGTGGTTCCAGGCCTGGATGGCGTCGGCGGCGCTGATCTCGCCGATGCCGGTGTGCGAGTCCCCGACCGTGCCGGAGCCGGTGAGGTGGTGGTCGGCGACCTGCTGGTCGGCGGCCTGGTCGGCGAGGTCGTAGTCGCGCAGGGCCCAGTAGACGGCCGTCTGGATCAGCGCCTTGCGCATCGAGTACGTCGTCGACAGCTCGGTGATCAGCCCGTCCTGCTCCTGGATCGCCGCCACGGCCTGCGCGTTGGTGTAGAGCCGCGCGTCGCCGCCGATGCCGCCGGCGTCCGGGCGGCCGATCGAGCGCATGTAGCGGGAGAGGTCGGCCCGCAGCGCCGGCACCTGACGCGCGTCGAAGGCGACGTCCGGGACGGCGGGCCGCGGCCGGTCGAAGGCGCCCTGCCCGGTGTCCCGCCCCGAGGCGATGTCGGCGTCGGTC
This sequence comes from Streptomyces sp. NPDC029041, assembly GCF_040637515.1. NCBI lineage: Bacteria > Bacillati > Actinomycetota > Actinomycetes > Kitasatosporales > Streptomycetaceae > Streptomyces > Streptomyces sp. NPDC029041. The sequence continues at coordinate 134,933 of NZ_JBEZWO010000008.1, read as the reverse complement.
TCGAGCTGCCCGTCCCCCGAGCCGAGGGTGCGCACCGCGAACTGGTCGTAGGCCCAGTCCCCGGGCAGCGGGTGCCCGGCGTTGCCTTCGAAGCCCGAGGACATGTCGGCGACGAAGCTCGCGGTCGAGTAACCGGCCGCGCCGACCCGCGCGCACACGTTGCGGGAGCCGTAGACCCCGATCTCGTACGGGTGACCGGAGTCCGCCATCGCCTCCTTGACGCCCTTGAAGTGGGGCAGGACGTTCGCGGTGATCTCGGCGTCGACCGCGTCGAAGTCGACGGCGAAGAAGATCCGGGTCCCGCGCCGGAAACCGTGGTCACGGGCGGCGTTGACCGCCGCGTACCCGGCGGTCCGGCCGGCGACGTAGTCGAAGTCCGAGGCGTCGCTGTTGACGGTCTGGTAGATCGGGAAGCAGCGCAGGCCCTGCTGGGCGAACGTGTCCAACTCGCCCGGCTGGATGGCCTTCTCCGGCAGGGAGGTGGCACTCGGGTTGGTGAGGTAGCGGCCGACGTACGCGATCCCGGCCGCCTTGAGCGACGCCGCCCGGGCGGGGGTGATCCGGGCGGCGGTGTCGCAGGCCCTGGCGGGGCGGGACTGGTCGCCGAAGGACGCCAGCAGGGAGGCGAAGGTGGCGAAGTCGCCCTCGCCCGTGGCCGGGAGCGCCGCGAAGGTCTGGAAGGCCCGGACGGCGGCGGAGAGGGCGGAGTCGAAGGTGTCGGTGAGGGCGACGGGGCGCCGGCCGAGGACCATCCCGGCGGAGAACAGCTGGACGAAGACGCCCTTGTCCCCCTGGGTCACGGGATGCGCCTTCAGGCCCGACTGGGTGCCGGGCCCGAAGTTGCCGTTGGCGGTGCCGTCCGCCATGCCCAGCTCGTACTGCACGCCGAAGAGCAGCGCCTTGGCGGTGTCCCGGGTCACGATCCCGTCGCAGGCGATGACGAAGAAGTCCCGCCGGTTCACGTAGCGGCCGTTGAGCCACTGCTGGACGGCCCGGACCTGTCCGGTGCCCGAGGCGCCGGGGACGTACGCGTCCATCGTCAGCAGCGCCTTGAAGACCTTGGGCGTCAAGGCGTCTCCGGGGTAGGCCTCCTGCACGCCCATGTCGGTCTTGAGCCGGGTGACGGCCTCCTGCACCCGGGTGCCGTACGTGCCGTCGAGGTCGCCGCCGTCGTAGCCCTTGCAGTACAGGCCGGACTGGATGATGCGGCAGAAGTCGGGCGAGGGCACGGTGGCGGCGTCGAGCTTCGGGTACCTGGCGGTCAGGGTGCTGAGTGTGGTGGGGCCGAAGTTGTCGGAGAACGCCGTGATGCCCAGCTCGTACTGCAGGGCGCGGGTCAGGGCGTACAGGGTCGCCCAGTCGGCCACGCCGGTCTCCTGCACGGTCGTGCCGGTACGGCTGCCGTAGACGGAGTTCACGAATCTCTGGGCTTTGAGCACCATCGCGTCGCGCATGGGGGGTTCACTCGCTTTCGAGGGAGTGACCGCGCCCGTCGCAGCCCGGAACCGGACTCCCCCGGGACGCCGGGCGAGTGGTCGATCTCGTGGAGAGCTTGATCGTATGTCCGGATAAACCGCTTACTGTGCGGTACTTGGGTGGGTTCCAGGAGTTATTTGTGCTCTTCGGCGAACCGCCGGTTCACCTTCACTGCAGACGACGGCGGCCCCCCGTCCACAAGGGGACGGGGGGCCGCCGCAGTCGGCTCACGCCCAGGTGATCAGCCGCTTCGGCTGCTCCAGGATCGCCGCCACGTCGGCCAGGACCTTCGAGCCGAGCTCGCCGTCGACCAGGCGGTGGTCGAAGGACAGGGCCAGGGTGGTGACCTGACGGGGCTTCACCTTGCCCTTGTGGACCCACGGCTGCGGCTTGATCGCACCGACCGCGAGGATCGCGGACTCGCCCGGGTTGAGGATCGGCGTGCCCGTGTCGACGCCGAAGACGCCGACGTTGGTGATCGTCACCGTGCCGCCCTGCATGGCCGCCGGAGACGTCTTGCCGTCCCTGGCCGTCGCCACCAGCTCGCCCAGCGACTGCGCCAGTTGCGGCAGCGTCTGGGCGTGGGCGTCCTTGATGTTCGGCACGATCAGGCCGCGGGGGGTCGCGGCCGCGATGCCCAGGTTCACGTAGTGCTTGACCACGATCTCCTGGGCGGCCTCGTCCCAGGACGCGTTGACGTCCGGGTTGCGCCGGATCGCGACCAGCAGCGCCTTGGCGATCAGCAGCAGCGGGTTCACACGCAGACCCGCGAACTCCTTGTCCGCCTTCAGCTCCTCGACCAGCTTCATCGTGCGCGTCACGTCGACCGTCACGAACTCCGTGACGTGCGGCGCGGTGAACGCCGAGCCGACCATCGCCGCCGCCGTCGCCTTGCGGACCCCCTTGACCGGGATACGGGTCTCCCGGGTGGTGTCGTACGACGCCGGAGCCTGAGCCGCGGCGGGCGCGGCGGCCGGGGCGGGCGCGACCTGCGGCTCGGTGGCCGCCGGTACGGCGGCGGCGACCGCCGCGTGCACGTCCTCGCGGGTGATGATGCCGTCCGGGCCGGTCGGGACGACCGTCGTCAGGTCGACGCCCAGGTCCTTGGCGAGCTTGCGGACGGGCGGCTTGGCCAGCGGGCGCTCCCCGCCCGCCGGGGCGGCCGGAGCCGCCGGGGCGGGTTCGGCCGGAGCGGGCGCGGCCGGGGCCGCCGGCGCGTGGCCGTTCAGCTCCGTCCGGACGGCCGTCGAGGCCTGCTGGACCGTGACCTCAGGGCCCTTGCGGGGGCGGCGGCGGGTGGACGAGGCCGCCACCCCGTACCCCACCAGGACCGGCTGGCGGCCCGAGCCCGCGGCCTTCGGCTCCTCGGCGGGTGCGGCGGCCTCGGGCCGCACGGCGGCGGGCTGCTCGGCGGCGGGCGCGGCGCTGCCGCCGCCCACGTCCACCGCGATGATCGCCGTGCCCACGTCGACTGTGGTGCCCTCGGGGAAGTGCAGGTCCCGGACCACGCCGTCGTACGGGATGGGCAGCTCGACGGCCGCCTTCGCCGTCTCGACCTCGCAGACCACCTGGCCGTCGGTGACGGTGTCACCGGGCTGGACGTACCACTTGAGGATCTCGGCCTCGGTGAGTCCCTCGCCCACGTCGGGCATCTTGAACTCGCGCACGGACGCTTCCGTCATCGTCGTCACGACCCTCTCCTCAGTACGCCAGCGAGCGGTCGACGGCGTCCAGTACCCGGTCCAGGTTCGGCAGGTACTCCTCCTCCAGGCGGGCCGGCGGGTACGGCGCGTGGTAGCCGCCGACCCGGAGCACCGGGGCCTCGAGGTGGTAGAAGCAGCGCTCGGTGATCCGCGCGGCGATCTCCGCGCCGGAGCCGAAGAACACCGGCGCCTCGTGGACGACGACCAGGCGGCGGGTCTTCTCCACCGACGCCTGGATCGAGTCGAAGTCGAGCGGGGAGACCGAGCGCAGGTCCAGGACCTCCAGGTTCTTGCCCTCCTCGGCGGCCGCGTCCGCGACCTCCTGGCAGAGCTTCACCATCGGCCCGTAGGCGGCCAGGGTGAGGTCGGTGCCCTCGCGGACCACCTGGGCCTTGTGCAGCGGGCCCGGGATCGCCTCCGTGTTGACCTCGCCCTTGTCCCAGTAGCGGCGCTTGGGCTCGAAGAAGATCACCGGGTCGTCGCTCTGGATGGCCTGCTGCATCATCCAGTACGCGTCCGACGCGTTCGACGGGCTGACGATCTTCAGGCCCGCCACGTGCGCGAAGAGCGCCTCGGGGGACTCGGAGTGGTGTTCCACCGCGCCGATGCCGCCGCCGTAGGGGATGCGCACGACGACCGGGAGCTTGACCTTGCCCAGCGAACGGGCGTGCATCTTCGCGAGCTGCGTGACGATCTGGTCGTACGCCGGGAAGACGAAGCCGTCGAACTGGATCTCCACCACCGGGCGGTAGCCGCGCAGGGCCAGGCCGATCGCCGTGCCGACGATGCCCGACTCGGCGAGCGGGGTGTCGATGACGCGGCTCTCGCCGAAGTCCTTCTGCAGGCCGTCCGTCACCCGGAAGACGCCGCCGAGCTTGCCGACGTCCTCGCCCATGATCAGGACCTTGGGGTCGGACTCCAGGGCGCGGCGCAGCGACTCGTTGATCGCCTTGGCCAGTGCCATCTTGTCGGCCATCTCAGTTACCCCCCTCGTCGGCGAACGACGCCTGGTATGCGGCGAACTGGGCGCGCTCCTCGTCGACGAGCGCGTGTCCGTCCGCGTAGGCGTTCTCGAAGATCGCGAAGTGGTCCGGGTCAGGCATGGCACGGACCGCCTCGCGCACTCGTTTGCCCAACGCCTCGGACTCGGCCTCCAGTTCCGCGAAGAATCCCTCGTCCGCGTGGTTTGAGGCCTCCAGGTAGCGGCGAAGGCGCAGGATCGGGTCCTTGGCCTCCCAGGCCTGGCGCTCCTCGTCGCCCCGGTAGCGGGTCGGGTCGTCGGAGGTGGTGTGGGCGCCCATGCGGTAGGTGAACGCCTCGACGAGGGTCGGGCCCTCGCCGTTGCGGGCCCGCTCCAGGGCCCAGCGGGTGACCGCGAGGACCCCGAGCACGTCGTTGCCGTCGACCCGGACGCCCGGGAAGCCGAAGCCCTGGGCGCGCTGGTAGATCGGGACGCGGGACTGCTTCTCGGTGGGCTCGGAGATGGCCCACTGGTTGTTCTGGCAGAAGAACACGACCGGGGCGTTGTACACCGCGGAGAAGGTGAAGGACTCGGCCACGTCACCCTGGCTGGAGGCGCCGTCGCCGAAGTAGGCGATCACCGCGCTGTCGGCACCGTCCTTGGCGATGCCCATCGCGTAGCCGGTGGCGTGCAGCGTCTGGGAGCCGATGACGATCGTGTACAGCTGGAAGTTGTTGCTGTTGGGGTCCCAGCCGCCGTTGTTCACGCCGCGGAACATCCCCAGCAGGTTGGCCGGGTCGACGCCGCGGCACCAGGCCACGCCGTGCTCGCGGTAGGTCGGGAAGACGTAGTCGTCCTCCCGGGTGGCCCGGCCGGACCCGATCTGGGCGGCCTCCTGGCCGAGCAGGGAGGCCCACAGGCCCAGCTCGCCCTGGCGCTGCAGGGAGGTGGCCTCGGCGTCGAAGCGGCGGGTGAGCACCATGTCGCGGTAGAGGCCGCGAAGCTCTTCGGGAGTGACACCGGCGACGTACTTGTCGTACTCGGCGTTCTTGACGCGCTTGCCCTCGGGCGTCAGCAGCTGCACGAGCTGGGGCTCGGTGCTCTTGGCGTCCTTCTTGGCAGGCGTGCGGGTGGTGCGCTTGGTGCCGGTGGTGCCGGCCTTGCTTCCGGCGCTGCGTCGCGGTGTGCGCGCGGCAGTGCTCTCCACGGTCACGTGTGCTCCTCCGTCGGTCCGGCCCCCGGGGTTGCCGGTAGGCCAGTGCGGCTCACCTGTTCTCGGCCACCGGGGCACGGGGTGGGTGCCGCTCGGCCGGGTACAGGCGTTGCAGGTGCCCCGGCGAGCGCCCTGCTGAAAGCACGTTACCCAGTGCGCCACATTTCTGTGAAACCCCACCTGACCTGCGATTTTGCTTGGATATCCAAGTAAATCGGGAAGGCGTGGAAGGGGCCCTGGTCACAGCCTTGCAGGAGGCCGGAGCTACCGCACGTTAACCCGGTGACCCAGGTCACGGGAAGAGTCCTTTTTTCGGCGTGCCCCGAACGCCACGCGCGCGCGGGCCCCGTCCCCGGGTCCCACGCGCGCGTGGATCATGCCGTTGAGCAGCGGGATCAGCCTTCGCCGCCCGCTCCGCCCACGATGCCCTCCGTGGTGCCGCCGCCGTCGACACCGCCGGTGTCGTCGGTCGGGGTGCCCGGATCCGTGGGCTCCTCCTCCGTCGGTTCGCCGGTCGGGTCCGCGCTGGTCGGCTGGCCCGTCGGCTCGCCGGTGGGCGAGGGGGGGGCGCTCTGCGTCGGCGTGGGGGACGGCTTGTAGGTCGGCGTCCAGTTGCCGTTGCCCGAGCCGGTGCCGGTTCCGGTGTCGGTCTCGGTGTCGGTCGGCTGCCCGGTGTCGTCGTCGCTCGGCGTCTCGCTGGGCGTCTTCTTCTCTTTGGTCTGCGTGGCGGTCGGCTTCTGCTCCTTGCTCGGGCCGTTCTTGTCGCCGCCGGTGTTCTGCAGCGCCAGGGCGACGCCCGCGGCGATGGCGATCACCGCGAGCACGGCGAGGATCCAGAGCTTGCCGCGGCCGCTGCCCTTGTTGCCGTGGCCCTCGAAGCCGCCGTCGTCCCCGCCGCCGTAACCGCCGGGCAGGATCGGCGAGGGGATCTGCGCGGTGCCGGACGCGTCCCCGGGGTGCCCCATCACGGCCGTCGCACCGGCGAAGCCGCCCGAGGGGGTGTTCCGGCCCTCGTGCATGTCGACGGGGCCGGTGTTCCAGGTGCCGGTGTGGCCACCCTGGTCGTAGAGCATCTGGAGCGCGTACTGGACCAGCCCGCGCATCTCCTCCGCCGTCTGGAAACGGTCGTCGGGCTCCTTCGCGAGGGAGCGCATGACCATGCCGTCCAGCTCCGGCGGGCAGGCGTCGGAGACCTCGGACGGCGGCGTCGGGATGTCCTGGACGTGCTGGTAGACGACCGACAGCGGGGTCTCGCCGGTGAACGGCGGGCGCAGCGCGAGGAGCTCGTAGAGCAGGCAGCCCGTCGCGTACAGGTCGGAGCGGTGGTCGACGGCCTTGCCGAGCGCCTGCTCGGGGGAGAGGTACTGCGGGGTGCCCATGACCATGCCGGTCTGCGTCATCGTCGTGGACGCGCCGTGCAGGGCGCGGGCGATGCCGAAGTCCATCACCTTCACGGCGCCGTTGTGCGTGATGATGACGTTGGCGGGCTTGATGTCGCGGTGCACGATGCCGTGCTGGTGCGAGTAGGCGAGCGCCTCCAGGACGCCCGAGACGATGATCAGCGCCTGCTCGGGGCCGGGCGCCTCCGCGTTCAGCAGGAGGTCGCGGATGGTGCGGCCCTCGACGATCTCCATGACGATGTACGGCACGGACTGGCCGCCGACGAAGTCCTCGCCGGAGTCGTACACGGCGACGATCGCGTGGTGGTTGAGGCCGGCCACCGACTGGGCCTCGCGCGTGAAGCGCGCCTTGGAGACCGGGTCCTCGGCGAGGTCGGAGCGGAGCAGCTTGACCGCGACGGTGCGTCCGAGGCGGACGTCCTCGGCTGCGAACACCTCGGCCATGCCGCCCCGGCCGAGTCTGCGGGTCAGCCGGTACCGGCCGTCCCCGACCAGTCCGCCGTTCCCCCAGGACTCCGGCGCCTCCGACATGCCGCCGCCAGTGCCCTCGGGGTCGGACGGGCCCTGAGCGCGCTGCTGCTGTGCCATCAGTCCTCGCCGTCGTTTCTGCCCGCGGTGCGCGCGGTGTTGTTACGGTCTCCGTCGGCCACGCTACAGCCTCCGCGCAAGCCTCCGGCCCGAGAAGGGGCTCCGGGACCGGCACGAGACGGACCGGCCATGAAACCTTCACTCCTTACCGTCGTGCAAATTCTGTGCCCCGGCCGTACGCCCCCGGTAACGCTTCCGCGACGCTTCTTTCGCGTACGGTCACGGAACGGGCACCGAGCTTGACGTGTCAGTGCCCTGGGGCAGACTTGGCCGGGAATGGCGGTTTGGATCAACGACGGATCGACGGCTGATCTGCGGCGGATCAGCGAAGTCGGCGGCGCCTCAAGGGCTACGGGGGAAACGGGACATGAGCCAGGACGGCGCACAGGGCCAGTACGCGGGGCGGGCGCTCGCCGGCGGCCGCTATCAGCTGCGTGACCTCCTCGGCCAGGGCGGCATGGCCTCGGTGCACCTCGCGTACGACAGCGTGCTCGACCGGCAGGTCGCGATCAAGACACTTCACACGGATCTCGGACGGGAACAGGCCTTCCGTGAGCGGTTCCGCCGCGAGGCCCAGTCCGTGGCCAAGCTCACGCACACCAACATCGTGTCGGTCTTCGACACCGGCGAGGACACCCTCGACGGCATGACGACGCCGTACATCGTCATGGAGTACGTCGAGGGCCGCCCGCTCGGCTCGGTGCTCGACGAGGACGTGCGGCAGCAGGGCGCGATGCCCGCCGACAAGGCGCTGAAGATCACCGCCGACGTGCTGGCCGCCCTGGAGATCAGCCACGAGATGGGCCTGGTCCACCGCGACATCAAGCCCGGCAACGTGATGATGACCAAGCGCGCCGTGGTCAAGGTGATGGACTTCGGCATCGCGCGCGCCATGCAGTCCGGTGTGACGTCGATGACGCAGACCGGCATGGTCGTCGGCACGCCGCAGTACCTCTCGCCGGAACAGGCCCTCGGCCGCGGTGTGGACGCCCGCTCCGACCTGTACTCGGTCGGCATCATGCTGTTCCAACTGGTCACCGGGCGCCTGCCGTTCGAGGCGGACTCGCCGCTGGCCATCGCGTACGCACACGTCCAGGAGGAGCCGCCGGTTCCGTCCTCGGTCAACCGCTCCCTGCCCCCGGCCGTGGACGCGCTGATCGCCCGCGCGCTCAAGAAGAACCCGAACGAGCGCTTCCCCAGCGCCGAGGCCATGCGCGACGAGTGCCTGCGGGTGGCCGCGTCCTTCCAGGCGGCGCCGCCGAGCATCGTCCCGGGCACCCAGGCCCCCAGCGGCGCGGGCGTCGGCTCGGCCGTGTTCCCGCCGGTCGACCAGGCGGCCCCGGCGCCCTCGGGCCAGGTGCAGACGCCGTACCAGCCGACCCCGCCCCCGAACCCGTACGGCACACCCGCCCCGACGGGGCCCTCCCCGGCGTACGGCTATCCGCAGCAGGGCGGCTACCAGACGCCGTCCCCGGCGGCGTACTCCCCGCAGCCCGGCCCGTCGACGCCGCCGCCGTACAACCTGTCGCCCCCGGCCGCGGCCGCCTCCTCCTCCGGCGGCGGCCGGAACAACAAGCCGGTGATCATCGGCTCGGTCATCGTCTCCGTCGTCGCGGTCGGCGGCCTCGTCACGGCGCTGCTGCTGAACGGCGGCGGTGAGGAGGACAAGGGCGGCGGCAACGGCCCGAGCGCCTCGGCCTCCGCGGAGAAGAAGCCCGGCTACCGCGGCCCGGACACCACGAAGACGATCGACACCGAGGAGTGCACGGAGCCGAGGGAGTCGTACAACGACCCCGACAAGATCCAGATCCCGGACTTCAAGTTCAAGAACATCCAGTCGGTCAAGGCCTGTCTGCAGGCGGCCGGCTGGGAAGTGAACGAGAAGAAGTTCGACGAGAACACCTACGGCGACGGCACGGTCATGAACCAGTTCCCGTCCGCCGACACGGACGTCGACCCGAAGGACATGCCCGAGATCGAGCTCAGCGTCTCCACGGGCAACCCGCCCTCCTGAGGTCCCCCGACACGCGGAAGGGCCCGGCGGCTGCGCCGGGCCCTTCTCACTCCGTCCGTGCGACCTCGCCCTACAGGTAGGGGCCGCCCGACCGGCCGCCCGGGTGCTGCTCGTCGAGGCCGTCGCCGACTCCCGGCGGGAGGGCGCGGCGCATCTGCTCCAACTGGGCACGTGCCGCCATCTGCTGGGCGAACAGCGTCGTCTGGATCCCGTGGAAGAGCCCCTCCAGCCACCCGACGAGCTGGGCCTGCGCGATGCGCAGCTCCGAGTCGCTGGGAGTCGTCTCGTCCGTGAAGGGCAGGGAGAGCCGCTCCAGCTCCTCGACCAGCTCGGGCGCCAGACCGTCCTCCAGCTCCTTCACCGAGCTGGCGTGGATGTCCTTGAGCCGGACCCGGCTGGCCTCGTCGAGGGGAGCCGCGCGCACTTCCTCCAGCAGCTGCTTGATCATGCTGCCGATCCGCATGACCTTCGCGGGCTGCTCCACCTGTTCCGTGACCGGGGTCTCGCGGGAGTCCTCGTCTGCGCTGCCGCCACCGAGCGCCATGCCGTCCTGGCCCACGACCAGGATCTGCGGGTTCTCCGACGACCGTTCGTTCCTCGGCATCTCCATGTCGCCATTCTGTCGCACGCCTGCACCTCACCTCCGTGGTGCCCCCACTGGGGGCTGATCCACCGCGCTGGAGGAGACGAGTCGGTCACGCTTCGGGTTGCTCCGGCACAGCGCTTGCAGCGATTCCGTCCGTCGGCCGAACCCGGAGTGCCGGGAGCACCGGGCGGTGTGAGGCTGACTGTCACGATATGACCGCACTTGCCGTTTCTGCCCTGCCGGGCACGGCGGGAGGGGGTCACCCCCGTGACTCCATGGCTACGCGCGCTGCGGGCGACGGGACTCGTCCTCGCCCTGGGGGCCGGCGCGGCCGTCTCACCCTTCGGATCCGCCCCCTCCCACGGGGCTGTCCGCGCGTACGACGAGGAGACGGGCTCGGCGGAGCCGGAGGAGGAGGGGCCGGGAGCCCCCGCCGCCCCGTCCCCCGGGCCCGTCTCCTCACCCGCGTCCGCCCCGCCGGCTCCGACGTCCCGGCCGGCGGCATCGCCCCGGACGGCCTCGTCGTCCCGGTCCGCCCCGCCGCCCCGGGCGGCCTCACCGTCCCGGTCCGCCCCGTCACCCCTGGCTGCTCCGTCGGCGCGGGCGGCTTCGTCCGGAGCGTCCCCCGGGCCCTCCTCCGCCGCCGGTGAGCCCTCGCGCGCCGGGAGCAGGGCAGGAGAGGGCCGGGTGCGTCCGGGACGGCCGGAGGAGACGGGCTGGGGACCGGGCCTCTCCGACGCCACGGCCCTCCCCGAGGAGCCACGTGAGACCGACCCGGTGCCCGCTGCCCCGTCGGACCAGCCCGTACGGGAGGCAGCGACCGCGGAACGCCCCGTGGGCCAGGTCCTGCGCATCCTGCCCCTGGGCAGCGGCCTGGTCCTGATCGGACTGGGACTGGCCCTGGCGTTCGTGGCGCTGCGGCTGCGGCGGGTCTAGGGGAAGCCCCCGGGGGGCGGTCCGTGGGGCGTCAGGCTCCCTGCGCGGTGATCAGCAGCACCTTTCCGATGTGGCCGCTCTCCTCCACCACCCGGTGCGCGGCGGCGGCGTCCCGCATCGGGAGTTCACGGTCGACGACCGGACGCAGGTGGCCGCCCGCGAACAGGGGCCAGACGTGTTCACGCACGGCCGCGACGATGGCGGCTTTCTCCTCCCTGGGCCGGGCGCGCAGGGACGTGGCGCTGATCGCGGCGCGCTTGGCCAGCAGGGCGCCGATGTTCAGCTCGCCCTTCACGCCGCCCTGCATGCCGATGATCGCGAGCCGGCCGTTGACGGCGAGGACCTTGACGTTGCGCTCCAGGTACTTGGCGCCCATGTTGTCGAGGATGACGTCGGCACCGGCGCCGTCCGTCGCCTTCCTGACCTCCTCGACGAAGTCCTGCTCGCGGTAGTTGACCAGGATGTCGGCGCCCAGCTCGGCGCACCGCCGAAGCTTCTCCTCCGTACCGGCCGTCACGGCCACCCGCGCGCCGACGGCCTTGGCCAGCTGGATGGCCATCGTGCCGATGCCGCTGGAGCCGCCGTGCACGAGGAGCGTCTCACCGGGCCGCAGATGGGCGATCATGAAGACGTTCGACCAGACGGTGCACGCCACCTCGGGCAGTGCCGCGGCCTGCGTCAGGCCGACGCCCTCGGGCACGGGCAGCAGCTGACCGGCCGGGACGGCCACCTTCTCGGCGTAGCCGCCGCCGGAGAGCAGCGCGCAGACCTCGTCGCCGACGTCCCAGCCGGAGACACCGGTGCCGATCGCGGCCACCCGCCCGGAGCACTCCAGGCCGGGGTAGGGGGACGCGCCGGGCGGTGGGTCGTAGAAGCCCTGCCGCTGCAGGATGTCGGCCCGGTTGACGGCGCCGGCCGCCACCTCGACCAGGATTTCGCCCTCGCCGGGCACGGGGTCCGGGACCTCGTCCCAGACCAGCGCCTCGGGCCCACCGGGTTCGGGAATCGTGATCGCATGCATGCAAGGGACCGTACCCGTAGGTCCCCGGACCGAGTCCGCTCCGTCCCGAGGTCGTCCCCGCCTCCGCCCTTGGACCGGTTCCCGCGAAAACCCATGTGCGTCACCGATGAGTTTGCGCGACGGTAAAGGTCTCACCCTGCGTAGCCCACGCACGCGGAAGGACCCGAAGCATGAGCACGCACATGTCCGGCCTGGCGATCGAGACAGCGGGCCTGGTCAAAACGTTCGGCGAGACGAGAGCCGTCGACGGCGTCGACCTGTCCGTGCCCGCGGGCACGGTCTACGGCGTCCTCGGCCCGAACGGCGCCGGCAAGACCACCACCGTGAAGATGCTCGCCACACTCCTGCGGCCGGACGGCGGCGAAGCGCATGTCTTCGGTCACGACATCGTCCGGGAGGCGGACGAGGTGCGCGGCCGGGTGAGCCTCACCGGCCAGTACGCGTCGGTGGACGAGGACCTCACCGGCAGCGAGAACCTGGTCCTGCTGGGCCGGCTGCTCGGTCATCACAAGAAGGCCGCCCGCGAGCGCGCCGCCCAGCTCCTGGAGGCCTTCGGGCTCACGGACGCGGCCGCTAAGCAGGTCAAGCACTACTCGGGCGGCATGCGGCGCCGCATCGACATCGCCGCGTCCATCCTCAACACCCCCGACCTGCTGTTCCTCGACGAGCCGACCACCGGCCTCGACCCGCGCAGCCGCAACCAGGTCTGGGACATCGTGCGGGCCGTCGTCGCCCAGGGCACCACCGTGCTGCTGACCACGCAGTATCTGGACGAGGCCGACCAGCTCGCGTCCCGGATCGCCGTCATCGACCGCGGCAAGGTGATCGCCGAGGGCACCAAGGGGGAACTGAAGTCGTCGGTCGGCGCCGGGTCCGTCCATCTGCGCCTCAGGGATCCCGGCCAGCGCGACGTCGCGGCCGACCTGCTGCGCCGCGCCCTCGACGCGCAGGTGCAGCCCGAACCCGACCCGGTCGCCCTCACCGCCCGCCTCGGTACGGCGGCGGGTGACGACTCCGCGGCCGAGCAGTCCGCCCGCGCGCTGAGCGAGCTGGCCCGCGCCGGGATCACCGTCGACAACTTCTCGCTGGGCCAGCCCAGTCTGGACGAAGTCTTCCTCGCTCTCACCGGGCACGACACGCACGACTCCGCCCAGCACTCCGACGACCCGAAGGACGAGGTGGCGGCATGAGCACCGCGACGACCACCGAGAACAAAGAGCTCGCCCCGGTCAGCGCCGAGTCCCTCGCCGCGCTGCTCGTCTCCAAGGAGCGGCCGCCGCGCCCCAGCGCGTGGTCGGCCTCGATGACCTTCGGCTGGCGGGCGATCCTCAAGATCAAGCACGTGCCGGAGCAGCTCTTCGACGTCACGGCGTTCCCGATCATGATGGTGCTGATGTACACGTACCTGTTCGGCGGGGCGCTGGCCGGCTCGCCGGAGGAGTACATCCAGTTCCTGCTGCCGGGCATCCTCGTGATGTCGGTCGTGATGATCACGATGTACACGGGTGTGTCCGTGAACACCGACATCGAGAAGGGCGTCTTCGACCGGTTCCGCAGCCTGCCGATCTGGCGGCCGTCGACGATGGTCGGCTATCTGCTCGGTGACGCCCTGCGGTACACGATCGCGTCGGTGGTGATGCTCACCGTGGGCATGATCCTCGGCTACCGGCCGGACGGCGGGGTCGCCGGTGTGCTCGCCGGGATCGCCCTGCTGGTGGCCTTCTCGTTCGCCTTCTCGTGGATCTGGACGATGTTCGGGCTGATGCTGCGCACCGAGAAGTCGGTGATGGGCGTCAGCATGATGGTGATCTTCCCGCTCACGTTCCTGTCCAACGTGTTCGTGGATCCGAAGACCATGCCGGGCTGGCTGCAGGCGTTCGTGAACAACAGCCCCATCACGCATCTGGCGTCGGCGGTGCGCGGTCTGATGGGCGGTGACTGGCCGGCCGACGAGGTCGCCTGGTCGCTGGGCTGGGCGGCCCTGTTCGTGCTGGTCTTCGGGCCGGTCACGATGCGGCTGTACAACCGCAAGTAGCGCATGCCGAGGCTTCGCCGGCCGTCCCGCACCGGGTGGTGCGCGGCGGCCGGCGTGCTTCTGCCCTGCCCTCAGTTGTTGCGGGGCATCGGGGGCATCGGGCGGATGTCGGGCGCGACCTGGGTGGCCGGGGTCTTGCGCACGATGGTGATGAGGCGGTCGGCCAGCTCCAGCCGTCCGACGGACGGATCGTCGTAGCCGAGGACCCGGTGACCGCGTATGACGCTCACCACCAGGTCGGCGACCTCCCGCGGCGTCTTGCCCACCTCGGCCTTCACCACCGGCCGTTCGACGATGTCGAGCCCGCTGCCCTGCTGGATGAGGTCCTCCATCACCATGCCGGCCGAGGGGCTGAGCACGGACAGGCCCAGCAGCCGGCCGGCGGCACTGGCGCTGGTGACGACCGCGTCGGCGCCCGACTGCTTGAGCAGCGGGGCGTTCTCCTCTTCCCGCACGGTGGCCACGATCTTCGCCCCACGGTTGAGCTGGCGTGCCGTCAACGCCACCAGGACCGCGGTGTCGTCGCGCTGGGTCGCGATGATGATCTGGCGCGCCTTGTGCACCTCGGCCTGCTTCAGCACCTCGCTGCGGGTCGCGTCCCCGACGATGCCCGCGTAGCCCTCGGCGGTCGCGGCGTCGATCACCTTGGAACTGGGGTCGACCACGACCACCTGCTCCTTCCTCAGACCCGTCGCGCAGACGGTCCGGATCGCCGACCTGCCCTTCGTTCCGAAGCCGATGACGACGGTGTGATCGCGCAACGTGGACCTCCAGCGGGTCAGTCGCCATTCCTCCCGGGTGCGTTCGGTGAGGGCTTCGAGGGTGGTGCCGACCAGGATGATCAGGAACAGCACCCGCAGGGGCGTGATGACGAGGATGTTGGTGAGCCGGGCGCTTTCGCTCGCCGGGGTGATGTCACCGTAGCCGGTGGTCGAGAGCGTGACGGTCGCGTAGTAGAAGGCGTCGAGGAGGCTGATGCCGCCGCCCGCGTTGTCGTTGTAGCCGTCGCGGTCGGCGTAGACGATCAGCGCGGTCAGGACGAGGACGAACAGCGCCATGGAAAGCCGTTTGGCGACCTGGCGGATCGGGTGCTCCACCACTTTTCTCGGGAGTTTCACCCGATAGGTCACCAGATGCTCGTCGGCCTGGCGGGCGATCGCGTCCTGGCCCGGAAGTTTCACGTGAAACACACCCCGATTCCTCCGGACGCCCAGGGCAGGTCGAGCAGTTCCGCGTCCTGTCCCGGACGTGCGCCGCCCGGCGGGACCACGGCCAGCGCGTCCGCCGCCGCGATGCCGCGCAGCATGGCGGGACCGTTGTAGTGCAGCGGCACGGCCTCGTCGCCGCGCAGGACGACGGGGACGAGCCGGGTGTCGTCGGGGTGCCCGTGCACGGCGTCCCGGAGCGGCATCGTGTACGGCTCGGGGGCCGGGCGCGCCGCGAGGGTCCGCAGCAGGGGCTCGGCGAGCGTCAGCAGGGCGGAGACAGCGGCGAGCGGGTTGCCCGGGAGGCCCACGAGGTGCTGCGTCCGCGTGATGCGGGCCAGCAGCATGGGGTGGCCCGGGCGCACCTTCACACCGTCCACGAGGAGTTCGGCGCCGATCCGGCGCAGCGTGGGGTGGACGTGGTCGACGGGACCCGCCGCGGTGCCGCCGGTGGTGAGGATGACGTCCGCGCCGGAGGCGGTGACGGCCTCGTGCAGGGCGTCGGCGTCGTCACGGATGCGCCGGACGGCGGTGACCTCGGCGCCGAGCGCCCGCAGCCAGGGCGGCAGCATCGGGCCGAGCGCGTCGCGGATCAGGCCGTCGTGCGGCAGGCCCTGGGTGAGCAGCTCGTCACCGAGGACCAGGACTTCGGCGCGGGCCCGGGGGACGGCGGTGACGCTGTCGTATCCGGCCGCCGCCGCGAGCCCGAGGACGGCCGGGGTGACGAGCGTGCCGACGGCGAGGAGCTGGTCGCCGGTACGGCACTCCTGGCCGCGCGGGCGGATGTCCTGGCCGGGGACGACGTCCCTGGTCGCGTACAGGCGGCCCTTGTCGTCGGTACGGCCGTGCTCGCTGCGCAGGACCGCGGTGGTCTCCGGGGGGATGCGGGCGCCGGTGGCGATCGGGACGGCCTCGCCGTCGGTGAGGGAGCCGGGCCCGGCGTGCCCGGCCAGGACGCCCTCGTCCCGTACGTGCCAGGGGGCGGGGCCGCACACCGCCCAGCCGTCCATCGCGGAGGTGTCGAAGGAGGGGAGGTCGGTGAGGGCGTCCAGCGGGGCGGCGAGGGTCAGGCCGAGGGCGGTGTCGAGGGACGCCGGGACGGGGGCGCGGCGGGCGGCCCGGGCGGCGTCGCGGCCGGCGCGTTCGGCCAGGGCCCGGGCCTCGGGCCAGGGCGTGGCGCGGTGGCGGTCGTCGGGCCGGACGGAGGGGTCCGGCTGGTGGGAGGGGCGGGCGGCGCTGTCCGTCTCGCCTCGCGCTGGGGGTTCGGGCGGGTGATTGCCGTTGCTGTTCCTCACGAGGGCGAGCACCTCCTCGACGTCGAGGTCCTCGGCGTCCTCACCGGCACGGGCGCCGTGCGGGGTCATCCGGCGTCCGGGCGGGTGTCGGGCGTGGCATCGGGGGCCACGTCGCCCTGGGGCCCGTCGGCGGAGGGCTTGGTCTCGGAGGCCGCGGCCTCGGAGGTGCTCTCCTGCGCCCAGCGCTCGGCGAGAGCCGCGGCTTTGCGGGCTGCCTCGGCGACCGCGTCGGGGCCTCCGCCCGCCTGCGCGGCCGCGTAGCCGACGAGGAAGGTGGTCAGCGGCGCCGCGGGCCGGGCCACCCCGTGGGCGGCGTCGCGGGCGAGGTCGAGCAGGCCGCGGGTGTCGACATCGAGGTCGATCCCCAGTTCGTCCCTGACGGCGGAAATCCATTCATCCAACACGTGCCCATGCTCCCTGATACGTGCCCTGGCGGTGGCGATGTCGTCCCAGGTGTCGCAGTCGAAGGACGCGACGGGGTCCAAGACGCGGGTGAGGTCCAACTCGGCGGTGAGGCGCCGCAGGGGGAGACCGGCGAGGGCGCCGTGCCGGTCGGTGAGGAGCGCGAGCTCCTCGCGCAGCCGCGACGCGCGGTAGGCCGCCACGAGCGGCTGGTCGCGGCCTGTGGGGTCGGTCAGCAGTGCACCGTCCAAGCCGCTCTCCCGCAGTGCGGTCAGCAGACGGCCCACGGCCGGTTCTTGAAGGAACGGCAGGTCGGCGGAGAGCACGGCGACGTGCTCGGCCGTGGTGTGGCGGAGCCCGGCGCCGAGCGCTGCGAGCGGGCCGCCGCCGGGCGGGTCCTCGCGGGCCCAGGTCACCGGCCGTACGGTCGGCCGGGGCGCGGCGACGACGACGGTGGTGCGGGCGGTGGCGCAGGCGGCGAGCACCCGGTCGAGCAGGGGCCGTCCGCCCACCCGCACACCGGGTTTGTCCGTGCCGCCCAGGCGCCGGGCGGCACCACCGGCGAGCACGACGGCGTCGTATCCGGCGGGGTCCGTCCCCGGTGCGGGGCCGGTTCCGGCGCCGGGTTCCCCGGAGGGCTCGTAGGCGGTCACCCCCCGAGTATGCGTGCCCCCGCGATCACACGGAACGCGGGGGAAGCGACACGATCACGAACACCGGCTCGGACGAGGAACAGGAATCACAGCGTCCGCAGCAGCACCGCCGGCTGTTCCACGCAGTCCGCGACGTAGCGCAGGAAACCGCCCGCCACGCCCCCGTCGCACACCCGGTGGTCGAAGGTGAGCGAGAGCTGGACGACCTGCCGCACCGCCAGCTCGCCCTCGTGCACCCACGGCTTGGGGACGATGCGGCCGACGCCGAGCATGGCGGCCTCGGGGTGGTTGATGATCGGGGTGGAGCCGTCGACGCCGAAGACGCCGTAGTTGTTCAGCGTGAAGGTCCCGCCGGTGAGTTCACCCGGCGTCAGCGTCCCCGTCCGGCCCGCCTCGGTCAGCCGGGCGAACTCCGCGGTCAGCGACTCGGCGTCACGCGCGTGCGCGTCCCGTACGACCGGGACGACCAGGCCCCGGTCGGTCTGTGCCGCGAACCCCAGGTGCACATGGTCGAACCGGACGACTTCCCTGGCCTGTGTGTCGACCGTGGAGTTGAGCTCCGGGAAGCGGGCGAGGGCGGCGGTGCAGATCCGGGCCAGCAGGGCCAGGAGGGAGATCTTCGGCCCGCCGGCCGCGTTCATCGCCGCGCGCGCCCGCATGAGCTCCGTGGCGTCCGCGTCCACCCAGCAGGTGGCGTCGGGGATCTCGCGGCGGCTGCGCGCCAGCTTGTCGGCGACGGCTCCCCGGATGCCCTTGAGCGGGGTGCGGATCTCGCCGGGTGCCGCTGTCGCCGACGAGGCCACGGCGGGCTGGGGCACGGCTGCCTGCGGCACCGGCGGGTGCGGCTGCGCCGGCGGTGCCGTCACGCCCTGCCCGGCTGCCCGCAGGGCGTACTCCACGTCCGCCCGCAGGATCAGCCCGTCCGGGCCGGACCCGGTCAGTTCCCGCAGGTCCAGGCCGTTCTGCCGGGCCAGTCGGCGCACCAGGGGCGAGATCACGGGGACCGGACCGTCACCCGGCCCGGCACTGCCGGCCTGCCCGTTCACGGCCGTCTCGGGGCCTCCGGCGTGCGACGGCGCACCCGCCGGGGACACGGCGGCGTCCGCCCGCCCGTTCAGCGGCCCGGCGGCACCGTCCCGGCCGGCCTGTCCGGCTGTCGCGGACGCGCCGGACCGCGGTCGCTCCTGCCGTACCCGGCGGCGCCGCGCGGGCGCCTCGGAGGTGCCGTAGCCGACCAGGACGTTGCCCGACCCCCCGGAGCCGGTGTCGTCGGCGCCGGAAGCGGGCCGCTCCCCCACGGCCACGGTGATCAGGGGCGCCCCGACGGGCAGCTCCGTGCCCTCCTCGCCGAAGCGGGCCGTGACGACACCGCCGTAGGGGCAGGGCACCTCGACCATCGCCTTGGCCGTCTCGACCTCGACGACCGGCTGGTCGATCGCGACGACGTCGCCGACCTCGACCAGCCAGCGCACGATCTCCGCCTCGGTGAGCCCCTCACCGAGGTCGGGCAGCTTGAACTCGAGCACCTGTGCCATCAGCTCTCGGCCTCCCACTGCAGACGCCCCACGGCGTCCAGGATCCGGTCCACACCGGGCAGGTGGTGCCGCTCCAGCATCGGCGGCGGATACGGGACGTCGAACCCGGCCACCCGCAGCACCGGCGCCTCCAGGTGGTGGAAGCAGCGCTCGGTGACCCGGGCCGCGATCTCCCCGCCCGGGCCGCCGAAGGAACCCGACTCGTGGACGACGACCGCGCGTCCGGTCCGCCGCACCGAGGCGCACACCGTCTCGTCGTCGAACGGCACCAGGGAGCGCAGGTCGACGACTTCGAGGTCCCAGCCCTCGGCCCTTGCCGCCTCGGCGGCCTCCATGCAGACCGGTACGGACGGCCCGTACGTGATGAGCGTGGCGCTGCGCCCCGGGCGCCGCACCACGGCGCGGCCGATCGGCTCGACCGGTGCCGGCTCCTCGGGGTTCCAGGAGTCCTTCGACCAGTACAGCCGCTTCGGCTCCAGGAAGACGACCGGGTCGTCGGAGGCGATGGACGCGCGCAGCAGCCCGTAGGCGTCGGCGACGGTCGCGGGCGTGACGACATGGAGCCCCGGAGTCGCCATGTAGTACGCCTCGGAGGAGTCGCTGTGGTGCTCGACACCGCCGATGCCGCCGCCGTAGGGCACGCGGATGGTGACCGGCAGGGGCATCCTGCCGCGGGTGCGGTTGCGCATCCGGGCCACGTGCGAGATGAGCTGCTCGAACGCCGGGTAGGCGAACGCGTCGAACTGCATCTCCACGACCGGCCGGAGCCCATACATGGCCATGCCGACCGCGGTGCCGAGGATGCCGGCCTCGGCGAGCGGGGTGTCAGTGCAGCGGTCCTCGCCGAACTCCTTCGCGAGTCCGTCGGTGACGCGGAAGACACCGCCGAGGGTGCCGACGTCCTCGCCCATGACGTGCACGGCGGGGTCGGCGGTCATGGCGTCGCGCAGCGCGCGGGTGAGGGCCTGCGCCATGGTGGCCGGCTTGACGGCGACGGTGGTCATCGGTGCGTGCCCCCCTCGGACTCGGCCTCGGACTCGGCCTCGAGCTCGGCGCGCAGCTGGTCCCGCTGTTCCAGCAGCTGGGGCGTGGGCTCGGCGTAGACGTGGTCGAACAGGTCCATCGGGTCGAGTGCCGCGTCCTGGTTCATCTGCTCGCGCAAGGAGGCGGCCATGGTCTCGGCGTCCCGTCGGGCGGCCTCGATGCCGGCCTCGTCGAGCAGACCGCGCCCGGTCAGCTCGCGCTCCAGGAGCCGGATCGGGTCGTGCTCGCGCCAGGTCTCGACCTCGGCGTCGCCGCGGTAGCGGGTCGCGTCGTCGGCGTTGGTGTGGGCGTCGACGCGGTAGGTGATCGCCTCGACGAGGGTGGGTCCGCCGCCCGCGCGGGCGTGGCGTACGGCGTCGGAGAGCACCTCGTGCACGGCCGCGGCGTCGTTGCCGTCGACCAGCCGTCCGGGCATGCCGTAGCCGACGGCCTTGTGGGCCAGCGACGGGGCCGCGGTCTGCTTGGCGAGCGGGACGGAGATCGCGAAGCCGTTGTTCTGCACGAAGAAGACGACCGGCGCCTGCCAGACGGCGGCGAAGTTCAGCGCCTCGTGGAAGTCGCCCTCGCTGGTGCCGCCGTCGCCGACCATGGCCAGCGCGACCACGTCGTCGCCCTTGAGGCGGGCGGCGTGCGCGAGGCCGACGGCGTGCGGCAGCTGGGTGGCGAGCGGGGTGCACAGGGGGGCGACCCGGTGCTCGTGGGGGTCGTAGCCGGTGTGCCAGTCGCCGCGCAGCAGGGTGAGCGCCTCGACGGGGTCCACGCCCCGGGCCACCACGGCGAGCGTGTCGCGGTAGCTCGGGAAGAGCCAGTCGCGCTCCTGGAGGACCATGGCGGCGGCGACCTCGCAGGCCTCCTGGCCGGTGGTGGAGGGGTACACCGCGAGACGGCCCTGCTTGGTGAGGGCGGTGGCCTGTGCGTTGTAGCGACGGCCCTTCACCAGCTGCGCGTACAGCGTCCCCAGCAGCTCGGGGTCGGCCTTCGCGGCCGCCTCGGTGCCGAGGACGCGGTACGGCTCGGCGTCGGGCAGCAACGGCGCGGGATCCGTCCGGGGCTGCCAGGCGGGCGGCGGGGTCGGCTGGTACGCGCCCCGCTGCTCCATGACCGTCATGACGGCACCTCCTCGTGGGAGCGGCTCGAAGAGGCGCGTCGGCTGTGACCCGCCTCACCTACCGATTGTTCGGTCGACGGCACAATTTGGCTATGGGTGACCCCAGGCTGTGGACAAACGGTTGTCCACAGCCTGAGATGGACGCAGTACGTCCATCTGAGGGAGGTCGGCGCGGGTGGCATCTGAACAAATGGCCGAAGGCCCGGACGACGGCGGCGTGCTGCCGCCGCCACGCCCCCTGGACGCCATCGATCAGGACATCCTGCGCATGCTCCAGGCGGACGGCCGCGCCTCGATACGGTCGGTCGCCGAGCGGGTCCACGTCTCCCGGGCGAACGCCTACGCCCGCATCAACCGGCTCGTCGAGGACGGTGTCATCCGCGGCTTCAGCGCCCGCGTGGACCACCAGCGGGCAGGTCAGGGCACGTCCGCCTACATCACGCTGAAGATCGTCCAGAACTCCTGGCGCACGGTGCGCGAGGAGCTCAGACAGCTGCCCGGCGCCTCCCACATCGCCCTGGTGGGCGGCGACTTCGACGTACTGCTGCTGGTCCACGTCTCCGACAACCGGGCCCTGCGCGAGCTGGTGCTGACCCGGCTCCAGGCGATCCCGCAGGTGCTCAGCACCCGCACCCTGCTGGTCTTCGAGGAGCAGGACCTGGAACCGCAGGGCTGAGGCGGCCGGTCCGCGCCCGTCTGCTCGCGGCCACCGCGACACCGCGCTGCACCGCGCAGCACCGCGAACGTCACCGGGAGCAGCGCGCGGTGCGGACGGGCGGTGCGTCATGTCCGGGCATGCGCCGCACCCCGATCACCGCTGGGCGCCCGGGCATGCGCCCCACCACCAATCACCGCGGGGCGCCCGGGTATGCGCCCCACCCCGTCACCGCGGGGCGGCCGCCACCCCGCCACGTGTACTCAGCCCTACCCGTGCGCGGGTCCTCACGCGCAGGGCGCGGTCACCCGCCCTTGCGCAGGCCCGAGAAGGCCAGCTGCACCACCGCGTCGGCCACCTCGCGCTCGCTCATGCCGCGCCCGTCCGGCCGGTACCACTCGGCGATCGAGTTGATCATGCCGAAGACCAGCCGCGTCACCAGCCGGACGTCTATGTCGGCGCGCACGTCCCCGTCCGCGGCGGCCGCCTTGAGCAGGTCGGCGACCCGGTGGTCGAAGTCGCGGCGCTGCTCCAGGGCCCACCGCTCGGTGTCGGTGTTGCCGCGCACCCGCAGCAGCAGAGTCACGTAGGGCAGCTCGTTGATCAGCACCTCGACCATGCGCCGGACGACGTACTCCAGACGGTCCGAGGCGCGTCCCTCGCACGCGTGCTCCTCGTCGAGGATCCCGAAGAGCCCGCCCAGGGCGCGGTCCACGGCCCGGCGCAGCAGCTCCTCCTTGCCGGTCACGTGGTGGTAGATCGACGACTTGGAGATGCCGGCCGCCTTGGAGAGGTGCTCCATGGAGGTGCCGTCGTAGCCACGCTCGTTGAACACCTGGACGGCGACGGACAGCAGGGTGTCCCGGGTGTAGGTGTCACGCTTGGCGGTGCTCATGAGGCGGTGCCCTCCCGCTTGTCGGAGGCGTGGGCGTGGCGGTACAGCGCCAGGGAGGGCGCGTAGCGCCCCGAGGGGTCGCGCAGGTGGAGGTCGTCCAGGAGCGCGTAGGCCCAGGAGCGGCCGAGCCGGCGGCTCCACTCGAAGGGGCCGAGGGGGTAGTTCACACCGAGGCGCATCGCGGTGTCGATGTCCTCCTCGGTGGCGACGCCCTTGGCGACCGCGTCGTGCGCCAGATCGATGATCCGCGCCACCGTGCGGGCGACGATCATGCCCGGCACGTCGCCGATGACACTGACCTGCTTGCCGAGCGCCTGGAAGAGGCCGACGGCCTCGGAGAGGGTCTGCGGGGCGGTGTCCTGGGAGGCGGACAGGGCGATCCGGCCGGCCTTGCGGTAGTCGAGGGCGAGGTCGAAGTAGACGACGTCGCGGAACTCCACCGAGGTCTGCCCGTCGGCGAGGGCGAGCTGCCCGCCGCTCGGCAGCACCAGGCGGCTGCCGCCGTCCTCGTCCTCCTCGCGGACCGGGATGCCCGCCTCGCGGATCAGCGCGAGCAGCTCGGCGGCCGGACCGAGGTCCCCCTCGGCGACGACATACGCGGGCGGCTGCCGCTTCTCGGCGGTGTCCGGTTCGGGGCGCTCGGCGCCCTCCCCGTGGTCGTACCAGCCGTGGCCGGTCTTACGGCCGAGCCGGCCGGACTCGACCAGGCGCCGCTGGGCGAGGGACGGCGTGAAGCGCACGTCCTGGAAGAAGGACTCCCACACCGACCGCGTGACCGACTCGTTGACGTCCTGGCCGATCAGGTCGGTCAGCTCGAACGCGCCCATCCGGAAGCCGCCCGACTCGCGCAGCACGGCGTCGATGGTGGCCGGATCGGCGCCCTGCGACTCGTACACCGCGAAGGCCTCGGCGTAGAAGGGCCGGGCGATGCGGTTGACGATGAAGCCGGGGGTGTCCGCGCAGGCCACGGGCGTCTTGCCCCAGGCGCGGGCGGTCTCGTAGGCGCGGGTGGCGTAGGTGACGTCGGTGGCGAAGCCGGAGACGACCTCGACCAGCGGCAGCAGCGGCGCCGGGTTGAAGAAGTGCAGTCCGACGAACCGGCCGGGGGTGCGCAGGGCCCCGCCGATGGCGGTGACGGACAGCGACGAGGTGTTGGTGGCGAGCAGGCAGTCCTCGGAGACGATGCCCTCCAGCTCACCGAACAGCGCCTGTTTGGCGTCCAGCCGCTCCAGGACGGCCTCGACGACCAGGGCGCAGTCCGCGAGCTCGGCGAGGTCCTCGGCGGGCAGCAGCCGGGCCCGGGCGGCGTCCCGGTCGGCGCCGGTGAGCCGCTCCTTCTCGACGAGCCGGTCCAGGCGGGCGCCGATCGCGTCGGCCGCCTCCCGGGCCCGCCCGGCGACGGTGTCGTACAGCCGGACGGGATGGCCCGCGACCAGCGCGACCTGGGCGATTCCCTGGCCCATGGTGCCGGTGCCGACGACGGCCACGGGGCTGCTGAGGTCGAGTGCTGTCATGTGCGCGATCCTCCCGCACGGGGTTTTCCACAGATGCGGCGGACCCCCTTGAACCGACCGATCGTTCGGTTACTCTAGCTCTGTCCGAGTGTCCCTGCCCAGGTTTCTGCCCAGGTCATGAACTCGACGAGGAGTTCTTGAGACGAGGAGTTGGTCACCCATGACCGCCGCACTCTCGGCGCACGAGCTGATCGCCCGGCACCGGTCCACCCTCGACCAGGCGCTGGAAGCGATCCGCACCCGCGCCTACTGGTCCCCGCACCCCGAGCACCCCAAGGCCTACGGGGAGAACGGCAGCCTGGACGCGGCGGCGGGCAAGGCCGCCTTCGACGCCCTGCTCGGCTCCCGCCTCGACCTCGGCCAGCCGGGCACGGACGACTGGGTCGGCGGCGAGACGTCCCCGTACGGCGTCGACCTGGGCCTGACCTACCCGCACGCGGACCTCGACGTGCTGCTGCCCGCCATGAAGGCCGGACAGCGGGCCTGGCGGGACGCGGGCGCGGAGCAGCGCGCGGTGGTCTGCCTGGAGATCCTCAAGCGCATCAGCGACCGGACGCACGAGTTCGCCCACGCGGTCATGCACACCTCCGGCCAGGCGTTCATGATGGCGTTCCAGGCGGGTGGCCCGCACGCCCAGGACCGCGGCCTGGAGGCCGTGGCCTACGCGTACGTGGAGCAGGTGCGCACGCCCGACACCGCCGAGTGGACCAAGCCCCAGGGCAAGCGCGACCCGCTGGCGATGAACAAGCAGTTCACGCCGGTCCCGCGCGGCATCGCCCTGATGATCGGCTGCAACACCTTCCCGACGTGGAACGGCTACCCGGGCCTGTTCGCCTCCCTCGCCACCGGCAACGCGGTGCTGGTCAAGCCCCACCCGCGCGCGGTGCTCCCGCTCGCGCTCACCGTGCAGGTCGCCCGCGAGGTGCTCACCGAGGCCGGATTCGACCCGAACCTGGTCGCCCTGGCCGCCGAGCGCCCCGGCGAGGGCATCGCCAAGACGCTCGCGCTGCGCCCCGAGATCCGCATCATCGACTACACGGGCTCGACCGAGTTCGGTGACTGGCTGGAGGCCAACGCCCGCCAGGCGCAGGTCTACACCGAGAAGGCCGGCGTCAACACGGTCGTCGTGCACTCCACGTCCGACTACAAGGGCATGCTCTCCAACCTGGCCTTCTCGCTGTCCCTGTACAGCGGCCAGATGTGCACGACCCCGCAGAACCTCCTCGTCCCCCGCGACGGCATCACCACGGACCAGGGCCCCAAGTCCTACGACGAGGTCGTCGCCGATCTCGCCAAGGCGGTGGACGGGCTGCTGGGCGACGACGCCCGGGCGAACGCGCTGCTGGGCGCGATCGTCAACCCGGACGTGAAGGCCCGCCTGGAGGCCGCCTCTGGTCTGGGCGAGGTCGCCCTGGCCTCCCGCGAGATCACCAACGCGGACTTCCCGGGGGCCGTCGTCCGCACGCCGGTGATCGTCAAGCTGGACGGGGCCAAGCCGGACGACGAGGCCGCGTACATGAGCGAGTGCTTCGGGCCGGTGTCCTTCGCCGTCGCCGTCGACTCCGCGTCCGACGCGGTGGAGTTGCTGCGGCGGACCGTGCGGGAGAAGGGCGCGATGACCGTCGGGGCGTACACGACCGACCCGGACGTCGAGCAGGACGTGCAGGAGGCCTGTCTGGAGGAGGCGGCGCAGCTGTCGCTGAACCTCACGGGTGGGGTGTATGTGAACCAGACGGCGGCGTTCTCCGACTTCCACGGGTCCGGCGGCAACCCGGCGGCGAGCGCGGCGCTGTGCGACGGGGCGTTCGTGGCCAACCGGTTCCGGGTGGTGGAGGTGCGGCGGGACGCCTAGGAGCCCGGGGGTTCGGCTCGCCGAGCGGCTGCGGGTGATCGGTGGTCGTTCGCGCAGTTCCCCGCGCCCCTAACGGGGCGCACCGAGGCTCCAGTGGTACAGCGTCATCGCCACGCTCGTCGCCAGGTTGTAGCTGCTGACCTGGGGGCGCATCGGCAGGGACAGCAGGTGGTCCGCGCGGGCGCGGAGTTCCGTCGACAGGCCCGTGCGCTCGGAGCCGAACGCGAGGACGGCGTCGTCCGGGAGCTTGACGCCCCGGATGTCGTCGCCCTCCGGGTCGAGGGCGAACAGCGGGCCGGCCGGCAGATCGGGGACCTCCAGCCGCTCCACCGCCGTCGCGAAGTGCAGGCCCGCCCCGCCGCGTACGACCGTGGGATGCCAGGGGTCGACCGTCCCGGTCGTCACCACACCGGTCGCGCCGAAGCCTGCGGCCAGGCGGATCACCGCGCCCGCGTTGCCCAGGTTGCGCGGGTTGTCGAGGACCACGACCGGGGTGGTGCGGGGCGTGCGCGCCAGCCGCGCGAGGTTGGACTCGCGGGAGGGGCGCACGGCGAGCGCGGCCACGGCGGTGGGGTGCGGACGCGGCACGAACGACGCGTACGTCTCGTACGAGACCTCCGTGAGCAGCGCGCCCAGCGCGTCCCGCACGTCCGGGGCCAGCTCGTCGGCGAGCGCGAGGGCGGCCGCCCGGTCGGCCGTCACCGCCACCGGCACCTCCGCGCCGAAACGCAGCGCGTGCTTGAGGGCGTGGAACCCGTCGAGCAGGACGGTGTCGCCGGCGAGCCGGTGCCAGGCGGTCACGGGGTCGGTCATGCCCCGAAGCCTACGTGCGTGGTCTCGGGGCTCTCGTGCGCACGCGGTCCGGGGACCGGCGCACGGCCGCCGCGGCGCGGCAGCCGGTCACGCGCGCGTGCCACCCGGTCGCCCAGGCGGCGCAGGAAGCCCGTCGGCAGGAACACCGCGTCCGCCGCGATCATCGCCAGGGAGAAGAACGGCAGACCGAGGACCACGGCGATCACGGCGTGCTCGGTCATCATGACCGCCAGCAGGACGTTCTTCACCCGCCGGTTGAACAGCGTGAACGGGAAGGCGACCTGCACCAGGACCGTCCCGTAGGTCACCAGCATCACCATCGTGCCGCTGGCGGACAGCAGATCCGCCAGCCCCGGCCACGGCGAGAAGTACTCCAGGTGGAGCGGGTAGTAGACCGCGGTGCCGTCCTGCCAGCGGGAGCCCTGGATCTTGTACCAGCCGGCCGTCGCGTAGATCAGGCACGCCTCCGCCATGATCACGAGCAGCGCGCCGTTGTGCACGATGTTCGCGACGACGTCCAGCATGATCCGCGGCTCACCGGTCCGGGCCCGGCGCCCCACCAGCCACCACAGGCCCTGCACCGCCCAGACCGTCCACAGCAGGGCCGGTATCAGCCAGTCGCCCTGCATCCGGCCGGCCAGGGTCACCGCGACCAGCACGAGCCCGAGTGCGCCCCACAGGGCCGGGCCGGTCCGGTCGTGGACCCGCTCGCCCCGCTCGCGGGCCGCCCGCTCCCGCGCGGCCCGCCGGGCGTCCAGCGACCACACCTGGGCGCAGCGCGTGAACACCAGGTAGATCGACATCAAGTGCAGCACGTTGTCGCCGCCGTCGCCCATGAAGACGCTGCGGTTCTGCAGCGACAGCACACCCACCATGAACAGCACCGACATGGTGCGGGTGCGCCATCCCAGCGTCAGCAGGGCGCTGAAGAGGACCGCGAGCGCGTAGACGATCTCGAACCAGACCCGGCCGTCCGACCACATCAGGACGGTGAAGGAGCCGTTGGACGCGACCAGCTGCTGGGCGAGATCCCAGCTCCAGGGGCCGTCGGGGCCGTACAGCTCGTGCCGGTGGGGGAGCTCGCGCAGCAGGAACAGCAGCCAGGTGGCGCCGAAGCCGATGCGGATGACGGCCGTCTGGTAGGGGCCGAGGGCGGCCTCGGTGACGCGGGATATGACGCCCGAGACGGCCGGCGAGAAGCGGGTCACCGCGCCCCTCCCCGGGCCTCGTCCCGCGACACCCGCCACCACGGCAGCTCCCGGTAGGACGGTGTCGTGGAGACCTTCTCCCGGCTCCACACGGGCGGCGGCACATTGCTCGTGCGCGAGCGCCCCTGCACCCGTTCGATGACACCGGCGCCCCCGGTCGCGGCCCGCACCGCGTCGTCGTCATGCAGGCGCAGCACCATGATCCGGCGCAGATACGACTCCGAGAGCGCTCCGCGCAGGCCCACCGGGCGGTTCTCGCCGTCGTGCGTCGCGACGTAGAAGTCCCAGGCCCGGCGCAGCTCGTTCTGCTGGGTGTGGCTGGGCAGCAGGTTGCCGTCGATGGCCCGGCCGTCCTCGGCGGACAGGTCGTACCAGCCGGTGGTCGACGTCATGCCGTCCGGCCCGCGTACCCCGGCGCGCACCTGGATCGAGATGTTCTGCTGGAGCGGGTTCGGGGCGAAGAGCTTCCAGTTCTGCTCGAACTCCGGATAGATCCAGTCGTCGACCGCCTCCCCGTGCGCCCGGGTGACCGTGTTCGCCGGCGCGACGTGCAGGAACATCATCCCGAGGTGCACACACACCCCGATGGCGACGACCGCGAGCGCCAGGGCGACACCGAGCTGGTAGCGGAGGGAGAGGGCGGCGATGCCCGTACGGGGCCCGCCGGGCGGGCCCACCGGCAGGTCCTGCTCCGCGGGCGGGGCCGGATGCCTGGGCGCGCCGGGGCCGTGCCGGGCGTTCGAGCCCTCGTCGTACGCGTCCATTCCGCCCCGTTCCACGATCCCGGTCCGTCGTTCCGTCCGCCCGGCCGCGAGGGCGTCCCGCCGCCCGCGCGGCACTGCGGGCATCGGCACGGTACTCAGCAGACCCACCCGCGCACAGCCCCTGACCGCCCCTTCCACCGTGGCCGTCGCCACACCGGGGAGGCCGGCCGTACGGCGAGTGTGACACCCTACGGCGCCCGCCCGTACGCCCATTCCCTTCTTCTGGAACCTGTTCTATCTTGACGCCCCGTCAGCTCAACGGGATCGCCGGAAGGACGGGCACCGTGGACTTCACCTTCACCGAGGAGCAGCAGGCGGCGGCCGAGGCGGCGAAGGGTGTCTTCGCCGGGGTCGCCCCCGACGCCGTGCCCAGCCCGGCCCTCACCCCGGGCGCCGTCGCCGAGACGTACGACCGCGCCCTGTGGGCCCGGCTCGCCGACGCCGACCTGCTGAGCCTGCTGCTCGACGCGCGGTACGGCGGGGCCGGCCTGGACGCCATCGCGCTGTGCCTGGTGCTGCGGGAGTCGGCACAGGTACTGGCCAGGGTCCCCCTGCTGGAGAGCAGCGCCGCGGCCGCGGCCGTCCAGGCCTACGGCGGTGAGGAGGCGAAGGCGGACCTGCTCGCCCGGGCCGGCCGGGGCGAGATGGTGCTGACCGTCGCCGCGCACGGCCGCACCGGCCACGACCCGGCCGAACGGTCCGTGACCGCCCGCCGGGACGGCGCCACCTGGGTGCTGGACGGTATACAGACGGCGGTGCCCTGGGCCTACGACGCCGACGTCACGCTCGTCCCCGCGCACACCGGGACCGGCCGGACCGTGCTGGCCCTGGTGCCGCGCGGGCACGAGGGAGCCGACCTCGCCGAACAGTTCTCCACCAGCGGCGAGCGGCTGGGCGAGCTGCGGCTGACCTCGGCCCGGCTCGCGGCCCGGGACGTGATCGACACCGACGGGGCGTGGGAGTGGCTGCGGGACCTGCTGGCCACCGGGACGTGTGCGCTGGCGCTCGGGCTCGGGGAGCGCGTCCTGCGGATGACCGGGGACTACACGGGCCAAAGGGAGCAGTTCGGGTTCCCGATCGCGACCTTCCAGGCCGTCGCCGTGCAGGCCGCCGACCGCTACATCGACCTGCGCGCGATGGAGGCCACGCTGTGGCAGGCCGCGTGGCGGATCGCCTCGGGGGCCCCGGGCCCGCTGCCCGCCGCCGGTGACGTGGCCGTCGCCAAGATCTGGGCGGCGGAGGGCGTCCGCCGGGTCGTGCAGACCGCGCAGCATCTGCACGGCGGGTTCGGCGCCGACGTGGACTACCCCCTGCACCGCTACCACGCCTGGGCCAAGCACCTGGAACTCTCGCTCGGCCCGGCCGCGGCACACGAGGAGGCCCTGGGCGACCTCCTGGCCGCCCACCCGCCGGCCTGACCCGCCGGACGGGCCCTGTGCGGGCGTCCCTAGAGGACGAACCCCTGCTGCCCGTCGTCCGTCACGACGGGACGGCCCGCCGCCTCCCACACCTGCATGCCGCCGTCGACGTTCACGGCGTCGACGCCCTGCTGGGCCAGGTACATCGTGACCTGGGCGGACCGAGCGCCCGAACGGCAGATCACATGGACCCGGCCGTCCTGCGGGGCGGCCTCGGTCAGCTCGCCGTACCGGGCGACGAACTCGCTGATCGGGATGTGCAGCGCCCCTGCGGCGTGGCCGGCCTTCCACTCGTCGTCCTCCCGGACGTCCAGCAGGAAGTCACCGTCCTTGAGGTCCGCGACCGCGACCGTGGGCACACCAGCTCCAAAACTCATGTGCCCGACGCTACCGGAACCGGCCGGAACGTGACCGGGGCACGGCTCAGCCCCGGCCCTAACCCTGGCCTCCTCCGCCGTCGAGCAGCGCGGCCAGTTCCGCCTCCCGCTCGGCGACCTGGGTGAGCAGGCCCTGCCCGATCTCGTCCAGGAGCCGGTCCGGGTCGTCCGGCGCCAGCTGCAGCATGTGGCCGATGGCGCTGTCCTCCAGCTCCCCGGCCAGCAACCCGAGCATCTCCTTGCGCTGGGCGAGCCACTCGAGGCGGGCGTAGAGCTCCTCGGCGCGGCTGGGGCCCCGCTTCAGCTCGGGCCCCTCGGCCCACTCCGCGGCGAGCTCGCGCAGCTCCGCCTCGTCGCCCCGGGCGTAGGCGGCGTTGACCCGCGTGATGAACTCCTCGCGCCGCGCGCGTTCCTTCTCCTCCTGCGCCAGGTCCGGGTGGGCCTTGCGGGCGAGGTCGCGGTAGAGCTTGCGGGCCTCCTCGCTGGGGCGCACCCGCTGCGGGGGCCGCACCGGCTGGTCCGTGAGCATCGCCGTGGCCTCGGGGAACAGACCGCTGCCGTCCATCCAGCCGTGCAGCAGTTCCTCGACGCCGGGGATGGGGGCGAGCCGCGCTCTGGCCTCCTGCGCACGCTGCCGGTCCGCCGGGTCGCCGCTGCGGGCGGCTCTGGCCTCCAGGATCCGGGCGTCCAGCTCCTCGAGCCGGGCGTACAGCGGGCCGAGTTTCTGTTCGTGCAGCCGGGAGAAGTTCTCGACCTCGACGCGGAAGGTCTCCACCGCGATCTCGTACTCGATCAACGCCTGCTCGGCGGCCCGCACGGCCCGCTCCAGCCGCGCCTCGGGCCGTGCGGCGTCGTCGCCGTCCTGCTCAGCTTCCGGGGTCGTCACCCGACCAGCCTAGGTGACGCACCGGCCGGGCCTTGCGCCCAGCAGGGGAACGGCCCGGAACGCGCGGCACCGGCCTCGCCGCCGCTGACCGGCGAAACGGTGGCCGTGGCGGCATGCAGAAACAGACCCGCCGCATACGGCACCGGTGTGCAGCCCCTCGCCTCCCTACACCCCCGTCTCCGCCGCGACCTTCCCCGCCCGCACCCCCGCCAGCAGCTCCGCGTGATCCGCCTCGGTCCGGTCCGCGTAGGCCACGGCGAAGGCCGCCATCGCCTCGTCCAGCTCCTCGTTCTTCCCGCAGTACCCGGCGATGAGCCGCGGATCGGCGCTGTGCGCGTGCGCCCGCGCCAGGAGGGCACCGGTCATACGGCCGTAGTCGTCCAGCTGGTCGGTGGCCAGGGCGGCCGGATCCACGCTGCCCTTGCGGTTGCGGAACTGGCGGACCTGGAAGGGCAATCCGTCGACCGTCGTCCAGCCCAGCAGGTTGTCGCTCACGACCTGCATCCGCTTCTGGCCCAGCACGACCCGCCGGCCCTCGTGGCCGGCCTCCGGCGTCTCGAAACCGGCCGTCGCCAGATGCGGGACCAGCGCCGACGCCCGCGCCTCCTTGACCTGCAGCACCAGCGGCTCGCCCCGGTGGTCCAGGAGCAGCACGACGTAGGACCGGGTGCCGACGCTGCCCGTGCCGACGACGCGGAAGGCGACGTCGTGCACCGCGTGCCGGGCGAGGAGGGGCAGGCGGTCCTCCGGGAGGGTGCCGACGTACTCCTCCAGCGACGCGGCCACCGCCGCGGCCTGGGCGTCCGGGACGCGGCGCAGCACCGGTGGTGCGTCCACGAACCGGCGTCCGCCGTCCTGCGTGGCCTCGGTCGACCTGGCCGCGAAGCGGCCGCTGGTGTTGTGGCGGGCCTTCTCGGAGACCCGCTCCAGCGTGCCGAGCAGGTCATGGGCGTCGGTGTGGGAGACGAGCTCCTCGTCAGCGATGGCGTTCCACGCGTCCAGGACCGGCATCCTGGCCAGCAGCCGCATGGTCCTGCGGTAGGCACCGGCGGCGTCGTAGGCCGCCTTGCGGCACTGGTCCTCGTCGGCGCCGGCCACCCGGCCCGCGAGCACCAGGGAGGCCACGAGCCGTTTGAGGTCCCACTCCCAGGGGCCTGGCACCGTCTCGTCGAAGTCGTTCAGGTCGATGACCAGGCCGCCGCGCGCGTCGCCGTACAGGCCGAAATTGGCCGCGTGGGCGTCGCCGCAGAGCTGGGCCCGGATCCTGGTCATGGGTGTGCGCGCGAGGTCGTACGCCATGAGTCCCGCCGAGCCGCGCAGGAACGCGAACGGGGTGGCGGCCATGCGGCCGACACGTATCGGGGTCAGCTCCGGCAGCCGCCCGCGGCCCGACTCCTCGACGGCGCTCACCGCGTCGGGCCGGGACGGGTCCAGGTCGAGCGAGGCGTGTGAGCTGCGCGGGATCCGCTGGCGCAGGGCCTTGCCGTCGTCCTTGGGCGACCCGGCGGCCGGCCACTCGGCGAAGCCGCGCACCCGGGGCAGCCTTCGCGGCGCCCCGGACCCCGCCGTCGTCCCGCTCTCGCCGTGAACTCCACTGCCGGTCATCCCGACCGCCTCCCCCGCACGCGCACGAACATCAACTCGTGCCGACCGTACAACCGGTGGCCGAAACACGTCAGACCCTGTGGACAACTCCACCGCTGTGGACACCCACGCCGGGCCCGTACGGCGGTGTCTACGCCCCGGAGGACACGGGGGCCTGGGCGGGCACGGAGTCCTGCGCCGGCCCGGCCGCCTCCTCCTCCGTCAGGACCTGCGCCAGCAGCCGCCCCGCCCGCTCCACCGACACATCGAGCCTGGCCAGCACCGCCGGCACGGTGATACTGGGCAGGAAGTGCTCGAACAGCACGACGACCCGGCGCTCCAGATCCTCCCGCTGGCAGCGCAGCTGGGACAGCAGCTGCACCCCGGAGAAGCTGCCGACCAGCAGCTCCGCCGTCTCCGCCACGTCGACGTGCTCCAGCAGTTCGCCCCGCGCCTTGGCCTCGGCCAGTTTCTGCGTGTTCTGGTCGATCCACATCCGGAAGGCCGGGGTGCGGTCGAGGTCCATGGCCCCCTGGTCGAGGGCGAGCCCCACACTGGCCCGCACCAGCGGTTCGAACCGCAGCCGGTGGGCCAGGACCAGACCGGTGTCGACGAGTTCCTGGAGCCTGCTCGGCTGCGGCGGGAGGGTGATCGCGATCTGCTCCTCGAACACCCCCACCGCCAGCTCCTCCTTGGAGCCGAAGTGGAAGTACAGCGCACCCTTGGTGACGCCGGCCCGGTCCAGGATCTCGCCGATGGTCGCCGAGGTGTAGCCGCGTTCGTCGAAGACGGCCGCGGCCGCCTCCAGGATGGTCCGCCGGGTGCGGATCGCGCGCTCCTGTCGCGCCATCGGATGCCTCCTGATCTCCGTCGATCCCTGTGAAGTAGCTGTGTGGCGAGGGCGCGAGAGCCTGTTCAAGGGCTTGGCTCGCCCTTTGAAAAAAACCGGCTTGTCCGTATCTTAGTCGAGCGTCGACCGCGGCCAGGCAGCCGATCCGGGGGGTTCTCATGCCGCAGACAGGGCCTTTGAGCGCACTCACGGAGGAGCAGACCGGACGCGACGGCCGTCCGGCAAACGAAGGCGCTACGACCGTCGAGAACCCGCCACAGACTCCGCTGAGACGAACTCCGTCGGCCCCCCGGTCGACCGCCCCACCGCGCCCCGCCGCCGAAGCGCCGACCGCCACCCCGGCACCTTCCACACCACCGGCCCCCACCGCCGGAGCACCCGTACCCACCGCCGCGGCAACGGCCACCGAAGCACCCGCAGCCGCGACCACGGCAACGGCCACCGAAGCACCCGCAGCCCCGGCCACGGACTCGGGCACCGAAGCACCCGCAGCCGCAGCCGCAGCCGCAGCCATGGACTCGGACACGGACACGGAGACCGAGGAGCCCCCGGCATCGGCCGACGTCGTCCGCGTGCTCGCGCCGCCCTCCACCGTCACCGCACGCCCCGCCGCCCACTCCCACACCGCCGCCGTCGTCACCCGGGAACTCGCCCATCGCACCACTGGGACGGACGTCTTCCCCACCCGGTGGACCCGAATCTCCGGCAACCGCTTCCGCTTCACCGCCGACTGGCCGGCCGACCACCCGTTCTTCGGGCCCGTGGACGACCGCCACCAGGACCCGATGGTCGTTGGCGAAACGTTGCGGCAGGCTTCGATGGTGCTGGCGCACGCCGAGTTCGGCGCCCCGGCCGACACGCACTTCGTCATGCGGGACATGACGGTCCACGTCGACCCGGCCGCGCTGCTGCTGGCGGACGCCGCCGAACCGGTCGAGTTCGACGTCGTGTGCTCCGAGGTCCGCCGCCGCGGCCGCGGTCTGCACAGCATGCGGACCACGATGGAGTTCCGCCGCGCGGGACGGCTCGTCGCCCACGGCACCGGAAGCACCGGCTGCACCTCACCGCGCGCCTACCGCCGTCTGCGGGCGGGCAGGTCGGACGCCGTGAACCGGCCGGTCCCCCTCCTGGCGGGCATAGCGCCGCACACCGCGGGCCGGACCCGCGCCGAGGACGTCGTGCTCGCTCCCGGCGACCGCCCCGGCGTCTGGAAACTGCGCGTCGACACCGGCCACCCGGTCCTCTTCCCGCGGCCCAACGACCACGTCCCCGGCATGGTCCTGTTCGAGGCGGCCCGCCAGGCCGCGACCGCCGCGTCCGGCCTGCACCCCTTCCTGCCGAGCAGGATGACGGCCGACTTCACCCGGTACACCGAACTGCACAGCCCCTGCCGCGTCGAGACCGAGGTACTCGCCGAAGGCTCCGAGGAGGTGACCGTGAGGGTGTCGGGGCGACAGGACGGCGAGTTTGTCTTCACCGCCTCCCTGACCTGCGCCCGGCCCGCGCGGGCACCGTCCCTGCCGTGACGCTCACACTCCTGATCACGGGCTCGAGCGGTTTCGTCGGCGGCCGGGTCGCGACCACGGCACGGCGGCAACCGGGCGTCGACGTGCGTCTGTTGTCCCGGCACGCACCTCAGGGGCCCGAGTACGTGCACGGCGACCTGTGCGCCCCGCACTCCCTGCGCGGCGCCTGCGCCGGGGCCGACGTCCTGGTCCACTGCGCCTCGCGCGTCGGCGGCGACGCCGAAACGGTCGAGGCGGTCAACGACCACGGCACCCGGGCCCTGGTCGAGGAGGCCGTGCGCGCCGGAGTGCGCCGGATCCTGTACGTCAGTACCGCCGCCGTGCACGGCCGGGGCCCCTTCCGCGGCGTACGCCCCGGGGAGGCACCGATCGCGCCCGCCTCACCCACCAGCCGCACCCGGGCCGCCGCCGAACGGTACGTCCTCGACGCGGGCGGCCTGGTGCTGCGCCCGCACCTCGTGTACGGCGAGGGCGATCGCTGGGTGATACCCGGCCTGGTGTGGCTGATGAACGAACTGTCGGCCACCCTGACCGGCTGCACGGCCCTCCAGTCGATGATCGACGTCGGCACCCTGGGCCGTGCGGTGGTTGCCGCCGCGCTCTCCCCGGCACCCGGCGGCGGTGTGCACCACGTGAACCACCCCGAGCCGGTGCCGGTCGCGGACCTGCTGGCGGCCGTGTCCCGGGAACTGGGGGAGCCCGTCGGCGGCACGGCCGTGGACGTCGCCACCGCCCTCGACCGGGCCGCCGGGTCACCCCTCGCCCTTCACCACCTCGGCATGCTCACGGCCGACCACTGGTTCGTGGACGACACCTTCTGGAAGACCTTCGACTGCTCGCCCGGCGAGGGGTTCGCGGCCGTATTCACCCGCGCGGCGCCCTGGTACCGCGCGTTCCTCGAGGGCCGGAAGGTCTCCTGATCACTCCGCCTCCACCGCCACCGCCGCCTCCTCCGGGCGCGGGCCGGGGCCCCGGCCGTGCAAGAGCACCGGCAGCTCCTCGTGGCCGGTGGAGATGATGGACCGCAGCCGCTTCGGCGGATGCGACGGATCGGCCAGGGCCAGCCGCGG
The DNA here is from genome assembly GCF_040637515.1 of Streptomyces sp. NPDC029041. Lineage (NCBI taxonomy): Bacteria > Bacillati > Actinomycetota > Actinomycetes > Kitasatosporales > Streptomycetaceae > Streptomyces > Streptomyces sp. NPDC029041. Next base: position 98,346 of record NZ_JBEZWO010000008.1, on the reverse strand, counting down.
GAAGCGCGCGAACAGCGACGTCAGGGCCACGGTCGCCTCGGCCATCGCCAGGGGACGGCCCAGACAGTGGTGCACGCCGTGGCCGAAGGACACGTGGTCACGGCTGGTGCCGCGGGTGATGTCGAACCGGTCGGCGTCGGGCCCGTGCCGCTCGGGGTCGCGTCCGGCACCGGCGAAGGACACCACGAGCGGGTCGCCCTCGGGGATGGTCAGGCCCGGCTCGATCTCGATGTCCCGCACGGCGTAGCGCAGACCGGACATGGCACCCGGCGCCTCGAAGCGCAGCGACTCCTCCAGGGCGTCCTCCCAGGTCGCGCGCCCGGAACGGACGAGGCCGAGCTGATCGGGGTGGGCGAGCAGGCTGTGCACGGTGTTGTCGATGAGGTTGACGGTCGTCTCGAAACCCGCGGTGAGCAGCAGGATCAGGTTGTCCATCAACTCCTGTTCGCTGAAGCTGCCTTCGTCGCGCGCGGCGATGAGCGCCGTCGTCAGGTCGTCGGCCGGGTGCTCGCGTTTGTGCTGGAGGAACGCGGTCAGCGTGCCGTAGAGCTCGACGGCGTTGGCCTGGGCGTCCTCCAGGGAGATGGCGGTGTCGAAGAAGCGGTTGATGATCCGGTAGAGGTCCGCGCGCGGGCCGTCCTCGCCGGGCGGTACGCCGAAGAGCTCGCACACCACCTCGTGCGGGACGGGCGCCGCGAACGCGGCCCGCAGGTCGACGACTTCGCCCTCGGGGACGCGCTCCAGCGCGTCCAGCGTCCGGTCGACGATCTCCTGGACGCGGGGCATGAGGGCGTCGACGCGGCGCTTGGTGAACGCGGCGGCCATCGGCTTGCGCAGCCGGCTGTGGTCGGAGCCGTAGGCGGTGACCATGTTGCGCACCGAGACCCAGATGGCGAGCGGCCAGGTGCGGGAGATGTCCCCGTTGATCCAGGCCGGCCAGTGCTGGAAGGCGTCCTTGCTCGTCTCGGGGCCGGCCAGCAGCCGCTTGTTCAGCTCCAGGCCGGTGATCCACCACGCCCGTACGCCGCCGGGGAGTTCGACCTCCACGGCCGGGCCCCGGGCACGGATCCGGGATATCTCGCCGTAGAGGTCCTGACCGGACGGGTCGATCGACAGGAAGGGGCAGGCCTGCGGTTCTGCCATGGCTCATCGCTCCTCGGTCCAGAGGTTGGGGGACCATCGTGCGATCAGCGGACCGGAAAAACTTGGCATCCGGTCTGTTTCCGCTGTGCATTCACCCACGGTCGGCCGCGGAAACGGCACCACCGCAGCGCGAGCCCCACGCGACGCGCCTCCTCCCGAAGACCCGGAGCAGCCGCCGACCGCCTCGCACGCCTGTGCGCCGTCCACAGGCCCGTCCCACACCACCCCCGGCCGCAGAGGCGGAATGCGTCACTCCTCAAACGCCGACGCGGTATCCGTCAGCTCCCGGCCGCGGACGCGGAATCGGTCAGTCCCCGGCCGAGGACGCAGAACTCGTTGCCCTCCGGGTCGGCCAGGACGACCCAGGAGACGTCGCCCTGCCCCACGTCGGCCCGTGTCGCGCCCAGGCCCTCGAGCCGGGCGACCTCCTTCGCCTGGTCCTCGGCCGGATCGGGCCTGACGTCGAGGTGGACGCGGCTGGTGACGACCCGGTCGTCCGGGGTGCGCCGGAACTCCAGGTACGGCCCGACGCCCTCGGCGGAACGCAACAGGGCGCGCTCGTCGGTCAGTTCATGGACGGTCCAGTCGATCGCCTCGCCCCAGAACCGGACCATGCCCCGTGGGTCGGCGCAGCCGACGACCACGGCGGCGACGGGTCCGGTGTCCCGGTAGAGCTCCCGTGGCTCCAGGACGCTGAACACGTTGCCCTCCGGGTCGGCCAGCATCGTCCACGGCACGTCGCCCCGGCCCGGGTCGACGGGCGTCGCCCCGAGGTTCTTCAAGCGTGCGACCAGCTCCCTCTGATGGGCGTCGGAGCCGGTGGCGAGCTCGAGGTGGACGCGGTAGCGCACCGTCTCCGGGTCCGGGACACGGACGAGATCGACGCAGACGGCGGACGGGTCCGGCCAGTCGAAGCCCACCGGTTCCAGGTTCGTGACCCCGGGAGCTTCACTGGCCATGCCCCAGCCGAGCGCGTCCGCCCAGAACCGGCCGAGCGCCGAGTCGTCCCGGGCCTTGAAGTTCACCTGAACAAGCTGCAGCGTCATGTGTGCACCCTAGGCGCGATGCTGTCGCCCCGTCAGGCCCGCAGATACGCCAGCACGGCGAGCACCCGGCGGTGGGTGGCGTCGGCCGGCGGCAGGTCCAGCTTGGTGAGGATGCCGGAGACGTGCTTGCCCACGGCCGCCTCGGAGACCACCAGTTCGCGGGCGATCGCGCTGTTGGACCGGCCCTCCGCGATCAGCGCCAGCACCTCCCGCTCGCGCGGGGTGAGCCGCTCCAGCGGATCGCGGCGCCGGCGCAGCAACTGCCGTACGACCTCGGGGTCGACGACCGTGCCGCCGTCCGCGACCTCGCCGAGCGCCTCGACGAACTCCTCGACCTGGCCGACGCGGTCCTTGAGCAGGTAGCCGACGCCCGTGCCGTCGCCGGAGTCCAGCAGCTCGGCGGCGTACCGGCGCTGCACGTACTGGCTGAGGACCAGGACGGGCAGTGTGGGCCGCTCCTGGCGCAGGCGTACGGCCGCGTGCAGGCCCTCGTCCTGGAATCCGGGCGGCATCCGCACGTCCGTCACGACCACGTCCGGCTCGTGCTCCCCTACGGCGGCGACCAGCGCCTCGGCGTCCCCCACGGCCGCGACGACCCGGTGCCCGCAGCGCTCCAGCAGTCCGACGAGCCCGTCCCGCAGCAGCACGCTGTCCTCCGCCAGGACGACACGCAGCGGCCGCTCAACTCGCAGGGTCACAAGGGATCTCCACACGCAGCAGGGTCGGTCCGCCGGGCGGACTGGACAGGGAGAGTCTGCCATCGAGCACCGACACCCGGTCGGCGAGCCCGGTCAGCCCGCTGCCCTGGCCGGCCCGCGCCCCACCGCGCCCGTCGTCGCGTATCCGCAGCAGCAGCCGCCCGTCGCGGTGCTCCCCGCTGATCTCCGCCCGGCCGGCCCCGCTGTGTCTGCCCACGTTGGCGAGCGCCTCGCACACCACGAAGTACGCGGCGGCCTCGACAGCGGGGGAGAGCCGTCCGGGCAGGTCCAGGTCGACGTCCACGGGCACGGCCGAACGGTCCGCCGCGTCGGCGACGGCCGCTTCGAGCCCGTAGTCGGCGAGGACCTTGGGGTGAATGCCGTGGATGAGTTCGCGCAGCTCCGCGAGGGCCGTGCCCGCCTCCTGGTGCGCCTTGGCGAGCTGGTCGGCCAGCGGACCGGGCGGGGCGTCCAGGCGTGCCAGCCCGAGCGTCATCGTCAGGGCGACGAGCCGCTGCTGCGCCCCGTCGTGCAGATCCCGCTCGATCCGCCGCCGTTCCGCCTCGAAGGCGTCCACCAACCGCACCCGGGAACGGGCCAGTTCGACCACCCGGGCTCCCAGGTCGGCCTCCCGCGGTGCGATCAGCAGCCGGGTCAGCCCGGCCCGGGCCCCGGCCACCACGCCCAGCAGCCAGGCGCCCACCGCGAGCAGGACCAGTCCGAGGACCGCGCACCCCACGGCGGTCGGCCAGGTGGTGACCAGCCACACCTTGAGGACCTTCGCCTCGCCGAAGCACGCCAGCAGCAACGGAGTCGCCACCACGGTGAGCGGCCCCAGCAGGAAGACGGCGAACGCGAGGGCGTCGACCGGCCACAACAGCCCCGCGAACAGCAGGGCGTGACCCAGCTCCCGCCACGTGGCCCGCTCCCGCAGCCGCGTCGACAGCCAGGCGCGCAGCCCCGGCTCCCGGGGCGCCTCGTGCGGATCCGGCGCCGGCTCGGCGTCGACCAGCCGCAGCCGGTACCGCTCCAGGGCCGCCACCGGAAGGCCGGAAAGGGCCGTCCCCAGCAGCAGCGGCAGCCCCACCAGCACGAGTGCGAGCACCCCGCCGGCCGCCGCCGAGAGCACGATCCCCACCAGCACGACCACACCGGTGAGCGCGCCGCTGAGCAGATAGGCGGCCGACCGCCAGGGCCAGGCCGACAGTGGATAACCGGGGCGGGACATGGCCTGCCACACGTTCCGTGGGTGCATGGGGATCACCGTAGAAGCCGCCTGGGGCCTCGGCGATGGGATCAGGCGGAGGCCGTGGGGTATGCCTGGCCCTACCCCGGGTCTAGGCCCTGCCGCACTGCGCCGGCCCGCCCCCGCACGGTTTCGTGGACCCCGACACCGACACCAGGGGGAACCCATGACACACGACGCCGTCCGGCTGGACTCGGTCACCAGAAGATACGGATCACTGACCGCACTCGACGGGGTCTCCCTGTCGTTCCCGGCCGGGAGTTTCACCGCCGTCATGGGCCCCTCCGGCTCCGGCAAGTCCACGCTGCTCCAGTGCGCGGCCGGGCTGGACCGGCCCACCTCCGGGTCGGTCACCGTGGGCGGCACCGACCTGACCGGCCTCGGCGAACGGCGGCTGACCCTGCTGCGGCGCGAGCGCGTCGGGTTCGTCTTCCAGGCGTTCAACCTGCTGCCGTCGCTGACCGCCGAACAGAACGTGGCCCTGCCCCTGCGCCTGGCCGGCCGACGCGTCCCCACGGCCCGGGTGCGCCAGGCGCTCGGACAGGTCGGCCTCGCCGACCGGGCCCGGCACCGGCCGGCCCAGCTCTCCGGCGGCCAGCAGCAACGCGTCGCCCTGGCCCGCGCGTTGATCACCCGGCCCGACGTGCTGTTCGGTGACGAACCGACCGGCGCCCTGGACACCCGCACCGGCCGCGAGGTCCTCGGCCTGCTGCGCGGCATGGTCGACCGCGAGGGCCAGACGGTCGTCATGGTCACGCACGACCCGGTGGCCGCCGCGTACGCCGACCGTGTGATCTTCCTCGTCGACGGCCGCGTGAGCGGGGACCTGACGGGCGCCGACGCCGACTCCATCGCCACCCGCATGACCCGCCTGGAGGCCGTGCCGTGCTGAGCGTCACCCTGCGCACCCTGCGCGCCCGCTGGGCCACCTTCACCGGCAGCTTCGTCGCACTCTCGCTCGGCGTGGCCCTGCTCACCGTGATGGGCCTGGCCCTGGCCGCGACGGCCACCGCCCCGGAGCGCGACCCCGAACGCTTCGCCGCCGCGCCGGTCGTGGTCAAGGGGCAGGACACCCTGCGCGTCCCGACCCCGACCGGCGTCCGGGAGTCCCGGCTCGCGCACCCCCGTCCCGTACCGGCCGCGACCCTCGCGCGACTGCGGACGCTGGGCCCGGTCGTCGAGGACCGCTCGTTCCCCGTCCGCGCGCAGCACGGTCCCGCCCAACTGGTGGGCCACCCCTGGTCCACCGCCGCGTTCGCCCCGTACGACCTCACCGGCGGCCGGGCACCCCGCACGGCCGGCGAGGTCGCCGTCACCGGCGACTGGGCGCGCCCGGGCCAACGCATCCGCACCGACGCGGGCACCGTACGCGTCGTCGGCACGCTGGCCTCCCGCGGCTTCGAGAACGCCGTGTTCTTCACGGACACCCGCGCCGCACAACTGCAACCGTCCACCGCCCAGTTGGTCGTGAAGGCCGACCCGGCGTCCGTACGCCCGGCGGTGGGCGACAGCGCCCGGGTGCTCACCGGCACGGCACGCCGCCTCGCCGACGCCGACCCGGACCGGGACCGTGAGGCGCTCACCGCGATGAACGCCCTGTTCGGCACCGCCGGCGGCGTCACCGCGTTCGTGTCCGTCTTCGTCGTGGCGTCGACCTTCGCCTTCGCGGTCGCCCAGCGCCGCAGGGAGTTCGCCCTCCTGCGCACCGCCGGGGCCGGTCCGGCCCAGCTGCGCCGGGCCGTCCTCGCCGAGGCCCTCGCCGTCGGCACCCTCGCCTCGGCCGCGGGCTGCGCGCTGGGCTCCTACGCGGCACCGCTGCTGGCGGCCACGGTCGTCGAAGAGGGCCTCGCCCCGGCCTGGTTCACCCTCGGCGAGCACACCTGGCCCTACCACGCGGCCTTCTGGACCGGCCTGCTCGTCGCCCTGGGCGGAGCCACCGCCGCCTCCTGGCGGGCCGGCCGCACCGCCCCCGCCGAGGCCCTGCGCGAGACGGCCGCGGACACCGGCCCGCTGACCCGGGGACGCCTGCTCTGCGGCATCGCCCTCCTGCTCACGGCCGCCGTGACCCTGGTCCTGTCCCTCACCGGCGACCCGTCCGACCTGCTCCACCGCAAGACGTACATCATCCGGCCCATGCTGCTGATCACCGCGGCCGCCCTGCTCGCGCCCCTGGTGCTGCGGCCCCTGACCCGCCTGCTGACCTGCCTCCCCACGGCCGTGGGCATGCTGGTCCGCGAGAACACGGCCACCGGAGTACGCCGCACCGCCGCCCTCGCGGCCCCCGTCCTCGTCACGGTCGCGCTCGCCGGTTCACTCCTCGGCGCCACCGCGACCCTGAACCACGCGAAGTCCACCGAGACGAGCGAGCGCACCACCGCCGCCTTCGTCGTCACCCCGGCCGCCGGACAGGACCTCGACGCCGCCACCCTGAACCGGCTGCGTGCCGTACCGGGCGCGCGGATCTCGGCGACGTCGTCGACGGCCGTCCACGTCCTGGAGGACGGCGTGGCCCTGATCCGTTCCGAAGCCCGCGCCACGACCCCCGCCGACCTGGCGGCCACCAGCCGCCTGCCGATCGGCGCGGGCCGGGCGAGCGACCTCGACGACGACTCGATCATCGTCAACGAGGAGTGGGAACGGCACCGGGTCGGCGACCGGGTCCGGGTATGGCTCGGCGACGGAACACCCCGCACCCTCCGCATCGCCGCGGTGATGCCCACCGGCACGGGCGGCAACGGCGTCTACCTGACCCCGCGCAACGCCCCGGGCGCCACGGTCGACCGGGTGGACGTGGCACTCGAGGACGGCGCCGCCCCCGGCACCGTGGCCGCCGCCCTGCGCGAGGCGGCCGGTCCGGGAGGCGGGCAGGTCCTCACGAGGGCCGCGTGGATCGACGCCACCCAGCCGCGAACGAACCGCAACACCCGCCTCGGCGTCTTCCTGGTCCTCGGCATCGCCCTGCTCTACACGGGCATCTCCGTGGCCAACACCACGGTCATGGCGGCCTCCGACCGGGTCCGCGACCTGGCCGTGCTGCGGCTGACCGGAGCCACCCGCCGGCAGGTGCTGCGGCTGACCGCGGCCGAGGCCCTGACGGCCACCACGGCAGGAGCGCTCCTCGGCGTGCTGGTCACGGGCGTCAACCTGGCCGGCATGTGGGGCGCCCTCGGCCTGCTGTCGGTGCGGCCCACCCTCACCCTCCCGTGGCAGGCACTCGGCACGACGGCGGCCGCCTGCGCCCTGCTGGCCGTGGTCTGCGCGACGCTCCCCGCCGCCCTCGCCCTGCGCCGCCGCCCGGCGGACCTCGCGGGGATGCGCGAGTAGCCCGCCCCGCCCCGGGAGGGGCGATCTCATCACGAGACCAAAAGGGGGGACGGCCTTCTACAGTGAACCCATGAGACGGACCTCGTTCAGCACCTGGCCCTGCTCGATCGCCCGCACCGCGGACATCCTGGGCGACGCCTGGACCCTCCTGGTGCTGCGCGAGGTCTTCTACGGCGAATCCCGCTTCGACGGCTTCATCGGCACCCTGGGCATCGCCCGCAACACCCTCACCGACCGACTGCGGCGCCTGGAGGCCGAGGGCCTGCTGCGGCGGCACGTCTACCAGAGGGACCCGGTCCGCCACGAGTACCTGCCGACGGACAAGGGCCGCGACTTCTTCGGCGTCCTCGCCGCGATCAACGCCTGGGGCGACCGCTGGCTGGCCGGCGAGGAGGGCGCCCCGGTGGTCCTGCACCACCAGCCGTGCTCCCACGACACCGAGCCACAGGTCGTGTGCTCCGCCTGCGGCGAACCCCTGCACCAGCGGGACATGAGCGCCCGCACCGGCCCCGGCTACCCGCCCCGCCTCCTCGACGACCCGGTCGTACGGGAACGCTTCGCCCCGGGGCGAACCCTGGGGGACGGCCGGGCCGACCAGGCCTGAGAGCTTCCTCACACGGCCCGAACCGGACCGGCCCGTACCGGCCCGAGACAACCGTCACATCCGCAGACACGAAGAACGGGCGGCATCTGATCGATGCCGCCCGTTCCGACGGTGCGCGAGGGGGGAGTTGAACCCCCACGCCCTTGCGGGCACTGGAACCTGAATCCAGCGCGTCTGCCTATTCCGCCACCCGCGCATTGGGTGTGTCCTGGGCATCTGCCCCTTTGGGGCCGGCGCCTTCCGACACCCAGAACATTAGCACGCTGGAAGGGGTGGGTTCACATCCCTTATCCCCGCAGGCAGAACCCCTGCCGAACCATCGATGTGCCTGCCACGTATCAACGCGTACCTGTTCACGTATCAACCTCGTACCGGTACCCGCCGTCTCCGCAGGAGGGGGCGGGGTCCACAGCCAGGTGCGGGACACTGGTCTTCAGCCGCCTCTACGATCCTTGTCAGGCATACCGGAGGCGGATACGCGCAGCAGTAAGACCGGAGGAGTTCGAAGAGGAGCTCCACAGGGAACTTCGTCATGCGTCGACACCCGTCGGCGGTGCTGACAGGGGGAACCAGCCGATCGAGCGGCGCGTGGATACGATCAGTAAGCAGTACCGGCCAAGCGGCCCGCAGGGCAGTACACAGGACGGCAGCTACGGAGGAGGTGCCTCATGGGAGTCCTGAAGAAGTTCGAGCAGCGTCTCGAAGGTCTGGTCAACGGCACCTTCGCCAAGGTGTTCAAGTCCGAGGTCCAGCCCGTGGAGATCGCCGGAGCGCTCCAGCGCGAGTGCGACAACAACGCCACGATCTGGAACCGCGACCGCACGGTCGTCCCCAACGACTTCATCGTCGAACTGAGCACGCCCGACTTCGAGCGGCTCAGCCCCTACTCCGGCCAGCTCGGCGACGAGCTCGCCGGCATGGTGCGCGACTACGCCAAGCAGCAGCGCTACACCTTCATGGGCCCGATCAAGGTGCACCTGGAGAAGGCGGACGACCTCGACACCGGCCTGTACCGGGTGCGCAGCCGTACGCTCGCCTCCTCCAGCAGCCAGCAGGGCGGCCCGGGAGGCGGCGGCGCGCCCGCCGCCCCGCAGGGCTCACGCCCCGGTGGCTACGGCTACCCGCCGTCGGCCTCGCCCGCCGGCGCCCCGCCCATGCCGGCCGCGCCGCCGCCCGGCGGCCGCCCCGGCGGTTACGGCTACCCGCCCGCCGCGAGCGGCCAGCGGCCCCCGGCCGCCGGCGGACGCACCCGCCACTGGATCGAGATCAACGGCACCCGCCACCAGATCTCCCGCGCAACGCTGGTGCTGGGCCGCAGCACCGACGCCGACGTGCGGATCGACGACCCCGGCGTCTCCCGCCGGCACTGCGAGATCCGGACCGGAACGCCCTCGACGATCCAGGATCTCGGATCCACCAACGGCATCGTGGTGGACGGGCAGCACACCACCCGCGCTACGCTCCGCGACGGCTCGCGGATCGTCGTGGGCAGCACCACCATCATTTACCGGCAAGCCGAAGGGTGAAGCGGGGGCAATGTCAGAGCTGACCCTCACGGTCATGCGGCTGGGTTTCCTGGCCGTACTGTGGCTGTTCGTGATCGTGGCCGTGCAGGTCATCCGCAGCGACCTTTTCGGTACGCGCGTCACCCAGCGCGGCGGGCGCCGCGAGGCGGGCCGCCAGCAGCAGGCCGCCGCCCGCCAGGCACCTCCGCAGCAGCGCCAGCAGCCGGCCGGCGGCCGGCGCGGCCGCAACGCCCCCACCAAGCTGGTCGTGACCGAAGGCACCCTCACCGGCACCACGGTCGCGCTCCAGGGCCAGACCATCACCCTGGGCCGGGCGCACGACTCGACGATCGTGCTGGACGACGACTACGCCTCCAGCCGCCATGCCAGGATCTACCCGGACCGCGACGGCCAGTGGATCGTCGAGGACCTCGGCTCCACCAACGGCACGTACCTGGACCGGTCCCGGCTGACGACTCCCACACCGATTGCGCTGGGCGCGCCGATCCGCATCGGCAAGACCGTCATCGAGCTGCGGAAGTAGTGCTACATCATGGATAGGCGCGAGCGGAGCGAGCACGCAGTGGCGGGCCCCACCCCGGCCCCCCGCGCGCTCCCGACCGGAGGGTGGGCAGTGTGGCTCGACACGACCGGCTGTACCCGGAGCCGACAGGCGAGGTGCGCATGAGTCTGTCACTGCGCTTCGCGGCCGGATCGCACAAGGGCATGATCCGGGAGGGCAACGAGGACTCCGGATACGCCGGCCCGCGACTGCTCGCCATCGCCGACGGCATGGGCGGCGCGGCGGCCGGTGAGGTCGCCTCCTCCGAGGCCATCTCCACCATCGTCGCCCTCGACGACGACGTCCCCGGCTCCGACATCCTCACCTCGCTCGGCACGGCGGTGCAGCGCGCCAACGACCAGCTGCGCTCCATGGTCGAGGACGACCCCCAGCTGGAAGGCATGGGGACGACCCTGACCGCCCTGCTGTGGACGGGCCAGCGCCTCGGCATGGTCCACGTCGGCGACTCCCGCGCCTACCTGCTCCGCGACGGCGTCCTCACCCAGATCACCCAGGACCACACCTGGGTGCAGCGCCTGGTCGACGAGGGCCGCATCACCGAGGAAGAGGCGACCACGCACCCGCAGCGCTCGCTGCTGATGCGCGCCCTCGGATCCGGAGACCACGTCGAACCGGACCTGTCCATCCGCGAGGTCCGCGCCGGCGACCGCTACCTGATCTGCTCCGACGGCCTGTCCGGCGTGGTCTCCCACCAGACCCTCGAGGACACCCTCGCCAGCTACCAGGGCCCCCAGGAGACCGTCCAGAACCTGATCGAGCTGGCGCTGCGCGGCGGCGGCCCGGACAACATCACCGTCATCATCGCCGACGTCCTCGACCTCGACACCGGTGACACCCTCGCGGGGCAGCTGTCCGACACCCCCGTCGTGGTCGGCGCCGTCGCCGAGAACCAGCACCAGCTGCACGACAACGGCATCATGCAGACCCCCGCGGGCCGCGCCTCCGGACTCGGCCGCCACGGCCGCGGCGGAGGCGGCGAGTTCGGCCCGCCCGGCTCCGGCGACACCACCGGCTACATCCCCGCGGACGGCTTCGACTACGGCGACGACGACTTCACCAAGCCCCGCAGGAAGGGCCGCTGGCTGAAGAGATCCCTCTACGGCGCCCTCGCGCTGGCCGTCGTCGGCGGCGGTCTCTACGGCGGATACCGCTGGACCCAGACGCAGTACTACGTCGGCGCCGAGGACGAACACGTCGCGCTGTACCGGGGCATCAGCCAGGACCTGGCCTGGGTCTCGCTCTCGGACGTCGAGAAGGACCACCCCGAGATCGAACTCAAGTACCTGCCGCCCTACCAGCAGAAGCAGGTCAAGGAGACCATCCCCGAGGGCGGACTCAAGAACGCCCAGGCGAAGATCCAGGAACTGTCGGTGCAGGCCTCCGCGTGCAAGAAGGAGGCGCAGCGGCGCGAAGCCGAGAGCCAGAACAACTCCAAGACCGGCGAAGGCGAGGCCGGGGGCACCACGGGAACCACTCCCGCCTCCTTCACGTCCAAGGCCACACCGACGCCGAACCCGTCCAGCCCGTCGGGTTCACCGTCGGCCCCGGAGAAGTCCACGCCCCCGACCACGACCGCACCCACCCCCAGCCCCGGCCCCAGCCTCTCGGAGGAAGAGCAGAAGGTCGTCTCGCTGTGCGGTAAGCAGTAGCCGTGAGAGGCCCTGTCACACGATGAGCGGTACGAATACGTCGCACTCGCCGACGCACCACACGTCCACGATCGGCGCCATCGGCGCGCCGAGCCGGCGCAACACCGAGCTCGCGCTGCTGGTGTTCGCCGTCGTCATCCCGGTGTTCGCCTACGCCAACGTCGGCCTGGCCCTCAACGACTCGGTGCCACCGGGCCTGCTGAGCTACGGGCTCGGGCTCGGACTGCTCGCGGGCGTCGGTCACCTGGTCGTACGGAAGTTCGCGCCGTACGCGGATCCCCTGATGCTGCCGCTGGCGACGCTCCTCAACGGGCTCGGGCTGGTGGTCATCTGGCGGCTCGACCAGTCCAAGCGACTCAGCAACTACGCCGAGGCCGCACCGCGCCAGCTGCTGTACTCCGCGATGGGCGTCGCCCTGCTGGCGGTCGTGCTGGTCTTCCTCAAGGACCACCGCGTCCTGCAGCGCTACACCTACATCTCCATGGCCAGCGCGCTACTGCTGCTGGTTTTGCCGCTCGTGCCCGGGCTCGGCGCGAACATCTACGGCGCCAAGATCTGGATCAAGATCCCCGGACTCGGCACACTCCAGCCCGGTGAGTTCGCGAAGATCGCCCTCGCGGTCTTCTTCGCCGGCTACCTCATGGTCAAGAGGGACGCCCTGGCCCTGGCCAGCCGCCGCTTCATGGGCCTGTACCTGCCGCGCGGCCGCGACCTGGGCCCGATCCTCGTCGTCTGGGTCATCTCGATCCTCATCCTGGTCTTCGAGACCGACCTCGGTACGTCCCTGCTGTTCTTCGGGATGTTCGTCATCATGCTGTACGTCGCCACCGAGCGGACCAGCTGGATCGTCTTCGGTCTGCTGATGTCCGCGGTCGGCGCCGTCGGCGTGGCGAGCTTCGAGCCGCACATCCAGACGCGTGTACAGGCCTGGCTCAACCCGATGCGCGAGTTCGACCTCTCCCGCTCAGGCGTCCAGGACGGCATCGTCCACTCCGAGCAGGCCATGCAAGCCCTGTGGGCCTTCGGCTCCGGCGGCACGCTCGGCACCGGCCTCGGACAGGGCAACTCCGACCTCATCGGCTTCGCCGCCAACTCCGACTTCATCCTCGCCACCTTCGGCGAGGAACTCGGGCTGGCCGGCGTCATGGCGATCCTGCTGCTCTACGGCCTGATCATCGAGCGGGGTGTGCGCACCGCCCTCGCGGCCCGCGACCCGTTCGGCAAGCTGCTGGCCGTCGGCCTGTCCGGCGCCTTCGCCCTCCAGGTCTTCGTCGTGGCCGGCGGCGTGATGGGCCTCATCCCGCTGACGGGTATGACCCTGCCGTTCGTGGCCTACGGCGGTTCCTCCGTGATCGCCAACTGGGCCCTGATCGGCATCCTGCTGCGCATCAGCGACACCGCCCGCCGTCCGGCCCCCGCTCCCGCCGCCAACCCCGACGCCGAGATGACCCAGGTGGTCCGCCCGTCATGAACAAGCCCCTGCGCCGAATCGCGATCTTCTGCGGCCTGCTCGTTCTGGCACTGCTGATCCGCGACAACTGGATCCAGTACGTCCAGGCCGACGAGCTCCGCAGCGACAAAAAGAACCGTCGCGTCACCATCGAGCGCTACGCCTCCCCCCGCGGCAACATCATCGTCGGCGGGGAGCCGATCACCGGCTCCGCCGAGTCGTCGGACAGTGACTTCAAGTTCAAGCGCACCTACAAGGACGGCGCCATGTGGGCGCCGGTCACCGGCTACGCCTCGCAGGCCTTCGGTGCCACGCAGCTCGAGAGCATCGAGGACGGCATCCTCACCGGCAACGACGACCGGCTGTTCTTCCGCAACACCCTCGACATGCTCACGGGTGAGAAGCAGCAGGGCGGCAACGTCGTCACCACCCTGAACGCCGCCGCCCAGAAGGCCGCGTACAACGGCCTGAAGAGGCAGGGCGGCAAGGGCTCCGTCGTCGCCCTGGAGCCGTCCACGGGCAAGATCCTCGCGCTCGCCTCCTTCCCGTCGTACGACCCGTCGTCCTTCGCCGGGAACTCCACGACGACGGACACCAAGGCCTGGCAGAAGCTGCAGAAGAAGAACAACCCCGACGACCCGATGCTCAACCGGGCGCTGCGCGAGACCTACCCGCCCGGCTCCACCTTCAAGGTCGTCACCGCGGCCGCGGCGCTGGAGGACGGGCTGTACGACTCCGCCGACGCCAAGACGAACTCGCCGGACCCGTGGATCATGAAGGGCACCACCACCAAGCTGCCCAACGAGGGCAACATCCCCTGCAAGGACGCGACACTGCGGGTGGCCCTCCAGTACTCCTGCAACACCGTCTTCGGCAAGATCGGCTCGGACCTCGGCAACGACAAGATGCTGGACATGGCCAAGAAGTTCGGCTTCGACGAGGAGCAGTTCACGCCGGTCCGCGCCAACGCCTCGGTCTTCTCCGACAACATGAACCCCTCTCAGACCGCGCTGTCCTCGATCGGCCAGTTCAACACCGCCGCGACGCCGCTGCAGATGGCCATGGTCGCCTCGGCCGTCGCCAACGACGGCAAGCTGATGAAGCCGTACATGGTCGACGAACTCCAGTCGCCCGGCCTCGACCCGATCGCGAAGACCGACCCCGAGGAGCTGAGCCAGCCGCTGTCGCCGGAGAACGCCCAGATCCTCCAGTCCATGATGGAGACGGTCGTCGACAAGGGCACGGGCACAAGGGCCAAGATCCCGGGCGTGAAGGTGGGCGGCAAGACCGGTACGGCCCAGCACGGCGTCGACAACAGCGAGAACCCCTACGCGTGGTTCATCTCCTACGCCAAGGGCGAGGACGGCAGCGCGCCGGTCGCCGTGGCGGTCGTCGTCGAGGACGACAACGCCGTCCGTGACGACATCTCCGGCGGCGGCCTCGCGGCGCCGATCGCGAGGAACGTGATGGAGGCGGTCATCGACAGCAAGAAGTGACCCCGCTCACGCCTGCTTCACATCGGTGCACGTTGCGATACCGGTCCTGTATCGGCTGACGGGCTTGGCCAGGTCACACAAAGCGAGCCGGGTACGGTAGGCCCGGACGGCAGCCTCCGACCGTACAAGCATGCCGGTCGGGACCGACGGAGAGGGCTGGTAGGTAGCTATGGAAGAGCCGCGTCGCCTCGGCGGCCGGTACGAACTGGGCCAGGTGCTCGGGCGTGGTGGCATGGCGGAGGTCTACCTCGCGCATGACACCCGCCTCGGCCGCACCGTGGCGGTGAAGACGCTGCGCGCGGATCTCGCGCGTGACCCTTCCTTCCAGGCCCGGTTCCGCCGGGAGGCCCAGTCGGCCGCCTCGCTCAACCATCCCGCGATCGTCGCGGTCTACGACACGGGCGAGGACTACATCGACAACGTGTCGATCCCGTACATCGTCATGGAGTACGTGGACGGCTCGACCCTGCGTGAACTGCTGCACTCCGGCCGCAAGCTGCTGCCGGAGCGTGCCATGGAGATGACCATCGGCATCCTCCAGGCCCTGGAGTACTCCCACCGCGCCGGCATCGTCCACCGCGACATCAAGCCGGCGAACGTCATGCTGACGCGCAACGGCCAGGTCAAGGTCATGGACTTCGGCATCGCCCGGGCCATGGGCGACTCCGGCATGACCATGACGCAGACCTCCGCGGTCATCGGCACCGCCCAGTACCTCTCCCCGGAGCAGGCCAAGGGCGAGCAGGTCGACGCCCGCTCCGACCTGTACTCCACCGGCTGTCTGCTCTACGAGCTGCTGACCGTCCGTCCGCCCTTCGTCGGCGACTCCCCGGTGGCCGTGGCCTACCAGCACGTCCGGGAGGAGCCGCAGTCGCCGAGCGTCTTCGACCCCGAGATCACGCCCGAGATGGACGCGATCGTGCTGAAGGCGCTCGTCAAGGACCCGGACTACCGCTACCAGTCGGCCGACGAGATGCGCGCCGACATCGAGGCCTGCCTCGACGGCCAGCCCGTCGCAGCCACGGCCGCGATGGGCGCGGTGGGCTACGGCGGCTACCCCGACGACCAGCCGACGACGGCCCTGCGCGCGGACCCCGGCGCCGGCGCCACGTCCATGCTGCCCCCCATGAACCCCGACGACGGCGGCTACGGCTACGACGACCGCCCCGACCGGCGCCGCGGGCAGCAGCGCAAGTCCAACACCTCCACGATCCTGCTGGTGGTGGCGGGCATCCTCGTCCTGGTCGGGGCGATCCTGATCGGCCGGTGGGCGGTCAGCGGCGACGGCGTGAGCAACGACAAGGTCGACACTCCCAACTTCGTCGGCGAGACGAAGAGGAGCGCCGAGCAAATGGCCGAGAACGGCGACGTCGAAGTGACCTTCTCCAGCAAGCCCTGCGCCGCCCAGCCCAAGGGCAACGTTTGCTCCCAGGACCCGAAGGCCGGGGTGAAGGTCGACAAGGGTGACACCATCTCCCTGGTGGTCTCCACGGGCGCGCCGAAGGTGGCTGTGCCGAGCGTCGTCGGGGACAGCCTCGAGGACGCCAAGGCGACACTGGAGGCCGACAAGTACGACTTCCAGGTGGAAACGAAGACGAAGGAGTCCACCGAGGACCCCGGCACCGTCCTGGAACAGAACCCCGACCTGGGCGAGGAGGTGGAGAAGGGATCCACCATCACCCTCACCATCGCCAAGGAAAAGGCGAAGTCCACCGTCCCGGACGTGCTCGGCCGGGACTGCAACGCCGCCAAGCAGCAGATGCAGGCCAGCAACCTGGTCGGCAACTGCACCGAGGTGGAGACCGACGACGACAGCCAGGTCGGGAAGGTCATCCAGACCACCCCGCAGGCCGGCACGTCGGTCGACCCGAACTCGTCGGTCACCATCCAGATCGGCAAGAAGAAGGAACAGCAGAAGGTCAAGGTCCCCCAGGTCGTCGGCCAGACGGTCGCCCAGGCCAAGCAGACCCTCGCGCAGCAGGGCTTCACCAGCATCCAGTTCGTGAACGGCAGCGACCAGAGCGACAACGCCCGCGTCGTCGGCCAGAACCCCGGACCCGGCCAGGAGGTCGACGACCCGGCAGGGACGACGATCACCCTCCAGACCGTCGGCTTCGGGGACAACAACGGCGGCAACAACGGCGGCGGCGGAAACGGCGGCATCTTCGGCGGCCTCAACGGCACCAACGAGGACGACTGACCGCACATCAGCGCAACCGACGCACAGAGCCCCCGACCTTCAAAGGCCGGGGGCTCTGCCGTTCACGACCGCCGGCGGCGGCCCGCAAACATGCGCGCTTGTCGATCGTGTCTTCATATGTCCTGCCTCGTTCGCCGGGTGGGGTGGGGAATCGGAAACCCACCCCGGCCATCCGAGCCGGAGGACACAACGTGATCAACGAAACGGCCTTGCTGGAATCGCAGACCCTGCGTGGCAGCGTGCTCGACCACACGGACGTGCTCGACAGGGTCAAGGCCCTGTCGCTGCTGCCGGACGGGATGCACGTGACGACGGCGATGGTGGCGTCGTACTTCGACGTCGGTCTCGAAGCCATCAAGTCACTCGTCAAGGACCACCGAACCGAGTTGGAAGCCAGCGGCTACCGGCTGTTGACCGGCGAAGCACTGAGGTCCTTCAAGAACCTCAGTGGAATCCAGTCCCGCACCCCCTCCCTGGCCCTCTTCCCCCGGCGCGCCGTCCTCAACATCGCCATGCTGCTCCGGGACAGCGACGTCGCACGTCAGGTGCGTGTGTACCTCCTCGACATGGAGTACCTGGCGCGCACACAGCCTGTGGAAAACCCCGCCCCGCTGGATGCAACCTCCCTCGACGCCCGCATCGACCAGCGCATCACCCACATCCTGGGGAGGACCGTCGTCCCCCTGTTCAACGCCCTGATCGAAACCTCGGGCGAGCACCGGCGGGAGCTCACCGCCCTCCGGGCAGGCGTCCAGCACATCGAGAAGCGGCTCCGGCAGCACCACAACCGACTGCAACGACTGGAAGCCCCCCGGGAGGACCGTCCCCTCGCCGGAGTCATGGCCGCCATGGACGCCATGAACGGGCGCGAATTCGAGGAACACGTCGCCCAGCTGCTACGCCGCGACGGCTGTACCAACGTCGTCGTGCAAGGCGGCGGAAGGGACCGGGGCATCGACATCACCGCGCTCGCGGCCGACGGGCGGCGCATCGTCGTCCAGTGCAAGAGGTTCGCGCCCCACCTCTCCATCACCAGCCCCGAGATCCAGAAGTTCCTCGGGGCGGCCAAGGTCCTGCACGACTCCGAGGTGGCCCTGTTCGTGGCGACCTGCCCCTTCACCCGCGACGCCCTCAACATCGCAGCCGAGAGCGGCATCACCGCCGTACACCGTGGGCTGCTGGAGGAGTGGAGCGCCGGCGCGGTCCTGACCGTCCTGGAGTGACGACCCGACCGCGCAGAGGCCCGAAGCCGCAAGAGAAAGTTGCGGCTTCGGGCCTCCGTCATGCTAGCGGCCTGCCACCCCGAAGGAGCGCGGTCAGCCCAACTCCTTCGGCGGTGTCCGGTCCGCGTCCACCTTCTCCACCCGCTCCAGCTCCCCCCACACCACGTACCGGTACGTGCTCGTGTACACCGGCGTGCAGGTCGTCAGCGTGATGTAGCGGCCCGGCTTCTTCTTGCCGGACTCCTCCGGGACCTGGGAGAGGACCTTGACGTTGAACTTCGAGGTTTCCGGCAGGATGCCGAAGACCTTGTAGACGTACCACTTGTCCTTCGTCTCGAAGACGATCGGGTCGCCCTTCTCGATCTTGTCGATGTGGTGGAACTTGGCCCCGTGACCATCACGGTGGGCGGCCAGCGAGAAATTGCCGTCCTTGCCCGACATCGGCAGGGTCGCCTTCACCGGATCGGTGTAGTAGCCGGCGACACCGTCATTGAGGATCTTGCTCGACGTGCCCTTCTCGACCAGGACCTCGCCGTTGCGCATCGCCGGCACATGCAGGAAACCGATGCCGTTCTTGGTGTCCAGCGCACCGGGACCGCCCCGGCCCTGGGCCCAGTCCTCACGGACCTTGTCGGCCTGCTTGCCGGCTGCCCGGTCGGCGACCACATTCGTCCACCACAGCGAGTAGACGACGAACAGGCCGAGGACCAGGCCCGTCGTGATGAGGAGTTCCCCGAAGAAACTGACCGCCATGGCGATCGGGCCGGGCCTGCGACGTGCCGCAGGCGGCCGGGACGCCCCGCCGGTGTGCTTCTCGTGGTCCGTGTCGGTGGTCGCTGCCACTGGTCATCTGCCCTTAACTGACGAGCGCATCCGGCTTGCCCTTGCTGCGCGGCCGTTCCTCGACCATCTTGCCCCAGACGATCATCCGGTACTTGCTGGTGAACTCCGGCGTGCACGTGGTCAGCGTGATGTAACGGCCGGGCTTGGTGAAGCCGGACCCCGTGGGCACGGGATTCAGCACGCTCGTGTTGCTCGGCGGCGTCACCGGAAGGATCGACGCCATCTTGTAGACGAAATACTCGTCCTGCGTCTCCACGACGATCGGATCGCCCGGAGCGAGCTTGTTGATGTACCGGAACGGTTCCCCGTGGGTGTTGCGATGGCCCGCGAGCCCGAAGTTGCCGGTCTTGTCGCCGGGCATCGCCGTCTTTAGCGCACCGTCCGCGTAATGGCCGACCATCCCCCGGTCGAGCACCCCCTTGCTGTTGGTGCCCTCGGCGATCGGCACCACCACGTCCAGCTTCGGAATGTGCAGGATCGCGAAACCCTGCCCCGGCTCGAAGGTCCCCGGGTTGCGCTTGCCGCTCGCCCAGTCGTTCTGGAGGCTGCTGGCCTCCTGGCCGGCCTCGGCATGCGCCCGGACGTTCGTCCACCACAGCTGATAGGTGACGAACAGCAGCATCAGCACGCCGGTGGTGATGAACACCTCGCCGATGGCCCGGCTCGCGACGACCGCCGGACCCGGCTTGCGCGCCCGCGCCTGCCGCCGCGCCTCGACCCGCGACAGCGGCGCCCCCGCCCGGCTCCCGGAATCGGCGTCACTGCCCTCATGGGCGGCCGCCGGAGTCTCCGCCGCACCCCCATGACGCCCGTGACGGCGCTTGGCGGCCTTTCTCCGGGCCGCTCGGCCACCAGGGGCGGATCCGTCCTGCCGGGCACCGGAAGCAGCCGGAGAACCCGCTGTGGGATCACCGCCCTCCGCCGGAGGATCCGGAATCCGCAGCGCCACCGTCTCCTCGTCGACGGGCGGCAGATACGGCTCCTCCGGGACAGGCTCGTACGCCGCGTACTGCCCCGGATGCCGCACGCCGGACTGCGGCTGCGCTCCCGGCCCCGCCGGATACGGCTCCTGCCGCGAAGACGCCCCGTACCCCCCGCCCGACCAGTCCTCGAACGCACCCGACACCCCGTACGACTGCTGCCCGTACGAGGTGTCGGACTCGCGCTCGGGGCGCAGCGCGGTCACGCCGTGGCCCTGCCCACCACCGGGGCGAGCCCGGCCGACCTCTCCACCGCGCCCTGGTCCCCGCACTCCACCAGCCAGTTCGCCAGCATCCGGTGCCCGTGCTCGGTCAGCACCGACTCAGGGTGGAACTGCACTCCCTCGACCGGCAGTTCCCGGTGCCTCAGGCCCATCACGATGCCGTCGTGCGTGCGCGCCGTGACCTCCAGCTCGGCCGGAACCGTCGCCGGCTCGGCGGCCAGCGAGTGGTAGCGCGTCGCCGTGAAGGGCGAGGGCAGGCCCGCGAAGACACCGCCCCCGCCGTGCTCGACCAGCGACGTCTTGCCGTGCAGCAGCTCGGGCGCCCGGTCCACCACACCGCCGTACGCCACCTGCATCGACTGCATACCGAGGCACACACCGAAGACCGGGACACCCGTGTCGGCGCAGTGCCGGACCATGTCGACGCAGACGCCGGCCTGCTCCGGCGCGCCGGGGCCCGGGGAGAGCAGGACCCCGTCGAAGCCGTCCTGGGCGTGCGCGGTCGACACCTCGTCGTTGCGCAGGACCTCGCACTCGGCGCCCAGCTGGTACAGGTACTGGACCAGGTTGAAGACGAAGCTGTCGTAGTTGTCGACGACGAGAATGCGCGCGCTCACTGGTTGTCCACCGTCACATCATTGAAGGGCAGCAGCGGTTCCGCCCACGGGAAGACGTACTGGAAGAGGACGTAGACCACGGCCACGACCAGGACGAGTGAGATCACTGCCTTCACCCACGTGTTTCCCGGCAGATGCCGCCAGATCCAGCCGTACATGCCGTCCCTTCCGTCGTACCACGGCACCAGACCCACGCCGTACAGCAACCAGACTAGCGGCGTAGCGCCTCTGGTTTCCCGGCCTCCACAGGCTGAGTGGAGTCCAGGTGCGCCCAGACGATCAACCGATGACTGTGTCCCCATTCCGGCTCGCACGTGGTCAGCGTCAGATACCGCCCCGAACGCGTGTACCCGGATGTACGTGGGACAGGGTCGATCACCTCGATGTCGGACGGCACTGTTTTGTACGGGCCTTTGTCGATCCGATACGTGAACCAGGTCGTACCGTCGGTCAGCACCACCGCGTCCCCCCGCCTGAGCTCGGGAAAGTCCTTGAAAGGGTCCCCGTAGGTACGGCGGTGACCGGCGACCGCGAAGTTCCCCTTCTGCCCGAGCTGTGCGGTCTCGGCATAGTGGCCGAGGCCCTTCTTCAGGGTGGCGGTGGCGGTGCCTTCGAGCACGGGCTTGTTCCACGTGAAACCAAGCCGCGGGATGTACATGATCGCGAAAGGCCTGCCCTTGGCGTACGGCCGGGGTCTCGCCGGGCCCGCAGGGCCCCCCGCCGGCGGACGGGGCTTCGACCACTCCTCGCGGAGCAGGTCGATCTGGTCGTCCATGACACCGTCGGCCCGCACACCGGTCCAGAAGAGCACGTAGACGACGAACAGCACGATCACGCTGCCGACGGTGACGCAGAGTTCGCTGACGGTCCTGACGATCACGCGCACCGGCAGCTCCCCCGGCCTGGCCGCTACTCCACGGGCTTCGCGTAGTGCAGATCCACTGTGCCCGAGTAGCCGGGCAGAGTCACCGGGCCGTTCTCCTCGACTTTCCAGCCGAGCCCGTAGACGTTGACGTAGACCATGTAGTTCTGGATGGCCGGCGAGGCCGCCAGCGCCTTCTGCAGCGCGCCCGGGTCACCCACCGCCGTGATCTTGTACGGCGGCGAGTAGACACGGCCCTGCAGGATCAGGGTGTTGCCCACGCAGCGCACCGCGCTGGTGGAGATCAGCCGCTGGTCCATGACCTTGATGCCCTTGGCTCCGCCCTTCCACAGCGCGTTCACCACGGCCTGGAGGTCCTGCTGGTGGATGACCAGGTAGTCCGGCTGGGGCTCGGGATAGCCGGGGAGCTTGGCGGTGGCGTCCGGCGGCGCGTCGTTGAGGGTCACCGTGAGCGAGTCGCCCGTGAGTTTCTGCGTGCCCGCGCGCTTCTCCAGCGCGGTGAGCTTGTCGTCCTCCGCCTTGGTGCTGCCGTCGTCGCGCTCGGCGAGGGCCTCTATCTCCTGGCGCAGGGCGCCGTTGGTCTCGTCCAGCTCACCGTTCTCACGGCTGCGCTCGTGGATGAGATCGGACAGCTTCAGCAGGGAGGTGTCCGTGCGGATGTTGGTGCCCTTGGCCGTGTTGAAGCTGGTGAAGAAAATGAGCCCCGCGAGAGCGAACACGGCCGCCGTGAGGATGCGCACAGGCCGGAAACGGCGCGCGCGCTCAGGGGTGGATCCCGTCCCGGGGGAGTCGGCAGAATTGCTCAACGTACCCTTATCTCCTTCGGCGCGGCGGAAGCACTACGCTAACGGACGCCCGGGGGAGCAATCGGAGTCCCCTTACGCTGCCCCGAGACCGACCCAGTTACCTGCGCGGCCACGCAGCGCATCGACAGGAGAGACCCTCGTGCCGAAGTCACGTATCCGCAAGAAGGCCGACTACACGCCGCCGCCTGCCAAGCAGACGACCGCCATCAAGCTCAGCAACCGTGCCTGGGTCGCGCCCGTCATGCTGGCCATGTTCCTCATCGGCCTGGCCTGGATCGTCGTCTTCTACGTCACCGACGGAACCCTGCCCATCGACTCGCTGGGCAACTGGAACATCGTGGTGGGCTTCGGCTTCATCGCTGCCGGATTCGGTGTCTCGACCCAGTGGAAGTAGCGATCGCCGCACGGTGAACGCAGCTCTGCCCAGGGGTGTTCGTTGAGTTATCCACAGCGGTTTTCCACATGGGGATAATGAAGACGATCTGTGGATAACCCGTTGGGCGTTGACGCCGGTATGACGGAAGTACCGGCGCTCGAAAACCTGTGCCCCCCGCCTGACCTGCACATACGCAGATCGTGGTAGGGGGCACAGGTGTTCCCGCACCGTATGCACAAGATCCGCCACCCGCTGTGGACAACGCCTGCTCAGGCGAGCTGCGCCGTCCTCAGAAGGGTCATGAGCACGACCACGCCCACGACCAGGGCGCAGGTGCCCCACTGCACGATCGCGCGGCGCTCGCGCGGAGCGTGGACCATGGCGTATCCGACGACGACACCGGCTACCAGGCCCCCGATGTGGGCCTGCCAGGAGATGTTGAAGCCGGGGCTGAAGGTGAAGATCAGGTTGATCACCAGCAGGGCGATGATCGGCCGCATGTCGTAGTCGAGCCGGCGCATCAGTACGGCTGTCGCGCCGAAGAGGCCGAAGATCGCGCCGGAGGCACCCAGCGTGGCCGTCTCGGGGGGCGTCAGCAGATAGGCCAGGGCGCTGCCCGCGAGGCCGGAGATGAAGTAGAGCGCGAGATAGCGGGCGCGGCCGAGGGCCGCTTCGAGCGGGCCGCCGAGCCACCACAGGCTGAGCATGTTGAACGCGATGTGCCAGATCTCCTGGTGCGTGAACATCGACGTCACCATGCGGTACCACTCGCCGCCCGCCACGCCCTGTGTGGGGGTGAAAGGTGCCGGCGGCCAGGCACCGCGCAGGACGATGTCGTTCAGCAGCGACTCGTTGACCTGGACGGCGATGAACACGGCCAGGTTGATGCCGATGAGGATCTTGGTCAGCAGCCGGGGATCGGCGGCGATGGAGCCGCCCGCGATCGTCCGGGGCAGGGTGGCCGTGGGCGAGTGGCCGGTGCCGGAGCCGGTGCGGACGCACTCGGGGCACTGGAAGCCGACGGAGGCGTTGACCATGCACTCGGGGCAGATCGGGCGCTCGCAGCGCGTGCAGCGGATGCCGGTCTCGCGGTCCGGGTGGCGGTAGCACATGGGGACGCTGTGGGCGTCCTGCGGGCTGCCCGCAGCCTGGTCGTCCATGGTCTCCCCTAGGTCGTGTGAGAAAAGCCCGCCCCGCTCATCCTTACGGATGAGCGGGGCGATTGGTTCCCCGCGGGAGCCTGCGCGTGGTTCGTGGTGGGAGCCTCGCGTGGTTTCCCGGTGGGAGCCTTTCTGCGCTCAGCGGGTCTCGATGACGACCGACTCGATGACCACGTCGTTGAGCGGGCGGTCGGTGCGCGGGTTCGTCTGGGTCGTGGCGATGGTGTCCACGACCTTTTGGCTCGCCGCGTCGGTGACCTCGCCGAAGATGGTGTGCTTGCGGTTCAGCCACGCCGTCGGGGAGACGGTGATGAAGAACTGCGAGCCGTTGGTGCCCGGGCCGGCATTGGCCATCGCCAGCAGGTAGGGCTTGTCGAAGCGCAGGTCCGGGTGGAACTCGTCCTCGAACTGGTAGCCGGGACCGCCGGTGCCGTTGCCCAGCGGGTCACCGCCCTGGATCATGAAGCCACTGATCACCCGGTGGAAGACCGTGCCGTCGTAGAGCCTGTCCGTGGACTTCGCACCCGTCTGCGGGTGGGTCCACTCCCGCTCGCCCTGGGCGAGCTCGACGAAGTTCTTGACCGTCTTGGGCGCGTGGTTCGGCAGGAGCCGGACTTCGATGTCGCCGTGATTGGTCTTCAGGGTGGCGTAGAGCTGCTCGGCCACGATCTGCCTTCCGTTGTCTTTCCGTGACTCCCCGATCCTCGCATGGACGGGCCGCCGCGTCGCCCGACGTCGGCGCAGCGGGGGGAAACCCTCGGCGGGCGGGCACAGAAAACCGGTCGAGCGGTGCCGGGGCGGGGGCGCTCGGCGGCGATCCGTGGCATTGTCGACGACAAGCTCCTGTTGTTCCCCATTCATCCGCTATCGCACGTGATCGGCTCTGGATGCCGGTTCGCGTGACCCGGATGCCCTTCCGCGCGTGCCCGTTCGTGCGTCGGGAGGCATGATCCGTAAAAGGGTGGAAAGTCGAAATACCGTACGCCACCGAGGAGGAGGAACCCGTGACCCGCATCGACAGCGTGCGCGCCGCGACTGGTTCGGCGAAGGACAGCGTGCTGCACGCCGCGGAAGTGGTGGCGCCCTACGCCGACACGGCCAAGGACAGGGCCGCGCACTACGCACACGAGGCACGCGTACGGCTAGCGCCCAAGGTGACGCAGGCCGCAGGGCAGGCGCGCGTCCAGTACGGCACTCATGTGCAGCCGTATCTGGAGCAGGCCCGCACGCATGTGCCGCCGAAGGTCGACCATGCCGCCCAGGAAGCCGCCGAGCGTACGCGCAAGGCTGCCCGCCAGGCGGCGGAGTACTCGCGACCGAGGATCGAGCAGGCGGTGGCTGCGGCCGTGCCTGTCACGACCGAGGCCGCGGCGCGCAGTGTGGCCGCTCTGTCCGCGCTGCGCGGACAGGTCTCGCCCAAGGAGATCCAGAAGCTGGTCCGCAAGCATGAGCGGCGGGCCAAGGCCGGTAAGGCCGCGAAGACGCTGGTGATCGTGGGTGTGGTCGCGGGCGGTGCGTTCGCCGCGTGGAAGTGGTGGGACAAGCAGGCCAATCCGGACTGGCTGGTGGAGCCGCCGGCCGCGACGGAGGTTCCCGAGTCGGGGCGCCTGTCGTCCGTGGACGGTACCGGCCCGTCGGTCCTGGACCCGGAGGTCGAGGCCAAGCAGGCCGAGGACGAGGCCTCCCGCCGCGACGACCGTTCCTGAGGGCGCCGGATCCAACGGCCCGGCGAGGCAGGAGACTTCAGGGTCTTCTGCCCCGCCGGGCCGTTTCACGTGAAACACGCGCTCCCGCCTCGGCACGGACACGCAGAAATGCCCTCCGAGACCACGTTTCCGCAGTTCGGAGGGCATTCTCAGAGTGGAGCCTAGGGGAGTCGAACCCCTGACATCTGCCATGCAAAGACAGCGCTCTACCAACTGAGCTAAGGCCCCGGAAGGGGACGTCCGACCGGAGAAACCGTGTCCCGGCGGGTGTCGGAGACCAGAGTACCGGGTCACCCCCGTGGTTCCGCAAAAAGATTGGGGGTCCCCGTCGTCGACCACTCTCCGTAAGATGCTCGGCGTGGTTCGCTACCGCGAACCGCCGTACATGGGGAAGCGATGGGGAGACGCAATGGACGCCGCACAGCAGGAAGCGACCGCAAGAGCGCGGGAACTGCAGCGGAACTGGTACGGGGAGCCGCTGGGGGCGCTCTTCCGTAGGCTCATCGACGATCTTGGTCTCAACCAGGCTCGTCTCGCGGGGGTTCTGGGACTGTCCGCACCGATGCTGTCGCAGCTGATGAGCGGTCAGCGCGCGAAGATCGGCAATCCCGCCGTGGTGCAGCGGGTTCAGCTGCTGCAGGACCTGGCGGGGCAGGTCGCGGACGGCAGCGTGAGCGCGGGTGAGGCCACCGAGCGGATGGAGGAGATCAAGAAGTCGCAGGGGGGCTCGGTGCTGAGCAACACCACGCAGACGACGAGCAGTTCGGGGGCGCCCACGGTCAAGCGCGTCGTGCGTGAGATCCAGTCGCTGCTGCGGTCGGTCGCGGCGGCGGGCGACATCATCGACGCCGCCGACACCCTCGCCCCGACCCATCCGGAGCTGGCAGAGTTCCTCCGGGTCTACGGGGCCGGCCGCACCTCGGACGCGGTCTCGCACTACCAGTCCCACCAGAGCTGATCCCACCGCCCGGCCGCCGAAGGGGGTTCGGCAGCGGGCGTGGGTGAGGCGACGGGGGACGCGTCGCGATACGGACGGACACGAGGGGGCGTGTGCCGTACGGGGGACCGGTCGACGCGAGGGGGACGTATCACTCATCGGGGGAACCGGCGGGGGCCGGGGAGAGCTGGGGGGATCGGGGGAGCCGGGTTTCGGGGGAGCCGGATTTCGGGGGAGCCGTTTCGCCTGCCGGGGAGTCGTAGTGCTCGCCGGAGGGGAAGCAAGGGGGAAAGCCGCAGGGGGAGGAGCGACGTACAGCCATGGGTGAGGTCTTCGCCGGCCGGTACGAATTGGTCGACCCGATCGGACGCGGAGGGGTCGGTGCCGTCTGGCGTGCCTGGGACCACCGCCGCCGCCGCTATGTGGCCGCCAAGGTCCTCCTCCAGAGCGACGCGCACTCACTGCTGCGCTTCGTACGGGAGCAGGCCCTGCGGATCGACCACCCGCATGTTCTCGCCCCGACCAGCTGGGCCGCCGAC
Source organism: Streptomyces sp. NPDC029041 (assembly GCF_040637515.1). Lineage (NCBI taxonomy): Bacteria > Bacillati > Actinomycetota > Actinomycetes > Kitasatosporales > Streptomycetaceae > Streptomyces > Streptomyces sp. NPDC029041. The sequence continues at coordinate 71,108 of NZ_JBEZWO010000008.1, read as the reverse complement.
GACGACAAGGTCCTGTTCACCATGGACCTGGTCGCGGGCGGATCACTCGTGCACCTCGTCGGGGACTACGGCCCCCTCCCGCCGGCCTTCGTCTGTACCCTGCTCGACCAGCTGCTGTCGGGCCTGTCCGCGGTGCACGCGGAGGGCGTCGTCCATCGTGACGTGAAGCCCGCCAATGTGCTGCTGGAGGCCACCGGCACGGGCCGGCCGCGGCTGCGCCTGTCCGACTTCGGCATCGCGATGCGGCTGGGCGAGCCCCGTCTGACGGAGACCAACCTCGTGGTGGGGACGCCTGGTTATCTCGCACCCGAGCAGATGATGGGTGCAGACCCGGACTTTCCCGCCGACCTGTTCGCCGTGGGACTGGTCGCGCTGTATCTGCTGGAGGGTGCCAAGCCGGACAGCAAGGCGCTCATCCAGTACTTCGCCGAGCACGGGACGCCCGGCGCGCCCAAGGGCATCCCCGAGCCGCTGTGGCAGGTGGTGGCCATGCTGCTCCAGCCGGATCCCGAGGCGCGGTTCCGTACGGCCACGGGGGCGCGCAAGGCACTCGCCGCCGCCGCGGAGCTGCTTCCGGAGCCCGGACCGGACGACGAGCTGATCGAGATCTTCGACCAACTGGGCCCGCTGCCCAGGGGTTTCGCGCCCGAGGGGCCACTGGAGAGAGCGAAGGGATCGGGCCCGAGGGAGGCGCCGCACGAGCACTCCGGGACGAGCGGGGAGCGGTCTCGGCCCGGGCGGGACGACGGCGGGCCGTCGGACCCGGACGGACAGCACTCCGAGCCCCACCGGCCACGCGCGGAGTCGGCGCCGTCCGACCCGCGCCACACCGCCGGCCCGGCCCGGCCGCCCTCCATGTCGGACACCGGCAGCTTCCATCTGCCGCCGCCACAGGCCACGGTCACCTCATCCTCCGCGGCCGGTCCGTCCCAGCCCTCCCCCGTCCTCGCCCCGCGCCCGCAGGCGTCCGTCTCCCCTTCCGACCCCACACACCGGCTGTCCTCCGCACAGCCGCTCCCCCCGGCGTACTCCGGCCCTCCTCTGCCCCCTGCGGAGCATTACCGCACGGAAGCCTCCACAGCCACGTACACCACCCGGACACCGACCGCCCCGCCGAGCGGCCAGGCGCCGCCACGGCACCGGGCACACCGGCCCTCCCGCCCGGGGCCTCCGGCCAGGGTGGCGGTCCCGCTGCTGCTCCTCGCACTGGCCTGCTACGCCGTGGGATTCTGGGCGCTGACCCGCATCTGAGCGGCCGGCAACACGCCCGCATGAGATGGGTGGGGCGTCCGTGAGCCGCCCCGAGAGTGATGGCGCTGCCCTGAGCCGCATCTGAGTGATGGGGCAGCCCTGAACCGCGCTCTGAGCGTCGGGGCAGCCCGGATCGGCATTCGGCGATTCGGCGATCCGGCGGTCCGGCGATCCGGCGATCCGGCGATCCGGCAGCGGACGGCCCGCCGAAGCCCCCCGTTACGCGACAGTCCTGCGCCGGGCCACAAGGCTCCACACCCCGAGCCCCACGAGCAGTGCGCTCCCGGTGCCGATGCCGCCCACGGCGAGTGCCCTCATGGCGGTGTCACGGCCCGCGGCCACGCCCTCCGCGGCCGCCTCCCGGTCTTCGTCCGTGACCTCGAAGACACCCTCGGGCACGGACTCCCCCGCGTACTCGGGACCGCTCCTGGGCTCCCCGCTCACCGTCACCCGCAGGGTCATCTTGAACGGCCCGTCGCCGAAGGTGTCGGCGACGTCCTGCGAGAGGTGGGCGACGAGGTAGTAGGAGCCGGCGAAGCGCATCGCGCTGACCTGCGAGGTGGCGGAGTAGCGGTTGGCGTGGCCGACCGGTGGCAGGGGAGGCAGGCTTCCGGACCTCTGGCCGCCGTTGTAGCCGACTCCCACATCGGCGACGTCGCCGCGCGCGGGGTTGTAGAGGGTCAGGTGCAGCGCGTCGGACGTGTAGCCGGTGGCGCCGGTTTCCGAGCTGCCGAGGTCCGCGGTGACGGAGATCTGCTGTCCCCAGTCGACCGGTACCGCGTAGAAGAGGGTCTGGCCGGGCCGGATGTCGTCACGCCAGACTCCCTGGCCGAGGGGGGTGGCCCCGGTGAAGCCCGCGCCGCCCTTGCGGTGCCGGGCATCGCCTTGGAGCGGCTGGGGCGTGGCGGAGTTCCACACCTCGGGTGAGCCGGTGGCCTCGGTTCCCGCCGTCCGCGGTTCCGTCATGGCGACGAGTTCCAGGTCCCACGCGTCCGGTGAGGAGCCCTCGCCCTTCGGATCGACGCGTTCGACGGACAGGTAGTAGGCACCGGGCTTTGTGCACAGCGGCCGGTTGGGCGAGATCTCGCGCATGCCCCAGGCCGCGACGGGGTGGGGGCTGCGAGCGGCTCCGAAGCGCGTGGTGTCGTCGGAGCAGGTGTTGCCCTCGGCGTCCTGCACGGTCACCTTGATGCCGTCGATGACGGAGACGGTGCTGCCGGGGGCGGGGGCGGCGGTGACGGAGACGTACGCGTCGGACGTGGCGTCCAGGTCGAGGCGGTAGTTGACCTTGCCGTTGCCCGGCAGGGAGCTCCTGTAGGCCTCGCCGGGCTTCAGGAGTGCGGCGTCCCCGGTACTCCTCGCTCCCTGGACGCGCAGCGCGCCGTCAGCGAAGGCGTACGGGCTCGGCGTGCCGGAGGCCTGATGTGCGGCGGCGGAGGCCTGTCCCGGCACCATGGCCGCTGTCGTCCCCAGGACCACGGCCGCTGCGCCGACGCGCACGGCCACAGCCGGACCCTCGCGCCACGTCCCCGCGCGCCGCCTCCACGCCGTACGGCACCGTCCCCTCACGCGCCACCCCTCACCGTCGCCCCGGCCCTCTCCCGGTCCACGGACCGCTCACCGCCCCATGGGCCGCCATGCCGTGATCCGTCGGCCCATCCTGCCGCGCCGGCCGGCTTCGCGACCGGCCCTCGGCACACAAAACCCCGACCGCGAGGCGGCCGGGGTGTGCTCGGTCTGGGTTGTCGTGACTCACGAACCCGTGGGAACGGAGTCAGTCGCCTCCGTCCACAGATCCTGCTCGGCGCGATCCGCCTGGATCTGGCGGTACACGAGGAGCCCGCCGATGGCGGCCAGTGCGACCAGGAGAAGCTTCTTCACCGCGCGACCTCGTCTTTCGTTGACGTAGGGGACCTCTGGCGCCCGACTATACACACCGGCCGATACCGATCGGTGACCTGAGTCGGCACTCAACTCCCCTCCCGGAAACAGGGATAGAAGCGGAGTGTGCCGCTCCGATCGGAGGGTGATCACACCTCGACGGACGGTCACTTTGCCCGCTCTCCATCGCTTTCCTGACCTTTTCACCCTCCTTGCGCCCATCCGGGTGGTGTTCATCGGAACATCGACGCGCCACGGGCGGAGGTCCACCACTTCTCGACCCTCATACACATGATGAGGAAAGTACGCAAATCGCCCGACCCGAAAGTGAGGGGCCATGGCCCGGAACAAGGTCATGAAGCTGTGGACCACCATCGTCACCGCCTTCCTCGCGCTGTGCACGACGCTCGGACTCATCACCACGACCGCCGCAGCGGCGGTACCGCAGACCGAGCAGAAGAGCAACAGCAACCGCGCGAGCATCCCGCAGCAGCGGACGGCGGCACCGACGACGTTCTCCCGGTCCTCGCCAAGGGCCCTGCCCCCCACGATGAAGCAGCGCATCCGGGCCGAGGCCCACGGCAAGACCCCCCGCTGCCGGCACCGCTCACCCGAGGACACGGTGACCTCGCCCGGCACCGACTGCACGGACGAGGACCCCGACCCCGGGGCGAACCGTCTGACGCCCCTCCAGCGCTGAATCCCCCGGAACGACACCCAAGCGATCTGCGTACCAAGCCCGGCAGCTCGGCAGAGCGGCCGGGCTTACGCATGTCCTGATCCAGGGGCCCAGGGTCAGGACATGCCCGGAGGGCCATCTCGGCTCGGCCCGGACGGTGGGGCTGCCAGTGTGGACATGCCGTCTCTCAGGTGTCCGCGCCGTTGGTGGCCGGCAGGAGTGCGGCCAGTTCGGTGTTGTCCGGGCGGTGGGCCGCCTCGGCTGCCTTGCGCAGAACTGCGCGGTCGACCTTGTCCACATCAGCGATCAGACGAATCACCACGCCGTCGCGGGGTACCGCGTATTCGTGGCTGTCACCTGCCTTGCGGTACCAGACGTCGCCGTCATGTTCAAAGTGACCTGCTTCTCCGACGCCTCGCCCAGCGCCTGCTTGGGGCACCTCTCCGCCGTCATCGTGCCACGCCCTACGAAGAGGCCGAGCGAGCGGAAGCCGTCGGCACTCGCTGAATGTCAAAGACCCCCAGCCGGTATCGACTGAGGGTCTTTTCGCTGGTGGGGCTAACAGGATTTGAACCTGTGGCCTCATCCTTATCAGGGATGCGCTCTAACCAACTGAGCTATAGCCCCGCCGCGCTTTGCGGGGTGTGTCCCGCGCGCTGACTCCTGAAGATTAGCGCACGACATGGGAAGTCCCAAAATCGGTTGTCGGGCCACCGTCAGGGCGACGACGAAGGTGTCGTCACTCGTCCTCGGCGAGCGTCAGCTCCACGCCGCCCACGAAGCCCGCGGACAGGTTGTAGATGAACGCGCCGAGCGTCGCGAGGGCGGTCGCCAGGACCACGTCGATGACCGCGATGACCGCGGTGAACATCAGCACGTTGGGCAGCGACAGGAAAGCCTGCAGGTCGAAGCCGTTGGACTCGTTCGATCCGGTGGCCTCGGAGATCGTGCCGCCGACCGTCGAGAAGACGCCCATCGCGTCCATGACCATCCACAGCACGGCGGCCGCGACGATCGTGCAGATGCCCAGGGCGATGGAGAGCAGGAAGCTGACCTTCATCACCGACCACGGATCGGCCTTCGCCACCCGCAGCCGCGCCTTGCGGACGCGCGGAGTGGTACCCACCCCCGTGCGGGGACGCCGTGCGGCAGCGGGACCGGCTCCGGCCGCCGCCTGCTGCGCCGGGTAGGCCTGCGGCGGGTGGTACGGCCCGGCCTGCTGCTTCGTCTGCCGCTCCCCGGGCAGGGGCGAGGCCGGGCCCGGCTCCTGCCCGGCCGGCTGCGGCTGCGCGCCGGAGGTGGGCGCCCCCGCACCGCCCTTGGCCTGCTTGGTCTGCGGACCTCGGGTGTCCGTCACGGTTCCCCCCTGTGATCCATGCACGTCAGGCGTCGGCTCGTCCTTGGCCGGGGACTTGATCGCCTTCAGGTTGGTCGTCTGCGGGTCCGCCGCACGCGCGGCGGAGCCACGGCCGCCGTCGTCCGCCTCCGTACCCCTCGGGGTTCCGGCCGGTCCGGCGCCCGTGGCTCCGCTCACGCTGACTCACTCCTCGTGCCTACTCGGCCGAGGGCGCCTCACCCTCGTCCGTGCCGGTGGTCAGGGCGTCCTCGGCGGTCTCGTCGACGACCACATCGCCGTCGACCTCCTCCGCCTCGCGCCCCGCCTCGGCGTTGCGAGCGATGCCCACGACGGCATCGCGCTTGCCCAGATTGATCAGTTGGACGCCCATGGTGTCACGGCCGGTTTCCCTGATCTCGTTGACCCGCGTACGAATCACACCGCCCGACAGCGTGATGGCGAGGATCTCGTCGGTCTCCTCGACCACCAGCGCGCCGACGAGGGACCCACGGTCCTCGACGATCTTGGCAGCCTTGATGCCGAGGCCGCCGCGACCCTGGACGCGGTACTCGTCGACGGCGGTCCGCTTCGCGTACCCGCCGTCTGTGGCAGTGAACACGAACGTACCGGGTCGAACAACATTCATCGAGAGCAGCTCGTCGCCTTCGCGGAAGCTCATGCCCTTGACGCCCGAGGTGGCACGGCCCATGGGACGCAGGGTTTCGTCCGAGGCGGTGAACCTGATCGACTGCGCCTTCTTGCTGATCAGAAGCAGATCATCGTCCGACGAAACGAGTTCGGCACCGATCAGTTCGTCGTCCGAACCGTCCTGGCCCTCACGGAGATTGATGGCGATCACACCGCCGGAGCGGGGCGAATCGTAATCCTTCAGAGGCGTCTTCTTCACCAGTCCGGCCTTGGTGGCGAGCACGAGGTAGGGAACCGCCTCGTAGTCGCGGATCGCCAGGATCTCGGCGATCGCCTCGTCCGGCTGGAAGGCGAGCAGGTTCGCGACGTGCTGACCGCGCGCGTCCCGGCCGGCGTCCGGCAGCTCGTAGCCCTTGACCCGGTAGACGCGGCCCTTGTTCGTGAAGAACAGCAGCCAGTGGTGCGTGGTGGACACGAAGAAGTGGTCGACGATGTCGTCTTCCTTGAGCTTCGCGCCGCGCACGCCCTTGCCGCCGCGCTTCTGGGCGCGGTAGTCGTCGGTCTTGGTGCGCTTGATGTAGCCGCCCCGGGTGACCGTGACGACGATGTCCTCCTCGGCGATCAGGTCCTCGATGGACATGTCGCCCTCGTAGGGGATCAGCGTCGTCTTGCGGTCGTCGCCGTACTTCTCGACGATCGCGGCCAGCTCCGCGCTGACGATGCCGCGCTGGCGGACCGGGGAGGCCAGGATCTCGTTGTACTCGTTGATCTTCGCCTGGAGCTCGTCGTGCTCCTGGACGATCTTCTGGCGCTCCAGGGCGGCCAGCCGGCGCAGCTGCATCTCGAGGATGGCGTTGGCCTGGATCTCGTCGATCTCCAGCAGGCTCATCAGGCCGCCGCGGGCGATCTCGACCGTGTCGCTGCGCCGGATCAGCGCGATGACCTCGTCGATGGCGTCCAGGGCCTTCAGCAGACCGCGCAGGATGTGCGCCCGCTCCTCGGCCTTGCGCAGCCGGAAGCGCGTACGGCGGACGATGACCTCGATCTGGTGGGTCACCCAGTGCCGGATGAACGCGTCCAGCGAGAGCGTGCGCGGCACGCCGTCCACCAGCGCCAGCATGTTGGCGCCGAAGTTCGTCTGCAGGTCGGTGTGCTTGTACAGGTTGTTCAGCACGACCTTGGCGACCGCGTCCCGCTTCAGCACGATGACCAGGCGCTGGCCGGTGCGCGAGGAGGTCTCGTCGCGGACGTCCGCGATGCCGCCGATCTTGCCGTCCTTGACCAGGTCGGCGATCTTCTGGGCGAGGTTGTCCGGGTTGACCTGGTAGGGAAGCTCCGTGACCACCAGGCACTGGCGGTTCTGGATCTCCTCGACCTCGACGACCGCGCGCATCGTGATGGAGCCGCGGCCGGTGCGGTACGCCTCCTCGATGCCCCGGCGGCCGACGACGAGCGCGCCGGTCGGGAAGTCCGGGCCCTTGATGCGCTCGATCAGCGCGTCCAGCAGCTCCTCGTGGGAGGCCTCGGGGTTCTCCAGGTACCACTGGGCCCCGGCGGCGACCTCGCGCAGGTTGTGCGGCGGGATGTTGGTCGCCATGCCGACCGCGATACCGGCCGAGCCGTTGATCAGCAGGTTCGGGAAGCGGGCCGGCAGGACGGTCGGCTCCTGGGAGCGGCCGTCGTAGTTGTCCGTGAAGTCGACGGTCTCCTCGTCGATGTCACGGACCATCTCCATCGACAGCGGCGCCATCTTGCACTCGGTGTACCGCATGGCCGCGGCCGGGTCGTTGCCCGGGGAGCCGAAGTTGCCGTTGGAGTCGACGAGCGGCATGCGCATCGACCAGGGCTGGGCGAGGCGCACGAGCGCGTCGTAGATGGAGGAGTCGCCGTGCGGGTGGTAGTTGCCCATGACGTCGCCGACGACGCGGGCGCACTTGTAGAAGCCGCGCTCGGGACGGTAGCCGCCGTCGTACATGGCGTACAGCACACGGCGGTGGACGGGCTTGAGGCCGTCGCGGACGTCCGGCAGCGCACGCGAGACGATGACGGACATCGCGTAGTCGAGATACGAGCGCTGCATCTCCGTCTCGAGCCCGACGGGCTCGACGCGCATGGCCAGGGCGTCACCCTCGGACGTCGTCACAGGAGTGTTCTCGTCGGTCATTGCTGGTGAAAATCCTTCCGGGTGCGGTCAGCTGAGACCGACTCAGATGTCGAGGAAGCGGACGTCCTTGGCGTTGCGCTGGATGAACGCGCGGCGGGCCTCGACGTCTTCGCCCATGAGGACCGAGAACAGGTCGTCGGCCTGGGCGGCGTCGTCCAGGGTGACCTGGCCGAGAACGCGGTGCTCCTGGTCCATGGTCGTGATGCGCAGCTCCTCGGCGTTCATCTCACCGAGACCCTTGAACCGCTGGACCGAGTCCTCGCGGATGCGCTTGCCGGCGTTGCGGCCCATCTCGATCAGGGCGTCGCGCTCACGGTCGGAGTAGGCGTACTCGAAGTCGTCCTTGCCCCACTTGATCTTGTAGAGCGGAGGGCGCGAGAGGTACACGTGCCCGGCCTCGACCAGGGGCCGCATGAAGCGGAACAGGAAGGTCAGCAGCAGGGTGTTGATGTGCTGGCCGTCGACGTCGGCGTCCGCCATCAGGATGATCTTGTGATAGCGGAGCTTCTCGATGTCGAAGTCCTCGTGCACACCCGTGCCGAACGCGGAGATCATCGCCTGGATCTCCTGGTTCTGCAGGATGCGGTCGATGCGCGCCTTCTCGACGTTGAGGATCTTGCCGCGGATCGGGAGGATCGCCTGGTACTGCGGATTGCGGCCGGACTTGGCCGAGCCGCCGGCGGAGTCACCCTCGACGATGAAGATCTCGCACTTCTGAGGGTCGTTCGACTGGCAGTCGGAGAGCTTGCCCGGCAGGGACGCCGTCTCCAGCAGACCCTTGCGGCGGGTGAGGTCACGGGCCTTGCGGGCCGCCACGCGCGCGGTGGCCGCCGCGATGCCCTTGCGGATGATGTCCGCGGCCTCGTTGGGGTTGCGGTCCAGCCAGTCCGTGAGGTGCTCGTAGACGACCCTCTGCACAAAGGTCTTGACCTCGGTGTTGCCCAGCTTGGTCTTCGTCTGGCCCTCGAACTGGGGCTCGCTCAGCTTGACCGAGATGATCGCCGTCAGACCCTCGCGGATGTCGTCACCCGTGAGGTTGTCGTCCTTCTCGCGCAGCAGCCGCTTGTCGCGCGCGTACTTGTTGATCAGCGAGGTCAGCGCGGCGCGGAAACCCTCTTCGTGCGTACCGCCCTCGTGCGTGTGGATGATGTTGGCGAACGAGTACACGCCCTCGCTGTAGCCGCCGTTCCACTGCATCGCGAGTTCGAGGGACAGGCTCCGGTCCTTGTCCTCCGCCTCGAGGTCGATGACGGTGGGGTGCACCAGGTCTCCCTTGCGGGAGTTGAGGTACTTCACGAAGTCGACGATGCCGCCCTCGTAGTGGTACGAGACGCTCTTGACCTCGTGCTTCTCGTCCTCGCCCGCCTCGTCCGCACCGGCCGTGGCCTTCGCCGACTCGCGCTCGTCGGTGAGGTTGATCCGCAGACCCTTGTTGAGGAACGCCATCTCCTGGAAGCGCCGCGACAGCGTCTCGAAGGAGTAGTCGGTGGTCTCGAAGATGTCCGGGTCGGCCCAGAAGGTGACCGAGGTGCCGTGCTCGTCCGTGGCCTCGTGCTGGGCGAGCGGGGCCGTCGGGACGCCCAACTTGTAGTCCTGGGTCCAGCGGTAGCCGTCGGTCTTGATCTCGACGGACACCTTGGTCGACAGGGCGTTCACCACGGAGACACCCACGCCGTGCAGACCGCCGGAGACCGCGTAGCCGCCGCCGCCGAACTTTCCGCCCGCGTGCAGCACCGTCAGCACGACCTCGACGGCCGGCTTGCCCTCGGAGGGGACGATGCCGACCGGGATGCCACGGCCGTTGTCGACGACGCGCACGCCGCCGTCGGCGAGGATCGTGACGTCGATCGTGTCCGCGTGACCGGCCAGGGCCTCGTCGACGGAGTTGTCGACGACCTCCTGCACCAGGTGGTGCAGGCCGCGCTCACCGGTCGAGCCGATGTACATGCCGGGTCGCTTGCGGACCGCGTCCAGACCCTCGAGGACGGTGATGGCACTGGCGTCGTACGAGGCGGTGACCTCGCTGTGGGAGGTGATCGCCTCGCTGCTCACGCCTTCGTCGGTGGACGGGATGTTCTCGTTGGGGTTGCCGGAATCGGCCACGAAGCGCCCTTTCTGGCACAGCACGAGCCAGGCTCGTCGGCGGGTTGCCGGAGCGGCTGCGGCATGTTGCGTTGGTAAGCCTTGATCAGCGTTGCTCAGCTTGTCCCGGACGGTCCCCAGCGAGTGGGGCGGGATTGCTTCCAGTCTACCGGTAGCACTGACACTGATGGGGGTTTGCCGGTACCTGAGTCCGCATGTGCCGCCCTCGACGGGTCTTGTCCGACTCCCGATATGCGGATGGGGGCTCCAAGAGGCTCACGGCGGCACTCAGCGCTTCCGGCCGTCAACCCTTGGCTACTTCGGAGTCAGGTCATGATTCGCAACCGTGTGCGGGCGCGCGACAGGAAGGCCTCCGGCACCCCGGGAGAGCCACCGGAAGCCCTTGATGTGATGTCAGTCACGTACTGTCGGCAGGTGGGAAACCGGTGCCGATCAGCCGTAGGTGTCGCCCGGACCGGTACTGCCCGGAGCGCGCAACGGGCCGTAGCGGCGGGCGGGTCCGCCGGGGCCCTGCACCTTGATCAGCTTCACCCGGCCATGGCCCAGGTCCTCGTTCAGACGCGCGACCAGGGTGGGCGCGAGCAGCCGGAGGTTCGTGGCCCAGGCCGTCGAGTCGCAGCGCACGACCAGCACCCGCTCGTCCTCGTCGTACTTCTCCGGCACACAGTGCTTGGCCACGTCCTCGCCGACGATCTGAGGCCAGCGGCCCATCACACCGCCCACTGCGGCCGGCGCTTCCCAGCCGCGTTCGGTGATCAGCCGGTTGATCGCGGAGCCGAGCGCCATGGGGTCGCGGCCGTCGGCACGCGCACCGGAGCGCAGACCACCGCGGCGCGCCTGCTTCTTCTGCTGCGCCGCGTCCCCCCGCGCGCGTGCGGCTTCCTTGGCCGCACGCAGCGCCACGCGCGCGAGGTCGACGCCGGACGGCTCGGGAGGCTTCGGAGACCCGCCGGACGGCTGCGAGGGACTCGGGGCCCCGCCGGATGTGTTCTCCGTCATACCCGCTCCACCGCCCCCTCGGAGACGGCGAACCGCGCCCCGGACAGCACATGCGGTACGTCGTCGTCGACCGCGGCCGTCACCAGGACCTGCTCGCCCTCCGCGACCATTTCGGCCAGACGCTCACGACGACGGGCGTCCAGCTCGGCGAAGACGTCGTCGAGCACCAGCACCGGCTCGTTGCCCTCCGCTCTGAGCAGGTCGTACGAGGCCAGGCGCAGCGCCAGCGCGTAGGACCAGGACTCGCCGTGGGAGGCGTACCCCTTGGCCGGGAGCTGTCCGAGCTTGAGCTGCAGGTCGTCCCGGTGCGGGCCGACCAGGGTGACGCCGCGCTCGATCTCCTGCTTGCGGGCCTCGGCGAGCGCCGCCATCAACTGCTCGAAGAGGTCCTCGCGGGTGTGTGCCTCGCCGGGCGCGGACGGCTTGTACTCCAGCGCGATCGGGCCGCCGCCGGGCGCGAGTTGCTCATAGGCCTTGTCGGCCAGCGGCTGGATCGTCGCGATCAGATCCAGCCGCTGGGCGAGCAACTCGGCCCCCGCGCGCGCGAGATGCTGGTCCCACACGTCCAGCGTGGACATGTCCATCGTGCGACCGCCGTGCCTGCGGGCCAACGCGGCCGACTTCAGCAGGGTGTTGCGCTGCTTGAGGACCCGGTCGTAGTCGGAGCGGACCCCGGCCATCCGCGGGGAACGCGCGGTGATCAGCTCGTCGAGGAAACGGCGCCGCTCACCGGGGTCACCCTTGACCAGCGCGAGATCCTCGGGCGCGAACAGCACGGTCCGCACGATCCCCAGCACGTCACGCGGCCTGACCTGCGAAGACCTGTTGATACGGGCACGGTTGGCGCGCCCCGGGTTGAGCTCCAGCTCGACCAGCTGCTGCCGTTCGCCCTGCCGGACCTGGGCCCGGATGATCGCGCGCTCGGCACCCATGCGGACCAGGGGGGCGTCGGAGGAGACCCGGTGGCTGCCGAGGGTGGCGAGATAGCCGACGGCCTCGACGAGATTGGTCTTGCCCTGTCCGTTCGGCCCGACGAAGGCCGTCACCCCGGGGTCGAGCGGGACCTCGACCCCGGAGTAGGAACGGAAGTCGGCCAGCGACAGATGCGTGACGTGCATGGTCGTTTCGCCGACCTCCCCGGACGGTTGTGGACTGCCGTGCAGCCCTGTGGACTACTTCTTCTTCTCGTCTGGACTACTTCTTCTCGACCGCGTGGCCGCCGAACTGGTTCCGCAGCGCCGCGATCATCTTCATCTGGGGCGAGTCCTCCTGGCGGGAGGCGAACCGCGCGAACAGCGACGCGGTGATCGCCGGCAGCGGCACCGCGTTGTCGATGGCGGCCTCCACAGTCCAGCGTCCCTCGCCGGAGTCCTGTGCATAACCCCGCAGCTCATCCAGGTGCTCGTCCTCGTCGAGCGCGTTGACCGCGAGGTCGAGCAGCCAGGAGCGGATGACCGTGCCCTCCTGCCAGGAGCGGAAGACCTCCCGGACGTCGGTCACGGAGTCGACCTTCTCCAGGAGCTCCCAGCCCTCCGCGTAAGCCTGCATCATCGCGTACTCGATGCCGTTGTGGACCATCTTCGCGAAGTGGCCAGCACCGACCTTGCCGGCGTGCACGGAGCCGGAGTCGCCCTCCGGCTTGAGGGCGTCGAAGACCGGCTGCACCTTGGCGACGTTCTCCTTGTCGCCGCCGTACATCAGGGCATAGCCGTTCTCCAGACCCCAGACGCCGCCGGAGACACCGCAGTCGACGAACCCGATGCCCTTGGCCGCCAGCTCCTCGGCGTGCTTGACGTCGTCGGTCCAGCGGGAGTTGCCGCCGTCCACGACGACGTCGCCCGGCTCCAGCAGTTCCGCGAGCCGGTCGATCGTGGTCTGCGTGGCCTCGCCCGCGGGGACCATCACCCAGATCACGCGCGGTCCGCTGAGCTTGCCCACAAGCTCTTCCAGGCTGTGGACATCGGCGAGGTCCGGGTTGCGGTCGTATCCGAGGACGGTGTGACCTGCGCGGCGGATCCGCTCGCGCATGTTGCCGCCCATCTTGCCGAGGCCGACGAGACCGAGCTCCATCAGTTGTTTTCCTTAGGTTCTGCGACGTGGCGTGGCGGCACGTGCGTACCGCCAGGCACTTTCGTACCCACGTCCGACCCTAAACCCGGACGCTCGCGCACATCTGTGGGCATACGCGCTCAGTCGTACGCCCTCACCTGCGGATTTGTCCTCAGCCTGTGGACAGCCGCCGGTGATCCCCTGCCTGATTGCGGCCGCGGGGCCTGCTCAGCCGCTGAGGCGGACCGGCATGATCAGGTACTTGTAGGCGTCGTCCGCCTCGGCGTCCAGCGCCGGCTTGCCGCTGAGCAGGGCGGGCTTGGTGGACGTCGTGAACGACAGCTGGGCCACCGGGGAGTCGATGGCGCTCAGGCCGTCCAGCAGGAACGTCGGGTTGAAGGCGATCGAGATGTCGTCGCCCTCGAGCTGGGCGTCAACCCTTTCCACAGCCTGTGCGTCGTCACTGGAACCGGCTTCCAGGATGAGCACGCCCTGCTCGAAGCTGAGCCGCACCGGGGTGTTGCGCTCGGCGACCAGGGCCACGCGCTTGACGGCCTCCACGAAGGGGGCGGTCTCGATGACGGCGACGCTGTTGAACTCCGTCGGGAACAGCGTGCGGTACTTCGGGAGGTCACCCTCGAGCAGGCGGGTCGTCGTCCGCCGGCCGGCACCCTCGAAGCCGATCAGGCCCTCGCCGGAGCCCGAGCCGGACAGCGCCAGGATCACCTGGTCGCCGCTGGTCAGGGCCTTGGCGGTGTCCAGAAGCGTCTTGGCGGGCACCAGGGCGACCGCGGAGGCCTCCGGGTTCTCCGGCTTCCACAGGAACTCGCGGACCGCGAAGCGGTAGCGGTCGGTGGACGCCAGCGTGACGGTGTCGCCCTCGATCTCGATGCGCACACCGGTGAGGACGGGCAGCGTGTCGTCACGGCCGGCCGCGATGGCGACCTGGGCGGCGGCGGAGGCGAAGACCTCGCCGGGGACCGTGCCCGTCGCGTTCGGCATCTGGGGCAGGGCCGGGTACTCCTCCACAGGCAGGGTGTGGAGTGTGAACCGGGACGAGCCGCAGACCACGGTCGCCCGTACACCGTCTGTGGAGATCTCCACCGGGCGGTTGGGCAGCGCGCGGCAGATGTCGGCGAGCAGGCGGCCGGAGACCAGGACCGTGCCCTCCTCCTCGACCTCGGCCTCCACGGAGACCCGCGCGGAGACCTCGTAGTCGAAGCCGGACAGGCTCAGCTGGCCTTCCTCGGCCTTCAGCAGGAGGCCGGCGAGGACAGGCGCCGGCGGACGGGCCGGGAGGCTGCGTGCCGCCCAGGCCACTGCCTCCGCGAGTACGTCGCGTTCCACCCGGATCTTCACTGTTGCCGCCTCCTGCTGTTGCCGGCGCTTCTCGCTCTGCCTGGCCCTCGTCGTCTGTCTCGGTGCCGTCGGTCCCTGTGAGGGGGAGGACACCGGGGACCAGTCTGACGCACGGCACTGACAGTAGGTGCCTCTCGGGGTCAAGTCGTGACGAGGGGCGGTCGGGCACCGAAGAGCGAGTTGTGCACAGGGCCCCCTTCGAAACGGATTCCCAGCTCTCTCTAGTCGGGAGTAGTAGTAGGGCCTGTGGATACCGTGGATAACCTCGTTTGCCCAGCTCAGAGCGCGAATTTTGTCCACGGGGCCTGTGGGTGGAGGCAGTGGACAACCGGGTGCATCTGTGGAGAACAGAAAGTTCTGCACACGCCGTGCACAGGGGGAGGCGAGTTCTCCCCAGCGCCATCCCCAGCTTTACCCACCTTTCCCACAGCCCAACCCGGCACCTTTGTGTGACGCCTTTCACTCGACCCGGTGAGGAGGCGCGTCGTGTTGCCGAACAGTGGACAGGCATGTGGAGAAGCAGCCGATCGCTGGGGACAACGGCCCCCAGCCTGTGGGCAGCCGGTGGACAACTCGATGCACAGCCTGTGGATCCTCTCGTCGTCCACAGTCTGTGGAGATCCTTCGTCCACCAATCCACAAGCACCTGAGCTGGTCTGATGGTCTTTCAACAGCGGCCGCTGTGGACACGATCTGGACAACTCCCCGGTCCCCAGGATGTGGACGGCAGAAAGTCGCCGAATCTGTGGAGGGAGGCCGTAACCCGGCGCCTAATCGAACAGCGGGTTGCGGACGGGTGGCTGGGGACAGAGGCCGGAGCTGCGCACCAGCAGGGGTTCCGGGGGGCGCGGAGGGGCTCAGGAGCCCTGGGACGGGGCTGCCGCCGCGCCCGTCCGTGCCGCCCCGGCGGACCCCGGACATGCGACGTGCCGGCGGACCCCGGACATGCGACGTGCCGGCGGACCCCGGGCATGAGACGCGTCGGCGGACCCCGGGCATGAGACGCGTCGGTGGCTCAGGGGTATGAGAAAGGCGCCCCGTGAAGCCTCAGGGGCGCCTTCAGTGGCGTACCGCCGTCGCCATCAGCCGTTCTTGATGCGGTTGGTCAGCTCCGTGACCTGGTTGTAGATGGAGCGACGCTCGGCCATCAGGTTGCGGATCTTGCGGTCCGCGTGCATGACCGTGGTGTGGTCGCGCCCGCCGAACAGCGCACCGATCTTGGGCAGGGACAGGTCGGTCAGCTCACGGCACAGATACATGGCGATCTGCCGGGCGGTGACGAGGGCGCGCCCGCGGGAGGTGCCGCACAGGTCCTCGACGGTCAGCCCGAAGTAGTCGGCCGTCGCGCCCATGATGGCCGTCGAGGTGATCTCGGGGGCCGAGTCCTCGCCGCCGGGGATGAGGTCCTTCAGGACGATCTCCGTCAGCCCCAGGTCCACCGGCTGCCGGTTGAGCGAGGCGAACGCCGTGACGCGGATCAGCGCACCTTCCAGCTCGCGGATGTTGCGCGAGATGCGGGACGCGATGAACTCCAGCACCTCCGGCGGCGCGTTCAGCTGCTCCTGCACGGCCTTCTTGCGGAGGATCGCGATCCGCGTCTCCAGCTCGGGCGGCTGGACGTCCGTGATCAGTCCCCACTCGAAACGGTTCCGCAGCCGGTCCTCCAGCGTCACCAGCTGCTTCGGCGGCCGGTCGGAGGACAGCACGATCTGCTTGTTGGCGTTGTGCAGCGTGTTGAAGGTGTGGAAGAACTCCTCCTGCGTCGACTCCTTGTCCGCGAGGAACTGGATGTCGTCGACGAGCAGGATGTCCATCTCCCGGTACCGCTTGCGGAAGCTGTCGCCCTTGCCGTCGCGGATGGAGTTGATGAACTCGTTGGTGAACTCCTCCGAGCTCACGTACCGCACGCGCGTGCCCGGGTAGAGGCTGCGGGCGTAGTGCCCGATCGCGTGCAGCAGGTGGGTCTTGCCGAGTCCGGACTCCCCGTAGATGAACAAGGGGTTGTACGCCTTCGCCGGCGCCTCGGCCACAGCGACCGCGGCGGCGTGCGCGAAGCGGTTGGAGGCGCCGATGACGAAGGTGTCGAAGAGGTACTTCGGGTTCAGGCGGGCGGTCGGCTCACCCGGGCCGGTCGCCGGTGCCGGCTGAGCGGCCAGGGGGCCGGGCGCGCCGGTCGTCGGCAGGTTCGGACCGACCGGTCCGCCCCGGTGCACGTGGCCCGAACCGGCGGGCGGGTCGGGCAGCTCCCGGCGCACCGTGTCGCGCTGGTCGTACTCACCGCGTGACGTGTCGTACTCGGAACGCGGCTGCTCGTAAGAGGGGCGCTCCATGGGCTGCGGGCGGTAGTCCTGGGAAGGGGGGCCGTAGGAGTCCTGGGACGGGGGGCCGTAGGAGTCCTTGGGACCCTTGGATCCGTACGCGTCCTGTGAGCCGGAGCCGTAGGGGTCCTGTGGGGTGTACGAGTCCTGGTGGCCGTACGAATCCTGGCCCGGTGACGCGTACGGGTCACGCTCCGGGAAGCCGAGGCGCTGCTGCTGCCAGCCGTAGTCCTCCTGCTGTGCAGGCCGCGGCCAGGCGCCGGGCTCGGGGCGCTGGTACTCGGACGGGTAGGCGGGGCGGGCGGTCGGAAGCTGGTCTGCGCGCGTAGGCGGAAGCTGGTCGCCGGCCGGTCCGGGCGCCTGGTCGGCGCGGTGGCGGCCGTAACCCTCGTACCCGTCGCGGTCCGGGCGGTCGTAGCCGTCGCGCTCGGGGCGGTCGTACGCGTCGCGGTCCGGGCGGTCGTACGCGTCGCGCTCGGGGCGGTCGTAGCCGTCGCGGTCCTGGCGCGCGGCGGGGAGCTCGGGCTCCTCGTAGCGCTGCTGGGAGCGGGCCGGGGGCGCCGGCGGGGCGGGGGGCTCGCCGGCGGAGTCGTCGACGGTGATCGCGATCCGGATCGGGCGGCCGCACTCGCGGCTCAGCGTCTCGCTGACGATCGGCGCCAGCCGGCCCTCCAGTACGCCTTTCGCGAACTCGTTCGGTACGGCGAGCAGGGCGGTGTCCGCGACCAGTGCAAGCGGCTGACAACGCCGGATCCAGTGTTCGTCCTTGCCTTCGACCCCCTGGCCGCGGCCCTCCCCGAGGAGCTGCTCCAATACGCGTGGCCACACTGCGGCAAGATCGGCAGGTACGTCAGCCACAGGGCACGCTCTCTCACAGGTCCCACGAACGTGTGGTTCTGGGACGGCTTGGGATGTCATCCGGGTGGGTGGGCGGGAGCAAACCCGCCGCGGCAGGGACAAGGGAACGAATCGGAGTTCCGTCACGGTAGTCAGCGCGGCGGGTACGGTTCAAGTTGTTGTCCCCAGCCTGTGGACAAGTGTCTCCCGGCGACTCCCGGTTTGACCGGATGGCGTAGCCGCGCGTACCGTAACCAGGTCGAGTTGTCGATGGCTGCTGCCGCCTGCCTCCGATGGGCACAGATCATTTGGGTGATCGGTCAGCGGTGCACTCGGGCGTAACTGCGAGCTACTCGTGGGCGCACGGTGACAGCCAGGACGGCACCCCGCAACCACCGATTCTTTCTGGAGCCCCCGAGTGAGCAAGCGCACCTTCCAGCCGAACAACCGTCGTCGCGCGAAGACCCACGGCTTCCGGCTGCGTATGCGTACCCGTGCCGGCCGCGCGATTCTCGCGTCCCGCCGTAGCAAGGGTCGCGCCCGCCTGTCCGCCTGATTCCGATCAGGTCATGACGTCGTGCTGCCCACCGAGAACCGGCTGAGGCGGCGCGAGGACTTCGCGACCGCGGTACGGCGAGGCCGTCGGGCAGGACGCCCGCACCTCGTCGTCCACCTTCGAAGCGGTGCCACGGACCCGCATGCGCCTGGGGAGAGCGCTCCCCCGACGCGTGCGGGTTTCGTCGTGAGCAAAGCCGTGGGTGGCGCGGTCGTGCGCAACAAAGTGAAGCGCAGGCTTCGCCACCTGATGCGCGAGCGAGTCGCCCAGCTGCCCCCCGGTAGCCTGGTAGTCGTACGAGCGCTGCCCGGATCGGGCGACGCCGACCATGCACAGCTGGCCCGAGACCTGGATGCCGCTCTCCAGCGGTTGCTGGGAGGGGGCGCGCGATGAAGTACCCGCTGCTGGCTCTGATCAAGCTCTACCAGTGGACGATCAGTCCGCTGCTCGGGCCGGTCTGCAAGTACTACCCGTCGTGCTCCCACTACGGCTTCACGGCCATCGACCGGCATGGTGCCATCAAGGGAACGGCACTCACGGCCTGGCGCATCCTGCGGTGCAATCCGTGGTCGCTGGGCGGTGTGGACCATGTCCCGCCGCGCAAGCGCCCGCGGTGGCACGAAATGCTGCGCAACGCGTGGCATGCACGCAAGGGCGGGCCCTCCGCCGTCGGACCGGCCACCGAGGGACGGACTTCTCCCACCAGTCCGTCGAGTCCTTCGAGCCCGGCCGCAGAGACACCGTCCCATGCCCAAGGAGCATGATTAGTGGACACGATTGCCAGCCTCTTCAGCTTTATCACCACACCCGTCTCCTGGGTCATCGTCCAGTTCCACTCGGTGTACGGCGCCCTCTTCGGCCCTGACACCGGCTGGGCCTGGGGCCTGTCGATCGTGTCGCTGGTGATCCTGATCCGCATCTGCCTGATCCCGCTCTTCGTGAAGCAGATCAAGGCGACCCGGGCCATGCAGACGCTGCAGCCCGAGATGAAGAAGATCCAGGAGCGCTACAAGAACGACAAGCAGCGCCAGTCCGAAGAGATGATGAAGCTGTACAAGGAGACGGGCACCAACCCGCTCTCCTCGTGCCTTCCCATCCTGGCGCAGTCCCCGTTCTTCTTCGCCCTGTACCACGTGCTCAACAGCATCGCGAACAACGACACCATCGGTGTCATCAACGACAGCCTGCTGAAGAGCGCGCAGCAGGCGCACATCTTCGGGGCCCCGCTGGCCGCGAAGTTCACCGACAGCACCGCTGACGTCGCCGCCCTCGACGCTTCGCTGACCACCGTCCGTATCGTCACCGCGGTCATGATCGTCCTGATGTCGGCGTCGCAGTTCTTCACCCAGCGCCAGCTGATGACGAAGAACGTCGACACCACGGTGAAGACCCCGTTCATGCAGCAGCAGAAGATGCTGATGTATGTCTTCCCGGTCATGTTCGCTGTCTTCGGCATCAACTTCCCGGTCGGTGTCCTCGTCTACTGGCTGACCACCAACGTGTGGACCATGGGCCAGCAGATGTACGTCATCCACAACAACCCGACCCCGGGTTCCAAGGCCCAGGCCTCGTACCTCGACCGCCTGAGCAAGCACGTCACGCAGCACGAGAAGGTCGGTCGGCGCCGCGACCGTGCCATCGTGAAGGCGATCGTCGCCAAGGGCCGCGACCGCAACGAGTTCGAGCGCAAGTTCATCAACGGACTCAGCAAGGCCGGCCTCGCCGCCCAGGCCGACGGCACCGTGATCAAGAGCGACACCGCGGCCGCAGCCCAGGCCGAGGACGGCACGCCGACCACCGCCGTCGGCACCCCCAAGCGTCAGCAGCCGAAGCGGCAGAGCAAGTCGCAGCGGCAGCACGGCGGCGCGGTCGGCCCGAAGGCGGCCGGTGAGAACGAGCCGAAGACATCGCTCACCAAGTCCGACGAGCCCGAGGGTGCCAAGCCCGCCGCCGCTGCCAAGAAGGGCGGCGCGAAGCCCGCCGGCGGTACCCGCAGCAAGGCCCAGTCCGGACAGCGCAAGGGTCCGCAGCGGCCCAAGTCCCCGTCCAAGAAGTAAGAAGGAGTCCATCCCGTGACGGAAGGCACCACCTCCGCCGCTGCCGAGGGTGCAGACACCCTGACTCGCCTGGAGCAGGAAGGCGAGATCGCGGCGGACTACCTGGAGGGTCTGCTCGACATCGCCGACCTCGACGGCGACATCGACATGGACGTCGAGGCCGACCGCGCCTCCGTCTCGATCATCAGTGACACGGGCGGCCGCGACCTGCAGAAGCTGGTCGGCCGTGACGGCGAGGTGCTGGAAGCGCTCCAGGAGCTCACCCGTCTGGCTGTGCACCGGGAAACCGGTGACCGCAGCCGCCTGATGCTCGACATCGCGGGGTACCGGGCACAGAAGCGTTCCGAGCTGTCCGAGCTGGGCGCCAAGGCCGCCGCGGAGGCCAAGAGCAGTGGTGAGGCCGTCAAGCTGAAGCCGATGACGCCCTTCGAGCGCAAGGTCGTGCACGACGCGGTCAAGGCAGCGGGCCTGCGCAGCGAGTCCGAGGGCGAGGAGCCGCAGCGCTTCGTCGTCGTGCTGCCCGCCTGACCGGCCTCTACGTTCTCCGGCCCCGTCTGTTGCGCAGGCGGGGCCGAACTTTGTCAGCCTGATAGTTCTGGTGGTTCTGGTGTCGGCGCCGGGTGCGCTGATGCGGTACGGAAGGACGGTCCCCCGTGACGGAGGCAGCGGAGCTTCCCCCCGCGCCCGAGCAGGCGCGCGAGGTGTTCGGTGATCGCTTCGCGGATGCGGTGCGGTACGCCGAGCTGCTCGCAGAGGCGGGCGTGCAGCGCGGTCTCATCGGCCCGCGAGAGGTGCCCCGGCTGTGGGAGCGGCACCTGCTGAACTGCGCGGTGCTCTCGGAGGTCGTGCCCGATGGCGTGACCGTGTGCGATGTCGGCTCCGGCGCCGGGCTCCCCGGCATTCCGCTGGCGCTGGTCCGCACCGACCTGAAGATCACGCTCCTGGAGCCGCTGCTCCGGCGCACCAACTTCCTCACCGAAGTCGTGGAGCTGCTCGGCCTGGACCATGTGACGGTCATGCGCGGCCGGGCCGAAGAGGTCATGGGGAAGATTCAGCCCGTCCACGTCGTGACGGCCCGAGCCGTCGCGCCGCTCGACCGGCTCGCCACCTGGGGCATTCCGCTGTTGCGACCGTACGGGGAGATGCTCGCACTCAAGGGCGACACCGCCGAGGAGGAGCTGAAGAGCGCTTCGGTGGCGCTGAGCAAGCTGGGTGCGGTGGGGACGTCCATCCTGCATGTGGGTGAGGGCGTGGTCGATCCGACCTCCACCGTCGTACGGGTCGAGGTCGGGGAGAGCCCCGGCGGTGTGCGCTTCGCTGCGAAGCGCGCGAAGGCGGCTCGCACGGGGCGGACCCGGCGTCGGCGCTGAGCGGATCCGTCCCTGCGCGGCTGATCCGTCCTTGCGACGCTGATCCGTCCTGAGGAAGAGACGTACTCCACACAAGCTGCCAAACCCATGCATGCCGGAGTGTCGCGACAGTCCGGCCACGACTGCTGTGCATCGTGTTTCACGTGAAACGTCGCTCACTGCTGCACGGCATCATCAGTCGTGGCCGCGCTGCGGCCGAACCCCGCGACCGAAAGCCTCTTGGTTCACTCGATGAGGGACCTGAGGTATCCACAGAGGTGGATTTCTCCACAGAACGCCAGGCCTCACTGGTTCGCGACCCCGAAGACATGGGAGGCTCTGTTCATTGCGAGCCTGAAGTCGAGGAGAGTGAATCCTTGCGGTCCGACGCCAACATCGCGGGACCGATGACCGATCCGGTCCCCGGTCCCCGTACCGAGTCGATGGGGGCGGATGTTTCACGTGAAACACCGCCTCCGATGGACGACACTCCCATCGGTCGTGCTGCCCAACTGGCGGTGGAGGCTCTGGGGCGTGCCGGCGAGGGCCTGCCACGGCCCGAGCAGACGCGCATCATCGTGGTCGCCAATCAGAAGGGCGGTGTGGGGAAGACGACGACGACCGTCAACCTCGCCGCATCGCTGGCGCTGCACGGTGGCCGGGTCCTGGTGGTCGATCTCGACCCGCAGGGCAACGCCTCAACCGCTCTGGGCATCGATCATCACGCCGAAGTCCCTTCCATCTACGACGTGTTGGTCGACAGCAAGCCGCTCTCCGAGGTTGTCCAGCCGGTCCCGGATGTCGAGGGACTCTTCTGCGCCCCCGCCACAATCGATCTCGCCGGTGCGGAGATCGAGCTGGTGTCCCTGGTGGCACGGGAGAGCAGGCTGCAGCGCGCGATCCAGGCGTACGAACAGCCGCTGGACTACATCCTCATCGACTGCCCGCCTTCGCTCGGTCTTCTGACGGTCAATGCCCTCGTGGCGGGCCAGGAGGTCCTGATCCCCATCCAGTGCGAGTACTACGCACTGGAAGGCCTTGGGCAGCTGCTGCGCAACGTCGACCTGGTGCGGGGGCATCTCAACCCCGCCCTGCATGTGTCGACCATCCTGCTCACCATGTACGACGGCCGGACGCGCCTCGCCTCCCAGGTCGCGGATGAGGTGCGCACCCACTTCGGTGACGAGGTACTGCGGACGAGCATCCCCCGCTCCGTCCGTATCTCGGAGGCACCGAGTTATGGGCAGACGGTGTTGACCTACGATCCTGGATCGAGTGGTGCCCTCTCCTATCTTGAGGCGGCACGAGAGATCGCGCTGAAGGGCGTCGGCATCAGCTATGACGCGACGCACGCGCATATCGGCGCACAGCAGAACGACCCGAGCATGGTGGAGGGCATTCAGTGAGCGAGCGACGGAGGGGGCTGGGCCGTGGTCTCGGCGCACTGATCCCTGCCGCACCGACGGAGAAGTCGGTGGCCCAGGCGGCGTCGGGAAACGTTGTGTCCACGTCCCCCGCGGCAGTGCCTGCGCTGCCGAACGACCGTGGGGTGGCCGCGGCGAAGGTGGCGACGCTGCCGTCTGTTTCACGTGAAACGGAGGAGCCGCCGCTGTCGACTGCTCCTGCCGCGCCTGCGGCACCCATTGGTGCGCACTTCGCCGAGATCCCGCTCGACTCCATCTCGCCGAACCCGCGCCAGCCACGTGACGTCTTCGACGAGGACGCGCTGTCCGAGCTCATCACTTCCATCAAGGAAGTGGGGCTCCTCCAGCCGGTCGTCGTGCGGCAGGTGGGTCCTGGCCGCTACGAGCTCATCATGGGCGAACGTCGCTGGCGGGCCTGTCGTGAAGCGGGGCTGGAGGCGATCCCGGCCATCGTGCGCGCCACGGAGGACGAGAAGCTCCTCCTGGACGCCCTGCTGGAGAACCTGCACCGCGCCCAGCTGAACCCTCTGGAAGAGGCGGCGGCCTACGACCAGTTGCTGAGGGACTTCAACTGCACGCATGACCAGCTGGCGGACCGCATCGGCCGATCCCGTCCTCAGGTTTCCAACACCCTGCGACTGCTGAAGCTCTCCCCGGCCGTGCAGCGCAGGGTCGCCGCCGGGGTGCTCTCCGCCGGCCACGCGCGGGCCCTGCTCTCCGTCGAGGACTCGGAGGAGCAGGACCGGCTCGCACACCGCATTGTGGCCGAGGGTCTCTCCGTGCGTGCCGTCGAGGAGATCGTGACCCTGATGGGGTCACGACCCCAGAAGGCTCAGAAGCCCAAGGGCCCTCGTGCCGGTGCGCGGGTCTCTCCCGCACTGTCCGACCTCGCCACGCGGCTGTCCGACCGCTTCGAGACACGAGTGAAGGTCGACCTGGGCCAGAAGAAGGGCAAGATCACCGTCGAGTTCGCCTCGATGGAGGACCTTGAGCGGATCCTCGGCTCACTCGCTCCTGGTGAAGGACCGGTCCTGCAGAAGAGTCTCCTCGAGGGTGACTCCGAGGAGAACGAGTCCTGAGCCTCCGGCAAGGAGCCTCCGCGGTGCGGGAGACGGAGCGGGCCATGTCCGGTGTGTGCCGGAACGTGGCCTGCTCTGTTCCTTTCTGGCGGTATCGATGGAATCTCGTCGTGGATACGATGCGTTGGGTACGGCGCAACCACTTGGCAGCACCTCTGAGAGGGAGGCAGGGGCCATGCGAACCATGAGGCGCACCGGATTGGTGAGCGCCGGTTTGGGACTGGGGGCAGTCGGTGGGTTCATCGGCAGTCTCCTCAGGGAACGGAGTGCTCTGACAGCCGCCCGCGACGCGGCGGCGGGCGAAGGAAGCGAGGATCAGCCTTCATGGGCCGCCGGCTCGTACCGCTCACGCTGGACAACCTCCAGGACCTTCCCAAGCGTTGTCGATCGTGTGTCTTCTGGGAACTCGACCCCGTCAGCGGTGAGGCCGCGGTAGAGGCGGGCACGTCTGCTGCGGAGAAGGAAGCCTGGATCTCGGCGGTCCTGCTGGACTGGGGCTCCTGCGGGCGCGTCGTGTATGTCGACGACGTTCCCGTGGGCTTCGTGCACTACGCCCCGCCCGCCTACGTTCCCCGCTCCACGGCGTTTCCCACGAGTCCTGTCTCGCCTGACGCGGTGCAGTTGATGACCGCGTTCATCGTTCCCGGTTACCAGGGGCAGGGACTCGGGCGCGTCATGGTGCAGACGGTCGCCAAGGATCTTCTGCGGCGCGGCTTCAAGGCGATCGAGGCCTTCGGAGATGCGCGCTGGAAAGAGCCTGCCTGCCTCCTACCCGCCGACCATCTTCTGGCTGTGGGCTTCAAGACGGTTCGCCAGCACCCCACTCACCCCCGGCTGAGGCTGGAACTGAGATCCACGCTCTCCTGGAAGGAAGACGTCGAGATGGCACTGGACCGGCTCCTGGGAGCGGTGCAGAAAGAGCCGGCGCTGCGACCGCTGTAGTCGCTGCAGTGCAGTCAAACAAATGGGCCAGCCCATCCGGGCTGGCCCATTCGTGTTTCACGTGAAACATGCGCCGTCGGTGCGACGGCCCAGCCGATTCACTCGGCGATGAACTCCTCGAGGTCGCGAACGATCGCGGCCTTCGGCTTCGCGCCGACGATGGTCTTGGCGACCTCGCCACCCTGGTAGACGTTCAGGGTCGGGATGGACATGACGCCGTACTTGGCGGCCGTACCCGGGTTCTCGTCGATGTTCAGCTTGACGATCTCGATCTTGTCACCGTACTCGGAGGCGATCGCCTCAAGGGACGGGGCGATCTGGCGGCACGGACCGCACCAGGCGGCCCAGAAGTCCACCAGAACAGGCTTGTCGCTCTTGAGGACGTCCTGCTCGAAGGAGTCGTCGGTCACATTCTTCAGGGTGCCGGCCACGGCGGGCTCCTTAACTGGTTGGTGCGTGGGGCGGGTAGGGAGAGGTCAGACAGAGGTCTTCTCGGGCTCCGGCTGCTCCTCGTCCGCCAGGGCGGCGAGGTAGCGCTCGGCGTCGAGAGCCGCGGAGCAGCCGGTCCCGGCTGCGGTGATCGCCTGACGGTAGGTGTGGTCGACCACGTCGCCGGCGGCGAAGACCCCGGTCAGGTTCGTGCGCGTCGACGGCGCCTGCACCTTCAGGTACCCCTCTTCATCCAGGTCGAGCTGACCCTTGAAGAGTTCGGTGCGCGGGTCGTGGCCGATGGCGATGAACAGTCCGGTGACCGGCAGGTCCGAGAGCTCACCGGTCTTGAGGTTGCGAAGCTTCAGACCTGAGAGCTTCGGGTCGCCCTGAATCTCGGCGACCTCGCTGTCCCAGACGAAGGAGATCTTCGGGTCGGCGAAGGCGCGCTCCTGCATGGCCTTGGAGGCGCGCAGGGTGTCACGACGGTGGACGATGGTCACGGACTTGGCGAACCGCGAGAGGAAGGTCGCCTCCTCCATCGCGGTGTCGCCGCCACCGATCACGGCGATGTCCTGGTCCTTGAAGAAGAACCCGTCACAGGTGGCGCACCAGGACACGCCACGGCCGGAGAGGGCGTCCTCGTTCGGCAGGCCGAGCTTGCGGTGCTGCGAGCCGGTGGCGACGATGACGGCCTTCGCCCGGTGCACGGTGCCTGCCGTGTCCGTGACGGTCTTGATCTCACCGCTCAGGTCGACGGCCACGATGTCGTCCGGGACGAGTTCGGCTCCGAAGCGCTCTGACTGGGCGCGCATGTTGTCCATGAGCTCGGGGCCCATGATGCCGTCCTGGAAGCCCGGAAAGTTCTCGACGTCGGTGGTGTTCATGAGCGCACCACCAGCGGTGACGGCGCCCTCGAACACCAGGGGCTTCAGCGACGCGCGCGCGGTGTAGAGCGCCGCCGTGTAGCCGGCGGGCCCGGAGCCGATGATGATCACGTTACGGACGTCGCTCACGGCTTGATTCCTCGTCTCTGGACTGCGTCGTTCGACCGGTGGGAGTGTCTCTAGGACCTCTCACCCCACCCAACGGATCCTAAGGGGCGCGCATTCCCACTGTGTCCGGGCACACGGAGATGCGGCACCAAGCGGTGACCCCGGGGGTGTGGACGAGCGCTCGCTCAGGCGGAGGGGTAGGTGCGCTTCAGAAGGACCTCGCCGGCCGCGGTGGCTGCCGCGTGCTCGACACACGTCGCGTCGACGATGTAGGCGGTGACCCGAGTGGCGTCGGAAGCGTCGGGAAGCAGCACGAGCATGGCCTTCTTCCCTTGATAGATGCCGTTCTCTGTAGCCAGTGCCGGATCATCGCGTCCGATGCCGTCGCGGACGCAGCCGGGCACCACGGGTGCTTCGAAGACCTTGTACTGGTTGGAGCCGGGGGCCGTCGCCGCGCCGTAGGGGGTGCGGGAGCCGCCACCCTTGGCCTTGTCCTGGGCCAGGAGTTCGGTGACCTGCTTCTGCAGCTTTCCTTCGGAGAAGGTGTCCGCGGCGGTGGTCTGTCGTCCGCCCTCATGAGGCGGGTTGTTGTCGCCGAGGGACGACAGCAGGACCGAGCCCAGTCCCAGCGCGGCCACCGTGAAGACGGTCCCCAGGACGGCGACCCTGCGGCGTCCCATGCGTGTGCGGCCCTTGCGTCCCGGACCGGTGGTGGAGGAGCGCGGGCGGCCGACAGGCCGGTCGGCGGGTGTTGATGTTTCACGTGAAACATGCGCACCGCTGTGGTCACCGGAGGGGGCATCGGCAGCGCCGGGACGGGGCGTACGCACCGGCTCAGGGCTTTCCTCGGACTCCGTACCGTTGGCGTTCAGCAGAGCCTCGGCGGCGAGAGCGGCATCGATGCGGCCCGCGACATCGGCGGGCATCCGCGGCGGGCCCGGCAGCGTGCCGAGCAGCCCGCGGATCTCCTCCAGGGAGGCGTACACGTCCGCGCAGAGTTCGCATGCGCCGAGGTGCCCGCGCAGATCGGTGGTCCGGGCCGGTGGGAGGAGCCCCTCGGCGAGGTCGGAGATCTCCGCGACGTCCGGGTGCCCGGCCATGTCTGTCGTCGACGTCACGCTCGTCCACCTCCGCCCTTCACAGCAGCTGAGTCGGTCGGTCCTGTATTAGGGGCTTCCGTCTGGTGCGGCCCCGCTGCGGGTGGGACGGCTGTCCCCTGCGTCCGGTTCCGTTCTCCGCCCGGGTTCTTGCTCCCGCCGCCGCTGTCCGGCCGCAGGTGGGTGAGCAGCGGCAGAAGTCTGGCCCGTCCGCGCGCGCATCTGCTCTTCACCGTGCCGGTGGGCACTTCGAGAATCCG
This sequence comes from Streptomyces sp. NPDC029041, assembly GCF_040637515.1. NCBI lineage: Bacteria > Bacillati > Actinomycetota > Actinomycetes > Kitasatosporales > Streptomycetaceae > Streptomyces > Streptomyces sp. NPDC029041. Next base: position 43,296 of record NZ_JBEZWO010000008.1, on the reverse strand, counting down.
GGCCGCCTCCGCGACCGGGTAGCCCTGCATGTCCACCAGGACGAGCGCGGCACGCTGGTCGGCCGGCAGAGTCCCCAGGGCTTCGATGAGCTGGCGGTGAAGATCGTTGCGCTCGGCAGGGGCCGAAGCCGACTCGTGCGGCTCCAGCAGCTGCTCCAGGCGCTCGGTGTCGTCCACGGGGGAGGTCTTCCGGGAGGCCGTTTTACGGGCACGGTCCAGGCAGGCGTTCACCGTGATCCTGTGCAGCCACGTCGTGACGGCCGACTGGCCCCGGAAGGTGTGGGCGGCCCGATAGGCGGACACGAGGGCGTCCTGCACGGCGTCAGCGGCCTCCTCGCGGTCACCGAGCGTCCGCAGGGCGACGGCCCACAGCCGGTCACGATGCCGCCGCACGATCTCACCGAAGGCGTCGGGGTCGCCTTCGACGTGCCGTGCGAGGAGATCCTGATCACTGGCACCGCTGTGCTCGGTGCGGTCTGCCATCGGACCCCCTCCCTCGTTCGGCTCTCAGCCCGTGAACTTCACTTCGGTGATGGCCTGCTTGTACCCCTTGTTGCTGTAGTTGGCCGGGTCGTCGCCGGAGTATGGCAGCGCGGTGAGCCAGACCAGGACGTACCGGCTCTTCACAGGCTTGTCGACGCTCACTTTGAGGGATGTGCCGCTCGTCGTCGCCGTGCCGAGCTTCCGCATGGAGCTCAGCGGCGTCGACGACCCCAGGGAATCCGTCGCGTACAGCTCGGCCGTGGTGTGGTCATTGCCGTACCGCAGCGACAGGGTCGCGGCTGAGACCTTCTGCTCGGATCCGAGGTCGTAGACGATGCCGACACCCGGCTTTATCACCATCTGCGGACCGTCCAGGTAGCTGCTGGTCCGCCAAGCCGTCGAGGTGTTGCCGTCATAGGTCTTCCCCACATCGGCGGGGTGCTGGGCAGCCCCCTTGGCGACGTACTCCTCGGCGTCCTTGATCGGGATCGGCCTCGACGGCGCTGCGTTCTTGTTCTTCTCGCCGCCCTCGTGGTCCTGCGTCTTGGTCGGCTCGTCGTTCTTGCCGCCCTGCTCCATCAGCGCGTCTGCCAGCTGCCAGCTGCCGAGGCCCAGTGCGGCGATCAGGAGCGCGGAGACGGTCCACTTCAGTGCCTTGCCCGTGCGGCTCTGCAGCGGGGGCGGCGGGGTCGGCACCGGCTGTGCGGCGCCCATGTGCGGTGCCGGGCGGCCGTACGTGCCCTGCTGGTACGTCGTGCGCTGGTACTCGGGCGGGGCGGTGAACGCCGGCTCCGGCGGGCGGATGCGGGGCATCTCGCCGATCGCCTTCACCAGCTCCTCCGGCGTGGTGCACGGCGACTCGTGCCGGGAAGCGGTCGCGCCGTCGTTGACGAGCGCGCGCATGGAGAGCTCGGACAGGCCGCGGTGCACGCCGGCCCGCACCTGGTCGGGTGCGATCAGACCGATGTCCTTGGGCAGGCCCGACAGGCCGTAGGCGTCACTCTCGTACGGCCAGCGCTGCGTGAGCGCCGCGTACAGCAGGGCGCCGATCGCCTCGGTGTCCGTGCGCTGCGGGGTGTCGGACGAGACGCCGCGCAGGGCGGCGTTCACGGCGAGGCCGCGGATGCGCCACTGGCCGGTCGAGGCGCGCAGGACGGCGTTGGGATTCAGCCGCAGATGGGCGAGGCCCTCGCGGTGGGCGGCCGCCATGGCGGAGGAGACCTGACTGACCATCTGGTAGGCGTCGTAGGGCTCCAGGGGGCCGGAGGCGAGGAGTGTGGTCAGCTCCGTCGCGTCGGGAAGCCACTCGTGGACGACATAGACGACGTCGTTCTCCTCCACCGCGTCCAGCACCTGGACGAAACGCGGGTCACCCAGCAGGGCGGAGGAGCGGGCGGCCGCCAGGACGGACCGGGCCCGCGCGTGGTCGGCGGGCAGGATGTGCACCCCGACGGCACGGCGGAGTTTCTCGTCCACGGCACGCCAACTGCTGAAACCGTCCAGCCGGGTGATGCACTCCTCGAGGCGGTAGCGTCTGGCGAGCTTGTGGCCACTGTGCAGTTCGGGAGGCGAGGTCGTTCCGGCACCGTCGGTCCTGGTGCTCTCCTGTACCTCGTCGCTGTCCGTGTCCCGCTCCCGGTTCTTGGCCACCCCGTCGGCCGTGGACTGGTCCGCCTGTGCGGTCAGCGACGCCTCGTCGCTGTTGTCTGCCACGTCGACGGCAGCCGTACTCCGTTCCGCCACCGTCGTTCCTGCCTCCCCATCCATTACGCGCCGGCCGGCGTCCCATGTCCGCCGTGCGACGCCGAAACCAATTGTGCCCACAGTCCGCCGCTAAGCACGACACGCGGTGGCTGACGATGGTTGTGCGCCTACCCCCCGACTCAGCGTCCCAGGCGCCCGCGCACCATGCCGACCAGGGAGTTGAGCTCCTCGATGCGCATGCGGCGGGCGGCGACGAAGAAGATCCCGAGGAGCACGGCGCCGCCTGCCAGGACCGCGACGAGAGAGCCGACCGGGCCCTGGCCGAGTGTGTGGCCGATGCCGTAGCAGGCCGCGCCGCTGAGCAGGGCGGCCGGGACCGACGCGATGCACAGCCGGGCGTAAGTCCGCAGGACCCGGGCGCCGTCGAGGTCCCCCCCGAGGCGCTTGCGCAGCCGTTGCCAGGCGACGCCGACGCCGATCGCGTAGGCCAGGCCGTACGAGGCGGCCATGCCGACCACGGCCCAGCGGGAGGGGATGACGAAGAAGCAGATCGCCGAGGCGCCGGCGTTGACCGCGGCCACGATGACCGTGTTGTAGAAGGGAGTTCGGGTGTCCTCGTAGGCGTAGAAGGCACGCAGGACCACGTACTGCACGGAGTACGGGATCAGTCCGAGGCCGAACGCCATCAGCATGAAGCCCATGTTGGTGGCTTCGCTGGTGCCCGAGGAGCCGAACATCAGCGTGCACATGGGGATGCCGAGGGAGAGGAAGCCGAACGCGATCGGCACGATCGCGACCGCCGTGGTGCGCAGGCCCTGGGAGATGTCGTCGCGGACGGCTCCCCCGTCGCCCTCCGCCGCGGAACGCGACAGGCGCGGCAGCAGGGCGGCCATGAGGGAGACCGTGATGATGGCCTGCGGCAGGCCCCAGATGAGCTGTGCGTTGGCGTAGGCGGAGAAGCCGGTGCCGTCCACGGGCGAGGCCTTGCCCGCCGCGGTGGACAGCTGGATGACGATCATGGCGCCGGCCTGGTTCGCGAGGACGAACAGCACCGTCCACTTGGCGAGCGTGACGGCCTTGCCGAGGCCCTGGCCCTTCCAGTCGAAGCGCAGCCGCAGCCGGAAGCCGGTCTCCCTCAGGTAGGGGATCATCGCGAGCGCCTGGACCACGAGGCCGAGGAGGACGCCGATGCCGAGCAGGCGCTGGCCCTCCGGCGGGATGTTCGCTGCCTTCATCCCGGAGTCGGCCGCGGTGCCGTAGACGTAGATGAACATGCCCAGCGTCACGATGATGACGATGTTGTTCAGGACCGGGGTCCACATCATCGCGCCGAATTTGCCGCGGGCGTTGAGGATCTGGCCCATGACCACGTGGATGCCCATGAAGAAGATCGTGGGCAGGAAGTACTGGGCGAAGGTGACGGCGACCCGGTTCGCCGCCGGGTCGCTGGCGACCGGGTCGGACAGCACGCGGATCAGGAACGGCGCGCCGACGACCGCGAGCGCCGTGAGCGCGCCGAGCGTCACGATGACCAGGGTGAGCAGACGGTTGGCGTACGCTTCGCCGCCGTCGTCGTCCTCCTTCATGGCCCGCACGAGTTGCGGCACGAAGACGGAGTTGAGACCACCGCCGACGGTGAGGATGTAGATCATCGTGGGCAGCTGGTAGGCGACCTGGAAGGTGTCACCGAGGAGGCCGACGCCCAGTGCCGACACGATCAGCGCGGAACGGATGAAGCCCGTGAGGCGGGAGACCATCGTGCCGGCGGCCATCACGGCGCTGGACTTCATCAGTCCCGCCGCGCGGCCGCTCTTCTTCGGAGCGGGCGCGGCGTCGGGCTCAGGATCCTGTGCCTCGTCCACGAGGGGCGGTACGGCCATGGTCTGGTCAGCGGCCGGGTACGGGCCCTGCGGTGCGTAGGGGCCCTGTGCCGTCTGCCCCGGGGCCGCGGAAGGGCCGGGTACGGACGGCGACTCGTAGGACGGGTGACCGCTGCTGTGCTGCTGGTCACGGAAGAGATGCGCGAACGCGTCCGGTTCCTGGCGAGGCTGGCCCGCCTGGGAGACGAGGTCGTCCACGCCCACGAACTGGGTGGTGCGGGGGTCGTCGCCGTACGGCAGATGCCGCGTAGGGCCGTCCGGCTCCGGGGCGGGCGTCTGCGCCCACACCTGCGGATCGGGCGCGTACGGCGACTGCGCGGGCGGCCCGTACAGCTGCTGCTGCGGCTGGTACGTACCGGGGGCGGGCGGCTCGTGCGCGGCACGGTCGTAGAACGCCTCGTCGACCGGATCCTGCGCGCGGTAGGGGTCCTGGCCGTAGGCGTCCTGGAGGTAGATGTCCGCGGGCGGCTGCGGCACCTGGCCGTGCTCGGGCGGTGAGCCCTCGGGCCCGCCCGTATCGGGGTAGCCCGGGCTGCCCGCGGCACGGCCGCGGTCACCGTCGTACGGCGCGTTCATGGTTACCCCACCTCATCGTCCCGGGCCGACCGGCCACGATTTCTCAACGGTCCACTCTCTCACCCGTGCCGGACGGGTCGGCGCTTCCCGCTGCGGTGTCCGGGGCCGGGTCACTCGGCTGCTGGGGGGCGTCCGGCCGCGCGCCGGCGCCGGACTCCTCCTCGAGACGTGTGCCGGATGCCTCCGGGTTCCGCGAAGCGGCGGCCCGGTCCTGCGGCTCGCCGGCCTCGTCGTCCGCCTGCGTGGTCTCGCCTTCGGCGGTTTCGTCCTCGGCGGCCTCACGGGCGGCGGCGCGCTTGCGCTGGGTGTACATGCGGAAGCCCGCGAGGACCAGGAGCAGGACACCACCGCCGATGACCAGCATCACCGTGGGCGTGACTTCGGTGACCCGGACGTCGAAGGTCATCGGGGCGCCGTACCTCTGGCCGTCCTCCGTGTAGAGCTGGGCGACGACCTCCGCCTGGCCGTTGGCGTTGGCCGACGTGGTGAACTTCACCGACTGCGCGTGGCCGCCGTTGACGGTGACGGGCTGCTCCTCGTAGGCGCGGCCGTTGATCTTGAGGCGGGTGGGGTTCGTCGACGTGAGCCGCAGCTTCAGGTTCTCGACGCCCTGGACCAGGTTGTTCTGCACGGTCACGGGGATCGTGGCGCTGCGGCCGGAGAGCTTGGTCTCCGACTTCTGGATGAGCTTGACCCCGTCGATGAGTCCGTTGAGGTACGACTCGATTCCGTCGCGGTACCCCACCGCCTCTACGCCCCGGCCGCGCCACGACGTGGACATCTCGCGGTTCATGGCCCGCCCGAACGGGGTCACCACCCGGGCCTGGCGAGTGAGGATCACCTGGAACTTGTCGAGCTTGCCCTGCGTCCTGGCGATCTGTTCGAAGGCGGCTCGTGGCAGCTCCTGCTTGCGCAACGCGGAGGGGTACACGGAGGCCGACGGCACCTTCGTGTTGGCGGACGGATCGGGCTTGGCCTTGGCGGCGGCCGTGAGGTCCTGTGACTCGGACCAGTTCCCGACCTGGAGGGCCCCCATCGCCTGGGCCATGGCCTGGGCCTGGCTCACGGACGGCATGCGCTGCGGGGCGACGACCACGCTGCGCTGCTTGCCGGTCTGCAGGCCGAGCGTCAGGCTCTGGGCCAGGAAACGCTGCACGGCGAGCGTGGAGGCGGAGGCCTTGGTCAGGTCACCCTGGAACGCCGTGGACATCCGGGAGTCCGCGACGACGGCCGTGGTGCCGCCACCGATGGGCCGGGCAGCGGACGGCGTGTACGACAGGTTGTCCTGGAGGCTGTCGCTGCGGGTGATCACCTTGTCGGCGCCGGCGGATGTGGCGACCTTCACGATCGAGGGGTCGACGGCGCCGTCCACCGGCCACGCGAAGTCCGTGGACGGTTTCACGTGGAGGATCGTGTTCACCGTGTCGTCGGCGACGTCGGTGGCCTCCTTGAGGTGGTTCAGCGAGCCGGTGACGCTCGTGCCGTTGTGGGCGAGGGAGGCCAGGTCCGGGTCACCGGACGGCAGAGCGGCGATCTCTTCTCCCGTCACCGCCTGCTGGAGCTCGGCCAGCCAGTGCTTCGCGAGTTCCTGGTTCTTGCCGGGGGCGGTGGTGCCGTCCGCACCGCGGACCTCGTAGCTCCCCGTCATCGCGTCGACGGACGCCAGCAGGTCCGGGTCGATCACCCAGGTGACGTCGAGGCCCTTGCCGAGCGTCACCATCTGGTCGAGGCGGCCGCCCGGGGCGATCTCCCTGGCCAGCCCGTCATCACGGAAGACCGGCGTCTGCTGTTCGTTCGACCCCGTCTCGGCTGTCATATGGGCGCCGGAGATGAGAGGCCACAGGAACGTGGTCTTCGTCTTGGTGCCTGCCTCCTCCGGCTGCCACGGCAGGAACGTGCGCTGGACGCCCAGAACCTGGTCCCAGGGCTGTGCCGTGGTCTCCCCGGAGAGCGCGACGGCCAGCTGGTAGACGCCGTCCCGGCCGAGATCCAGCTTGTCGGCCGGTACCGAGATGCTGAAGGGCTCCGCGACGCCGGGGGTGAGCGCCGCGAACTTCTCGGTGTACTTGCCGCCGACCTTTTCGCCGGAGGGCCCTTGGAGGGCGTTGCTCTTCTTGGCCAGGGTGTCGATCGCCGAACGAGTGCCGAGCGGAGGGCCCACCTGCAGGTCTACGTGGGCGCCGGTCACCGTCTGCTTGCCGTTGTTGGTGACCGTGCCCGACACGGTCACCGTGTCCCCCTCGGAGGGAGCACTGGGGCTGAGCGAATTGATCGCGACCGACACCGAGCCGGTGCCGGCGGCAGCCTGCGAGAACTCCTGTCCGGCCGCTTCCGCCGCCGTCGCGGCGGGCAACTGGAGGAGTCCGGCCAGCAGCGGCGCGCCTGCGAGCAGTGCCCCTGTGCGCCGCAGCCAGCGGCGGGCAGGTGAGGCACTGGCCCTCTGGAAGTCTGCCGCCTCGGCCACGCGCTCGTCCGTCCCTCGTCGTCGTCAGTGGTCGTCGGAATGTGCGTCCACGCATGGTAACGATGCCCGCTGAGGGGAAGTGCCGCGGTCCGCTCCACAAGATCGCGAACGAGCAGCACACGGTCCTGTATGGAGCTCTATGGGGGAGGACGCTTCATTACAGGCCAAAAGTTCTACTTGTGCGTGTGAAGCGGATGGGTTCCCATGCTCGCGCACGCTGTATAGGAGGAGCTCGCGGTGGCCCGGGCCACGTACCCTCTTCTGTTGTGCCGAACGCCAACGAAGAAACGTCCAGTGCCCTGAGCCAGGTGCAGCACCGCGCGGTGAGTGAACTGCTGCGGGTCGCCCCTGTCGCCGACGACCTCGCCCGCCGCTTCCAGGAGGCCGGGTTCTCGCTTGCCCTGGTCGGCGGGTCGGTACGGGACGCGCTGCTGGGCCGGCTCGGCAACGACCTGGATTTCACGACGGACGCGCGCCCGGAGGACGTCCTCAAGATCGTCCGCCCCTGGGCGGACGCAGTGTGGGAGGTCGGAATCGCCTTCGGCACGGTCGGTGCGCACAAGGGCGGCTACCAGATCGAGGTGACCACCTACCGCTCCGAGGCCTACGACCGCACTTCACGCAAGCCCGAGGTGTCGTACGGGGACTCCATCGAGGAGGATCTCGTCCGCCGCGACTTCACCGTGAACGCGATGGCGGTGGCGCTGCCGGAGAAGGAGTTCGTCGATCCGCACGGTGGACTCGACGATCTCGCGGCGCGGGTGCTGCGCACTCCGGGGACCCCGGAGGAGTCGTTCTCGGACGACCCGCTGCGGATGATGAGGGCCGCACGCTTCGCGGCTCAGCTCGACTTCGAGGTCGCCCCCGAGGTCGTCATGGCGATGACGGAGATGGCCGGGCGCATCGAGATCGTCTCCGCCGAGCGGGTGCGGGACGAGCTGAACAAGCTGATCCTCTCGCAGCAGCCGCGTAAGGGCCTGACACTTCTCGTCGAGACGGGCCTGGCCGAACGTGTCGTGCCCGAGCTGCCGGCCCTGCGTCTGGAGCGTGACGAGCACCACCGTCACAAGGACGTGTACGACCACTCGCTGATCGTCCTGGAGCAGGCGATGGCACTGGAGGAGGACGGTCCCGACCTCACCCTTCGGCTGGCCGCACTGTTGCACGACATCGGCAAGCCGCGCACGCGCCGCTTCGAGAAGGACGGCCGGGTCTCGTTCCACCACCATGAGGTGGTGGGGGCGAAGATGACCAAGAAGCGCATGACGGCTCTGAAGTACTCCAACGAGCTGGTGAAGGACGTCTCACGTCTGGTCGAACTCCACCTGCGCTTCCACGGCTACGGCACCGGCGAATGGACGGACTCGGCGGTCCGGCGCTACGTCCGTGATGCCGGCCCGCTCCTCGACCGGCTGCACAAGCTGACCCGCTCGGACTGCACGACCCGCAACAAGCGCAAGGCTGCGGCCCTGTCCCGCGCCTACGACGGGCTGGAGGAGCGGATCGCCAAGCTGCAGGAGCAGGAGGAGCTGGACTCGATCCGTCCGGACCTCGACGGCAACCAGATCATGGAGATCCTCGGCGTGGGGCCCGGGCCGGTCATCGGCCGCGCGTACCAGCACATGCTGGAGCTGCGCTTGGAGCACGGGCCGATGGAGCCTGACGCCGCGGTGGCCGCGCTCAAGGAGTGGTGGGCCGGCCAGGAAAGCTGAGGTAGCAGAACGGGGTCATGTTTCACGTGAAACATGACCCCACAGCCGTACTCGAGGTAGGCGCAGGGGCGGTGTTTCACGTGAAACACCGCCCCTGCGCCTGTGGTCCTACTTGACCGACTTCAGGCAGAGGACGACATCGTGGTTGTCGCCCGACTGGTAGTACGCGATCTCCGCTTCCTTGACGGTTCCGCACTTGCTGCCGTTGCTGGTGTTGTCGAACTTCTCGATGACTTCGTACTGGGCATCACTGGATGAGCAATCGACCGTCGACAGGTCCGGCTGCGACTGCGAGCCCTTGTTGTGCATGCAGCTGCCCACCGATGTGGTCTCCGCGTCGGTCTTGCCTATCTGCCACTTGACCACGCCGATGATGATGGCGACGACGATGATCCCGACGACGCGCAGCAGCTTCTTGCTGAAGCGCCGGGCAGGGGCCGGCGGAGGAACCGGAGCCGCGCCCTGGGGCGGGAAGCCGGGCTGGCCGGGCTGCTGCGGGTAACCGCCCTGGGGCGGGAACGGAGCCGGGGGTGCAGCCCCGGGCTGGCCCTGCGCGAACGGATTGCCCTGGGGCGGCGGAGTAGTCACTTGGGGGTCCCCCTAGAACATGATGAGTGACGCGAACATGTCGCGAGATAAGACCCACGTAAAGTAGCGCTCTCCACTGACAACGCAGTAGCCGGAAGTGGCTCTGTGTCATTGATGTGACACTTACTGACGTCCAAACCGGGCCATACTCCCAGCTACCGCCGCGTAGATAACGGCGATCGCGATCACCAGGGGCACGGATCGGCCGTCCGGCGGCAGCATCAGGGCCGCGACGGCGGCCGCGCCGACGAAGAAGACGTTGAAGAGGACGTCGTAGACCGAGAAGATCCGGCCACGGAACCCGTCCTCCACCGAGGACTGGACGATGGTGTCGGTGGCGATCTTCGCGCCCTGAGTGGTCAGCCCCAGAACGAAGGCGGCGGCCAGCAGCGGGGCCGTGGCGAACGGCAACCCGAGGGCGGGCTCCAGCAGCGCCGCGGCCCCCGCACACACGACGATCCAGCGGCCCGGCCCGAGTCGTCCCGCGGTCCAGGGCGTCACCACCGCCGCCGCGAAGAACCCTGCCCCGGAGACACCCAACGCCAGCCCCAGCAAGGCAAGTCCGTCGTCCGTGGTCGAGGTGAGGGCGTACCGGCACAACATCAGCAGCATGACCAGCAGAGCGCCGTAGCAGAACCGCATCAAGGACATCGCCGCGAGTGCCCAGGCGGCCTCCCGGCGCTGTGGAGCGGCCAGGTGGCGTACGCCGGCCACCAGTTCGCGGGCGGTGCCCGTCAGAGCCGTCCCGATCTGCTCGCGCGGCAAGGGCCGGTCAGGTCCGAGGAGTTCCCGCGCCATGCTCAGCGACGCCAGAGCGGCGCACAGATAGAGCCCGGCTCCCACGAGCACCACCGCGGCGTCCGAGTCCGCCACCGCCAGGCGTACGACGAAGGCGAGTCCGCCGCCGGCGGTCGCCGCCAGCGTTCCGGCGGTCGGGGAGAGGGAATTGGCGATGACCAGGCGATCGGCGTCGACGACACGCGGCAGGGCGGCGGACAGCCCTGACAGGACGAAGCGGTTGACGGCGGTGACGCACAGAGCCGAGACGTAGAAGAGCCAGTCCGGAGCCGGACTGAGGATCAGCACGGCCGTGGCGCAGGCCAGCGCAGCGCGCAACAGACTCCCGTACAGCAGGACCTGACGGCGCCGCCAGCGATCCAGCAGGACACCGGCGAAAGGGCCGACGAGGGAGTACGGAAGCAGTAGCACGGCCATCGCGGAGGCGACCGCGGCCGCCGAGGTCTGCTTCTCCGGGGAGAAGACCACATACGCGGCGAGCGCGACCTGGTAGACGCCGTCGGCGCCCTGGGACAGCAGACGCACGGCGAGCAGGCGCCGGAAACCCTGGAAGCGCAACAGGACGCGCAGGTCACGGACGACGGCCATGGAGTCCAGCCTCACATATGGGGAGGGTCCCCGGGTCGTGCGACCCGGGGACCCTCACAGCCCTGGCAGGAGCGACTGTTGCGCGCGTCAGCGCTCGACCTCACCCTTGATGAACTTCTCGACGTTCTCACGGGCCTCGTCGTCGAAGTACTGCACGGGCGGGGACTTCATGAAGTAGCTCGACGCGGAGAGGATCGGACCGCCGATGCCGCGGTCCTTGGCGATCTTCGCGGCGCGCAGGGCGTCGATGATGACGCCGGCGGAGTTCGGGGAGTCCCAGACCTCGAGCTTGTACTCCAGGTTCAGCGGGACGTCACCGAAGGCACGGCCCTCGAGGCGGACGTAGGCCCACTTGCGGTCGTCCAGCCAGGCGACGTAGTCGGACGGACCGATGTGGACATTGCCCTCGCCCAGTTCACGGTCGCGGATCTGGGAGGTGACGGCCTGCGTCTTGGAGATTTTCTTCGACTCGAGGCGGTCGCGCTCGAGCATGTTCTTGAAGTCCATGTTGCCGCCGACGTTCAGCTGCATCGTGCGGTCCAGGACGACGCCCCGGTCCTCGAACAGCTTCGCCATCACACGGTGCGTGATGGTGGCACCCACCTGGGACTTGATGTCGTCGCCGACGATCGGGACGCCCGCCTCGGTGAACTTGTCCGCCCACTCCTTGGTGCCGGCGATGAAGACCGGAAGCGCGTTGACGAAGGCGACCTTGGCGTCGATGGCGCACTGCGCGTAGAACTTCGCCGCGTCCTCGGAGCCGACGGGCAGGTAGCACACGAGGACGTCGACCTGCTGGTCCTTGAGGACCTGGACGACGTCGACCGGCTCCTCGGCGGACTCCTCGATGGTCTCGCGGTAGTACTTGCCGAGGCCGTCGAGGGTGTGGCCGCGCTGCACCGTGACGCCCGTGCTGGGCACGTCGCAGATCTTGATGGTGTTGTTCTCGGAGGCGCCGATGGCGTCCGCCAGGTCGAGACCGACCTTCTTGGCGTCCACGTCGAAGGCGGCGACGAACTCGACGTCGCGTACGTGGTAGTCGCCGAACTGGACGTGCATCAGGCCCGGCACCTTGGACGCCGGGTCGGCGTCCTTGTAGTACTCGACTCCCTGCACCAGCGATGCGGCGCAGTTGCCCACACCGACGATGGCTACGCGAACCGAACCCATTCCGGTTGCTCCCTGTGTGTACGAGTGAGGCCCTGAGTGGGCTCTCACGTGGCGGTGTCGCCGGGCGCATCCGGACGGGGGTCTTCCCCCGGCCGGGGCAGGACGCCCGACGCTCCAGATGTGGTGTCACGCGAAGCGGGCTCTCCGGTGGCCGGACCCTTGAGGTCCCGCCCCGCCCGCTCGCTCTCGATGAGCTCGTTCAGCCAGCGCACCTCGCGCTCCACGGACTCCATCCCGTGGCGCTGAAGCTCGAGCGTGTAGTCGTCGAGACGCTCCCGGGTCCGGGCCAGGGAAGCGCTCATCTTCTCCAGCCGCTCCTCCAGCCGGCTGCGGCGGCCCTCCAGCACGCGCATACGGACATCGCGTGAGGTTTGCCCGAAGAAGGCGAAACGGGCTGCGAAGGTTTCGTCCTCGTACGCGTCCGGCCCGGTCTGCGAGAGCAGCTGCTCGAAGTGCTCCTTACCCTCCGCCGTCAGTCGGTAGACGATCTTGGCGCGGCGCCCCGTGAGGGGGGCGGCGAGGGTGTCCTCGGCGGCGCTGCTGCCCGTTTCCTCGATCAACCAGCCGTTTGCGACCAGCGTCTTGAGGCAGGGGTAGAGCGTCCCGTAGCTGAACGCACGGAACACCCCCAGCGAGGTGTTGAGCCGTTTGCGCAGCTCATAGCCGTGCATCGGAGATTCGCGGAGCAGGCCGAGTACGGCGAACTCGAGGATCCCGGAACGCCGGCTCATCGTCGCCTCCTCTCGCCGCGGTGCGCGTGTATCAGTCCGATGTGTCGGGCCGATGTGTCGAGCTGATGTATCGAGTCGATACATCACGACGATAGAACGGCCTTCCGGATGCGACAAGAGGGGGGTGGGTGAACGGGATCACATCACCGATTGATCCGACGTGAGTTGCCTGATTTGAGGTGAAGTTCGGGGCTCGACAGGTTTTGGCGGTGCGTAGTCTGTGCGCCATGCACATCACCGGGAACCGAGTGACGCCTGAGAGCGTCGTCGTCTTCGGTGTAGTACGGGTGCATGCGGGACCGATGAATGCGGAGCCGACCGCATCCGTACTTCGGGGGGACCGGAAACAAGCCGCCGTTTCCAGGCGCGCAGGGGTGCGCCTGCCCGAGGAGTAGTCGTTCGATGAGCGAGCACCGTCGCAAACCGCCGCAGCCGCAGGGAGGCGGACGTGCCGCGGCCCGACGCGGTCAGTCCGGCCCGGCCTCCGGCCGCCGCGCGGCACCGCGAGGCGCCACCGGGTCTCCGTCCGACTCCTATGGGTCGTACGACTCGGGGGGTGAGGAGCGTCAGTACGGCGGCCGAGCCGAGGCCCGCCGTGCGGCGCAGAGAAGTACGGGTGGCAGCCGCCGCAGAGCGGCCGAGCCGGTCCGTGGCGGCCGGCGCGCCGCCCCCGGTGGGCCGAACGGGCCCGGACGGGGCAGAGGACGCGCGGCCGCCGTCCCCGACAAGAAGCGGCTGATCGACTATCCGCGAGCCGGCAAGTACGGCTGGCAGCGCTGGATGCCGTCCTGGAAGCTCGTCAGCGGACTCTGCATCGCCTTCTTCGGCAGCCTGGTGGCCGTGGCGGGCATCGGCTACGCCATGGTGGGCGTCCCCAACGAGGAGAACGCTGCGGCGCGGTCCCAGAACAACGTCTACCTCTGGTCCGACGGTACCCAGATGGTCGCGGCTGGCAGCGGTCAGAACCGGCAGAACGTCCCGCTCGCGAGGATCCCCAAGGAGATGGGGTGGGCGGTGATCTCGGCCGAGAACAAGAGCTTCTACAAGGACTCCGGTGTCGACCCCATGGGTATCGCCCGGGCCCTGGCGAACATGGCGCGGGGCGGCGACACGCAGGGTGGTTCGACGATCACCCAGCAGTTCGTCAAGAACACCTACCTGAGCCAGGAACAGACGGTCAGCCGTAAGTTCAAGGAGATGTTCATCTCGATCAAGGTGGGCACGAAGCTCTCCAAGGACGACATCCTCCAGGGATACCTGAACACCTCGTACTACGGCCGTGGCGCGTACGGCATCCAGGCTGCCGCCCAGGCCTACTACGGCAAGGAGGCCAAGGACCTCAAGCCGAGTGAGTGCGCCTTCCTCGCCGCCCTGCTCAAGGGCCCGACGTACTACGACCCCGCGGGCAACGAGAGCATCGACACGAACGCGAGCAAGGACAAGAACGAGAAGCGGTCCAGGGAGCGTTGGGCCTGGATCCTCGAGCAGATGCACAACGACAAGAGGATCACGGACGAGCAGTACCAGGAGGCGATCAAGAAGTACCCCATGCCCGACCCCCGCAAGGCCTCCAAGGGCATGACCGGCCAGATCGGGTATCTGGCGGAAACGGCCAAGAAGTACGTCCTGAACCACTCGAACATCTCCGAGAAGCAGTTCGACCTGGGCGGGTACCAGATCAAGACGACCTTCAAGAAGGCCAACGTCGAGGCATTGGCGAAGGCCGTCAAGAAGGTCGAGAAGGAGAAGCTCGACCCGGAGAACCGTGAGCTGGACAAGCACGTCCAGTTCGGCGCGGCGTCGGTGAAGCCGAACGACGGCGCGATCGTGGCGCTCTACGGTGGCGCGGGGTACGAGAACGGCCACTTCAACAACAATGCGGACACCGCGGGTGTCCCCGTCGGTTCGACGTGGAAGCCGTTCGTGCTGGCCGCCGCGATGGAGCACGGCACGTACCGGAGCAACGGCCCGCTCTCGCCGTTGAGCAAGTACAACGGCAACGACCACCTCAAGGTCAAGAACAACGACGGAAGCTACGTCCTGAAGAAGGACAACACTCCGTTCTTCCAGGAGAACGAGAGCGACTACCCCTGGGGCTACATCTCCTTGCGCAAGGCGATGGAGCAGTCCGTCAACACGCCGTTCGTGCAACTCGGCATGGACGTGGGGATGAAGAACGTGGCCGAGCTGGCCGAGAAGTCCGGCATCCTGAACAGCAGCTTCGCCGACCTCAACGCCTCATTCGCGCTCGGTACGTCGACGCCCAGCGCGATCCGCATGGCCGACGCCTACGCGACCTTCGCCGCAGCGGGCAAGCAGGCCGCCCCGTACTCGGTGACCAGCGTCAAGTTCAACGGTCAGGAGGTGGACGGCTTCAAACCTCCAAGGATCACGCGGGCGATGTCCGAGCAGGTGGCCCACAACGTCACGAACGTTCTGGAGAACGTCATCCAGAACGGTACGGGTAAGAACGCGCTCTCCCTGGGCCGCACGGCGGCCGGCAAGACAGGTACCACCGACGAGAACAAGTCGGCCTGGTTCGTCGGCTACACCCAGCAGCTGTCGACCTCCGTCGCGATGTTCCGTGAGGACCCCAAGAGCGCCAGGCTGCTCTCCATGAACGGCACGGCGGGTGAGAAGTCCATCCACGGTGGTGACGTCCCCACGCTGGTGTGGACCGAGTACATGAAGGCCGCGCTGAAGGGCGAGCCCGACCTCGGCTTCCCGGAGGCTGACGAGATCGGCAAGATCCAGGACGAGGCGGGCGCTCCGACGCCGACTCCGACGCCCAGCGTGGAGCCCAGCGAGACCGTGACCGAGTCGCCGAGCCCCACGCCGACCGAGAGCTCGTCTCCGTCCCCGTCACCGAGCGACACCTGCGGGTTCTTCGGGTGTGAGGAAGACGGTGGCGCGCAGAACGGCGGCACGGACAATGGAGGCACAGACGGAGGGGTCTCCCCCGAGCCCACCCCAACGGACACGAACCTGGATGGCGGCAACAGCAGAGGCAACGGCAACGGCGGCATCTTCGGAGGCCCCGAGGGATAGCCGGCTGACTGCCCGGCTTGGGTGTTTCACGTGAAACGCGAGGGTGTTTCACGTGAAACGCGAGGGTGTTTCACGTGAAACGAGGGCCGCCGCCCCCGTGAGGGGCGGCGGCCCTCGGCGTATTCCTGGACGCGTACGGCAGGATGTGCGGCATGCCCAGTGCAGAATCGACGCAAGCGAGCGTCCATGAGCGGGAGCCGGTGCGGCCGACCAAGGAGGACGAGGTCGCCGCGGCCGGCAGCGAGCTGATCGGCGGCCCGCTCGGGCGGCGTGCCCTGCTCGGGACGTCCTGGTGGGCGCCCGTGCGGGTGATCGCGCTGGTGGCGATCGGTATGTTCGCCCTCGGCCTGGTCCAGAAGGCGCCCTGCTACAACGGCGCCTGGTTCTTCGGCGCCAGCTCCCAGTACACGCACGCGTGCTACTCGGACATCCCGCACCTGTATCAGGGGCGCGGTTTCGCCGACGGGCTCGTGCCGTACTTCGACCGGCTCCCCGGCGACATGCAGTACCTGGAGTACCCGGTGCTCACCGGCGTCTTCATGGAGGTCGCCTCCTGGCTCACGCCCGGCAGTGGCGCCATCCAGGACCAGGAGCAGTGGTACTGGATGGTCAACGCCGGAATGCTCATGGTGTGCGCGGCCGTCATCGCCGTCTGCGTGACCCGCACCCACGCCCGGCGTCCCTGGGACGGCCTGCTCGTCGCCCTGGCGCCTGCCGCCGCGCTGACGGCGACCATCAACTGGGACCTCCTCGCGGTCGCCCTGACGGCCGCGGCGATGCTGATGTGGTCACGGGGACGCTCCCTCGCCTTCGGCGTCCTGCTGGGGCTTGCCACGGCCGCCAAGCTCTATCCCTTCCTGCTCCTCGGGCCGCTGATGGTGCTGTGCTGGCGCGCGGGCAGATGGCGCGAGTTCGGGACGGCTCTGGGCGGCGCGATCGTCGCCTGGGTCGTCGTGAACGGACCGGTGATGCTCTTCGCGTTCGAGGGCTGGTCGAAGTTCTACACGTTCAGCCAGGAGAGGGGCGTCGACTTCGGTTCCTTCTGGCTGATCATGGCCCAGAACTCTGACGACCCGCTCAGCACGGAGACCGTCAACACACTGGCGACGCTGCTGATGCTGCTGTGCTGTGCGGCCGTCGCGGCCCTCGCGCTGACCGCCCCGCGCCGCCCGCGGTTCGCTCAGCTCGCCTTCCTGATCGTCGCGGCGTTCATTCTCACCAACAAGGTCTACTCGCCGCAGTACGTCCTGTGGCTGGTCCCGCTGGCCGCTCTCGCCCGTCCGAAGTGGCGGGACTACCTGATCTGGCAGGCCTGTGAGGTGGCGTACTTCCTGGGGATCTGGCTGTACCTCGCGTACACGACCAGCGGAGAGGCCCACAAGGGTCTGCCCACTGACGGCTATCACTGGGCCATCGGCCTGCATCTGCTGGGGACGCTGTACCTCTGCGTGATGGTCGTGCGCGACATCTTCCTGCCGGAGCGGGATCCTGTGCGCCGGTCCGGTGACGACGATCCCTCGGGCGGAGTGCTCGACGGCGCCGGGGACGTTTTCGTCCTCGGTCCAGCGGCCCGCGCACGGCAGCACGAGACCGCCCAGTTCGACGGCGGGACACCGGTCGAGTGGGGAAGGCCTGGCGCAACGGGCGGTTCGCTCTGAGCGAACGGCGCGAGACGCCGTGGCCGGAAACGCCGAAGGCCGTACACGGGAAGCCGTGTACGGCCTTCTTGCTGTCTTACGCGGGACGGTGCGCCGGGTGGGGTCAGCGGTCGACGATCCGGTCGAACTGCGTGGTGGTGTGCCGCAGATGGGCCACCAGCTCCTCGCCGACCTTCGGCTCGGGCGCGTCCGCCGGGACGAACAGGATCGACACCTGCATGTGCGGCGGCTCCGCGAACCAGCGCTGCTTGCCGCCCCAGACGAACGGAGAAAGGTTCCGGTTCACCGTCGCGAGGCCGGCGCGGGCAACCCCCTTGGCGCGTGGCATGACGCCGTGCAGGGCCTTGGGGGCCTCCAGACCCACTCCGTGCGACGTACCGCCCGCCACGACCACCAGGAAGCCGTCGGAGGCCGCCTTCTGCTGCCGGTAGCCGAAGCGGTCGCCCTTGGCGACGCGTGTGACGTCCAGGACCGCGCCGCGGTACTCGGTGGCGTCGTGGTCCCCCAGCCACAGCCGCGTGCCGATGCGGGCCCGGAAGCGGGTCTGCGGGAACTGCTGCTGGAGCCGGGCGAGGTCCTCGGCCTTGAGGTGACTGACGAACATGGTGTGCAGGGGCAGCCGGGCGGCACGCAGCCGGTCCATCCAGCCGATGACCTCCTCGACGGCGTCCGAGCCGTCGGTGCGGTCCAGCGGGAGGTGGATGGCGAAGCCCTCCAGGCGGACGTTCTCGATGGCGGCGTGCAGCTGCGCCAAGTCCTGCTCGCTGATGCCGTGCCGCTTCATCGAGGACATCACCTCGATCACCACACGGGCGCCGACCAGGCCGTACACACCGTCTATCGAGGAGACGGAGCGGATGACCCGGTCCGGCAGCGGCACCGGCTCCTCGCCCCGCCGGTACGGCGTCAGCACCAGCAGGTCCCCACCGAACCAGTCCTTGATGCGGGCGGCCTCGTACGTGGTGCCGACGGCCAGGACGTCCGAACCCAGCCGCGTGGCCTCCTCCGCCAGCCGCTCGTGCCCGAAGCCGTAGCCGTTGCCCTTGCAGACCGGTACGAGACCCGGGAACTGCTCCTGCACGTGCTTGTGGTGCGCACGCCAGCGCGCGGTGTCGACGTAGAGCGTGAGCGCCATGGCCGGACCTGGAACCTTTCTCGTGGTGCCGTGTATCGGCGGTTTCCGTGTGTCAGAGGTATGGAAGCACTGAACGGGACATCAGCGACGCGACATGTAGATGTCGAGCGCCTTGTGCAGCAGCTTGTTCAGCGGGAAGTCCCACTCGCCGAGGTATTCGGCCGCCTGGCCGCCGGTACCCACCTTGAACTGGATCAGACCGAAGAGGTGGTCGGTCTCGTCCAGCGAGTCGGAGATGCCGCGCAGGTCGTAGACGGTGGCGCCGAGCGCGTAGGCGTCGCGCAGCATCCGCCACTGCATCGCGTTCGAGGGCCGCACCTCGCGGCCGATGTTGTCGGAGGCGCCGTAGGAGTACCAGACGTGCCCGCCGACGATCAGCATCGTCGCGGCGGACAGGTTCACGCCGTTGTGGCGGGCGAAGTACAGCCGCATGCGGTTGGGGTCCTCGGTGTTGAGGGCCGTCCACATGCGCTGGAAGTACGACAAGGGGCGCGGGCGGAAGTGGTCGCGCACGGCGGTGATCTCGTACAGCCGCTGCCACTCCTCGAGGTCCTGGTAGCCGCCCTGGACGACCTCGACGCCGGCCTTCTCGGCCTTCTTGATGTTGCGGCGCCACAGCTGGTTGAAGTTCTTGTGGACCTCTTCCAGGGAACGGTTCGCCAGCGGCACCTGGTACACGTAACGCGGCTGGACGTCACCGAAGCCGGCGCCGCCGTCCTCACCCTGCTGCCAGCCCATGCGGCGCAGCTTGTCGGCCACCTCGAAGGCGCGCGGCTCGATGTGGTCGGCCTCGATGTCACGCAGGCGCTTGACGTCCGGATTCTGGATGCCCTGCTTGATCGAGGGGGCCTCCCAGCGCCGGATGATCACCGGCGGGCCCATCTTCACGGAGAACGCGCCCTGCTGCTTCAGGTGCGCCAGCATCGGTTCGAGCCATTCCTGCAGATTCGGCGCGAACCAGTTGATGACCGGGCCCTCGGGCAGGTAGGCGAGGTAGCGCTTGATCTTGGGCAGCTGCCGGTAGAGGACCAGACCGGCACCGACCATCTCGCCCGTGCGGTCGTCGAACCAGCCGAGGTTCTCGGAGCGCCACTCCGCCTTGACGTCAGCCCAGGCCGGGACCTGCATGTGGCTCGCCGACGGCAGGCTCTGGATGTAGGCCAGATGCTGCTCGCGACTGATGGTCCTCAGGGTCAGGCTCATTTATGGGCGCTCCTCGGGCTGGTGTGTCCCCATGGGTACAGGGGCTCCGGCTCTCGCGCGAAGCCTACTGCGCCTTGGGAGCGCGCCGGTTGGGCGTACGGGTCCCGCGCCCCGGCCCGAGGCCGACCGGGGCGTGAGACCGGTCTTCGGATGGGGAGGTGTCCGGGCGTCAGCCGATGAGGCCGCCGTGCCCCATGCCCAGGAAGAACCCGACGCCCGAAGCGCCCAGGCCGAGGATGAGACCGAAGCGCTCCCGGGTCGTCTCCGAGATCCACTGGCCGTACGCACCCGTGAGGATGCCCACCAGGCCGGCCCAGGAGCTGAGTACATGCAGGTCTTCGTCGATGATCGCCGTGAGGAACGACAAGAGGCCCAGCACCAGGGTCACCGCCAGCAGGGCGTCCTGGAGGGGGTGGGGCTTGCCGTCCGTGGCGAAGAGGCCGCCGCCGGTGTTGGGTCGCAATGCCTGTGCCATAGGGCACCTCCTGCGAAAGTCGGCGCACCGTAGCGCCATACACACCCGATGTGTACAGATTGGCTGCCCTGGCGGCCGGATTTCAACCGCAAGCCGCTGTGCGGGTACTCTGTAGCGTCCGCACCGGTGTCTGCCCACGTCATGGCAGGGGCTTCTCCTCAGAACCCCGATTGTCAGTGGTGGCCGATACCGTTGCCTACGCATCACAACCCTCCTGCCACGGAACGACCGTGGCCGCTGAGTCCAAAGGAGGTGGGTTCCACATGCGTCACTACGAGGTGATGGTCATCCTCGACCCCGAGGTCGAGGAGCGCGCTGTCTCTCCGCTGATCGAGAACTTCCTCTCTGTCGTCCGTGACGGCGGCGGAAAGGTCGAGAAGGTCGACACCTGGGGCCGTCGTCGTCTCGCGTACGAGATCAAGAAGAAGCCCGAGGGCATCTACTCGGTCATCGACCTGCAGGCCGAGCCTGCGGTCGTCAAGGAGCTCGACCGCCAGATGAACCTGAACGAGTCGGTCCTCCGGACCAAGGTCCTCCGTCCCGAGACCCACTGAGCTTCCCAGCTCAGCTGATTCCGGGATTCGAGTAGCAAGCAGCCAGAGCAAACCCGCCGAGAGGTTCCCCCATGGCAGGCGAGACCGTCATCACGGTCGTCGGCAATCTTGTCGACGACCCCGAGCTGCGCTTCACCCCCTCCGGTGCGGCGGTCGCGAAGTTCCGTGTCGCGTCCACCCCCCGCACCTTCGACCGCCAGACGAACGAGTGGAAGGACGGCGAGAGCCTGTTCCTGACCTGCTCGGTCTGGCGACAGGCGGCGGAGAACGTCGCCGAGTCGCTCCAGCGAGGCATGCGCGTCATCGTGCAGGGCCGGCTGAAGCAGCGGTCCTACGAGGACCGTGAGGGTGTCAAGCGCACGGTCTACGAGCTGGACGTCGAGGAAGTCGGCGCCAGCCTGCGCAACGCCACGGCCAAGGTCACCAAGACCACCGGCCGTGGTGGACAGGGTGGCCAGGGTGGCTACGGCGGCGGTGGCGGCGCCCAGGGTGGCGGCGGCTGGGGCGGCGGCCCCGGTGGCGGCCAGCAGGGTGGCGGCGCTCCCGCCGACGACCCGTGGGCGACCGGCGCTCCCGCCGGTGGCAACCAGGGCGGTGGCGGCGGCTGGGGTGGAAACTCCGGCGGCGGCAGCGGCGGCGGCTACTCGGATGAGCCCCCCTTCTAGGGGCGGGTTCGCACTCACACTTCTTGATCACACAGGAGAAACACCATGGCTAAGCCGCCTGTGCGCAAGCCGAAGAAGAAGGTCTGCGCATTCTGCAAGGACAAGGTCACGTACGTGGACTACAAGGACACGAACATGCTGCGGAAGTTCATTTCCGACCGCGGCAAGATCCGTGCCCGCCGCGTGACCGGCAACTGCACGCAGCACCAGCGTGACGTCGCCACGGCCGTGAAGAACAGCCGTGAGATGGCGCTGCTGCCCTACACCTCCACCGCGCGATAAGGGAAGGGTGACCGACTCATGAAGATCATCCTCACCCACGAGGTCTCCGGCCTCGGTGCTGCGGGCGACGTCGTCGACGTCAAGGACGGTTACGCTCGCAACTACCTGATCCCGCGGAAGTTCGCCATCCGCTGGACCAAGGGCGGCGAGAAGGACGTCGAGCAGATCCGTCGTGCTCGCAAGATCCACGAGATCCAGACCATCGAGCAGGCCAACGCTGTGAAGGCCCAGCTCGAGGGCGTCAAGGTCCGTCTGGCCGTGCGCTCCGGCGACGCCGGTCGTCTCTTCGGTTCCGTCACCCCGGCCGACATCGCTTCCGCGATCAAGGCTTCCGGTGGCCCCGAGGTCGACAAGCGCCGCATCGAGCTCGGCTCGCCGATCAAGACGCTGGGCGCTCACGAGACGTCCGTGCGTCTGCACCCCGAGGTTGCCGCCAAGGTCAACATCGAGGTTGTCGCGGCCTGAGTGCCGCTCTGAAGTAGTAAGCGATGGGGCCGCACCCTCAGGGGTGCGGCCCCATTCGTGTCCTCTGTGCGCCGACCTGCCGGGTGGGCGCCTGTTTCACGTGAAACATCGCGTTCTGTGGAGCACTCCCTGTTTCACGTGAAACACATGCCGTTTCACGTGAAACGGTCAGCGGGTCGCGCCCGTCACGATCCAGCGGCCCGAGCGGGTGCGAAGCCAGAGGGTCAGCATCCGTACGGTCATCATCAGCGTCATCGTGGCCCAGAGGGCGGTGAGCCCACCGCCCAGTACCGGGACCAGCAGAGCGGCCGGCGTGAACACCACCAGGGTGAGCAGCATCGCCCAGGCGAGGTAAGGGCCGTCGCCGGCGCCCATCAGTACGCCGTCGAGGACGAAGACGATGCCGGAGATCGGCTGGGAGAGAGCGACGATGATCAGGGCGGGCAGCGCCACATCCGTGACGGCCGGGTCGCCGGTGAACAAGGGCAGGAAGGCCGGCCGGGCGAGAACCACCACGACGCCGAGGACGACGCCGACGGCGATACCCCACTCCACCATGCGGCGGCACGCCTCCCGGGCGCCCCGGGAGTCACCGGCACCGAGGTAGCGACCGATGATGGCCTGACCCGCGATGGCGATGGCGTCGAGGGCGAAGGCCAGCAGATTCCACAGGGAGAGGATGATCTGGTGGGCAGCGATGTCGGCATCTCCCAGACGGGCTGCGACCGCCGTGGCGATCATCAGGACCGCCCGCAGTGAGAGAGTACGCACCAGCAGGGGGACACCGGCTTGTGCGGAGGCCCTGATCCCGGCGGCATCCGGGCGCAGCGAGGCCCCGTGCTTGCGTGCCCCTCGCAGAACCACCATGAGGTAGACGGCGGCCATGCCGCACTGGGCGATGACGGTGCCCCACGCGGAACCGGCGATGCCCAGATCGGCACCGTAGACGAGCCCGACATTGAGGGCGCCGTTGGCGACGAAGCCCGCGATGGCGACATAGAGAGGGGTTCTGGTGTCCTGCAGTCCGCGCAGGACACCCGTCGCGGCCAGGACGATGAGCATGGCCGGTATGCCGAGTACGGAGATGCGCAGATAGGTGATCGCGTAAGGAGTTGCCGCGTCCGAGGCGCCGAAAAGGTCCACGAGGTGGGGTGCCGTCGGCAGAGCGGCGGCGACGACGGCAGCGCCGAGGAGCAGGGCCAGCCAGATACCGTCCATGCCCTGCCGGATGGCTGCTCGGAGGTCGCCCGCGCCGACACGACGGGCCACCGCGGCCGTTGTGGCGTAGGCCAGGAAGACGAAGACGCTGACGGCAGTCATCAGCAGGGCTGAGGCGATGCCCAGACCGGCGAGTTGGGCCGTGCCCAGGTGCCCCACGATGGCGGTGTCGGCCATGAGGAAGAGGGGCTCGGCGACGAGGGCACCGAAGGCAGGCAAGGCCAGCGTGATGATCTCTCGATCGTGCTGTCTCCGGCCGGAGGAGTGGCGCGCGGGGGCCTGTGTCATGTGCACTAATCTAATCGTCCACAGGTAAGAGATGCAAAGGACCTGAGGCCCTTACCCTTCGTCTCGGTGTGCGCACTGCTGTGCACTGTTCGAGGTGATCTTGCGCCGGTTGGGAAACTTTTTCTTCTGCACAGCCCGTGGACGGCAAAGGGGCAGGTCAGGGAGCTTTTCTGCCGGAGGGGCTCGGCTTGTTCACAGGCCTGTCCACCGGGTCGTGCACAGGTTTCGCGGGGTTCTCCACAGCATCTGGGCCGTCGTCCACATGGCCTGTGGATAACCAGATTGGCTGACGGTGCCGACGGGCCTACGGTAGTCCGGCGCCCGCTCCGTCCGCCGGTTTCCCAAACGCCACAAAACCGGCGCGAGCCAACCGGAGTTGGGCCTCTTATTTGTCAGTGCCGTGCCGTAGAAAAGAGGGGCACGGCTAGGTCTGCTTCGGCGGACGGGAGGAGGTCGCTCGGTGAGCATTTCCGAGCCCTTGGACGACCCGTGGGCCGACAGTGGTCCCAGTGATCGTCTGCCCGCTTCCCGCCGACGTGGTGACGGAGGCCGGGGCCGCGACGAGCAGCACGAGCGTGGCAGGGACAACGGCGCGTGGGACGGTGGATCGTCCCCGTCGTTCGAACGGGTACCGCCGCAGGACATCGACGCCGAGCAGTCCGTCCTCGGCGGCATGCTCCTGTCCAAGGACGCCATCGCCGACGTCGTCGAGATCCTCAAGGGCCACGACTTCTACAAGCCGGCCCACGAGACGATCTATCAGGCCGTCCTCGATGTCTATGCCAAGGGCGAGCCGGCCGACCCCATTACGATCGCCGCCGAGCTGACCAAGCGGGGCGAGATCAACAAGGTCGGCGGCGCCTCGTATCTGCACACCCTCGTCCAGACGGTGCCCACGGCGGCCAACGCGGCGTACTACGCGGAGATCGTTCATGAGCGGGCCGTCCTGCGCCGCCTGGTCGAGGCCGGTACGCGCATCACGCAGATGGGATACGCGGCCGACGACGATGTCGACGAGATCGTCAACCGCGCCCAGGCGGAGGTGTACGCGGTCACCGAGCAGCGCACCAGTGAGGACTACCTCCCGCTCGGCGACATCATGGAGGGCGCGCTCGACGAGATCGAGGCGATCGGCTCGCGCAGCGGCGAGATGACCGGTGTGCCGACCGGGTTCACGGACTTCGACTCGCTCACCAACGGCCTGCACCCGGGACAGATGATCGTCATCGCTGCCCGTCCCGCCATGGGCAAGTCGACGCTGGCCCTGGACTTCGCCCGGGCCGCGTCGATCAAGCACAACCTGCCGAGCGTCATCTTCTCCCTGGAGATGGGGCGCAACGAGATCGCGATGCGACTGCTGTCCGCGGAGGCCCGCGTCGCCCTTCACCACATGCGGTCCGGCACCATGACGGACGACGACTGGACGCGTCTGGCGCGTCGGATGCCCGAGGTGTCGTCCGCACCGCTCTACATCGACGACTCGCCGAACCTGTCGATGATGGAGATTCGTGCCAAGTGCCGTCGGCTGAAGCAGCGCAACGACATCAGGCTCGTGATCATCGACTATCTGCAACTGATGCAGGCCGGAGGCTCCAAGCGCTCCGAGAGCCGTCAGCAGGAGGTCTCGGACATGTCCCGGAACCTCAAGCTCCTGGCCAAGGAGCTGGAGGTTCCGGTGATCGCGCTCTCCCAGCTCAACCGTGGTCCCGAACAGCGCACGGACAAGAAGCCGATGGTGTCCGACCTGCGTGAGTCGGGCTCCATCGAGCAGGACGCCGACATGGTGATCCTTCTCCACCGCGAGGACGCCTATGAGAAGGAGTCACCGCGGGCGGGCGAGGCGGACATCATCGTGGGCAAGCACCGAAACGGTCCCACGGCGACGATCACGGTCGCCTTCCAGGGGCACTACTCACGGTTCGTGGACATGGCCCAGACCTGAGCCGACAGGCCTCACAGGCCGGCCCGAATGTGCTCGACGCGGGACTGGCCGACCGGGTGGACTGGGCCCATGACGACATCTCAGGAAGAGTTGCTCCCCGCCACCCGTCGTGCCTTGTTGCACCGGATCGCCGTCGCGCAGGCAGAGGGGCGGGCGCCCTCGCTCGTCGCGGCCGTCGTGCGCGACGGTGCGACGGTGTGGACGGGCGCACGGACCTCGGTGGAGGGCCACGCGCCGGACGAGAACGTGCAGTACCGGATCGGTTCGATCACCAAGACCTTCACGGCGGTTCTCGTACTACGGCTGCGCGACGAGGGCGCTCTGGACCTGGGTGATCCGCTCGAGAAGCATCTGCCGGGCACCGGCGTGGGGGAGGCGACCGTCGCCGAACTCCTCGCGCACTCAGGGGGACTGGCGGCCGAGACCCCGGGCCCGTGGTGGGAGCGGAGCCCCGGATCCCTGCGGCCCGAACTGGCCGACGTGCTGGGCGAACGGCCCCTGCTGACTCCGCCAGGCCGCCGGTTCCACTACTCGAACCCGGGCTACGCCGTGCTCGGCGCGCTCGTGGAGAAGCTCCGCGGGGCTTCCTGGGAGGACGTCCTTCGTCGTGAAGTGCTCGACCCTCTGGGTCTGCGGCGCACCAGTGTGCGGCCGCAGGCGCCTCACGCGGGTGGCTGGGCCGTGCATCCCTGGGCGGACGTGATGCTTCCCGAGCCCCTCGAGGATCTGGGGCTCATGGCGCCGGCCGGTCAACTCTGGGCGACGAGTGGTGATATGGCTCGGTTCGCGGCCTTCCTGCTCAACGGCGACGAGCGGGTGCTGAGCGCCGCTTCCTTGAGGGAGATGCGGACGCCGGCAGCGCCCCACGAGGCGGCGGATGTGGCGAGCGGTTACGCCTACTGCCTGGGCATGGAGATCCGGCAACGGAACGGGCGGTCCCTCGTCGGCCACACCGGGTCGCTGCCCGGCTTCCTCGCCTGCCTCATGATCAGCGTCGAGGACGATGTGGCAGCCATCGCCCTGGCCAATGCCACGTCAGGGCCACTGCTGTTCCCTGTTGCCGCCGATCTGGTCCGTATCGTCGCCGAGGCGGAGCCGCGTATCCCGGCACCGTGGAAGCCGCTCCGTGATGTCGATCAGTCGCTGCTGGAGCTGACGGGGCAGTGGTACTGGGGTACGCATGCCTTCGCTCTGCGTCTGACGTCCGAGGGGCTCGTGTCGCTGGGGCCGTTGACCGGCGGGGGCCGTCGCTCTCGGTTCCGTGCGAACGGTGACGGCACATGGACGGGGCTCGAGGGCTACTACGCCGGCGAGCTTCTGCAGGCCGTACGGCGGCCGGACGGGTCCGTGAGTCACCTGGACCTCGGCTCGTTCGTGTTCACGCGTCAGCCGTACGACGAGGGTGCTCCTGTACCGGGTGGGGTAGCCCCCGAGGGATGGCGCGGAATCGGTTAGCGCAGTGAGGTGTGGGCGTGCTGTTTCACGTGAAACAGCACGCCCACACCCCTGGGTAACAGCGTGATGATGTATCCCGGGTGTGTGGCCGTGAATAAAAGCCCGTAAAAGAAAGGGTGGGCGTCGGGG